>DVDT01000020.1 GCA_015296085.1 Trichormus sp. M33_DOE_039 | reverse complement strand
TTTACTCAGGAGAACACTCATCATGGCTAACTTAACAATTTCTAACTTGTCCCCTGCCGGTAGCGAACTTTTCCAAGGTGAAGATAGCTTCATTCACGAACTCAACGAACAAGAAATCAATGATGTTTTAGGTGGTTTGAGAATCACAGTAGCTTGGACTTTGATCTGCGTTGAATCCTAATAACAAATGTTCATCCCTACTGTCATAGAGATGAACATCATCAACACAATTTCATTTCATCCATCTGTCTAGAACACCAGACAGTTCATAATTCAATTCCACATTACCACTAATTTACTCAGGAGAACACTCATCATGGCTAACTTAACAATTTCTAACTTGTCCCCTGCCGGTAGCGAACTTTTCCAAGGTGAAGATAGCTTTATTCATGAACTCAATGAACAAGAAATCAATGATGTTTTGGGCGGGTTGAGAGTTACTATCGGCTGGACTTTGATCTGCGTTGAGTCCTAATGACAAACGTTCATCTCTACTGTCATAGGGATGAATATGATTAAGTAAATTTAATTTAGATTTTGAACCTAAGCTGATTTATTAGCTTAGGTTCAAAATTTTATTATACATACGTCAATACGGTTCAGATAAGATATCTTACAAAACTAATAACTTCTGTAGAAACGTTGCAATATAGTGTCCCTATATCAAATCAGTATAAATAATCCCTAACTGAAGCATATTGACTTATATATGATAGCGATCGCAAGTCTTGTCACTTAGACTGATGTGATTATCCTAGTAGCGCGCCAGGATTAAAACTTGGGCTTAAAAAGCCTAGCAAGTTTCATATCAAACTATATCTATGATTATAGGACTTACACAGCAATACGAAAAATCAAGAGTTTGGACAAGGGGTATAAAAGAGCTAGTGCGTTGGTGTTAGCATAGTGGTAGAGACGCAGGAGCATCGGCAGGGTAGTAAAGCAACTAGGGTGTGTGAGGGTTCTGTCCGCCAAAACTCTCACACTGTTACTTACACTCAGTCTCAAAAGATAACTTTTGTGCCTAAGTCCTGGATTACTTAGCCTAGTGAATCAAAGTTACCCCGTTACTACTATTTTTCGCATAATTTTAGCTTTGCCACACTACTAAAATTATGCGAAAAATATAGTTTGGTGTGAATATCTTACCGACTCCTGACGGAATAGAGACCTTATCTTACAAGAGAATATTATTGCATCAATAATAATTAATCTCTAAGCCATTGAAAAAAACCAGTCTCTTGGAGAAACTGGGGCTATCAATTTGGCTACTTTGAGAATTATTGATTTATATAACTGTAGTGAAATCTAATTTTTCAATTTGCTGCTTTACCCATTCGCTAAATAATTCTGTAGCAATTTTATGGCGTAATAAGTTATTTAATTCTGCTTGAATCACTTCTTCTACTAAGATGAGATGTGCGCCTTTAGAAGTCAAGATTGGCTTAAGTAATTGAGGAGGTTTAGCAGCAAAAACAGCAGCAGAAATCTCTGGTTTTAAATCTTTGCGATATAGTTTACCTTTATAGCCCAATTTTCTGCGTAAATCTTTATTGTCAATATATTTGCGAGCTACATCAAAGAAACTTGTCTCACCTTCTTGAATGGCATAGAAAAGCTCCATTGCTAAATCTTCATCTTCTAATACCACTTCATAACAGACTACACTGACATAATCTAGCTGATGTTCGTAAAAATAAGGCTCAATTTTGTCTGCAAATAAATGAACTGCTAATTTGCCAGATAAAGTATTTTTATAAACTAATTTCTCAAAATCCTCCAAAGAAAGGTAATTTTTATTTAACCATTCCCAAGTATCATCAGCATTCTTGAGATTTTGGCTTAATCTCATTTGGTCAGCGGCTTGCTGTAATTCTTGATCACTGACTGTAATCCCTGCTTGCTCTGCGGCATTTTGGATTATCTTAGAGCTAAGAATATCTTCAATTAATTCAGATGTTTTACAAGATATTTTGATTTGATTAATAATATCCTCACTGGTAATGGTGATTGTTTGTGACATAGTAAGACTCCTAAAACTACATAACTAATTAAAACTTCACAGCTAAATACTTGCTTTCCCAAAAATTACATAACTACCAGATATAGATTTTTTAAAATTGCTAAATCTAAAGTTTTACTCCTCCTTGTTGCAACTTCTTAAACGGATCAATTAAGAAATCAATAATGCGACGTTGACGAATGATTACCTCAGCCGTTGCAGTATCGCCCGGACGCAAGGGAATACATTTATCAGATGAGGGAATGCAGTTTTTTTGTAGAGCAATTTCTAGGTTATACGCTGATACTTTGCCATTAGGAGTATCTATTTCTGATGTAGTAGGAGAAATTTCTACTAATTCCCCTTCGACAATTCCATAATCCTGGAAAGGATAAGCATCAAATTTTAACTTGACTGGTAATCCTGTGCGCAAAAATCCACTTTCGTTAGTAGCCATTTGTGCTCTAATGATTAAAGGTGAACCTTGAGGTGAAATTTCTGCTATCATTGACCCAGGTTGCACAACTGAACCAGCTTTTTGAATAGGTAATTGAAATAAAATACCGTCTACTGGTGCTTTAAGATTGCGTTGCTCTAACTGAATTTGTAGTGATTCAATCTGTCTTTTTGTTTGCGCTATTTCTGACTTAAGTGCAGTAATATCCGTATCTAAATTCTTTTGTTGTTCTTCAATTCTCAGAATAGCTAATTTACCAGAACGAGTTAAAGTTTGATAGCTATTCTCTTGTTCTTCTAAACGTAGGCGAGCTTGCTCAATCTCTGCATTAACTTGGCGAATACTACGTTCGTAACTACTCTGCTGTTCTGCTAGACGTAATTTAGCTTGCTCAACATCTGACTTACTCTGTTCGTATAACTTTTGTTTTTCTTTAGCAATATCTTGCTTTTCGACAACATTAATTTCAGGAACAATACCTTCTTTGTAAAGGTTACTATAACGTTTTACTTCTCGTTGTGTACTAGCTAAACTACTTGCAACCAAGAGACTAGCAGTGTGACTATGACCAATTGCTTGCTTGGCTTGGTTAACTTGTGCTAATTTTTCTTCTCTCTGAAAATTGTAAGCATTGATGAGAGCATCAAGACTGCGCTGTGCTTGGTTGATTTGTGTTTGCTTTTCTAACTGTTGAGATTGATTTTGTTGTTGTTGAGTGGCTAAAGCGACAACTAGCTGATTTTTTGATGAATTTAGCTGTGACAGACGATTTAATTGTCCTTCTAATTTATCTTGAATTTGTCTCAGTTCTGCTTTAGTTAATTCCGAGTCTAAAGTTAATAATGTCTGACCTGCTTTAACTGCATCACCTTCTTTAACTCGAATTTCTGCAACAGTTCCGACAACAGGAGTATCTAGTCTAACTGTCTTTCCCCTAGGTTCTAATCTTCCTCTACTTGTACCAGTTTCATCAACTTTAGATAAAATTGCCCAAGGTAAAATAATAGATACAAAGATAACTAGAAAATATAGTAATCCTCTTGTCCAAACTTGAGGTAAGCTATCTAGCAATTCTTTAGTAGCATTAGACCAATCATCAGTCGTATTTTCTAGACTCTGCACTGGTAAATCATCTTGCTCAATCTTATTTTCTAGTGCTGGTGTTTCTACCTGTTCACTTAATAGGATATTGTTAGGCATCTCGGTTACTAAAGATTGATATTCAAATGAAGATTGTCTCTTGATTAATTACAATTGCTGGAGAGTTAATTCCTGATTGCTTATTCTATTCCTTGCACTTGCTGCTGATTGAGATAGAAATAGTGACCTCGTTTTGCCATTAATTCATCATGATTACCGCTCTCTATCAATACACCTCTATCAAGAACTAAAATTAAATCTGCTTGACGGATTGTAGAGAGACGGTGAGCAATAACTAATGTGGTTCTATCTCGAAGAATAGTATTTAAGTTCTTTTGAATAATTCTTTCTGATTCTGTGTCAAGGTGTGAAGTTGCTTCATCTAAAACTAATAACTGGGGATTACCTAATAATGCTCTAGCAATGGCTATGCGCTGTCTTTGTCCACCAGATAATAACCCGCCACCTTCACCAATTTGGGTTTCATAACCCATCGGGAGCTTTTTAATGAAGTCATCAGCACCTGCTAATTTAGCTGCGGTAATTATTTCGTTTAAAGTTGCACCTGGGTGACCTAAACTAATATTTTCTCGAATTGTACCGCCAAATAAAAATGTATCTTGATCCACTACTCCTACTTGTTGACGTAAAGAAGTTAAGGAGAGGCTGGTAATATCTTGTCCATCAATTAATACTTTCCCGTCTGTAGGTGGATACAAGCCTAGAACCAATTTAGAAATAGTAGTTTTACCTGAACCACTACGGCCTACTAATGCAACCATTTGACCTGGTTTAATGGTAAAGCTAAGATTTTCTAAAATATTGTTATCACTTTCTGGATGATAACGAAATGTCACATTATCGAATCTAATATGACCTTGCAGTTTGGTTAGACTTTGCCGTGATTGAGAAAGTAAGTTTTCTTCTGGTTCTGTATCTAAAACATCATTAATACGTTCTACAGCGATAATTACTTCTTGCAACTGATTCCATAACACTGTTAAGCGTTGGAATGGGGTAATAATATTGCTCATGAGCATATTAAATGCTACTAATTGCCCAATTGTTAATTGATCATGAATTACTAAATAAGCTCCAAACCAAAGTAAAGCTGTAGTCATCACACCTTGGATGAGGTTACTAAAAATTTGTAAGCGGTTATTAATGACTTGACCGGAAAAAGTAGTTTTAACTTCTTTATTTAATAAGTCTTCCCAGTGCCAACGTACTGTTTGTTCAACTGCTGTTGCTTTGACTGTTCTAATACCAGTTAGAGCTTCAATGAGATAACTACTTTCAGTTGCGATCGCACTAAATATTTCTCTAGATGTTCTTTGTAAAAATGGCGTAGCAATCAATGCTAAAGCTGCAAAAGGTGGCACAATTACCAACGCTAATAATGCCATTTTCCAACTGTACCACCACATTAATCCCACATAGATAAATACAGTCAGTAAATCTAGGAGAATAGACAATGCTTCGCCAGATAAAAAGCGTTGGATTTTACGATTTTCTTGGACGCGGGAGAGAATATCACCTACATAACGAGACTCAAAGAAATTTAACGGTAATTTTAATGTGTGGCGAATAAATGCCACAATTAATGCTAAATCTACTTTATTTGCTGTGTGATCGAGGAGGTATTGCCGTAATCCCATCATCGCCACTCGGAACACGCTAAAAATTAGTAGTCCTATCCCGACAGCGGTGAGAGTTAATTCCGAACGTTGTACAACTACTCTGTCTAAAATTAGCTGGGTGAATAAGGGTGTAATTAGCCCAAATATTTGAATAAATAAGGAAGCGACAAACACCTCCAGCATTACTAAAGAGTATGGCTTGAGTAGCTCAAAGAATTGCCAAAAGGGAGTAGATGTTTCTTTCACATCTTTGAGCATTGCTGTTGGTTGTAGCAGCAGTACGTAGCCACTCCAATTAGCTTTAAATTCTCGATGACTTAAGGTGAGTTGTCCAATTGCAGGGTCGGCTACAATCACGTTTTTAGCAGTAATTTCGTAAACAACAATGTAGTGTTTACCTTCCCAGTGAACGATCGCAGGTAAGTTTTGTTTAGCTAATTGATCTAAACTGGCTTTAACGGGTCGAGTCGAAAAACCGATGCTTTCAGCCGCTACTGACAAACCCCGTAAAGATGCACCATTACGATCTACATTGGCAAGATCCCGTAGACGATTCACACTAAACCGTTTTCCCCAATAGCGAGAGATCATGACTAAACAAGCTGCTCCACAGTCGGAACTGCTTTGTTGAGCATAAAACGGGTAGCGGCGCAATGTTTTTTGCCACAAATGCCCAATTCTTTGTGTAGGTGTAGGAAAATAGGCTTTGCTAATCTTGGCTTCTGATTTCTGCTCGGTTACTGGTGTGACAAATGACTCGATTTGATCTTGATTGAGGGATGTAACTGTATCTATTGCTGATTTATCATCGGAGTTCCCCATTAGGGAATGACGAATTTGGGCAATACTCCGCAAATGTTCGCGGATTTGAGGATATTTCACCATTAATGGTGATAACACTTCACTGGAAATAAAACACAGTTGTAAATTTACACTCGCTCTTGCAGCATAAGCCTGATATTGTGATTCTGGAAATAGTGTAAATTCTCCGAATGATGCGCCTTCTTCTAAAGAAGTAATCAGTTCACCTGCATCATTTAATAACCGGACTTTGCCAGTTATAACTACGTAAAGACCAGATTCCACATCAGTTCCTTGCCAGAATTTCCCGACTTTGGGATTGAGGAATTTAATTTGTTGCAGACATTGGTTAAATTCGGTTACTGAGAGAGTATAACCAAGAGCATGATTAAATTGTTCTAAAGAAATGCTTGTGGTAGATAAATTACTCGTCATACTTATTTCAGGCTTGCTCTAATTGTGTGAAGATAAAATCAGAATTTTCTGAAGTATTTTGAGTGTCCAAATTACCGATTAAAATTTTTGAACCATTCCCTGGCTGATTTTGATGATTTTGTGATTGGTTCTTTCTCGGAATAGTGGATAAACCCATCTGTTTGAGCAAGCGTTTGACGTGGCGATCGCTAATTTCTATGCCAAATTCTTTCGCTAAATGTTTCTCTAAATAATTAGCTGTCCATCGCTGAAAAGGATATCCATAATCGCGGGGATTACTGTTAATTAGTTCTCTTAAACGTTCTATATATTGGTCATTGACGGTTTTAGGACGACCAATGGGGCAATCTTGCCATTGGTGAGCCATTCCCGCACGAGCTATGTGCATCCAATGTCTGACGGTTGCGGGAGAACAACCTAATCTGCGACAAATAACTGTTTGTGATTTACCATCATCTGCCAGCAACATAATTTCAATACGTTGGCGGTAAGATGGTGATAAGTTTTCTTGCAAACTTTTTTCTAATAGTTTGCGTTGAAACGGTGTTAAATACTTACCCTGAAAATTTTGTGGTCGATATTCAGACATACTGCTTTCAGTAAAATTTTGAAGTTTTATGTTATTTTTTTTACTCTATTTCTCAACCTTTCAGCCTACTAAATAGGTAAAATGGAGAATTTTTGGTACGAGTTTTGTACCAAAACTAAAACTCTTTTATTTATTCAGTCTAATTTTTAGGTTTTATGCAAAAAACTTTGGTTTTGATGTTGCGTAACACTAGACTAGAGAAAAAAGTATAAAATAAAACTTACTTATCTGAAGCGATTCCCTTAATCCTGCGCACTCTGAGTCAACAAGACTCATCACAAAAACGAAACTCCCCCCTACTAGTAGTGGAAGTCTTCAGCGAATCTATACAAACCACAGACTACCGTAGCAAACCTTCTAAGTATGCTGTTCTCGAAATTACGGAATACTGTATTATTTTTGGCTCAATTACAGGAATAGTAACAGTATGCACCCCAGCAGAACAATTCTCTGATGCTGTCGCATTCCCAGGATAAGAGCGCATCATTTCTACGACTTTTCTACAGTTGGAGTTGAGTACAGGAGAGGTTTTGAAAGGATGAAAGTATACTTTATGAAGTTGGATCAGCGATCGCACCCATAAATAAAATGCTACCTGTCTGATTGTCGCGGATTACACAAAAGAAGGGACGGTCAACAATCATGTTAAATGGTGCTTGTGGCTGTCTGATGGAGGTCGCAACTATACCTACGGAAGTAGCTGCACTAGCTTCTGTACCTTCTTCGTTGACTTCTACAAAAGTTTTATGTCTCACTTGGCTGATAGCCAGATTTTTTCCCATACCGGAGAAATTGGCTTGTTTCGTAAAGGCTTCACCCATACCTAAAGCTGTCAGTGCATCGTTGAGGGTGATATCATAGTCTGTCTGAAACCGAGGTAACTTGATTGAGCCTTCTCGCTGGCTAAATTGAGACATCCATTTGTCCCAGTTTTCAGCATTCAAGTTTTGAGAAAAAGCTTTCAGGTCAGAGTTCTGTTTGGGTAGAAAAACGTATAGGCTCACTTTACCATCCTGACCATAAGGTAAACTGACAGCCTGAAATTGTTCTGTTTCGTAGTATTTATATTCACCCGTTTGCGACATCATTGGGTGTTGTTTTTGCTGAGTTGATGAGATGTAAAAAGGCTGGGGTTTGGTTTGACTTTGATCAAATTTTTCACTCCATTGACCCTTAAAATATATGGCATTCAGCAAAAACAACATTTGATTTGGTTCTATTTTGTCAACAATGCTGTCGATTTTACCTTTGGTATTATCTTTTACCCATTTGTTAATCGTATTCGTAGTAGCAGCATCCTGAAAGTCTAATGTTGTGACTTTGGCTTGGTAGAAGTCTTTTGCTTGTTGAATAAACTCTGGACGCAGACTAGCATTTTGATTCGCCCACAATGAATTAGCAATTTGCAATTGTACATTCTGAGCAGGACTTGCTAGCAGCCGATGAAGCGAAGCGTAAGCAGAGTTAAGTTCTGGTAGATTGATACCCTGCAGTTCCAGAGTCTTAGCCATTGCTTGTTGAGTAGAGCCACTAGCACCGTTGTAGGTCATGGACAGAGCGATCGCAATACTGCTAGGCGAAACAAAGATATTTTTGCTGCTGCTGTCTTGCTTCCAGATTTCCTGAAACAGTTTAAAGCCAAATTTATTGTTAGCAGAGATAATTTTTGGATCGGGAATTAGTGTTTTTTTTTGCACTGATGACGTTGTTGGAGATAGCTCGGATTGGGCTAACGCACTTGTACTATCATTCACCTGGGAACAACCTAAAACTCCAAATAAGACCACGCTAGCTGCTGCTAGAACATAACGTCTTCCTAAGCTAACAGCGTAACGTCTTTGCAGGAAACTTCCTTTCACACCACTGAATTTCTGCCGATTCATTACTACTACCTCGTGTGCCGAAATGTTTGATCTGTTTACCAAAGATTGACGTTAATGCTGTGTTTAATATCTAAATTCTGCACTAACAACACTTTAAATACTCTGTGGTTACAGTTTTGGTAACGGTAATTTTGCGGCAAAAATCAACGGTGACTGCGCAACCTCATAGTAAATATACTCAATAAAAGTAGATTTATTTTTAATACATTTTTCTAAAAAAAAATTGTATTTCAAATTACAAAATAGGAAGCAGGGAGTGGGTAAGTTATTCAGTGTTAAATTTTAACTATTACCTTTCCCCCACAACCCATAACCTGTAACCTAATTAATTAGCAACAGTCCACCACGCCAGACCGTAGGGTTGAGATGATTCGTTGACTTGCTTACGGAACTGCACACGAATTTTGTAGTTACCAGTAGCAGGTACAGGACAAAAAATGTGTTCTACGCTATCGATGTCACTAATGGAAGTGCAAATTGCGGCTGAATCAGGAGTTTGAGCATCAGCTTTCACTAGATAAAGGTCTAAATTATTTAAACCGCGATCGCTAAATTTTTCTCCCACATCATACATCTGATTTTTATTAGTATCATTGAGTTCCACTAAACGATCCCAAGCTAAAGTAATAGCGACATAACTACCCTGCTTTAACGGTTTTGCTAACGTATAATCAACAGGATTATTAACATCTACTTGCCGAAAATCCCAACCAATGGGGGGAACAGCAGCAGTTGGTTGCCATTGACCACTGCTAAATTGTTGATAAGCACGAAAGACATTTAAATGACCTGTACCCATTTGAGCGTCCAAAGGAACTTTTGGATTTTGGTAGGCATCAGAAGCTAGCCAATTTTGGTTTTGTTTATCAATTAAAGTCCGCGTTGTGCCTAACAGCAAACCATTACCCTGATCTTGGATTTTTTCTGCGGAATTCAGCAAAATAGTTTTCATTACTTGATGGCGACGGCTATCAACACTCCAGTTGGGTTGCTTTTTGCGTAGCTGTCTATCGCCAAATTCTTGGAGTAAAGCTACTGTAGCTGTAACATGAGGCGCAGCAAAGCTTGTACCTGTGACTTTATTTAATTTGCCATCAGGATTTAACACTGGAATATTACTACCTGGTGCAACTATACCTACAGCACGTCTTCCATCTAAATTAAATTCCCTGCCAGCTAGTCGTCCACTTACACCTTGATTCAAACCAGCCAGATTGGAAACATCGACTTTATTAAAGATTCCTCCACGCCGGGATGAAAAAGCCACATTGATTCCGTTAAAATTATCTGTAGGGATAGGAATACCACCTTTACCTTGATTGCCGGCGATCGCGTACAAAACATCATGAACACGACTAGACCAGTCAACACATAACGTCAATAAAGCGTTACCATCTAAAGCAGCATCAGGTCGAGGATCGCGGTTCAAAGGTTCGCCAAAACTAAAGTTAATTGCACGAACATCACCGCTATTTTGCAAAGCAATATGTTGAGCCGATAAACACTCTTCCGGTTGACCCGTATTTCTTGTAGAACCTACAGCAGTAGAATAAAGTCTCGCTTGTGGAGCAACTCCAGGGAAAGCTTTATCTCGACTGACCATAACCCCCGCCACATTGTAAGCATGAGGGTCAACACCATTATTAGATTTAGCTGGCCCATTACGTGAAAAAACTGCTGCTAAAGATACAGCACGATTTTTAGACACCGCTTTATCCCAGCCAAACATCCCAGGACGACCAATTTCTACCTGACCGATCGCAATTTTCCGACCTAGCAGATTATAAGGAGGTTGATGTAATTTCAAAACATCAATACCATCAGTTCCCAAAGAACTTTTTAAAGTCAAAGCCAAAACCGGCAAACTCACACAGGAAGCACCAAAACCCCACAATATCCAAGTTAATTTTTTAGTCATAGTCATTAGTCATTAGCCATTAGCAATTAGTCACTAGTTATTAGTTAACAGTCAACAGTCAACAGTTTTTCTTCCCATTCCCTAAAATTCTCAATATTTTGTTACAGTATTTTGTTACAATACTTACAGACGAGGACGCTTAAAAACCCACTAGCCATGACCCAAAACCGATCTGAGAAACCCATTGTTATTTCTCCATCTATCCTATCAGCCGACTTTAGTCGTTTAGGTGACGAGATTCGTGCTGTAGATGCAGCTGGAGCTGATTGGATTCACGTTGATGTAATGGACGGTCGTTTTGTACCTAATATTACGATAGGCCCTCTGGTAGTGGAGGCGATTCGTCCGGTCACAAAAAAACCTCTGGATGTTCACTTAATGATTGTTGAACCAGAGAAGTATGTAGAAGGTTTTGCCAAAGCAGGTGCGGACATTATTTCTGTACATTGTGAACATAACGCTTCTCCACACTTGCACCGCACTCTCGGACAAATCAAAGAACTCGGTAAGCAAGCTGGGGTCGTACTTAACCCTGGTACTCCTTTAGAACTAATTGAATATGTTCTGGAACTGTGCGACCTAGTATTAATTATGAGCGTTAACCCCGGTTTCGGTGGTCAAAGCTTTATCCCTGAAGTTGTACCTAAAATCCGCAAGCTGCGTCAAATGTGTGATGAGCGCGGTTTAGATCCTTGGATTGAAGTAGACGGCGGATTGAAGGCTAATAATACTTGGCAAGTTTTAGAAGCAGGCGCAAATGCAATTGTTGCTGGTTCTGCTGTATTTAACGCCAAAGATTATGCTGAAGCGATTACCAATATTCGCAACAGCAAGCGTCCTACACCAGAATTAGCGAAAGTTTAATTTTGTTTGGTAGTTTGTATTAACTAAAGAAGCATAAATAAAGTTAGGGTAGGAAATTTCCTACCCTAACTTTTTGCACCGTCTAAATAAAAAAAGGTGGGTTATACCCACCTTAATGTTTACTGAACTCTAAACTTATTTACGACTACCCAACCATTTAGCGGCGGCTATACCAATAATCCCTGCGACCACGGGGTTGCTGAGGAACTTGATAATCCCTGGCTGTTCTGCTAAAACTTCCCGGAAAATGTCGGGGTGGTTGTGGTAAGCGAAGGACGCAAGCCGACTGACATCATCAGCATTCATGCGGCTGGCGTGGTGTGTTGAGAGACCTAACTGCTGTTCTAGGTGGCGTTCGTCTAAGCCTCTTTGCTTGAAATGTTTGAAAAAGGCGCGTGCGACATCGTCGCGTTCGTTGGGTTTAATTTGGGCGATCGCTCTTTGTAATTCCGGCTCCATTTGGCTGGGGGGAATCCGTTCTGGTTGTAAAGAACGATTGAACAAATTACGTCGTTGATCTGGCGTTGTCCGTTGGGCAAAATCGTCGAAGGTTTCGTATTGTGTACCAGAATCACTACTTACATCATCTAGAGATTCAGTATTGCCTTCAGCTAAATCTCTCATGATTTGCCGTCTATATTCTTCGCTACTAGTCACTTTTCCCATCTCCTTCTAGTTTTAGAAGTTTGTAGTTATAATTCAAATCTTGACTACGAACTCCATTAGGTATATTGGATTTGATTAGTTTGAGTATCGTATTTGGCAGTCAAAATTAACTTTTTATCAGGGCCATAAACCAGAACAGTTAAATCTTGATTAGGGAAATTTCTCCGAAAACCTTGTGCTAAAGATTTAGCTAAAGGCTTTACTTCGTTAGGACGCACTTGAGGAGAAATTACAACACCTAGTTTATTGTTGTCGCGTACATAAGCATCTTGAACTAATCCCTTCGATGTTTGTACAACCCAATTACCAAAACTTTGTCCTGTTGGGGTATTACCTCTTTCCAACTCCGAGTAAGTTACGTTTCTGCCAATTGCAGGTGGTGCGGTAGTGCGATCGCTTTGTGTCAATGTTCCGCCAGCACAAGCAGTAGTTACCATTAACACTAAAATTAAAACAAAAGTCGTAATAATTTTTCGACTTTGTTTTAGAAATATCATATCTTTTCCTCCTCTTACAACCTTATTTCAAATAGCATATTTAATGGTTACTGTATATCTAGTTTTTGCATATATAAAATTATTAATCTTATGGAGATAAATCATCGTTGTAAAATAGTTTTAGGGATGTAGAGATAATAAGAATATCTCTACAATCACTACTATATTGACACCAAGGAAAGCTGCTCAAGACCTAAGAACGAGATTTAATCAAGCTTCTTTTTCACGTTGTCTTTAACATCTTCAACGCCGTGACGTACTTGACTTTCAGCTTGCTTGGCTTTTCCTTCTGCTTGATCTTCAGGATCACCAGTAACATTTCCTAATGCTTCTTGTGCTTTACCTTCGATGTTTTTAGCTGTGGCTTTTGCTCTTTCCTCTAGACTCATTTTACACTCCTATAATTTATAAAGAATTAGCTCTCAAAGTAATTAAATTAGCTTTGAAAATCTGTGGTTATCACCTTATACAATCTAACTTTATGAACTTAAGACAACTTCCACCACAGGATACATTCTTTATCTATTCACAAAGACATAAATTTCCAGCAATAGAGATGATGAGACTATCTCATTTGGTTCACATAGATGACATACTAATTATGCTTTTCGCTCGTAAAAAAACCTTACTCCTATATTCAGAGTTTAATAAATACAACAAGGTCTAAGTTTTTCATTCAGCAGAAAAAATACTATGACAATATTGGTAAGATGAATGACAAATAGATAAGAATTATTCAAACAGGGGTTATATTAACGCTAACGACTAGTCTTTATTTAATAAAATAAATGAGCAATTAACTCAATCAAAAACCCAGTTCCTTTTATAAAGCAACTGGGCTAATAATAGATTGATTAAAATTAAGGAGATCCTGTGTTTATCTAATCTAGAAAACCCATCAGATTCTCGGAATCATCAATATCATTGGGAGCAACGGGACGATTACCCATCACAGAGTAGTTACTGGAAATAACTAACGCACTAGAAGAAATCGGACGAATTCCTGACAAATTAATGCTGTCAACTACTTGAATAGTATTAGCAGCAATAGGACGAATTCCCATCACATTCATTGTTTCAACCACTTCCAAATGACTAACTCCAATGGGACGTGATCCTGCACTGGAAAATGTTTGAGACACTTGTAAATCACTACCAACAATAGGACGTTCCCCTGCAATGGCTAACTTTCCTACTATCTCTTGTTTGTTCGATTTTTCTATCTGCACGGGTAAATTAGCACCTTTTTCTACTTGCTCTTCATTCAAGCTATGACCTTGGTTATTTTCAACTTCCACCGTTGTTTCTCCTTTAAGTTTGGCACGTCTTTGCCGAGGGCTGACCGTTTTGCCATTAGTGCTGATGGTCATAACTAGACACCTCTGGTTTGTTAACTTGACTTTACAATATTTAAGGAAAGCTTAAAATATTTCCTATATATGAGAGTTTAACCTTAAATAACCTTGCATAGATATAAGTATCTTCAAAACTGATACATAAGTAAATTTAAACTGCGAATTTTTGTA
The DNA here is from genome assembly GCA_015296085.1 of Trichormus sp. M33_DOE_039. Taxonomy (GTDB): domain Bacteria; phylum Cyanobacteriota; class Cyanobacteriia; order Cyanobacteriales; family Nostocaceae; genus Trichormus. The sequence goes on along the minus strand of DVDT01000020.1, from coordinate 124,649 downwards.
AAATAAGATTGCTGAATAGAAAAGGGATTGGGACTGGCGACTAGGGACTGGGGATTAAGTGAAAAATATATCTTGTCTTCCTTGCACTCCTACACTCCTAAACCCCTACATTCAATCCCTAACGCTACTATGAAATAGGGTATTTTTTAGTACAAATGTATGACAGAATTTGGTCTGCAAGCTCCCTTTAGTCCGACTGGCGACCAACCGCAAGCGATCGCACAGTTAGTTGCTAGCATTGAAGCGAATAACCGTTACCAAACCTTATTAGGTGCAACGGGAACAGGGAAAACATTTTCTATAGCAGCAGTCATTGAGAAAGTGGGTAAGCCGACTTTAGTTTTGGCGCACAATAAAACCTTAGCTGCACAACTTTGTAATGAGTTGCGGGAGTTCTTCCCGAAAAACGCTGTGGAGTATTTCGTCAGCTACTACGACTACTATCAGCCAGAAGCCTATATTCCCGTTACCGATACATATATTGAAAAGACGGCGGCGATTAATGATGAAATAGATATGCTGCGTCACTCAGCCACGCGATCGCTATTTGAACGGCGCGACGTGATTGTTGTAGCATCAATTAGCTGTATTTATGGTTTGGGTATCCCCTCGGAATATCTCAAAGCCGCTATCCCCTTAAAAGTAGGTATGGAAGTAAATCAACGTGAGATTTTACGGGATTTAACTTCAGTACAATATAGTCGCAACGACCTGGAAATGGGACGGGGACGTTTCCGTGTCCGGGGGGATGTTTTGGAAATCGGCCCCGCCTACGAAGATAGAATTATTCGTGTAGAATTCTTTGGCGATGAAATTGACGCAATTCGCTACATAGACCCAGTGACAGGGGAAATTCTGCACAGTTTATCAGCTGTCAATATCTATCCAGCCCGTCACTTTGTCACTCCAGAGGAACGCTTAGAAATCGCCTGTGAAGATATCGCCGCCGAATTAAAACAACGCAAAGCCGAACTAGAAGCAGATGGTAAATTAGTAGAAGCGCAACGCATAGACCAACGTACACGCTATGACTTAGAAATGTTGCGGGAAGTTGGTTATTGTAACGGCGTAGAGAATTATTCCCGCCACTTAGCAGGAAGACAAGCTGGAGAACCGCCAGAATGTTTAATTGATTATTTTCCTAAAGATTGGCTATTAGTAATTGATGAATCTCACGTTACTGTGCCACAAATTCGCGGTATGTATAACGGCGACCAAGCCAGAAAAAAAGTATTAATTGAACATGGATTTAGATTACCGAGTGCAGCTGATAATCGTCCTTTAAAAGCTGAAGAATTTTGGACAAAGGTGAATCAATGTATTTTCGTTTCTGCTACGCCAGGAATTTGGGAATTAGAAATTTCTGAAGATAGAATAGTTGAGCAAGTAATTCGACCAACTGGGGTGATTGATCCAGAAATTTTTGTCCGTCCCACCGAAGGACAAATTGATGATTTGTTAGCAGAAATTCAAGACAGAATTGACCGTCAAGAACGGGTATTGATTACCACTTTAACAAAACGCATGGCAGAGGATTTAACTGAATATCTGCAAGAACATAGTATTAAAGTACGTTATCTACATTCAGAAATTAATTCCATTGAGCGCATTGAGATTTTACAAGAATTGCGCGAGGGAAACTTTGATGTTTTAGTGGGTGTAAACTTACTGCGGGAAGGTTTAGACTTACCAGAAGTTTCTTTAGTAGCAATTATGGATGCTGATAAAGAAGGATTTTTACGCGCCGAACGTTCTTTAATTCAAACTATAGGTAGAGCCGCGCGTCACATTCGAGGACAAGCAATTTTGTATGCTGATAATTTAACAGATAGTATGATCAAAGCCATTGAAGAAACTGACAGAAGGCGGGGAATTCAAATGGCATATAACCGAATGCACGGAATTACACCGCAACCGATTGTAAAAAAATCAGGTAATGCAATTTTGTCTTTCTTAGATATTTCTAGAAGATTGAATGCTACAGATTTACAAATTGTCGAAGAACAATTAGGAGAATTGCCATTAGAGCAGATTCCCGAATTGATCACTCAACTAGAAACCCAGATGAAAGAAGCAGCGAAAAAACTAGAGTTTGAAGAGGCAGCAAAACTGCGCGATCGCATCAAACAACTACGCGATAAAATGCTGGGACGCTAGTAGATCAGTAGTAAGGAAACCCAACACCGAGATATAGGTTAGGCTTTCGATATCTGTGTTGGGTTAAGCACAGCATAACCCAACCCTGTATGTATAAATTGGTGCTATTTGAAGGTAAGCTGAAAGAACACCTATCAGTAGCGATTTATTCTATCCCACAAAAAAATCGTCACAGCCCAAAAATCAGCATAAATAATGAATTTTGAAGAAGTATTAAAAATTTTAGACACAGCTGTCTTTAATAAAGCAAACAGACACCTGAAAGACGTAGAAATAATTGTCCTGCAAGGATCATGGGAAGGACTTAGTTATGATGAAATTGCCAGCAATGCAACTTATACAGAGGCTTATCTTCGGCAAATTATAGGTTTTAGTCTGTGGAAATTACTTGCAGACGTATTAGGGGAAGAGGTAAGCAAGACGAACTTTCGTGCAGCAGTTGAACGTTTATACAATAGGTATCAAAATATTCTACCAACAGAAGTAAATCTAGATAGTTCTATTACTGTTGAAAATAAATTTGTGCCGGGATGTCCAGAAGGTTCAGTGCCACTAAACTCCCCATTTTACATTCAGCGCGTACCACTAGAAAAACATTGTTATGAAACAATTCTCCAACCTGGTTCTTTGATTCGGATTAAAGCCCCTGAAAAAATGGGAAAAACATCCTTGCTGGATAGAATTATCGCTCACTCAAAACAGCAAGGATACCACACAGTACGTATAAATTTATTGCAAGCAGAAACAACGTTTTTTAGGAATTTAGATAAATTTTTACAATGGTTTTGTTTTTACGTTAGTCGCAGATTAAAATTACCTAATTTGTTAAATAAAACTTGGGATGAGTATAGAGGTAGCATTGTTAATTGCACCGCATATTTTGAAGATAATATTTTATCCCAAATCGATAATAATTTAGTTTTAGCATTAGATAACGTAGATATAATTTTTCAATATCCTGAAAGTTCTCAAGGATTTTTTGCTATGTTACGTACTTGGCATGAAGAAGCCAACATTTCAGAAATTTGGGAGAATTTACGATTAATTGTGGTACATTCTACTGAAGATTATGGCTCATTAGATATAAATCGATCGCCCTTTTGTAATATTGGTTTAGTATTTGAATTAATAGAGTTTACCACAGAACAAATTCAGAATTTAGTCCAGCTTCATAGACTTGATTACAATCAAAACCAGGTGCAGCAATTAATGTCTCTAATTGGTGGACATCCATATCTAATTAGATTAGCACTTTATCACCTAGCACTTGGGCAAACACTAGAAAATTTTTTACAAACTGCTCCCACAAATGCTGGAATTTATGAAGAACATTTACGGCAACTTTTGCATTATTTGCAAATCAATCTTCCTCTAGCGAAGGCATTTAAGCAAGTAGTTACGGCAACAGAACCAGTTGCTGTAGCAACTATTCCAGCATATCAGTTATACAGTATGGGATTGGTTAAGAGAGTAGGCAATAAATTAGAACCACGTTGTCGATTATATCGACAATATTTTCAGGAACACTTATTAGGATTGTAAGTTTCCAGGCTATTTCTAACTAGTCTGTACTAACAGGCGATCACTATAAAAATATCAACAGTTAGTTAGTAGGGTGCGTCAGTTATGAATCAATTCTTGGGATAGTTAGGTTTTCTCCCACTGACGCACCCTAAATCTACTGAACACTATTTCCAGCATGAAAGCGTATAGCGTTGACCGTTCCACGTAGTCCAACCAGTGGTTCTATTGTTTGTGGGCTTGGGTAAATACCATTGATTGCCATCAGCATGACGGAAGTACAATCCACCGCGATTCCCTTGACGTGGTTCTGTTAACGCCACCCAGCGCGAACCATTGTCAGAAAAGCTGCCCTTCCAACGCACGGCAGAACTGGTACTGCAAGTATCACCGTTACAGGTCGTTCGACTATCATCAACCACATCCCATCTCATGCGGGCTGGTCGTCCGTCGATATTACAATCCCAATAACCGCCCCACCATCCAGAAACCTGACCGGCAGGGGAGGGAGAGGAAACGACGAAGGATAAAGCGATCGCAGATGATAGAGTTAAAAGCGATCGCTGCATTACAGTCATCATAAAATTACCTCTCATTTTTAAAACCAGACTGAACAAAAGAAAGATATGTTTTTTATTCCCATCAAAACAGCTAGCGTCTCGCAGAGAAGCGTTCACGGAGTGGTACGCTCGCAATGACTGTAATTAATTTTGCGTGGTTACTTATAAAGAGGGTTCTGAGGGATAAAAGTGGCATCATTTCTGAAAAGGTCACTACCATCAGAAGGGTCAATCCAAAGTTCAAAATTTTTATGCCTGATATAGTGAGAACGGAAATTATAGGATTCAAAAGATACTCCTTGACCTGCAACTCCCGACCTTTGACAGAAGGTAGCATCTTCTTGAAATAGTTGACTACCATCATTTATAGCTAATTTCAGCCTGAAATTCTGATGTCTTAAAAAATGCCCAGGAAAATTAATTGATTCAAATGATGTACAACCCGAATCTGCTAATCCATCTCGAAGACGAAAAGTAGCATCTTTTCTTGCTAATTCATCATTAGGAGGTTCAATATATCCTAAGTAATCCCGATGACGAATATAGCGATCTCGAAAATTATAAGAACTAAAGGAGAAAGTCCCACGTCTTCCCTGTGCTGATACCTGTGACATTGGTAAGTTACTGGCGATCAGACAAGTTGCTACTGTTGCTGCAACACTAACTTTTTGGAGTAATTTAGAGAATTTCATAGTTGTAATCCTGTCTTTTGTAATGGACTAATAGGTGTTTGAGTGAGGTCATCTAATTTCAATTAACTAAGATTATGTGCCTTGATTTAATTGCTGTCTATACATAAAAAATCAGTAATTTAACTGATAATTTATCATCTAATAAAGTCTGTTTTATATAAAAAAGCATAAAATGTCATAAAAAGTCAGGTAAATACCAGACAGATGTTAACTGCAACCACTAAAACCCAATCAAATAAGTAGCTGAATACAGTTAAATTTAAATATTACATAAATTTACAATTAAGATGAACTGGTTAACACAAAAGGGGTTCAGCTTACTTGACATCGCTGACTGAGTACTTTACTAAACTCCTGACATTTTATGTATAGACAGCCAGATCATTAAATTGCATAATTCAATTCAAATATGAATTAACGTTCTAAATAACAAAATAACTCGTAAATTCATCAGGTTAATTGCAGGACATTCAGCCACGATTTAACTCTTGTTCTAAGTTATCAAAGTTGACAGCAAATACATCTACTTGTTCACGGACAAGGGCTACAAGAAAATCACGGCTGTTTAACCCTGCAATGTGAGCAGCTTTTTCTTGATAAATTTCTCCCTTTTGATACCAGTAAATAGCAGCAGCTAGCCGCATATCACGCACAAATTCATCTGGGGAAAGACGACGGGCTGATAATATTTCTTCAGGTAAGTCTAGATTTACTCTGAATCATGTGTCTTAATTGGTTCTTGGATTTCAATCTTTTTGTTTTTTCACCAAGATACGCATTAGGAGTTGTCATGTTCACAAAAATCCACATCCAGCACATTCGCCAGATGTTTATTTTGTGCTTCCTGCTGTGTATTAGTAGTTCTCACCCAGCACTAGCAGCAGGTGTCTTGCGACTTAGTATCAATCCTCGTGCGGCTAGGCACAGTATTAGCCCATTCATCTATGGTATTAACACCTATGGTATGGATGATCGCCAATTTGCTTCACTCAATCAGGCAATCAAGCCATCAGTTGTTCGTTGGGGCGGTAACACTACAACTCGCTACAACTGGGAGAATGATTTTTATAATACTGGCAACGACTACTATTATGAAAATATCCCACCAGATCGCTCACAACTTCCTCATAATTCTACAAGCGATCGCTTTGTGCAACGCAACCAAAAAGCTGGAATTCAATCATTAATCACTGTTCCCCTCATCGGCTGGGTAGCCAAAGCTAAAACTGGTGCAAATCCCCTCGAACACCCCTATAACTGTGGCTTTAAAGTCAGTATCTATGGCGCACAACAATCAACAGACCTGTATGATTCTGATTGTGGTAATGGTATTCGTCTTGATGGTTCACCAATAACTGGCAATAATCCCACCGATACCAGCATTGCGATTCAACCAGATTTTGTCCGCCGTTGGGTAACCCATCTAGTCAGCAAGTTTGGTAATTCCTCAGATGGTGGTGTCCGTTTCTATGGACTAGATAATGAACCCGGTATTTGGCGAGAAACCCACCGGGATGTTTTCCCTGGCTATTTAAGTTACCAAGAACTACTCAAACGCAACATTGATTATGCAGCTGCTATTCGCCAATCTGACCCAAATGCCAAAATTTTAGGGCCAGTACAGGATGGCTGGACACGTTACTTTTACTCATCTTATGGTAAATATCCTGATGCAACTGCTGAAGCTGACCGCAACAACCATAATGGTATGCCCTTCGTTGCTTGGTATCTGAAGCAACTCCATACCCATGAGCAAAAAACAGGCCAGCGTACTATCGATTATTTTGACCTTCATTACTATCCCCAGGCAACAGGTGTCTCACTTTCACCAATTGGCAATAGTACAACTCAAGCACTCCGCCTCCGCAGTACCCGTTCCCTTTGGGATAGTAGTTATGTTGATGAAAGCTGGATCAAAGATACTGAAAATGGCAACACCGCTGTGCAACTGCTCCCGCGAATGCGTAATTGGGTAAATCAATATTACCCGGGCTTAAAGTTAGGAATTACTGAATATAACTGGGGTGCAATTGATACAATGAATGGAGCTTTAGCCCAAGCCGATGTATTGGGAATTTTCGGGTGTGAGAATGTAGGATTAGCAACTTTCTGGGGTGCAGCAGCTTACGACAAGAATGGAAACAAGATACAACCAGAATTAACTGCCGATTTACCGATAGCATTTGCCTTTCGGATGTACCGCAACTATGATGGCGGAGGTGGTAAATTTGGTGATACCAGTATTTCTGCCAGTAGTACCAATCAGGGACAACTTGCCATCTATGCAGCCCAACGTAGTCAAGATGGTGTCCTCACTCTCATGATTATTAATAAATCTAATACTGCACTCTCATCTACAATCAATCTTGGTGGTTTTCCAGCCGGAAAAAACGCTCAATATTACCGTTATAGTCCTGCCAATCTCAAGTCAATCGTTAAACAAGCGGATCTATCTATCAGTAACGGTGCAATCAATCATAAGTTTGCAGCACAGTCAATCAATTTATTGATTATTTCAGGTTCTACCAACCGTTAAAAATATCTCTTATCCCAATTGAATATGAAGATGCACCTAATTATTTTGGCAGATATGGAACTTCACAAATCTCCGTGTACCTTAGCGTTCAAAAAAGGTATAGTTTTGTGCAGTTTCACAAATAAATAGTATTAATGATTAACATTCGTGGCAAAAAACTATGACACACTTTAACTATTACAAACTAGGAGGAAGTCTAAGATATCAAGACCCAACTTACGTAGTACGGCAAGCTGATACAGAACTTTATGAAGGATTGCTCAACGGTAACTTATGTTATGTTTTCAATTCTCGTCAGATGGGTAAATCTAGCTTACGAGTACAGATTACGAAACAGCTTAAAGAGCAAGGAGTGAAATGTGCTGCCGTTGATTTGACAAGTATTGGCAATCATGTCACTCCTTCAGAATGGTATAACGGATTTATCTCGGAGTTGTTGCGAGGGTTTAGTTTATCAAAAAAAGTAGATTTTGGCACATGGCGGCGACAACATGAATTTTTATCCCCGAATCAACAATTAATTAAATTAATCGATGATGTAATATTAAAGGAGTTTCCAGGAAGAATTATCATCTTTCTTGATGAAATAGATAGTATTTTAAGCATAGATTTTAAAGATGATTTTTTTGCATTAATTCGCTATTTTTGCAATCAAATTATAGATAATCAAGAATATCAACGTCTGACTTTTTGTTTATTAGGTGTGACGACTCCATCAGATTTAGTTTCTGATCAAAATCGCACACCTTTTAATGTTGGAATTGCTATTGAATTAACCGGATTTAAATTATCAGAAGTAGAAAGTTTAATCAGAGGTTTAGAAGGAATAGTTGCTAGACCAACAATTGTGATGGAAGAAGTTTTAAAATGGACTGAAGGACAGCCATTTTTAACACAAAAACTTTGTCAATTGATTTGTATTTCTGAAGAAGATTGTCCAGCATATCATGAAATAGAATGCGTTGAGAAGTTAGTCAGAACACAAATCATCGAAAATTGGGAAGCCCAGGATGAACCAGAACATTTACGCACAATTCGCAAAAATCTTTTGCAAAAATACCAAAATCAAGTAGGGCGTTTATTAGGGTTATATCAGCAAATCTTAACCCAAGGAGAAATCCCCGCAGATGATAGTCCCGAACAAACCCAACTACGTCTGACTGGGTTAATTGTCAGGCAACAGGGAAAACTGCGAGTTTACAATGGTATCTATACAGAGATATTTAATCAAGCATGGATTGAAAAAGAATTAGCAAATATTCGCCCATACGCTGAAAGTTTCAAGGCGTGGATAGCTTCAAACTGTCAAGATGAGTTGTATTTACTACGGGGTAAAAACTTACAAGATGCTCGAATTTGGGCAGAGAATAAAGGTTTAAGTGATTTAGATAGAAAGTTTATAGATGCTAGTCAGGAATTAGAAAAGCGAGAAATTAAGGAAAGATTGCAAGCAGAGGCAGAATCATCAAGAATTTTGGCAGAAGCAAATGAAGCTTTAGAAGCAGCAAGTCAAAAATCTGAACGACTAATTAAAAAATCCCTTAAAAAATCCCAACAGATTGTCCTAATAGTATTAGGAATCAGCATAATTACAGCGATAATCACTGGAGTTTTTGTAAATACGATAGTTCAAGTAGAGAAAATAAAATCTTTAACTACCTCTTCAGATGCTTTATTAAACTCAAATAAAGAACTTGATGCTTTAGTCACCGCCCTAAAAGCAGCCACTCAAGTGAAATTAACAACTTGGGCAGACACTAACGCTAAAGAAGCAGTAAGGTTAGCATTACAACGTGCAGATTATAAAATCAGAGAAGGAGTCAGAGAACGAAATCGCTTAGAAAAACACAATGATGGAGTCAGAAGTGTTAACTTTAGTCCAGATGGTCGATACATTGTTACTGCTAGTGAAGATAGCACAGTCAGGCTTTGGGGTATTGATGGCAAAGAAATTAAAAAATTACCTGCCCAAAATCAGCATTTTAGAAGTGCAATTTTCAGTCCAGATAGTAAAGCGATCGCTGCCGTTATTGCCAATAATACCATTAAAGTTTGGGGTATTGATGGGCGAGAAATTATAACTATAAAAGGTCAAGAAGAAGAACAGTATATGAGTGGTATTTGTTTTACCCAAAATGGTAAATTAATTGCTGCTCCTAGTCAAGATAATAAAGTTAATGTAGTCAAACTTTGGAACATTCAAGGACAGGCAATAAAAACTTTCAGTGGTCATAAATATAATATATGGAGTATTAGTTGCAGTCCAGATGGTAAAACTATTGCTACGGCTGACATAGGAGGTTTTATCAACATTCGGAGTCTTGATGGCGGAGAAATTAAAACATTTTCTGCCGGACAAAATGCTATTTTTGATGTTCGTTTTAGCCCTGATGGTAAAACCATTGCAACTGCGGGAGGGGACACCAATATTAGACTATGGAACTTAGACGGAAAAGAAATTAGAACTCTTGGCAAACATGACAATTTTGTGATTAATGTCAGTTTCAGCCCTGATGGTAAAACCATTGCCTCAGCTAGTGCTGACAAAACAGTTAAATTGTGGAGTATTGATGGAAAAGAACTCAACACACTAAGAGGTCATAGCTATTATGTCTTTAGTGCTAGTTTTAGCCCAGATGGTAAAATGATTGCCTCAGCTAGTGCTGATAACACAGTTAAACTATGGAATATTAATCAGCAAGAACCTAAAACTTTCATTGGTCATAATGATTCTCTTTGGGGTGTGAGTTTTAGTCCTGATGGTAAAACTATAGCTTCAGCCGGACATGATAAGACTATTAAATTATGGAGTATTGATGGTCAAGAACTGAAATCAATCACAACAGATAATAGTACTGAATGGAGTGCAATTTGGAGTCTTAATTTCAGTCCTGATGGCAAAACAATTGCTACAGCTAATCATGACAAAACAATCAAACTTTGGAATTTAGAAGGTCAAAATATTAAAACATTTACAGGGCATACTCAAGAAATTAGAGATGTCAATTTTAGTCCTGATGGTCGAACCCTGGTGAGTGCTAGTTATGATGGTACAGTCAAACTATGGGATATAAATGGTCAAGAACTCAGAACTTTAAACACCAATGCAGGTAAACTTTTCAGTGCAAATTTCAGCCCCGATGGTCAGACGATTGTTTCCGGTCATAATGATGGCACAGTCAGACTGTGGAACTTGCAAGGAAAAAACTTCAAAACCGTTCCAGCACATAATAGCTATGTCACCGATGTTCGGTTTAGTCCTGATGGACAAATCATAGCTTCTGCTAGTCAAGATAAAACCATCAAACTCTGGAATTTAGATGGTAAAGAAATCAGAACCCTCAAAGGCCAAAATGCTGGAATTACTAGATTTAGCTTTAGTCCTGACAGTAAAATCCTCGCCTCAGCTAGTGCTGACGGGACAATCAAACTTTGGCAGGTAAAAGATGGTTTAGAACTCAAAACTATTGAAGGACGCGGTTATCCTATTTGGAATCTCAATTTCAGTCCAGACGGCAAAAAAATCGCTTCTGTCAGTGATGATGGACTTGTGGAACTCTGGAATACGGAAACCCTAGATTTTGATCAGTTAATAGTTCGTGGCTGTTCTTGGTTACATGATTATTTGAAAAACAATCCCGGCGTACCAGAGACGGATAAACATATTTGTAAATAAAAGATGAAGTTCGTAGTAAGGACTTTAGTCCTCATCTCAGGACTAAAGTCCTCACTACAAACTCAATCCTGTTACTAAACAACCGTAGTTTCTGCTGTATTAGACACTTGCACCAAACTATACAGTTTGGCTTCAAATTTCTCCATACAGGCTGACCAATCATATTCCAAGATGGAAGGACGAGCCTGTGCGGCCATAGCTGCTTTCAGTTCAGGGTTGGCAAGAATATCTACAACCTTTTGAGCAAAATCTGCTGGATTGTTGGGTTCAGCTAAAAAGCCATTTTGACCGGGAGTTACCTGTTCTGAGGTAGATGGTGCTAGAGCTGCAACTACGGGAGTACCAGAAGCTAAAGCTTCGTTAGTTGTAGTGCAGAAGTTCTCTGTTACAGAAGGATTGACAAAAACATCTGCACGCGCAAACCAACCTAACAATTCTGTACCGTGTGACTCACCCCAGATAGTGATACCTGAGCCAAACTTCTCAGCGCGTTTGCGAATTTCTGCATCCAGAGGGCCACTACCGACAATCACTAAATGCACATTGGGAATTTTGGCAGCAATTAAGGGATAAGCATCAATTAATTGAGGAACATTCTTTTCGGCGGTGATGCGTCCGACGAAGAGAATCGTCGGTCTATCATCATCAGGGATGGGGTTGTGACAGATATTGCGAGGATGGAATTTTTCGCAATCAATCCCCTGATAGGGAACATATTCGCTAGGATAGCATCCTAAATTTTGGTATTTAACCAGTTGTTCGCGGGAAGAAAATACATTGAGATCGTAGACTTCGCTAGACTGCTTCACCAGCTTAGGAATGATGGGACGCAATAAATTAAAGAAAACATCTCCCAAGTAATATCTGATATAAGCAACGATATCTGTATGAAAGACGGAAATAATCGGGGTTTTAGTACGTTTGGCATACTGCACACCCACAGGACGACCATAACCTTGGATTAAAGCTGAGTACATCCCTCGCATTTGGGCAGCTTCTTCTACCACGATGATATCGGGTTGAAAATCTGTCAGTAATTGGGTGTCGTTCCAATGACGATAGCTCAGAGGTTGGGGTAGAGATTTGTAGAATATTAACGGTTCGGTGGGGAAAGCGTAGGACGAGAAATTGGGGTAGGATTTCAATTCATCTAACCCAGGCATGGGGCGATCGCCTACTTGTTTGGGATACTGATCATTAAACTGTGGATGGACTAAAAATACCTCATGTCCTTGTTGTAACAACCAACGCACCCTCTGGTGAACTGCAACTGAAACCCCGGTCAAAAAAGGAGCATACAATCCTGTAAACAAAGCAACGCGAAGCTTTAGCTTGTTCATAATATTAGTGAGTTTTTGAGTCTTGTTTCAGTGAGAGAAGTATATATACAGCCTTCTGCTGATCCAGTTGAATCAGGAGCTAGGATTTACACATCGATGCAAATAGTTCACAAAGAAATTTGGCGATCGCTTGGTTGATCTACTGTCTGATAAGGACGATATTCCTTTAATCTAATCTGCCACGGCCCTTTCACTTCATAGCTCACACCGCGCCAATGAACTGTCGGCATATCAAAAGACCGGAACATAGCTATGGCATAAATCCATTGTGTAAAAGGCATTCCAATGATCATCTTCCCAATGAGTGGCCAGGATAATTCTATGACTGGCTTATCCTGAGAACGAATCACTGGCTGTATACTCACCTCCAAAAAAATCATGAGCATAACTAACGTCAGCATATACATGACATACCAAAGGAAGGCGATCGCAGCCGTATCTCCTTCACCTGTAAACCAAGCCAGTACCATCACCACAATTAACAAATGAGGTAACAAAATAGTCAGCACTGTATCAGCCACCACCGCTGGCCACAAGGGATGGTAAAGTCGAGAAGCCATTAATTGACGTTGCAACCAATACCTTAAACTCGGTAAATCTGTCTCTTCTTGATTCAACATAATCAAAGAAGGCACAAACTTGACTTGGAGATTATGTTGACTCAAGACACTACGAATCATCGTGTCTTCACCAAAGGCTTGTCCCCACTTTTCCAACAATCCTGTTTGGTGTAGCACCTCTGTTTTCACAGCTAAAGTTCCACCCCAAGGAATGCCGTATAAATACATCTGCACGATCGCCGAAACATTCCAAATGTAACGGATGAGAGAACCCCAATAACTCCCAGTAGGTAAATACCAACGATTGCCTGTAGTTGCTCCTACCGACGGATTCATTAAAGGAGAGACTAATTCCCGCAACCAATTAGCATGGACAATCGTGTCAGCATCTACTAACGCCACAACCTTGTAAGACTTGTCTAGTTCCGATACGGCTTGCACCAAAGAACTACATTTGAGACTACAAGTTTGTTTGATATTTCGCAAATGACTGATTTGGAAATTACTTACATCCAATTGATTAATCGTATCGCTGACAACTTGCCAAGCTGGGTCTTGTTCACTATCGATAATTAGCTTCACATCGTACTGTGGATAGTTTTGTTGAAGTAGCGATCGTAAACAATCAGGTAAAAACGGGTCTGCACCCCGTAAACACAACAACACTGCTGTTTTTGGTAGCTGTTCATTAGGCAAGCTTTTAGGGCGTGAATTTAAACCCCACAAAAACAGCAATACAGTACTAACCTGAATAACTAACCAACCGACCAAGAATTTCGATATTAATATCACCAAATCACTCATTACTTATAGCCTCTACAAAAAAATCATTAACCAGCAATTCACAAAGCTCATGATCTGTTTTGGAGGACGTATTCAATTGTGATTGAGTAGCTATGAAATCTTGAAACACTGCTTATCTGAAGCAAGATTTTCTTCATGTTTTCAGAGACTCCATTCAGCAATTAAATTCTGGATATTCCCAATATTCTTAGGAAATCAACAACTCTAGGATTTACGCAGAATCAAAACAGATTAAGAGTTTGAACAACCTTGTTATGTAAATCCTCAGTTTCTAACTTAATAGCTAATTCATCTCTAAAGAAACACAAAAACCTTCATTAAATCTCTCTTATCCCTCTGCGTTTAGAATGATTTTTACCTCGTACAGAAACACAGAATCTGAGTTCTCAAAGAGATATTTTGCTATCGACAGGCTGATCCAAAAAATCGTATGGATGATATTCGACCAAACGTATATTCCAGGGGCCTTGAATCCGATACACAATCCCTCTCCACTTTACCGTCGATATCCATATAGACGAGAGCATAGCTAACCCATAGACCCACTGTGTTAAAGGTATAGCCAACAACATTCTGCCTACCATCGCCAATGATAATTTTGTCCCTGGCTGACCATGAGCGCGAATGACTGGCTGTAACACCATCTCTACCAACAGCATTAACGAAAGTAGTCCCAGGGTGTAAATGCTATAGGATTTAAACAATAAATCCGCCACTTCCCACTGAGCATCACCCAACGATAGGAAAAACAACACAATGACTAAAGTGGGAAACAAAATGCTAGAAACAGCTTCACTAACAATAGCTAGCCACCGGGGATGGTAAAGACGCGAGTAAAGAATCAGACGTTGTAGATAGTCGATTATTCCCAACAAATCGCACTCTTCACGATTCACCATAATGAGTGAAGGTACAAACTTCACCTTCAACCCATGTTTTTTGAGGATGTTGTGCATCATCAAATCTTCGCCGAAAGCCTGCGCCCATTGTTCCAAAATTCCTGTTTGGCGCAGTACTTCAGTTTTCATCGCCAAAGTCCCACCCCAGGGAATACCAAATAGGTACATCTGCACAACTGAAGCGATATTTCCTGTGTAGCGTACCAATGAACCCCAATATTTCCCTGTAGGTACATACCAACGATGACCAGTAGTAGCCCCAATTTTAGGATTGTCTAAAGGACTAACTAATTCCCTCAGCCAATTGGAATGTACTATGGTGTCTGCATCTACTAAAGCCACTACTTGATAAGAATCATCCAAATCAGAAATAGCTTGAATCAAAGAACTACACTTGAGACTACAGTTGTGGCGGATGATTCTTAAGTGATTAATATCAGCATTAGTTACACCTAAGTTATTAATGCTATCGCTAGCAATCTGCCAAGCTGGGTCTTCTTGACTATCAACAACCAACTTTAAATCATAATGGGGGTAGTTTTGCTGTAATAAGGCCTCGATACAGTTAGGTAAAAAAGGATCAGCCCCGCGTAAACACAGAATTACAGCCGTTTTGGGTAACTGTTCATCAGGTAAAGTTTTTGTCTGTGATAATCGCACATATAACAAAAACATCAGCGAAATAAATACCTGAATCCCCAACCATCCAAGCAAAGACCTAAACAAGAATGCGGCCAACTCTCTCATGACATCTATAAGTCTCCGGCAAACTGTGCCATCTGTAACACCAATTCAAAATTCAAAATTAAGAAAGCCAGATTTGACAAGGATTTCTGAGTTGGAAACTGTGGTTAAATTTTAGATGATTGGTATAGTTCATGAGGTTTGTAGTAAGCACTAAAGTGCTTATTATCTAAGGATTAAAGTGCTTACTACAAACTATTCAAACCTTTAGGGATCGAGTGAGTATTTCAGAGTGATATTGACAGTTGTATTTTTCATGAAAGCAAAACTTGATTTACTAAACTTAGGCGTACCAGTTTGGATTGATACTTTCGGATTATTAGAAATACCAAAACCTTCCTTGGGAATACCAAAGAAATCAGAATCAAGTTTTTGATTACCGTTTTGATCATCTACCACTGCTACAGCGTAAGTACCGCGCTTCAAGCCATAAAAATGCTTAGTAACTGACTTACCTGTAATGCGAGTACAACCACTCTGTACTTCACTGGTATCACTTAGGGGAAACCCTTTTTCACTAGCATATACTCTCATGCAAATTTGGCCTTTTTGATGCCGGATACCGTTGACAACAACTGTTAATTTAGATGTAGGTTCTGCATTCAAGGGTCTGACACAGGTAAAGCTCAATAAACTAGCCAGCAAAACCTGATGTAATCGATTCATTTTCAACATATCTGTCCTCCTTAATAGGTAGTTTCTCACTAACTAATCTTGTACAGATCCAACTAATTAAGCGTTTAATTCATCTGTCGAGAGTCGTATATAATGCTGACTCTGCCACATCTTTTGTAATCCCATGAATAAACCTTGAATTAGCAAGGACTCATTACCTTTTAGTTGCTGATGTCAGCTGCTTGAATAAATTTTTCGCCATTATATACAAGTACACCAAGACTCAATTTTGGCGAATTGTTGCTCATAATATTGGGGATTGGGCGTGGGAGTAACATCTCTTCTGCTCCTTGCGTACCCCTCCGGGGAAACAAGCTATGCGTAGCATCTCGGAAGTTTCAAGCGGAGGCTACCTCCACTCAAACTTCTCTTTGCTCTTCTACCTTCTTATTTCAGCAGCTTTTGAATGTCAGTCTTTTCTAACCAAGTTTTGGTCTGATATAGCCCTGTTTCTAAATCAATTTTGGGTTTGTAATCTAACAGACTTTGCGCTTTAGCAATAGAACAAGCATAAGGACGGTTCATAAAATCAACTGATTCTGGCAGAATATCGGCTTTTTTCCGAAATAGTTTTTGTCCCTGATGACGTAGTTTTAAAAACAGTTTGATTTCATCTTTAGGTAAAGACATGGGAGTCGGTAAACCTTCCATTGCTGCTAGGCGCATGAAATATTCTTTCCAGGAAGTTGTTTCTCCGTCGGTGATATTAAATATTTCACCGTATGTCTGTTTTTCTATTGCCAAAAAGAAGGCATCAATCAGGTTATCTACATAAACATGATTGATCACCCCTTGCCCATCATTGGGGTAGGCAAATAACTTTTGGCGCATAAAGTGAATTGGTCTGACTACCCAAGGTAGACTTCCAGGCCCATAAACATCACCAGCGCGAATAATAATGATGCCGAAATCTGGGGGAGAATTGAGGGGTAAAAGTGCGGTTTCGGCTGCTATTTTGGTTTGACAGTAGGGGTTATCGTTAGCGGAGAGTGTACCGGATTCGGTGATGCGATCGCTATAATCAAACCCATACACCAAAATACTAGAAAGATGCACAAAAGTTTTTACGCCAGCACTTTTGGCGGCTTTAGCAATGTTCACAGTACCGCCAACATTCACTTCCTGAAACTGTTTAATAGGGCCGGCCTCTTCAGTAATTTGGGCGGTATGTAAAACGATATCTACTCCCTGACAAGCCTTTTGAGCAACAGCTGCATCGGTGACGCTACCAACAATCACCTCTGCACCCAATTTCTTGGCCATGTCAGAATTATTAGAACCTTGCAACCCACGCACCTTCATTCCCTGTGCTATGGCTAACTCGGCTGCACGCAAGCCAATAAATTCATCAATTCCAGTAATCAGAAGGGTCTTGTTTTGCAAATTCATACTTATTAAAGAGGGGTATAAGGGTTTAAGGGTATGGGGGTGTAGGGGACAAGGAAAAACTAATGACTGTTGACTATTGACTAAAAAATATCTGCTGGGTCTGCGGAACGAAGTTTGTTAATAGCGAGTGCGCCCGAAGTAATGCACATTAATACTGCGGATATAAAAACAATTAAGGCGTTATTCGCAGTCATGACAATTGGTAATTTTGTAGCTTCCATTGCAAAATTATATAAAGCTACAGAAACTAGGAATCCTGGTATATAAGCTAGTAATGCCAATATTAATGCTTGTTGAAACACCACATTTAATAAATAAGAATTGGGATAGCCAATGGCTTTTAATGTGGCATAAGCAATAAATTGTGTGGCAATGTTACTGTAGAGAATTTGGTAAACAATCACCACGCCTACAACCGAAGCCATTGTCAACATGAGATTGAGAATAAACCCAATTGGTGTTCTAGCAGACCAGTACTGTTTTTCAAAATCAATAAAACCTTGGCGGGTAAATATCCTCACATCATTTGGTAAATTAGCTCGTAAATTTGCTAAAACCTTTTCTTTATCAGCATTAGGGCTGAGAGTGATGATACCTATATCTATCCTATCTACTGGGCGAGTATTGGGATTGATGCGAAGAAAAGTGGAGTCACTGACGATTAAGTTACCATCCACACCAAAAGAAGGGCCTAAGCTGAATAAGCCACCGACTCTGACTTTGTAACCCCTAGGGCCATCAAAAGGAAAGATTTCAATTGTCTGTTCTGTATCACCTTGATCAAAATTCGCTGCGATCGGGCCAAATTCTGGACGTGAATCCCTATCAAATAACATCACATCAGGAATTTTGAGTTTATCTAAATTTTGCTCAATTTCAGGAATATCTAACACAGATTTTCCTGGATCAAAACCCATCACGTAGATAGAGTATTTCTCACCAGTAGCAGGGTTTTTTAATTTAGCAAATTGCAAATACATGGCGTTAACTGATTCTACGCCATCAAACCCTAGAGTTTGGTATAAACGAGTCCGAGAAAAACTTTGATTTGATGTCAAAGCTTTATATTGAGAACTGACTAAAAATAAGTCACCTTTCAGGCTTTGGTGTACTGCGGTAGCACTAGAATAAAGGGCATCTTGGAAACCAAGTTGCACAAACATCAGCAAAACAATGAAGGCTATACCGGCTACAGCTACCAAAAAACGAATTTTTTGTTGCGCTAGCTGTAGCCATGCTAAAGGAATTTTAAAATTCATGGCTTTAATTTTGGGGCTGGGGACTGGGGATTTGGGGAGAAATAAATTATTGATGGTTGACTGTTGACCACTGACTAAATCTGAATTCCCACATCAACCTGTAAATTAGTTAACCGAGATACACGTTGATTATCTGCGGGTTTATCGATAGATATTTTGACTTCAATAATTCTGCGGTCTGTGTCGAAGTTGGGGTTGATGCTGAAGATACTTTGTTTATCAACTTGCAAACCAATTTCTTTGACTGTCCCTTGTAATTTACCGTTAAATGCAGGACTGGTAATAAAGGCTTTTTGACCTATGCGGACATTCTGAATATCGGTTTGATAGACTTCTGCGACCACATACATTTGTGATGTTTTACCAATATCAGCAAATCCAGTGTTGCTGATCGCTTCCCCGGTTTTGGCATGAATTTTCAAAATTTTGCCGTCTATAGGAGCTTTAATATAAGCCAACTCCTGGTCTGCTTTCGCTTGTCTGACGGCTGTTACAGCACTTTTGACTTCATTTTGTGCCAACTCGACATCTACAGTTCGTACTTCTTGAATACTGTTGAGTTTGGCTTTACCTTCTTTGATTTGATCGGCGAGAGTATTTTGAGTCCGACTCAGAGCGGCTTTGGCTTCTGTCAGTTGTTGTTGTGCTGTTTTGAGTTGTAGTGCTTTTGTATCGGCGACAGAAGCAGCGACAGCTCCTTCTTTGAGTAATTGTTGATAGCGATCGTTTTCTGTTTGTGCGTTATTAACTTCGGCTTGGATACGGTCGATTGTTGCCTCTTGAGTGGCAATTTCTCCTTTGAGTTGTGATTGTAAGCGAGTAATCGTAGCTTTTTGTGCCTCAATGTCTCCAGGTTTAGCACCTGCTTTAACTTGTGCTAATTGAGATTTAGCAATTTGCAGTTTATCTAAAGCTTGCTCTAAAGCAGCGGTAGCACGGGTATAATCTTCTAAGTATGCTAATACTTGCCCTGCTTTTACTTCGTCTCCTTCTTTCACCAACAATTGTTCTACGCGAATACCGTTGGTAGAACTGGGTGCAGACAAAGTTGTTACTTCACCGTCTGGCTGCAAACGTCCCAACGCTGTGACAGCAACTTTCACAGGTGCAACTTTGGCAGGATTAGCGATGGTAACTTGGTCTTGCGAGCGAAATTTTTGCGGTGCAAAATTGTATAAAGTTACTAGTCCAGCCGCGAAAGTGATTGACGCTGCCAAAACTAACCGCCACCGACGTTGGGGTTTAATAAATAATTGGCGTAGGCGTTCTTTATTTACTTCCATATTTTTTTCCCAATTGATGTGATGAGGGGACTAGGAATTTTGGATTTTGCGGAAAGTCTGTAGCTTGCTACTCTGCGAGTTCTCTGTAGGAGTACCTGCAGGCTGGGGAGGAAACCTCACAGGTGTAGGTTTTTTACGCTTTGCCTAGGAGACCCTGTTTTAGGGTGTAAGGGTATAAGGGTGTAGGGGTGGATGAAAATATCATTCTGTCGTTGGTTTGATAGTCATCACTCACTGCTCTATTAAAAACCTACACCTGTCAGTGGGAGGAAACCTCCGCTCAGAACTCTCCAAGAAGGATTTTAGATTAACGCTCCAAAATCGAGAGGCTAGGGACTGGGAAAGGAAGCCTTTGATGCTTCTGGGTATAAACAGTTAATGATGGCTAATATGAGCAATTTTTCCCTGTATGAATCTCGATGTCAAAAGATTCTAATTAGATTTATGTGAATGCTTGGAAAGTTTGATACTTACCGCAGACAAGTTACTTAGCGGCAACATTAATGATGGTGAATTGACTACAAATCTTTCTCAGTTCTACACTAATTAGGCTTCGCATCCAGTAGCGTAAAATACGCTTGTTTTTTCTTAAACTTAAATCCCAACTAATACGAAGAGGAAACTCAAAAGTTGGTAGGGAGGAATTGTGTAAATACGTGTTTAATCATTGCAAAAAAATGTGATTTTGTCAATTGATTGGGAATTGTGGTGTCTTTCCCTGACTACTACTGATGATGTGTGTTGAATATTATTGATGAATTGCGATCGCCGCAGTTGTGTAGTATTGGACATTATTATGATTTGTTTGAGTTAAATCATGGTTTCTAGATATTCTTGAAACATATCCAGCGTAGCTGAGTCGTAATGCTCAGTGGTTTGACTAACTGCCTTTAATTTTGTAGCAAGATCCCAAAGGGTAT
The DNA here is from genome assembly GCA_015296085.1 of Trichormus sp. M33_DOE_039. GTDB lineage: Bacteria > Cyanobacteriota > Cyanobacteriia > Cyanobacteriales > Nostocaceae > Trichormus. The sequence continues at coordinate 103,634 of DVDT01000020.1, read as the reverse complement.
TTTGAATTGTCTATGCCTACAGTAGCCATCGACCGAATTAAAATCGGTCGCAACCGCCGTCCGGTCAAGAGTGAAAAGGTTGATGAACTGAAGGAGTCAATTAAGGCTAATGGTTTACTTAACCCCATCACTGTAGACCAAAAGCTGAATTTGATTGCTGGATTGCATCGGCTGACGGCTTGTAAGTTGTTAGGACTGGAGGCGATTGAGTGCAATATCGTCGCTTATGCTGGTGCTGACCAAGCTAGATTGGCGGAAATTGACGAAAATCTGATTCGTAATGAGTTAGAACCCCTAGAACGTTCAGAATTATGGTTAGAACGTGACCAAATTCTCGAACGCATGGGTTTGCGGGCAAAGGTGGGAGACAATCAACATACTCTCAAAGGTGGTGAAATGATTTCACCACCACCCAAGCGAACTTTAGAGTTAGCCAAGGAAGCTGGTTACTCAGAACGCACGTTTCAGCACGGGAAACAGATTGCTAAAAGTATTCATCCAGAAGTGAAACAGCTAATTAAAGGTACAGCGATCGCTGATAGTCCCACAGCACTTTTAAATATTGCTAGGGCTGGTACAAAAGAGCGTACCTTAGCAGAATCAGCTCAACAGGCTAAGGATTTAGCCCAAGTTAGGGGAGATATAGCCGAAGCTGAACGCCAAGCACAATTAGTTAAAGAATTACAGGCGAAGCAAAAAGAGTTACAGACATTAGCTTATAAAAGTGCTGTGGCGCAAAAAGAAGCTAAGTTAGCTGTGAAGAAAACTCAAAATAAATCAGAAAATGTGATAGCTGCTTCCAATTCCACCATCCAAGCTGGTGATGAATGGGTATTAGGCAGGCATTTAGTATATGGTGGCGACACGTCAAAACAAGAGTTTCGCAATTTATTACCTTCAGATGCAGCACTGGCGATCGCTACTCTCTCCAGTGCTTGGGAGCATAATTACTTAGTAGAAGAAGCCAGAGTTGTCGCTGTTATTCGTTCTGAAGGACATATATATGATTTTTACAAAAATAATCAAATGCCTTTTCAATATGAGTTATTACTAGGCAATCTTTATGTAGGAATATTTTCTCATCAAATAATAACAAAACCTCAAACCCCAATTAATGTTGAAGGGGTAGAGGGAATTATTAATTATTTGCTCAATTTGTACACCAATCCTAATAATTTTGTGATTGCTCCATTTATGGGACATGGTGAAATTCTCATCGCTTGCGAAAGATTAGGACGCATTTGTTTTGTTGGTGACAGCAATTTAGAATTAGTTAATCGTGGACTTGGACGTTGGCAAACCTGGACAGGTAAGACAATTCAAAATTCAAAATACTTTAGGGGTTCGCGGTAGCGTCTCTGAAAGCAAAAGCTTGTACCATTTTGGATTGAGAACTGCTATCTGCGCCTGAATTCAAACATTATAGAATTTCTCAAATTTCTGTTCCCTATTTCCTTTTATCTATTTTGTTTATTCTGTACAATATATAAAATGAATGTTTGCTTAATAAATACTCTTCGATAGCATCCAACCATTTATATTAAAAATTCATCAAAAAACATCTATTAATTATGATGTGCTGGTGAAAAACAAATTTCCTCTGCCATGTAATCTGATTTGTAGATTGATGAAAAATTCACGGGCTTGACCAAAAACTGTAAGCCTTGTCTACACAAAGATATATGCAAATTAGGAGTCTACATCAAACTGGTTATCACCTTGGATATATAAGTCGTTAATTATACTAATGTGCTATGAGCAATTTGATATTTTCATCACCAAATATCTATTTGGTTCATAAAATTAATTTAAACCAATGATTTAGTTTCTATGAATTATGCTATTCTTTGTATTAATTCAATGCTCCAAAGCAGCACGGCGAATTAGTTATTTATGTGCGAGTAGAACAGTAGTAAAAAATAACTAAAGCTAGCTGCGTTGCTATCCCTTATCAATGGTTGATAATTCGTTCCAATTCCTGTATTTATTCGGATTCAAGGTGGTATTTCTTCTGTAACGAACTTGTCAACTTTTTCGGGTCAAATCCCATAACATATATTATCCTGGACGCTGAAACTGGCTATGGCATTTATCAAAATACAGAACGTTGTCATTAATACCAGCTATGTTGCTGCGGTAAAACTAGACCAACAAACTAGTTTAGGAGAAAAAAGCGTTTCTGTTCTAATAGCTACTTCTAAGTTTCCATTGTCCAATTTAGATACAATTGCCCAAGATTTCCACCATTACGAATGGATTGAATTTACTGGTCAAGCAGCTACCGCGCTTCAAGATTATTTTACCAGCTTCAATAACGTCATCGACCTGTTGCCACAATATCAAGAGTCGAGCGTTGGATAAAGGGAATACAAAGGGAAGGCAAAAGCCAAAACCTAAAAGAAATAAATCTTTTACCTTTTTACTTTTTCCCTAATATCCACGGTTTGTTAACAAGAAATAGAAATCATCAGGGTAAGCAACAGCAATTAAACCAACCGAGTATTCAAAATTCATCCACAAATTCAAACATAGAAACGCTGACAAATCTAGCTTTCTTAATTTTGAATTTTGCGGAAAGTCTGTAGCTTGTCTTTCTTATGGATTTGTCAGCCTACCCGCAGGGTGCGGAGGTTGTCTCAGAACAGAACTTTCCAAGACGAATTTTGAATTGGTATGACTGTAGCTGCACAATCCACAGTACCCCAGAACATAATATGTCCTATGTCTGCTAATTCAATTGATGCTGCCTTGGCAGAGTTAGAAAGCCAAATTAGTAACTGCGAAAAGGCTTTGTTGCGGTGTATTGAAGGAAAAAAAATGAACTCAGAAAAATCTATGTCAATTAACAAAATTAACAGACAACTACAACAAAATCCTATCGCCATCATTGGTATGGCCTCAATAGTTCCTCAAGCCAGAAATTTACGGGAGTATTGGCAAAACATCGTTAATAAAGTTGATTGTATTACTGATGTTCCTGATACCCACTGGAGCGTTGAAGATTATTACGACCCCAACCCCAGAACTCCTGAAGATAAAACCTATTGTAAACGCGGCGGGTTTATTCCAGAGGTTGATTTTAACCCAATGGAGTTCGGTATTCCTCCCAGCATTTTAGAAGTAACTGACGTTTCACAACTATTAAGTTTAGTAGTTGCAAAAGAAGCAATGGAAGATGCTGGTTACGGCGAATCTCGTGAATTTAACCGCGAGATGGTAGGCGTAGTGTTAGGGGTAGCAATGGCCAAGCAATTGGGTATGCCCTTATCAGCACGTTTAGAATACCCTATTTGGAAGAAAGTCCTCAAAAGCAGTGGACTATCTGACGAAGACACCAACAAAATCGTTGAAAAAATCCAAAGTGCTTACGTTAAATGGGATGAAAACGCTTTCCCTGGAATGTTGGCTAACGTCGTCGCCGGACGCATTGCTAACCGCTTGAACTTTGGTGCAATGAACTGCGTGGTTGATGCAGCTTGTGCTAGTTCTTTCGGTGCTTTGAAAATGGCGATTAGCGAACTCGTTGAGCATCGTGCTGACATGATGCTGACTGGTGGTGTAGACACCGACAACACCATCATGGCTTACATCTCCTTCAGCAAAACTCCTGCCGTTTCCCCTGGCGAGAATGTCAAACCTTTCGATGCTAAATCCGATGGTATGATGCTGGGTGAAGGTGTTTGTATGCTAGTGCTGAAGCGTCTGGAAGATGCAGAACGCGACAACGATAAAATTTACGCAGTCATCAAAGGGATTGGTACTTCTAGCGACGGACGCTACAAGAGTATTTACGCACCCCGCAAAGAAGGTCAAGTCAACGCTTTGCGCCGGGCTTACGAAGACGCAGGTTTCTCTCCTGCTACCGTTGGTCTGATGGAAGCCCACGGTACAGGGACAATGGCTGGCGACCCTACTGAGTTCGGTTCTTTAAGAGACTTTTTCTCGCAACACGACAACAAAAAGCAGCATATTGCGTTGGGTAGTGTAAAGTCCCAAATCGGTCACACCAAAGCAGCTGCGGGTGCAGCTAGCTTAATTAAAACAGCTTTGGCACTGCATCACAAAATTCTGCCACCAACAATTAACATCACTGAGCCTAACCCCAAGCTCAACATTGAAAATTCCTCTTTTTATCTCAACACTGAAACTCGTCCTTGGATTCGGGCAGAAGGTGAAGCACCAAGACGGGCAGGTGTTAGTTCCTTCGGTTTTGGTGGGACAAACTACCACATAGTTTTGGAAGAATACGACAGCGAACAAAACCGCCCCTACCGTCTGCACAGCACCCCCCGCGAAATTCTGTTGTTTGCTTCCAACCCTGCGGAATTACTGACGAAGTGTGAAGAAGCTTTAAGTAACTTGCAATCAGCAGACGGTGAAAGACATTTCCTCAACTTGGCGCAAGCGTGCCAATCTGAAGAAATTCCCCAAAATGCCGCGAGAGTTGGTTTTGTGGCAGAAAATCTCGCAGAAGCTTGTAAGTTGATGCAAACTACCATCGATTTGCTTAAGCACAAAGCTACGGCAGCTAACTGGGAACATCCCCAAGGGATTTACTACCGTGCTTCCGGGATGGAATTAGGCGGTAAAGTTGTATCATTGTTCTCCGGTCAAGGTTCTCAATACCTGGAAATGGGACGAGAACTGGTGATGAATTTCCCCACCTTGCGCCGTCTTTATGGTTACATGGATGGGTTGTTGCTCAAAGATAACTTGCGATCGCTCTCGGAAATTGTTTTCCCCCATCCGGTGTTTGATGAAGCCGAGAAAAAAGCTCAAGCTGCTGCACTGCAACGCACAGAATACGCGCAACCAGCAATTGGCGCATTTAGCGCAGGTTTATATTCCATCCTCAAACAAGCTGGCTTTAAGTCAGACTTTGTAGCTGGACACAGCTTTGGTGAAATCACCGCATTGTGGGCTGCGGGTGTATTGAGCGACCAAGATTATATGTACTTGGTGAAAGCTAGGGGTCAAGCAATGGCTGCGCCCAAAGACCCAGATCACGATGCTGGTACAATGCTGGCAGTGAAGGAAGACCTCAGCAAAATCGAACCGATTCTGAAGCGTTTTCCACAGGTAACGATCGCCAATTATAATTCTCCCACTCAGTTTGTCTTGGCAGGTTCAACCGGCGACATTGCGAAAGTGCGTGAAGCTTTACAAGCACAAGGTTATGCAGCCATACCCTTACCAGTGTCCGCCGCCTTCCACACCTCACTGATTGCTTTTGCGCAAAAATCATTTGCGATCGCTACTAAATCAGTCACCTTCAATGAGCCAAAACTTCCTGTATTCACCAACGTTACAGGTAAGCAATATCCCAAAGAACCCCAAGCAATTCAAAAAATCCTGGAAACTCACCTCGCTAACTCGGTGCTGTTCAAGCAGGAAATTGAAAATATCTACGCAGCTGGTGGTTATTGCTTCGTGGAGTTTGGGCCAAAGAGAATTTTGACTAACTTAGTCAAAGAAATTCTCGGCGATCGCCCCCATGTTACCGTTGCCTTGAACCCCAGCGCACAGAAAAACAGCGATCGCTCCTTGCGGGAAGCAGTAGTGCAGATGCGTGTCTTGGGTATGCAGTTGAAGAACATCGACCCATACCAAACCCAACCTACTCTACCGCCAACCGACAAAAAGAAAGGTCTCAGCATCACCTTACGGGGTATCAACTATGTTTCTGAAAAAACCAAAAACGCTTTTGTGCAAGCGTTGAATGATGGACACAAAGTATCTTTACCTGCTGCACCCACAGTTAACGTCGCTGCTACCCCAGTTGTAGAAATACCTGCCATCTCTGCGTCTCAACCACAGCCAGAGACACCAGCAATGTCTGCAACTATGACCACGGTGACACCAGCAATGTCTGCACCAGTCAAAGCAACTAACGGTAACGGACGCGCCGCCAAAATTGCTAATAACTCTACTATTACTACTGAAGTCAAACCTCAAATGAACTCTGCGATCCTTGCACCTCAACTAGCCGAAGAAAAGAAGATGCAAACACCAGAAAAACTGGAAAACTTCCAGCGATTGCTAGAAAGCTTAGAGTACCTGATGACTCAGTTCCAGCATAATCAAGCTGAAAACTTGCAAGTTCATGGTACTTACCTCAACCATCAGATGGAATATACCAAAGCGTTCTTCCAACTGATGCAACAGCAAAATGCTTTGTTTGCTAATGCTAAGACTTCCCAAGAAGCTGCGCAACTCAAGCTAGTAGTGATGGAAAGCTTGGAGCGCAGTTTGATGCAGTTTCACTCCCAACAAGGTGAAACCCTCCGCATCCATGAACAATATCTTCAGGAACAAGTAGCATACGCGAAAAACTTCTTCGACCTCATTCAGCAACAATACTCAATGGTTCTTGCCAGTGGCGTGACGGCACCAGCCACCGCAGCACCAGTCTCAGAAGTTAGCAACGAGAAGGCAGTAACTGAAACACCAGTCCCAGAAGTTAGCAGCCCAATTCCTGCTTTCACTATCGACACCCCTGTTGTTGAAACATCTGTAGCTAAAGTAGAATCTCAGCCTGTAGCACAACCTGAATTCACTATTACTGATGCACCTGTTGCACCCGCAGCTTGGCAAATGCAGCCTGAGCCTGTAGTAGAAACACCCGTGGTTGCACCTACACCTCTGGCTCAAGTTATTGCTCCCCCAGTCAAAGAAGTAGAAGTTGCACCTGTAGCTGCTCCCGCCTTGAATTTGGCTGAGTTAGGCAACAACCTCTTAACCATTATCAGTGATAAGACTGGCTACCCGGTAGAAATGCTGGAACTGGAAATGGACATGGAGGCGGACTTAGGGATTGATTCTATCAAGCGGGTAGAAATCTTAGGTGGATTACAAGAAGTTTATCCTGACCTACCCAAGCCCAACTTAGAAGAACTGGCAGAAAAACGTACCATCGGCCAAATTATCGAGTTCCTACAAGCTAACTTTGGTAGCGGTCAACCTGTAGCAGTCGCCACTCAGTCAGTAGTAGAAGTAGCTGCACCTGCACCAGAAGTAGTACCTACGCCTGTAGTTGCCCCCCCTGCACCTGAACCAGTAGCCGTCGTAGAAACAGTTGCTGAAACTGAAGTTGCCGATACCACCGACTATGCAGATATCGGTCAAACTCTAATCAACATCATCAGTGAGAAGACTGGCTACCCAGTAGAAATGCTAGAACTGGAAATGGACATGGAGGCTGACCTGGGGATTGATTCTATCAAGCGAGTAGAAATCTTAGGTGGATTGCAAGAAGTATATCCCAACTTACCCAAACCCAACTTTGAAGAATTAGGCGACCTCCGCACCATTGGTCAAATTGTTGAATACCTCCAGAAACTGGTGGGAGGTGAAAAAAAAAAGTCTCAGTCTGAGTTTAACTGGCAGCCAGTCAAAATAATTGACAACATACAACGCCGTCCAGCCAAGCTCAAATACCTGCCAGCACCGGATAGTTTAGAGTTTTCATTGCCAGAGGGACACATCTGTTTAATCACCGATGATGGCTCTCTGACTACCTCCCAAGTAGCGCAAGCTTTAACAGAACGTGGTTGGAAAGTGGTAGTTTTAAGCTTCCCCCAATCGATTGTTCCACAGCGTTCGCCTTTACCCGCAGGCGTGAACCAAGTCAGCCTTGCAGATATGAGTGAAGAACTACTGCAAGAAAAATTATCGGCGATCGCTAATAACTACGGCACGATTGGGGCTTTAATTCACCTCCACCCAGGCTTTCAGGTAAATAACACCGGGAAAATTCCTTTCATTCCAGAAGAAAAAGCAATTGTCAAGCACGTTTTCTTTATGGCGAAGCACTTGAAAAAATCCTTGACTGAAGCCGGACGCTTTGAGCGCAGTTGTTTCTTCACTGTGACTCGGTTAGATGGAAGTTTTGGGTTTGAGCATAATGTGAACTTTGGTGCGATCGGTGCTGGTTTATTTGGGTTAGTCAAAACTCTGAGATGGGAATGGCCGAATGTATTTACCAGAGGAATTGACCTCAGCCCCAGTTTAGATGCAAAAACTTCAGCACAGCACATCATTGATGAGTTGCATGATTCTAATCTTTACATCGCTGAAGTTGCTTACGGTTCTCAGGGACGTGTTACTTTGATTAGTTCTTTTGAGTAGGGATCAGGGACTAGGTACTAGGGACTGGGTACTGGGAAGAAGACAGTTAGAGAAAGTTGTAGTGAATTTAGAATAAAAGTTGAAACGCGAAGGAAAGTACGAAGCTACCCGCAAATTTCACTACTGATACTGTACTAAAAGAGTCCAAACTCTATATTTCTACACCCAATCCCCAATCCCCAGTCCCCAGTCCCTAATCCAAAATTCAAATTTCAAAGCCAAGATTTTTAATAATATGACTACACTTACCCAGGTTCGTCCTTCATCGGTTTTTGTTGTTAGTGGTGGTGCTAAGGGAATTACAGCGCAATGTGTGGCGAGATTAGCACAGCACCAACCTTGTCAGTTTATCCTCCTTGGGCGATCGCAAGTTATTGAAAATGAGCCGGAGTTTGCTCAGGATTGTTTTGAAGAGGCTGTATTAAAGAAACGGATTATGCAGCATCTTCTTTCCCAAGGGGAGAAGCCGACACCGATGAGTGTGCAGAAAGTTTATAACAAAATTGTTTCTAGCCGCGAAGTTAAACAGACTCTGGCTGAGATTCACAAGACTGGTGCAAAGGCTGAATACATTAGTGTCGATGTGACTAATGTGGCAGAGTTACAGCAGAAATTAGCGTCTGTTTCTGCACGAGTAGGCAAAATTACAGGGATTATTCATGGTGCGGGTAACTTAGCCGATAAGTTAATTGAGAAGAAGACAGACCAAGATTTTGAGAAGGTTTACACCGCGAAGGTGCAAGGTTTGGAAAATCTGCTGTCTTGTGTGGATGCTAAACAATTAGAGCATTTAGTGTTATTTTCTTCCGTGGCGGGATTTTATGGGAATATGGGGCAATCAGATTATGCGATCGCTAATGAAATTCTCAATAAGTCAGCCCACTTGATGAAGCAATACAATCCTGATTGTCATGTTGTGGCGATCAACTGGGGCGGTTGGGATAGCGGTATGGTGACACCAGAACTGAAAAAAGCCTTCGCTGAACGGGGAATTGATATTATCCCTGTGAATGTAGGGACACAAATGCTAGTCAATGAACTCCATCCTAGCCATCGTGACTCTACACAAGTAGTCATTGGTAGCCCCATCATCCCCCCACCCGGAACTCTAGACCCGCAACTCCGCAGTTATCGCATCCGCCGCCGTATGACTGTAGATGCAAATCCCTTTTTACTGGATCATGTGATTGCGGGAACTCCCGTACTACCAGCTACCTGTGCTATGTCCTGGATGATTCATGCTTGTGAAGAATGCTATCCAGGTTATCGTTATTTAACTTGCAAAGACTTCAAAGTTCTCAAGGGTATTACCTTCAATGACACTCTGGCTAAAGAATATATTCTAGAAATCCAAGAAATAGCCAAAAATGGGTCTGAATCTATTGAATTTCAGACCACAATTTTGAGTAAAAATCCTCAAGGTAAAACCTTCTATCATTTCCGCGCCAACATTACAACGGTACGGCAATTACCAGCAGCACCAATTTATGAAAATATGAATCTCACCGAAGACAAAATCATTACCAAAAGAGGTAAAGATTTTTACCAAAATGGAGATTCATCCCTATTTCATGGTGAAGCTTTTCAACAAATTACCAGAGTTATCAACATTAGCCAAGAGAAAATTACTACCGAATGTTTCTGGTCAGAAATTTCACTAGAAGCACAAGGGCAATTTCCCGTCAAATGGCATAATCCCTACACTACAGATTTAAGTACCCAGCCCTTGTGGTTATGGTTAAGCCATCTTTATCAAGAAGTTTGCTTACCCGGACAATTAACATATTCAGAACAATTTAGAGCCATTCCTTGCAACGCGCCTTTCTACGTTTCTTGTGACATTATCAACAAAACAACAACAGGTGTAACCGCTAATTACATCCTACATGATCGCGAAGGAATAATATATTCCCGTATTCTGGGAGCAAAAGCAGTAATTGCACCTATGAATTTGCATAAACCGAAGTAAGAGGGACTAGGGACTGAGAATTTTAGATTTTGGATTTTAGATTGAATCCAAAATCTAAAATTAAAAGATTGGGGAATGCTTAAAAATCTCGCTTGTCTCCTCTAAATCTTCTGTTCCTTTACGCCCTCTGTTTGCATGAGCCAAATCTTAAATAAAACTCCTCAAAAAATCCTAAATGAATTAGGATTGCTATAGTAGGCTTTTGATAAAGCACAATAAATCCTTAACCATTTCAAGTTCTGGGAATAGCATAAATCCTAGCAAGTTTATAAGAGGATGTTTGAAAAGTCGAAAACTATACTAATAACCTCTCATCGAAACGGAGAGAGGCTCTGAAATCCCCGTTCCTTCGTAGGGAAGGGGGGCTAGGGGGGTTAGGTTTTTATGATTTTCATGTTAGCAACAATACTTTTCAAACACCTACTAAAACAGTTTAAATACTGTTAAATTCAGGAAGTATAAACTCCTAAGAAATACAGGTGAAAGTTAATAGTGATAGTGCAGAGGAAAGACAAGTATTTCATTTATTAGACCTATAAACTTAAACCAAAATTTCTTAATAGTAAATCTTACCTGAAGCTGCTTTTATTGCTTAATACTCGAACGAGGATATCAGTAGTGGAAAAAATTGCCATCATTGGATTATCGTGCCTATTTCCTGATGCTAATAATCCCGATCAATTTTGGCAGAATCTGACTGAGCAGAAAGATTCGACATCATCAATTACTGTCGAAGAAATTGGTTTAGATCCCACAATATTTTACGACCCAGTAAAAGGTAAGCCGGAAAAATTTTATTTTCTCAAAGGTGGATTTATCCGCAATTTTAAATTTGATGCCAGTGAATACAATCTGCCATCGGAATTTGTGGAAAGCTTAGATAACACCTTTAAATGGTCACTATACGCTGCCAAGCAAGCAATTGTGCATAGTGGTTATTGGGGAAATCAAGAAGTCCTTTCTAAATGTGGAGTAGTTTTAGGGACTCTCTCCTTTCCAACAAAGCTTTCTCATCAACTGATTGCACCAATTTATCGCCAAACCGTTGAGCCAGCAGTTGCAGAACTTTTACAAAACCAAGACTTTCATCTAGCGGCTATCCCTACAACTACTAAAGCTGCTACAGAGAACGCCATGATTTCTGGTTTACCTGCTGCATTAGTCGCCAAAGCTTTTTCTCTCTCTGGGACGCACTTCTGTATAGATGCAGCTTGTTCATCTTCCTTCTATGCCATTAAACTTGCATCCCATTACTTACAGTTACGGAAAGCTGATGTCATGCTAGCGGGAGCTATCAGTTGCTCAGATCCTCTTTTCTTACGGATGCTCTTTTCCGGTATTCAAGGCTATCCAGAAAACGGTATTAGCGCACCCCTAGATAAAACTTCACGAGGCTTAATTACTTCTGAAGGTATCGGGATGGTGATGCTGAAACGATACAGTGATGCAGTCAGAGATGGAGATAAAATCCTAGCAACGGTGTGCGGTAATGGTCTTTCTAACGATGGTAAAGGTAAGCATTTATTAAGTCCCAATACTAAAGGGCAAGTCATAGCTTTTGAGAGGGCCTATCAAGAAGCTGAACTGAACCCTCAAGCTATTGATTATATGGAGTGTCACGCTACCGGCACATTACTGGGAGATACCACCGAATTAACCTCTATAGAGTCCTTTTTTGGACAACATCAAGCCAAGCCTTTAGTTGGTTCAGCCAAAGCGAATGTCGGTCACTTATTAGTAGCTGCCGGTATGGTGAGTTTGACGAAGGCAATTTATAGCCTCAATCATGGTGTTATTCCGCCTACCATCAATGTCAATGAGCCTATCAAGTCAGAAAATAATGTGATTTCGTCCGATAACATCGTGCGAACTCCGACACCTTGGCCACAAACAAATTCAACCAAACACGTAGCATTGAGTGCTTTTGGTTTTGGTGGTACAAACTCTCATCTGATTCTAGAGAAATAAAAAAGTTTGTAGTCAAGGCTTCAGTCCTTTCTGAAGCACTGAAGTGCTGACTACAAAAGTATTTATCCATAAATTCAACGTTCACAGACTAATAGTAAAGTGATGTTTGCACAAGAAAATAACAACACAGCTAAAATCGCTATTGTAGGCATGGATGCCTTCTTCGGTGAATGCAATGGCTTAGATGCTTTTGAACGCAGTATCTATGACGGTAAACAACACTTCATTCCCCTACCGCCAAAGAGATGGTACGGCATCGAAACACAGCAAGAACTACTACAAAAGTACGGCTTAGTGGAAGGTAAAGCACCTTTAGGCGCGTATATCAAAGAGTTTGATATTGATACCCTCACCTATAAGATTCCTCCCAACGAAGTTGAAAAACTCAACCCCCAACAATTGCTACTGCTGACAGTAGCCGATCGCGCTCTCAAAGATGCGAAGATTCCTCAAGGGGGTAATGTAGCTGTCATTATCGCCGCAGAAACCGAGTTGTCTGTTCATCAGTTACAACAACGCTGGGATTCGTCTTGGCAAGTCAAAGACGGTCTCAATGCGGCAGAAATAACCTTACCCCAAGAAAAAATTGCCCAACTAGAAACCATCGTTAAAGATAGCGTTCACCATCAAGTAGAGATTGGTGAATATTTAAGCTACATCTCTAACATTATGGCGAGTCGGATTTCTGCGTTGTGGAATTTCACTGGGCCATCCTTTACTCTGACGGCTGTAGAAACTTCTGCATTCAAGGCGTTGGAAGTAGCACAAATGCTACTGATAACCGGAGAAGTGGATGCTGTGGTTGTGGGTGCGGTGGATTTAGCTGGCGGTGTAGAGAACGTATTATTACGTAATCAAACAGCCAATATTAATACTGGTGTCAACACTCTCAGCTATGACCAAAAAGCCAACGGTTGGACACCGGGAGAAGGTGCGGGGGTTGTAGTTCTCAAGCGTCACGACCAAGCACTCTTAAATGGCGATCGCATTTATGCTGTGATTGATGCTATTAGTATTGGTCAATCCCACTCCAATTTAGATGCAGGTTGTCAACAAGCCTTACAAACAGCTGGGATACCTGCTGACCAAGTAAACTATGTTGAGGTTTGCGCTAGTGGAATTCCCCAGGAAGACGAGGCGGAAATTGCTGGTTTAATCAAAGCTTATCCATCAGTAGGGAATGGGTTGCACTGTGCAATTGGTAGTGTCAAAGCGAATATCGGTCACACCTTTGTCGCTTCGGGAATCGCTAGCTTAATTAAAACGGCTCTGTGTCTGTATTACAGATACATCCCCGCAACCCCTAGCTGGTCTGGGGTGAAGAATCCCCAAGCCTTTGAAGGTAGTCCTTTTTATGTGGCGACAGAATCCCGTCCTTGGTTTTTGAGCAAGAACGCCCCACGCAGGATCGCAGCGATTAACGGGATGGGTTCTGATGGGAGTTACGCTCATGTAATTTTGTCGGAAGAAGTCAAGCAACAAGAGCGTCCTAATCGGTATCTGCAACAAACACCTTTTTATCTATTCCCCGTAGCTGCTGATGACCGTGCTAGCTTGATGACGGCTTTAGATGCCTTACAAAAGAGGATTACAGAGAGTGATTCTCTATCTGAGAGTGCTAACCAAGCTTTTAATAACTATCAGCAACAATCCGCAGTACAGTACGCCGTCTCTATTACTGGACGCAACAAAAAAGAACTTCTCCGAGAAATTGAATCAGCACGTAAAGGGATTAATGGGGCTTTTGATCGAGGGATAGATTGGCAAACACCTGTAGGTAGTTACTTTACAGCTAATCCACTCGGTAAAAAAGGCGAAGTCGCCTATGTCTATCCGGCGGCGGTGAATTCTTATGTAGGTATTGGTCGGAATCTTTTCCGCCTCTTTCCCAAACTGCACGATAACCCCTTTGTCCAGAGTATTTATAAGCGAGCATCTGATGTGGAACGACTGGTGTTTCCGCGTAGTTTGAGCAAATTTACTACCAGACAATTAGAAAAGCTAGAGAAACAACTGCTGGATGATTCTCTGGCCATGTTTGAGGCGGAAATGTTCTTCACCAGACTGATTACCACAGTCATCCGAGATGATTTTCAAGTCAAACCGAAATATGTGTTTGGCTATAGCTTGGGCGAAACTAGCATGATGGTTGCTCAAGGGGTGTGGAGCAATTTTTATGAAGGTAGTAGTTCCTTCAACTCATCAGCTTTATTTGGCGACAGACTATCCGGCCCGAAAAATGCTGTGCGTGAGTATTGGGGATTACCAAAATCTGCCACGGCTTCAGAAGATAATTTGTGGGGTAATTATGTGCTGATGGCGAGTCCTGTACAGGTACGGGATGCGATCAGACATGAACCCCGTGTTTATCTGACACAAATTAATACTCCAGAAGAAGTATTAATTGCAGGTGATCCGGCGGCTTGTCAAAGGGTGATTAAAACTATCGGCTGCAATGCTTTCTCTGCTCCCTTCGATCATGTGATTCATTGTCAAGCCATGCGATCGGAGTTTGGTGAGCTAGTCAAATTGAATACTTTGCCGAGCCAGGATATTCCCGGTATTGTGTTTTATTCGGCTGCTGAGTATCAGACTATCACATTAGAAAGTGATGCGATCGCTCGTAGCATTGCGACAGGGTTATCTCAAGAATTAGATTTTCCTAAATTAGTGAACCGCGTCTACGACGACGGAACAAAAATATTCATTGAAGCTGGCGCGGGTAGTGTCTGTTCTCGCTGGATAGATAAAATCCTCGAAGACAAAGAACACATCACCGTTTCCCTGAACCGTCGCGGGATGGATGATCACAGTTCGATTGTCAAAGCATTAGGTAAACTCCTCAGTCATCGGGTGAATTTAGACTTATCACCACTTTATAGTCCGGTGACAACTACCAAGCAAAATAAAGCCACTTTGCGGACTGTGACAGTTGGTGGTGATTCAATTACTGGCAAAATCTTGACCGCAGAAAACCGTAAACTCTTTCAAGATATAGCCAAAAAAACACAACCAAAACAACCACTATTTAGTGACTCTCTCACTATAAATTCTCTGAACTTATCTAAGGCTGTAGAAATTCCTAATCCCACAGTTGAGCCAGAAAAAGATTCCATGAAAAATATCATGGAATACGATTTTAAAACTGACGAACAAGTACAATTTTTGGAGTCTACTACTTCTAACTCTGCAACGCCTCAGAGAGTTTTTAATTCACCTGAAACTGACGAAGACTTTGCCATCATCATCAATATGTTGGAATTAAACAAAGTTCAGTATCAAAAGCTGAACGCAAACAACGCACGCATAACTCAAAATCACACAGATTTCTTAAAAGCCAGACAAGATTTTAGTAAACAACTGAGCGAAATCATTCAATTACAAATGGTCTGCGCCGCAGATTTACTGAATGAAGAAGCTAAGTAATTAATGTTCGTAGTAAGGACTTCATTCCTTAGAGAATCAGGACTAAAGTCCTTACTACAAACCAGACTTGAATTGATTGCATATCTTGCGAGGGAACGACTGTGACGACTGTGGATACATTTATAAATAAATATGATAATGGTCTGGGATTTTCCACCCATACATACAATCACAATCTCGTCTGGAAAGGTACTTTAGATTGTGTAGCTTTTGAAGGAACAGATATCAAAAAGAAATTACTGGCTGTAGATAAACCTTGTTACATTGTCAAGCTTGCAGGCAAAGTTGGTGTAACTAATGATGGTTATTTAGCTCCAGCAGAACACGGTACAGTAGGACAATTAGAACTAATTACATCAATTCCACCCATCAAAATTCAACAACTAGGCGACCCTAGCTTTCTCTCATTTTATGGCGTGAAATATGCCTACATGACTGGTGCAATGGCTAGCGGTATTGCTTCTGAAGAAATGGTCATTGCGCTGGGTAGAGAGCATATTTTAAGCTCTTTTGGTGCAGGTGGTTTACCTCCTGAGAGAATAGAAGCTGCCATTCATAAAATTCAACAGGCTTTACCTCATCAACCCTACGCTTTTAATTTAATTCACAGTCCTAATGATATGGCAGTTGAACGCCAGGCTGTAGATTTATATTTAAAATACGGGGTCAGAATTGTTGAAGCTTCAGCATTTTTAGACTTAACTCCCAACATTGTTTATTACCGAGTAGCGGGATTAAGTTTAAATGATGCTAACCAAATTGAAATCAAAAATAAAGTCATTGCGAAAATTTCTCGCCGCGAAGTAGCGAGTAAATTTATGCAGCCAGCACCACAGAAAATTCTCCAAGAATTGCTGGAACAAGGTTTAATTACTGAGTTACAAGTTAAACTTGCAGCGAAAGTAGCAATGGCTGATGATATTACTGTGGAAGCTGATTCTGGCGGACACACTGATAATCGTCCCTTGGTTTGTTTACTCCCTTCACTGATTGCTTTAAGGGACGAAATCCAAGCTCAATATCATTATCCCCAACCGATTAGAATTGGCGCAGCCGGTGGAATTGCTACCCCAGAATCAGCTTTAGCAGCTTTTATGATGGGTGCGGCTTATGTAGTTACTGGTTCAGTCAATCAAGCTTGTGTTGAATCTGGTGCTTGTGAGCATACCAAAAAACTATTAGCACAAGCGGAAATGGCTGATGTAACTATGGCCCCCGCCGGCGATATGTTTGAAATGGGTGTGAAGGTACAAGTTCTCAAACGGGGTACGATGTTCCCCATGCGAGCGCAAAAATTGTATGAATTGTACCGCAGTTATAACTCAATTGAAGAAATTCCTTTGGCAGAAAGGGAGAAGTTAGAAAAACAAGTTTTCCGTAAAACTATTGCTGAGGCTTGGGAAGGAACTGCTGCTTATTTATCACAAAAAAATCCTGAAAAATTAGGTAAGGCAGTTAACAATCCTAAACTAAAAATGGCTGTGATTTTTAGATGGTATTTAGGATTATCTTCTCGTTGGTCTACTACTGGTGAAAAAGGCCGAGAAGTAGATTATCAAATTTGGTGCGGCCCAGCAATGGGAAGTTTTAATGACTGGGTACGGGGTTCTTATTTAGCTGAAGCAAATAATCGCCATGTTGTTGATGTTGCTAATCACATCATGACGGGAGCAGCGTTTTTATATCGCATTCAAAGTTTGAAATTACAAGGGATGCAAATTCCTGATTCTTACATTCAATATCGCCCAATTCGTTCTTAAGAAATAGGGGTTTAGGGGTGTAATGTAAGGGCTAACTTTTCACGTTATGTCGAAAAATCGACGCTTAACCTAACCCCCTAACCCCCTTCCCTAGTAGGGAAGGGGGAACAAGTTAAAACCTCTCTCTTTGTAGGGGAGCCAGTGCGTTGGGCGGCTTTGCCGACTTGTAGCAACTGGCGTGAGAGGTTTGGAGAGGGGTTTTCCAGATCCCGTGAAAAGTCAGGTGTAAAGGACGCGTAGAAAATTATTGGAGATTTTGAGATGACTGTAAAACAATCTTATAGTGCGGCAGAAATTCAAGCTTGGATGGTATCTCACCTAGCTGAATTACTAGGGGTAGACGCTGATGAAATTGATCCCAGTGTGAATTTAGAAAGTTATGGTTTGGATTCTGCTCAAGCTATGACTATGGTGAGTCAATTAGAAAAATTATTAGGGTTTCAACCATCTCCTTTGTTGTTGTGGCACTATCCCACAATTGAATCATTATCACAGCGTTTAGCTGAAGAATCAGAGGAACAATCGGAGGTACAAGATACAGGTGTTGTACGTCCCACAAATACTTCTAGCGTCTCTGATACCCCTGTTTTGGATTTACAGGCTGAAGCTGTTCTTGATCCCACTATTCATCCTGGTGGTGCTATTCCTGTTGCTTTACCTATCACTCAACCTAAGAAGGTATTCTTAACGGGTGGTACTGGCTTTTTAGGTGCTTTTATTATTCGAGAATTGCTCAAACAAACTAAAGCAGAAATATACTGTTTGGTGCGTGCGGCTAACCTCGAAGAAGGCAAAATTAAGCTGCAAAAGAATTTAGAAGGTTATGCGATTTGGCAGGATGAATATGAGTCTAGAATTATTCCTGTCATTGGTGATTTATCTGAACCATTGTTAGGTTTAAATTCGACACAGTTCCAAACTTTAGCAGCAGAAATTGACACTATTTATCATAGTGGTGCTTTGTTAAATTATGTCTTCCCTTACTCAGCACTGAAAGCGGCTAACGTTCTGGGAACTCAAGAAGTTTTGCGCTTGGCTTGTCAAGTCAAAGTTAAGCCTGTGCATTATGTTTCCAGTGTGGCGGTGTTTGAAGCTCCTTTCTATGCTGGTAAAGTCGTGAAGGAAGATGATGATTTTAGCCACTGGGAAGGGATTTATTTGGGTTATTCCCAAACTAAATGGGTAGCAGAAAAATTAGTGAAGATTGCGAGCGATCGCGGTTTGCCTGTTACCATTCATAGACCCCCCCTCATCTCCGGTGACAGCGAAACAGGTATCGGTAATACCCACGACTTCATCAATTTGATGGTTAAGGGTTGTCTGCAAATGGGATATTTCCCCGAAGTGGAATATATGTTGGATATGTCCCCTGTGGATTATGTTAGTAAAGCGATCGTACATCTGTCGATGCAAAAAGATGCGATCGGTCAAGCTTTCCACTTACAACATCCCGAACCAGTGGGATTGAATGTTTTAGTTGATTGGGTACGCTCTTTTGGTTATGAAGTTAACATCATCCCCTACGAAGAATGGCAAGCTAAGTTAATTGAAAGTGCAACCTCTACAGATAATCCTTTATACACTTTGCGGCCTTTCCTCCTAGAGCGTTGGTCTGATGAGCAACTAACTATCCCCGATTTGTACCTCAAAGCCAGAAGACCTCACATTAGTTGTGAAGAAACTGTTAAATCTCTGGTTGGTAGTGATGTCACCTGTGCGCCAATCGATGCCAAGTTATTCATGACCTACACAGCGTATTTAATTCAGAGTGGTTTCTTAACTCTGGCTTAGGAAAGTTTAAAGAAAAATTTGATTTTATGCGTCCACGACCCAGTTTCTTCAAGAGACTGGGTTTTTCTTATGAAGTCCGTGCAAAATTCTCTTTCCCAATCCCTAATCCCCAGTCCCCATAAATTAAGTTTGCTATTAACACTAGCTTCATAAAATAAGTGCTATAAATGAAGTTGATGTAAAGTTGAACCTCACTGAACAAATCCTTGACTTTATGCCTGTTCTGCAACGGAAGGCGATTAACACTGTTATAGGTCAATTTTCCTAGTTTTCTCCTAAAAGAGTGCAGTCTACGAGTTTAAGTGTCCTAAAAAATCTGAAGTGTAGCTGTCTTTATCGCAATTAGTTGCGGATGGGTGGGTAGTTGTTCTGATGGTTTGAACTGTTTGTGGTCGAATGAGGCTACACAGAGTTTACTAACTATTTCATGCGTAAATCCTGCCGATCAGAATACAGGTACTAGCAGGTTACAATGACAACTCTCACAGGTAAGACAGTGCTGTTGACCGGTGCCTCACGCGGTCTGGGTGTACACATCACTCGTGCGTTAGCAAAAGAGCAGGCAACTGTGGTGTGTGTTTCGCGTTCCCGTTCAGGATTAGAGCAAACTTGTCATGCAGTCAATGCAACAGGTGGTAGAGCAGTTGCTATTCCTTTTGATATCACCAAAGTAGGGGAATTATCAGCTCTCACCCAGCAGGTTCACTCAACGGTCGGCCCTGTTGATATTTTAGTCAACAATGCTGGCATAGAAATCATTAGTGCGTTTGCCAATTACTCTCTCGCGGAAATTCATTCTGTCTTCAACACTAACCTCTTGGCTACTATGGAATTAACTCGTTTATTACTCCCCAACATGATGGAACGAGGTAGTGGCCGCATTGTTAACATTGCTTCGCTGGCTGGTAAAAAGGGTATTGCTTTTAACAGCATTTATTCTGCTAGCAAAGCAAGTTTGATTATGTGGACTGATGCCGTCCGTCAAGAATTAGCTGGTAGTGGTGTGAATATTTCGGCAGTTTGTCCGGGATATGTCTCCCACACTGGCATGACTGTAGATCCTCGCGTATCTGCACCCAAATTAGCAGGTGTGACCACTCCCAAAGGTATAGCTAACGCTGTTATACGTGCCATTAAAAGCAACCAAGCAGAAATTCTTGTCAATCAAAATCCGATTACGGAAGGTTTGACAAAATTGATGTTAGCTATGGGACAAATTTCTCCGACTGCGGTTGATAAACTTTATCAGTGGTTAGGTATAGTGAATTTCAACCAAGTCAGAGCCGGAAATAGAGCCAATCTCAAGTATGCGGCCGTTGGGCGTTATTAAAAATAATAGTCAGCTGATTCGGGAATGCGGCTTAGATGGTTAATACTGCCAACACTTTAACTGCCAGCCACAACCCGCCACGGCAAGAGCAGCAACATAGTTATTATCAGGCACTAACTCTAATAGACTCCAAGCTGGTAATTTCATTAACCTGGCTGGTTCTGTGGGTGTTAGTGCTATTTCAATTTGTTCTAGCTGGGATATACCGTCACCAGTCGCTTTTAGATAAGCTTCTTTACAAGTCCAGTAGCGGAAGAAGGTATTTTGTTTTTGCTCATCAGGGAGCGATCGCACTAAATCATATTCTCTTGGTAAAAAAAACCTTTTAGCCAACCCCTCAACATCCGACATCGGGCGCACAGATTCTACATCTATCCCAATTTGACGCTGATAATTTACCGCACACAAGGCTAAATTTTGAGAGTGCGATAAATTAAACAACAAGCCACTATTCTGTAAATTCTCTGCTAACAACGGTTTACCAAGCGGTTCATAATCAAATTTGACTTGTGCTGGCATAATTCCCAAATAACTGCCTAATATACTCCTGAGAATGCCCCGACCCGCAATAAAACGCCGACGATGTTCAGGAAAATAAAATCTGTTAGCACGAGCCAGTTCATCACCAGACAGAGTTACTTCTAAATCCTGTAACTCTGATTCTGTTCTATCAAGATGAAATCTCCAAACATGAACCTCATCTGACAATAAAGTTAAATCATTGGGTGCAGGTAGCCAGGTCATTGGGGATTGGGGACAGGTGATAGGTGAGCCAGCGACGGGTACGTAGGGGAGGCAGTCCGTTGGGGAGACACTGCGTTGGGCGGGCAATGCCCGACTTGTAGCAAGTGTCGTCGGCTTCGCCCTTTCATTGGCCAATAGGCATTTTGGCATACATATTTTTAAAAGTATAGGTATGCTATGGAAGTGGGATAAATTTCGTGTGAAAAGTAATAAAAACGTTTAATCTCTCAGTTGTGAACTGAGAGATTTTTATTAAAAATCTATTTTATCTGTTCTTTAGCCATTTCTACAGAATAATTATTTTCTTTAGGTATTGATATCTCACACCTTATGTTATTTCACACTTAGAAGCAATATTAAAGGCTTAACTTTCGCTTTTATCCTCAGCTATAGAGTAATAAAAGAGACTATATCCTTTTATTTATCCTCTAACTCACATAAGCCAGATATTTTAAAAAGACATCCATCAAATCAAGTACACTACCACGCGGTCTTAAGATTCTCTTTCTCATTCGTCAAAAAAACCAACAGCTAAAAGTCTGTGGTTATTTATGTCAACTTATGTCTACGCCTTCTTTTGTAAGCGATTAGACAGTATATTAGCGTTACCAAAATAATAGCTTTCAAGGTAGAAGGTTCTATTACTTTTGCTGGTGTAGATGGTGTAATACATTCAAATCCACCACTATTCCCTGGATTATCAACCCTAATTGTTCCTGAAGGGCATATCTGAGGAGGAATGTCTGGTGTTGGTGTCACACTCGGCCCAGGATTTGGTGTGTCGCTAGGCCCAGGATTTGGTGTCACACTCGGCCCAGGATTTGGCTGTGTACCAGCACGACTTGATGAATCTCCATCTTCACCACCAAGTAATAACAGTAATCCAATTAAGAAGCCACCCAAGAGCAACCAAGGAAGCCATCCATCAAAACCACCTGGCTTAGATAAAAGTCCTACCTCACCAGGAATTTCTGCTATTTCTGTTGTTATTTCACCTTGTAATGGTTCTGTTGCTACATCAGTAAATGTATTAGGTGTTAGTGTTTCACCTGGCTGAACTAAGCCATCAGGAATCTGAACTAGTTGTCTTCCGTACCACCCATCATCTTTTAAATTAGGGGCATATGGACGAGATAGTATTGTCAAAATACTTTGTCTTAGTTCGGCTTTATTTCCTGTCTGCAAAGCATTTAATCCCCTAGAGAGATTGTTCAGATAAAACTGTGTCATATCTGGCTCTAGGTTAAGCTCACGAATCTGTTGATTAAGGTTGGGAATTTTGGCTACTTCCCGTAAGAGGGTTTCTCCATAGGACAATTTCAAGTTCACGAATCCACTACGAAGGTCTCCTGCTGGTTCTCCTGACCAGAGAAAGTTTTTCGTGACCTCTCTGAAACCCGGTACAGGATTTTGACTCAGCTTTCCTCCCAATCCATACTGAGCCGAATCCAGAATCTGGGAAGAATGATTTCTCCAGAGCGACATATAAGGACTGTTCACCAGATTGCTGTTGTTACCATAAAAAGGAAGAGTCCTCTGGTAGTTAGCCTCACCACCAGCTGCTCTTATCAACATCTGTTGATAGGTCAGGCCGCCATTAGATTCAATAACTTGCTCCAGCACTGTACCAGTCTTATTACAACGCAGACCGAATCCCACAACACACCCAGGGATAACTCGCATCTGACGCAAACCAGCTTCATTATTTTGTAGCTGATATTGTAAAAACTGTGATTCCTGTCCAGGTGGTATTTTTGCAGGCGCACCAATATTTAATCCTTTGGGATCTGCATTGGCTGTCTGACAAAACATCAGTACCGTTGCTAAGGACGAGAATAAAAATGTGACATTTTTGACAGTAGATTTCAACAAGACCCTTCTCCGGTAGATGACACAGAATGTTTGCTAGAAGTAATCACTTGATCAAACTAAACAATCTTTGTTAGACAAGTAAATACTTAGTTTTGAGTTGGATAAGAACTAACATTTTTAGATAGTTGAATATTGATGGTAATTGCTGTTCCTTTAATTCCTCCCGTTGATAATGGGTGATACATAATTAATGCGCGGTTTGGCTCATCAAAGAGAAACCCACGACGAGAGGGTTTGATTTTGTTATCCTTTACTAAGGAAATAAAAGCATCTAAATATCTGCGTACGCTTTCTTGATTTTCCTGAGTGATATTTGTGTGACGCTCAATCAGAGTCATGAAAAAATCTAAACTTCGGCCATCTTGTCCTACTATGAGATTGCCATCATCTAAAAATGAACTACCAATTAATTTACCGTTCTGTTCTTTAACTTTAAATAATGTGTAGTAGCGTCCTTCTTTGTTGGGATCGTTTACGTAACACACCCAAGAACCATCTTCACTACGTGAAAAGCCTTCTTCTGCAAGGTAAGAAAACAGGGAATTAGTTTTTTGATTTGGCAGAGAAGGTAACAAATCTTCAACAGGATCTAAAGAACAAATCTTTTGATTTGTGGTTATTTCAGGTGCAGTCGGTGCTTCTTGAGCATTAGCAAATAACTGCTTATTGTTCGACATTGTCATCAAAAAAACAGAAGTGATGGCAACTAGTCTACTCAGGTACATTATCTTATTCATCGTATTGAGCCTCATGATTATTTTTGTTGATTGTGTTATTTGATTTTGTGATTGGATGTGAAAATTATATAGCTTAAAGCGAAAGCTATGTCATTTATTGTTTACATTGCTCATTGTTGAATATTCGATAATTGATGGTTGGTAAACCCAACAAAAATAGTTGTTTAATTTAGTGTCTCATCGTCGTTTCAATGTTCATAAATTACTATTTTTTAATTATATTAATAGGCATGAAATATTATTAAAGGATTTATATATTAACATTTTTAGATATCAATATTGCATGAAGTATTTCATGAATTTCAGAGGTTTATAACAATGAATTATCTATAATAAGTTGCAATAAAAACGATTATTTTACAATAATAATAAGTGCCTTAGATTTGTTATGATTACTATTCTTTATATGTGCTTGCTATTTATAACAGGGTTTTTTTCTTCTCCAGAACTACGTAATATTATTTAAAAGTTTCTTTGGTTAAGAATGTTTACTTAGAAACTTTTTATTAATGACTGGTTAAACTATTAACACTACTAATATTTCATGATTACTGCCTAAAATACTTAGACAGTGTTCTTTTTTTTGACAAAAAAACTTACAACACCCAAATCCCTGTGTAATTACGGTAATTGGCTGAGTAATTCAACATCTTTATTTAGTTAGTGTGCAGTAATTCTACCATCACCTAATCGGGTTACAAGGGTAGCATAGACAACTTTAAAAATTGCACACTAGAAATTTTTCTCTCCTTCAAAAATATAGATAGAAGCAACATGAAGTATTGATAAATGTTAAAATAGTTTACTTAAGTACATACTTATAGATACATATAGTTATATAAATCAAATAGAGGTGGTAAGTATATTTACTATTAATTTAAGATAAATTGGGCTTGAATACCTGGTCATACCAACGCATAACATCTAGGCAATGTATCAAGAATCTTGAGGGGTAAAAGACCTTGCACTTCTGAGCAATGTATGTAGGGCATTTTCTACACGGTTAAAACTTTTGTCTTTTGAGTTAGTCCCGCCTTGCTTGTAATTTCACATGAAGCGTAATTCGTAAATGTAGCGTCAATTGCACAAAGCTGGTACTGTGAATTTTCAAGCCTAACACTATGTACAAAAAGTAGCTGTTGAGTCCATGACAATCACGATCGCACTCAGTACCGACTCTGTTAATACCCTAGATTTATCACCTGTCGATACGGTAATTAACCAACTGCTACAAGAGCAAGCATCTCAAAACAAAACACAAAGCATCTATGCTAATTACGAACAGCAATTGCAGTTTGAGATCAACTACCCATTAGAACCCGGCGATCCTCGCGAATTATCAGAAATTCCTGAGTTAAGGCTGTGGTTTGTACGTTTAGATGCCAAATATCCCTGGCTACCATTTTTATTAGATTGGAAAGCAGGAGAATTTGCCCGTTATACAGCTATGCTTGTACCCCACCAATTTAGTGCTAAAGAGGGTATTCAGTATAATCCCGAAGCTTTAGAAATCTTTTTAATGCACAAAGTTTTTCTGTTGAGCGACTGGTTAAAACAGCAAGATATCCCTTGGCAAGCAAGGCTGAAATCTATGGCACAACTACTAGGTTACGAATTAGATGATGCCTTGTTTGATTTGTTTTGAGCATGGGGCATGGGACATGGGGCATGGTAAATAAGGTACAAGGAAAAAAGGGCATGAGTAATTCATGCTCAATTCTCAATGCCTAATGCTCAATTCCCAGTTCCCAATTCCCTATTTATCCTCCCCAGACTTTTTCTAAAATAGTTTGGGGACTAATATCTGCTATCTTGCCGGTCGAAGATTTGATGCCCAAGAACTTATCACTTTTTGGTAACATTTTGCTTGGCTCTGTAGAACCAAATAAACCAATTGTGTAAGTTTGTACCGCCACACTGAGTTGTAATGGCACAGTGTCAGTAGTTAACATCAAGCTAGCTCCGGCAATGATTGCGGCTAATTTGCCGATATCTTCAGGAGTCATCACTTTAATATTAGGGACTAAATCCCGAAGCGATCGCACAAATGCTTCATCATTGGGGCCTTGAATGACAACTACAGGTAAATCTGGTTGTTTAGTTTGAAAGTCTTGAATGATTGCTTGCCAGTTATCCACCGGGTATAAGGTATCCCCAGTTTGAGGTTTGGATAGCCAACTAGAACCACCATAAATCAATACATAACCATTATTTACTCCTAGGCGTTTCTGTTCGTTTTGCGCCCACTCAATATCAGGTTTCGGCACATTCACCGCTAACTCTGGGGTAGGAGTGGTCACACCCAACGGTTGCAGCAAATTATGGTAAGTATCTGCTACATACTGAGATGATTTCAACGGTACAGAATTGGTGAAAAATCCAGAGCCTTTACCTTGGTAGCCGATACGTGTGGGAATTCCTGTTAACCAGAGGAAAAGACCCAATAACCAACTGTGACCAACAGTAATGACCACTTCATACTCGCGATCGCGAATTGTGCCTACTAGGTTGCCCCAATCTGCCAGGCTGTTACGGTCTTTGTAATCGAAAGCCAGTACCTCATTCACTGACTTACTCACCCGGTAGGCAGCCTTTGACCGGGGTTCGGTAACGACATCTAGTTGCGCGTTTGGATAATATCTCCTCAAATCGTCTAGAGTCGGAAAGAAGAGAATTTGATCGCCAATTCCGCCAGGTACAAGGGCTACTACTCGCATAATAATTATTGACGCTTACTCGCTCCTTATTTTAGGTGAATATAGGTATTAGATATTAGATATTGGGGATTAGGCATGGAGAATTGGGTATGGAGAATGGGGAATTGGGAATTAAAGATTTCCCCTACACCCTTACACCCCTATACCCTTACACCCCTAGTTTAAAGATTGAGGATTGCTGTGTATTTACTAATTCCCGCCGCAGGTGTCGGCAAAAGAATGGGGAGTCAACGGAATAAACTACTTTTGCAAGTGCGATCGCAATCTATTCTGGCTTGGACTCTCTTGGCTGCACAAGCAGCCCAGGAAATCACTTGGATTGGAATTATTTCTCAACCCACTGACTGGCCGGAATTTAAGGAAATTCTTGCCAATCTACAGCTAACTAAACCAGTGGAATTAATCATCGGTGGTGCTACCCGCCAAGAATCGGTTTACAACGGCTTACAGGCACTACCAACCGAGGCTCAACAGGTTTTAATTCATGATGGGGCTAGATGTTTGGTAACACCAGATTTATTCAACGCCTGCGCCCAAGCCATTCGCCAGTGTTCCGGCTTAATTGCGGCTGTCCCAGTGAAGGACACAATCAAGGTTGTGGATGGTAATGGCATAATTCAAAGTACACCCGACCGTAGCTACCTTTGGGCAGCCCAGACCCCCCAAGGATTTAACGTCCAGCTATTAAAACAGTGTCATGCTGAAGGTATTAGCCAAGGATGGGAAGTCACCGACGATGCAGCTTTATTTGAAAAATGCGGCATTGAAGTACAAATTGTCGCTGGAGAAGAAACCAATCTGAAAATTACCACCCCTCAAGACCTAGCGATCGCAGAATTTATTCTCAGTAGTAGGGGTGTAGGGGTGTAGGGGTGTAGGGGTAGGGCTGATTCTTTGTAGCCAGAGAAAATTTAGGAATCCAATACTTTTGTTCCTTGATTATTTTGTTTCGCTAAGTAGGCTACGCAGAAATTAAGAGTCTGATTTTTCTCTGTAGAACATGAATTAGCCCTAGGGTGTAGGGGTGGATGAAAATGTGATTCTGTCGTTGGTTTGATAGTCATCACTCACTGCTCTATTAAAAACTGGGCAGGGGGAGTAAATGCCGACTTCCAATTTCTATAAACGTTGGGATTTTACATTGACTTAAACACCAAAAAAAGGTATGATCCCACACACTTATTGCTCAAGAGTTATCCAACCTCAACAGAAAAATTCAGTAGGCAAAGTTCAAATTGTGGATTTTGCGGAAAGTGCGGTCTTGGGCCTTGCCCAGCAAGAGTAACTTTCCAAGATGAATTTTGAATTTTGCGGAAAGTGCGGTCTTGGGCCTTGCCCAGAAGGAGTAACTTTCCAAGATGAATTTTGAATTTTGAACTGGAATTTATGACCACAGCCACAGCGACTAAGATAGAAGCGATTCTCTACTTGAAGGGTAAACCTTTGTCGCTCGGTGAAATCGCCGAGTATGCCGCCTGCGATCGCGCTACGGTTGAAGAAGGCATCATTGAATTAATGGACAACTACGCCCGTCGAGATAGCGCACTGGAAGTTGTAGAAACACCAGCTGGTTATAGTTTACAACTCCGGTCTGACTTCCATGACTTAGTACAAACGCTGATTCCCGTGGAATTAGGCTTGGGAGCGTTGCGGACACTAGCAGCGATCGCCCTAAATAGTCCTATCCGCCAAAGTGATTTAATTAATCTACGTGGTTCAGGAGTATATCAACACGTTCCCGAACTAGTTGAACTGGGTTTTGTTCGCAAACGACGTGATCAAGAATCCCGTTCCTATTCACTACAGGTCACATCAAAATTTCATCAATATTTCCAAATTGAACAACTGCCCCAAATCTTAGAAACTAGCCAGAAAGAACAACAATTAGAACTAGAACTGGAAACTGGGGAATAGAGATTAGAGGTGTGGGGGTGTAGGGGTGTAAGGGTATGGGGGTGTAAGGGTGTAAGGGTGTGCTGACAGGTTTAGGTTTTTAATAGAGCAGTGAGTGATGACTATCAAACGAACGACAGAATCATATTTTCATCCACCCCTACACCCCCACACCCTTACACCCTTAAACATTGTCTTATAGGCAAAGCGTAAAAAACCTACACTTGTGAGGTAAGGGTGTGGGTAAAAATCCAATGCCCCATTCCCAATGCTCAATTACCCACTACCCTTGTACTATGGTTTAAAGTAGAATTAGCAACTAAGCTAAAAAGAATTGCCAATGGTGTTTGATCCTGATTTTTTGAACGACAACTCTGAGGAACACCCCAACCAACTGCTTTCTGACCACTTTGGGGAAACCCCCAATCAGTTACTTAAATATCTCCAACATCAGTCTCCAGAAGTTCTAGCCCGTGTTGCCCAGTCTGTCAGCCCGGAAATTAAACAAATTATTTCCCAGAACGTACAAGGGCTAGTGGGAATGCTCCCCGCAGAAAATTTCAACGTCCAAATAACCACTGATAAGGAAAACCTAGCCGGACTCCTAGCGTCGGCGATGATGACAGGTTATTTTCTGCGCCAAATGGAACAAAGAATGCAGTTAGATCATTTGTCTAATGGTCAATAGTTCAGAGTCTATAGTCAAAAGTCCGTAGTCCATAGTCCATAGTCAAAAAAATGAGTGTGCAAAGATTACAGACCAAAGACTGTTGACTAATGACTACTTTTTGGGGTAAACACCTGACTGCACTTTCAAACTGATAATTTTCCCACCACGATTAACTTCTACGGCGAGAATATCTCCCACGCTGCTCGATTCAACCTGTTTCTGCACTTGAGCTGATGTTTTGACAGGTTTATCATTAATCTTTTGAATCACATCGCCAGGGAGTAATCCTGCCCGTTGAGCTGGTGAGTCCTCCAGCACGCCTTTAATGACAACGCCAGTTTCTTGTTGAATATCGAGCTTATTTTCTTGATTAATCTGTTGCTTTTTCGTGGGAGATAAGTCCGTCATTTCAATCCCTAAAAAGGGGTGTTCTACACGTCCTTTGGTAAACAACTCATTAGCGACACGGGCAGCAGTTTCTATAGGGATGGCAAAACCCAACCCTTGAGCATCAGCACGAATAGCGGTATTCACTCCGATTACTTCACCCTGGGCATTTAATAAAGGCCCACCGGAATTACCTGGATTAATAGCAGCATCAGTTTGAATAAAGCTGACTCGTTTATCAGGGACTCCCACTTGCGCGCTAGTGCGGTCTGTGGCACTAATAATGCCAATAGTAACGGTATTATCTAAACCTAAAGGATTGCCGATCGCGATCGCCCACTGTCCAGGAATTAAATTTTGTGAATTACCTAAGTTCACCGTCGGCAAGTTATCGCCGGGAATCTTGACTACAGCCACATCTGTCACGTTATCAATTCCCACTACCTTCCCTTCAAAAGTTCTGCCATCCTTAAGAGTGACTTGTACTGTATCTGTATCAGCTACAACATGGGCATTAGTCAGCACTTGCCCTTTTTCACTCAAAATAAACCCCGAACCAGTACCGCGCTCAATTCTTTCTTGGGGTAGCGGTTGTTCATCTTCGCCAAAAAATCGACGTAATAAAGGATTTTTTAAAGCATCTGAAATGGGATTAGCTACTTTACGAGTAGCATTAATCCTGACAACAGCAGGGCCAACTTTTTGGACTGCATGAGCAATAAAGTTGACATTATCACCACTAATAGCTCCTGGAGAGCCACTTACAGGATTGGGAGTCACAGTTTCCGAGGGTAAAGCGACTGTGACATTTTTGAGTTGTTGAAATGAACGATTGTGTGGGAGGAAATAGCGATTGCCTAACAAACCTGCACCACCGCCGATCGCCAATAAAGATAGGTAAACGGCTAGTTGCTTTAATGATAAATTCATAATGACTACGTTTAAGGACAGCAATGCAGTTGCTAACTTATAAGTTTAGTCAAGCAACCAGAAAGTGGACAGATAAATTTAACATTTGGTAGTTTTTGTGCGTTGAGATTGAGGATTGGGGTTGGGAGAAACTAATGATTAATGACTAACGACTAATGACTAAAATCTAAGATTAAGGCTTTCTTAACTTATATCCATGACTTTTCCTCATCGTTTTATCTTTCTGTGTGGCTTAGTCAGTACTTTAGGACTCGCCATACTACCAAATTCAAATAATTCTAGTGCCGCTGTAGAAGGTTGTCCTGTTTCGGCTTTGTCTCGATTTCGGCGGCATCAAGTAGTTCGTGGGGATACGTTAGTTAGCATCGCTCAACGTTATAATCTCATTCCAGAAACGATTGTAGGGATGAATCCATCTCTTCAAAATGGTTCACAGCCAGCTGTGGGCAGTATATTACAAATTCCTCCTTACAATGGGATTGTAGTTGAAGTCCCTAGTGGTCAAACTTGGCGACAAGTAGCAGCAAGATATAAAGTCCGTCCTGATGCACTGTTTGAGGTGAATGGCTGTCAAAAAGACCCCAGAATTGTCTTTGTACCGGGGGTAAATTGGTCACCTAATGGTTCTTTTACTACATCTCCTAAAGCGACTACGTCCACTGCACCAGTTCAATTATCTGGCTATCCTTTACAACAAGCGGCTGAGGTGGGATTACCCTATGGCTGGCAAATTAACCCGAATACAGGTCAAGTCTTCTTCCATAGCGGTGTTGATTTGTTGGCCAATGTAGGAACTGCGGTGGATGCGATCGCTCCAGGTGCAGTAGTATTTGCTCAAAATCAGGGGACGTACGGTAATTTGGTGATTATTAATCATAGCGGTGGATTACAAAGCCGTTACGCCCATCTTGATAGTATTCAAGTCAAAGTCGGTCAACAAGTCAGCAAAGGGCAGTCAATCGGCACTGTAGGCACAACTGGACAACCCACAGGGAAACAATCCCATCTGCATTTTGAAATTCGTTCCAGTTCCTCCCTAGGTTGGGTGGCGGAGAATCCCAAGGATTATTTAAAACCATAAGTATCAAACTAGCGATCGCTGGAATAATTCCAAATTAACTTTTATCTACCAATTCAAATTTATTTCAGGGTGTGATGAATCAAATGTCACAGGCAGAATTTTTTTTTCAACAGGGATTGGAGCATCACCAAGCACTAGAATATGAGCAGGCGATCGCTAGTTTTGACAAAGCTATAGAAATTCAAGCAGATTTTGCAGCCGCTTGGAATGAGCGCGGTTGGAATTTATTTTTGTTAAATAGTGAAGAAACAGCAACAGCAGCACTTGCAAGTTTTGACAAAGCTATAGAAATTGAGCCGAATAACTTCTTGGCTTGGTATCGTCGGGGAGAATTACAATCAGAAAGATTGAGTGATCCTGAAGGTTCTTTGTTGAGTTTTAATCAAGCCTTAGAAATTGAACCAGAAAACTATCAAGCTTGGTGGGATAAAAGTTTTGCTTTATATCAATTAGGTCGTTACGATGAAGCCATTGCTAGCTATGACAAGACTTTAGAAATTAATCCTCTTGGTTATTTAGCATGGCACGAACGCGGTAATTTATTGTTAGCGATGGACCGTTATAGTGAGTCATTGCAGAGTTATGACAAAGTATTAGAAATTAACCCTGATGATGACATGAGTTGGGCTGATCGCGCCAATGTATTAGAACAGTTAGAACGCTATGATGAAGCAATTTATAGCTACGACAAAGCTTTAGAAATAAAACCTGATAGTGGGGAAATTTGGTCAGCGCGCGGCAAGATTTTCGAGAAGTTAGGTGATTTAACAGCAGCATTCACTAGTCATGAAAAAGCTTTCCAGTGTAGATATGAAAGTCCATACGGTTGGTATGAATGGGCAGAAGTATTAATTAATTTTGGTCAAATTGAAGCGGCAATTACCATTTGTGAGCAAGCAATTACAATTTTATCTGATAAATTTGCTGCATGGCAAAACCGCAGTATTATACTACATGAATTAGGTCGCTATGAAGAGGCGATCGCTAGCTATCAGCAAGTTCTTAAACTTCAACCAGAGGATGCTGACACTTTTTATAATATTGCTTGTTGTTATGCCCTACAAAGTAACGTAGAACAGTCTATACAAAACTTACAACAAGCGATTACTTTAAATCCAGAAATTTATATAGAAGCAGTAAAAATCGACCCTGACTTTGAAAATATTCGCAATTCAAAACAATTTCAAACTTTAATAATGTAGTGTGTGTGACGGTGCGAGATGATCAAAAATATTCCATTCATAAATATTTTCACCATCACGCACTGAAAACAACAATGTGTAACGCTTTGCTTTCACATACCCTACAAATTGCTAATTATTTCCGTAGAGTTGATAATGTGCATTCCTGCTGCTGCAAACCTTGCAAATGCTGCATCAGCTTGTTCTGTATAGTCAAAAATACCAGGAACTACTACAGGCGATGTGCAATCTTCTAGTAGATATATTTTATTAGCTAAAGAAGCATCTATTTGCTGAATTTCTGTTAATAGATCATCAATTGTCCAAGCAACACAATGACTTTTAGCCTGTCCACCAATAATCACTGCATCAAATTCTAAAAGTTGCTGAATTAAGCGGGTATTTTTGTGAGCTAAGGGACTTTCATTAAAACTTTGTAGGACTTCTGGACGCAAAACAGAATAATTTTCTGTTAACGGATGATCACCTTTAATTTCAAACTGGGTTTGACTTTGCCTTGCAATACAGTGGAAAAATATTGCTTCTTCTACAGCAGATACTAAAGCATGACCAATGCCACCTAACATAGAATGATAAGGCCAAACTGTCAAAGGATATTTACCATCTTGACTTAGTTGTTTAACGTAGTGATAGGCGTGTTTTGTTAATAATTCATTATTACTATTAATACTACTTGCAATCTTAGAATTAACTTGCCAAATACCATTTTCAATATCTGCTGGCGTAATGCTAGTAGCGGCTGGAGTGGGATGTTCACCTGCATTATTCACCCAAAAAATGGGATGAAAGATTTGCATAACTGTATGAGTATCTAGAGTCGGAATAATTTTAGTAATTACACCCAAATTATGATAGATGAACTCACATAACCGTCGATTATCATCTACTGCACCAGTTCCCGATTTACCGCTCACAAATAATTCAAACTCAGGTATACAAAAAGTATTTTGGACATCTATTAGCAGTAGACAAATGCGCTTTTCGTCAAAAGATGCTGGTGGGATATCATGTTGTTTTGCCCAAATTTCTGCTTCGGCGGCGCGTTGCTGATATGGTACACGCCATACAGTACCTACTGTATCTGGCTGAAAGTGGACAGGTATAGGTAATTGGGTAGTGATTTGATTGTACATATTAATATCAGTAGTTACTTAGAGAGCGATCGCCTTGGCAAGATAAAAACTACAAACTTCTTGATTCTTTCTCATTACTATTCAGATTTTGCCTTGTAGTATGTATAAATTTTAGAGAAATTAACGATTCTTTGGTAACAACGCTAACAGATTAGAAAAAGATGATTAAAATTTTCAGGCTACAACACTATTAGCAGTACCATCAGCGAAAATACTGACTAATTCTAGGTTAAGAATTAGACATATTTTTTGGCTGTAAGAAAAAACTACTGAGGATGAATAGTGTGAAACGCCAGCCTCGAAAATACTATAGGCTATTAATTTTTTTCGTCTGTACTGTTTTAATTGCCTTTGTAGGTCAGGTAGCAATCGCCCAAAGTAATTATCGCTGGGGTAATCCAGGTAAACAGTCGGTAGAAATGATTATTGATGGTGATTTTATCGTCACCATGAATGAAGCCCAACCTGTGATTAAAAATGGTGCGATCGCCGTCAAGGATGGAAAAATTGTTGCTGTAGATACAAAAAACCAAATCATGGCATCTTATCGAGCTGCCAAGATATTACCAGGGGAAGGTATGGTAGTCATGCCAGGTCTGGTGAATGGTCACTCTCATACTGCAATGGTGTTGTTTCGCGGTCTTGCGGATGACTTAAGGTTAGAGGATTGGTTACAAAATTATATTTTCCCCGCCGAAGCCAGATTCGTTGACGAAAATTTTGTTCGTGTTGGTGAACAACTTGCTTGTTGGGAAATGATTCGTGGCGGAACTACGACATTCGTTGATATGTACTTCAAGCCGGATGTTGCCGCCAAAGTAGTTGATCAATGCGGCTTGCGGGCTGTCATTGCACCTTCAGCTATAGATTTCCCCAGTCCTGGTTTTCGCGGTTGGGATGATGCCTTTGCTGCGGCTGTAGATTTCGTGCAACGTTGGAAAGGCAAAAACCCCAGAATTATCCCAGCTCTTGCTCCCCATGCTCCCTACACCGTCTCGCCAACGCATCT
The DNA here is from genome assembly GCA_015296085.1 of Trichormus sp. M33_DOE_039. Classification (GTDB taxonomy): domain Bacteria; phylum Cyanobacteriota; class Cyanobacteriia; order Cyanobacteriales; family Nostocaceae; genus Trichormus. Next base: position 68,888 of record DVDT01000020.1, on the reverse strand, counting down.
CACACAAGCTATCCAAGCAGCTCGTCAATATGATGTGCCATTGACGATTCACTTAGCAGAGACACAAACAGAAGTCCAAGACATCCAGCAGCGATATAATGCCACCCCAGTCAAACACCTGGACAATCTGGGCTTCCTAGAACCGCGAGTCTTTGCTGCTCACGTAGTTTGGCCTAGCAACAGTGAAATCAAACTCATGGCAGAACGTGGCGTTGGTGTCATCCACAATCCCGACTCGAATTTGAAATTGGCTTCTGGCTTTGCACCGATTCCGGCAATGGTAAGGGCGGGAGTTAAAGTCGGTTTAGGCACAGATGGTGCTGCTTCAAACAATGATTTGGATATGTGGGAAGCAATTCGCCTGACTGCTCTTATCCATAAAGGAACAACTCTTGACCCCACTGCTTTACCAGCCAAAACAGTCTTACGTATGGCAACCCTTGGCGGCGCAGAAGCTCTGGGTTTGGCAGATCAAATCGGTGCGATTAAAGTAGGGCTGCAAGCGGACTTACTTCAAGTTGATCTTACTGAAGCACACTTGACTCCTCTTTACGATGTCATCTCCCATCTAGTTTATGCAGCCAAAGCAGACGATGTAGATACCGTGATTGTGAATGGTCAACTTCTGATGTACAAGCAGAGAATGTTGACGATTAACCCTGAGCAGATTAGGCGTGAAGCCATTAGCATAGGTGAACGGATTAAAGCTGAATTACGACCATTCAGTTAATTTTCATTCATTAAAATTTAATCTCATAAACAAGTAAGTAGGTTCGACCTGAGCATGAGATCCAACCTACTTACTACTTACTAATGACTAACTTGCCAAATATTCATCCATACTGGCTTTAGATTTACGTAGCTTAGTTAAAGCTTCTCTCTCAATTTGCCGTACTCGTTCACGACTAATATTGAGAATTTCACCTATTCTTGCCAGTGTTAAAGCCTGTCCATCCATTAAGCCAAAGCGGAGTTTGATGACTTCCCTTTGTTGGGGGGTAAGTTGCTCCATGAGCCGCTCTAAGTCATAAGATAAGGAAGATTGCATGACAAATTCTTCAGGAGACGCACCAGGATCTTCTAGCATTTCTCCTAGTTCAGTGTCGTAGTTATCTCCTAAGCGCAAGTCTAAAGACAAGGGTAAGCGGGCTTTTTCTAAGTATTCTCGTACTTGCTTAGGTGTTAGTTCCAATTCACTGGCTAGTTCTCCGGCTGTGGGAGCGCGTCCTAATCTTTGAGATAGCTGACGCTGTGCCTTTTTAATTTTGTTAAGTTTCTCTGTAATATGAATAGGTAAGCGAATAGTACGCGCTTTTTCGGCGATCGCCCTTGTGATAGCTTGGCGAATCCACCAATAGGCATAGGTAGAAAATCTATAACCTTTCGTGGGGTCAAACTTTTCTACACCCCGTTGCATTCCAATACTACCTTCTTGGATTAAGTCCAATAAATCGACGTTGCGTTTAATGTACTTTTTGGCAACGGATACCACTAGCCGCAAGTTAGCTTCTACCATCCTGCGTTTAGCGATTTCACCTTCGGCGATCGCTTCGTTTAATTCTGCTATATCTAATTCTGCTGCTTGCGCCCACTCTTCTACGCTTGGCTCATGACCTAGTTTATTGGCCAGTTCCTCCCGCACTTCCTGCAATATAGATGAACGTTGTACCTGTTTGCCATAACAAATTTCTTCCTCGTGGGTTAAGAGTGGTACACGGCCAATCTCACGCAGGTAAGTCCGCACGAGGTCTGTGGCTGTCTGAGCGGTCTTCATGGCGCTACTCTTTGGTAATTTTGGACTTGTTGGTAGGGTCATTAACTGATAGATGCTCTTTGCCGGTACTACCCAGCTAAACTGGGATGTCTGTTATTGTTTGCAATTTGTACAACCGATGAGTCTCGGCTGCTATAAGGATCTTCAGTAGGTCTTTAACTGCTAGAAGTTACAGCTATTTCCTTTTGTGTACAAGTATCTAGGGTTAGATAAACAGTAAGAAGACAAACATTTTTGTATCTAATATTTGTTAACAATTGTAACATTTATGAGAAGTTTTGGAACACTGGTTATCATAAATTTCTACACTCCTCAAGATTTAGGTAAATCAATCGATTCGGTGTACTATCAAATAGTACACTAAGTGGAACACAAATTCTATCCTTAATGAACAAATAGTCGTGATATTGCCTTTTTTGGTTTCTGTACGTCAGCAAATTCTACTTAGCGGCTAAACGCAGTAATTTCCTTTGACTTAGACTTCTCGGTGCAGTTTCCGCAGAGAATGCTCACTTCCTCATATTTGTTAAAATATCTCAATAAAAACCATAATTATTTTTCTATAATAATTACTTAATTTTCGTTGTAAATACTGCTTTGTATAGATTCCAGTGGGCATTGGGCTTTGAGAATAGAATAGAATCCTTTTCCCTCCGATTTGAAAGAGCAGGGGTAGCAGGGGAGGCAGGGGTAGCAGGGGGAGAAAGACATCTTTCATGTTTGACTGTGAAACTTGCTTCATCGGGACTGCCTTCTGCCTCTTTGCAGTTGCTCCACTTGGGGAGAAGTCAGAGTGGAGGAAACCTCCGCTCTGAACTTCGGGGCCAAGCTCAAGACTGCAATGATCTCTGTCTTCTACCTACAGTTTCGGGCAATACTCTTGGATGACTTTTACATCTAAGGTAGTATTTTGCAGCGAACGGATGGCCGCGACAGTAGCTCTTGCTCCGGCGATGGTGGTGATGATGGGGATTTTGTAGGCTAAACCTGTGCGACGGATTAATCTAGCATCAGTTTGAGCTTCTTCCCCAGATGGAGTGTTAATAATCAGTTGGATTTTCTGATTCTTAATAGCATCGACTACGTGGGGACGACCTTCGTGTAGTTTCAACACTAACTCAACATCCAAACCATGCTCCTTTAAGGCTTGGCGTGTACCGAAGGTAGCCATGACTTTGAAGCCTAAGTCAAGAAATTCTTTCACTACGGGAACGGCGGCGGCTTTATCGCGATCGCTCATGGATACAAATACTGTTCCTGTGAGTGGCAAACGCTCTCCAGCACCTAATTCTGCTTTGGCAAAGGCGCGACCAAAATCGCTATCGATGCCCATTACCTCACCAGTGGAGCGCATCTCTGGGCCTAATATTGTATCAGTTCCAGGGAATTTATTAAAGGGTAACACGGCTTCTTTGACAGCAATGTGTTTGGGGATGACTTCTTGGGTGAAATTCAGTTCTTCTAAGGTTTTCCCTGACATGATTAAGGATGCCAATTTCGCCAAGGGTACACCCGTAGCTTTGGAAACAAACGGTACTGTCCGAGAAGCGCGAGGGTTGGCTTCCAAAATATACACTTGGGGCGAATAACTGCTAGCACCCACGACGGCGAACTGAATATTCATTAAACCCACTACAGACAGTGCTTGTGCTAGTTGGATAGTCCAAGTGCGGATTTGATTCAGCACGGCTGGCGGGAGGGAAATTGATGGCAGAGAACAAGCGGAGTCTCCTGAGTGAATTCCTGCCTGTTCGATGTGTTCCATGATGCCACCAATGACTACCCGTCCAGTGTGGTCAGCGATCGCATCGACATCAACTTCAATGGCATTTTCGAGGAACTTATCAATTAAGATGGGATGATCTGGTTCTACCTGTACAGCAAAGGTCATGTAACGTTCCAATTCCGCATCCGAGTAGACTATTTCCATTGCCCGTCCCCCCAACACGTAACTAGGGCGTACCACCACAGGGTAGCCAATGCGTTTCGCCACAATTAGCGCGTCTTCATAACTCCGTGCAATCCCATTGGGTGGTTGAGCAATATTTAACTGTTTGAGAATCTGCTCAAATCGTTCGCGGTTTTCGGCGGTGTCGATAGAATCGGGTGATGTTCCCCAAATCTTGGGTACTGGGGATTGGGAATCTTCCCCAGTCCCTAACCCTTGCAAATATTCTTGCAACGGTAGTGCTAATTTCAATGGTGTTTGTCCGCCGAACTGGACAATGATTCCTACCGGGTTCTCAGCTTCGATGATGTTGAGGACATCTTCTTTAGTCAACGGTTCAAAGTAAAGGCGATCGCTAGTATCGTAATCGGTAGAAACTGTCTCAGGGTTGGAGTTGACCATGATTGTCTCATAGCCTGCACCCTTCAAGGCATAGGCAGCGTGACAGCAACAGTAGTCAAACTCAATACCCTGACCGATGCGGTTGGGGCCGCCTCCCAAAATCATCACTTTGGGTTTACTAGCTGGGATAACTTCGGTTTCTTCTTCGTAGGTAGAGTAATAATAAGGTGTAAAGGCTTCAAACTCCGCCGCACAAGTATCAACGGTTTTGTAAACGGGAGTGACTCCTAGTTGTTGACGGTAGGCGCGGACTTCATCTTCGGTTGTTTTGGTGGCGAAAGCAATTTGGCGATCACTAAATCCATCGCGTTTAACAGCATATATTTGATCTTTAGTCAACTGTTTGAGAGGTGTCCGCTTGAGGAATTTTTCCACCTCTAAAAGTTGCTGCATTTTATCTAAGAACCAAGGGTCAATCCCGGTAAGTTCGTAAATCTCCTCGCTGCTCATCCCCAACTGTAAAGCATGACGTACCGCAAAAATGCGATCGGGGTTAGGTGTGCGTAATAAGGCGCGAATTTGTTCACCACTCGGTAATTTTTCGGCTTTGTCACAGCCCCACCCGGCGCGACCAGTTTCTAGAGAACGCAAGGCCTTTTGGAAGGATTCATTAAAAGTCCGCCCAATCGCCATAGCTTCGCCAACGGATTTCATTTGGGTAGTCAGAACTGGCTCTGAACCGGGGAATTTTTCAAAGGCGAAGCGGGGAACTTTGGTAACAACGTAGTCAATAGTCGGTTCAAAGGAAGCGGGGGTTTTTTTGGTGATGTCGTTTTTAATTTCGTCCAAGGTGTAACCGACAGCCAACTTCGCCGCCATCTTCGCAATTGGGAAACCCGTAGCTTTGGAAGACAAGGCGGAACTGCGAGAAACACGGGGGTTCATTTCAATGACGACGACATCCCCATCCACTGGGTTAACAGCAAATTGAATATTAGAACCGCCAGTTTCTACCCCAATTTCACGAATGATTTTAATCGCCATATCCCGCAACCGTTGATATTCTTTATCGGTGAGGGTTTGAGCTGGTGCAACGGTGATAGAATCGCCCGTGTGAATCCCCATCGGGTCGAGGTTTTCAATGGAACAGATAATGACTACGTTATCTGCTAAGTCACGCATCACTTCGAGTTCGTATTCTTTCCAGCCGAGGAGGGACTGGTCAATGAGAATTTGGGAAACAGGACTAGCATCAATCCCAACTTGTGCCATTTCCTCAAATTCTTCTTGGTTGTAAGCGATACCGCCACCCGTACCACCCATTGTAAAAGCGGGGCGGATAATTAAAGGATAAGTGCCGATGCGTTGAGCGATCGCTTTGGCTTCTTCTAAGGATGAAGCTGTCCCACTAGGGCAAACTTTCACCCCAATTTTCGCCATTGCGTCATTGAACAGTTTTCGGTCTTCGGCTTTTTCGATCGCTGGTAACTTCGCACCAATTAATTCAACGTTATATTGATCTAGAACGCCATTTTTTGCCAGGGCTACAGCAATATTCAGGGCTGTTTGTCCGCCCATTGTTGGCAGTAGGGCATCTGGACGTTCTTTGGCGATGACTTTTTCTACTAGTTCCGGTGTTAGAGGTTCAATGTAAGTGCGATCGGCTGTTTCTGGGTCGGTCATGATAGTTGCTGGGTTGGAATTGACCAAAACCACTTCGTAACCTTCCTCTCGCAAAGCTTTACAGGCTTGAGTGCCAGAATAGTCAAACTCACAGGCTTGACCAATGACGATAGGGCCAGATCCTAATAACAGTATTTTCTGGAGGTCTTGACGGCGGGGCATAGCGTTGGGTTCGAGTACGAGAATACAAATCCTGACTATTTTAAAGGTGTTTCCCTTTACTAGTGTTGTTTATTATCAAGTTTTCTAAGTTTGGTAACAATCAAGCATCGGATTGGGCATGGGGTATGGGTCTGAAGATTTTACCTGATCTACCTTTTCCCTCTTGTCTTTTCCCAAAGCCCAGCCCTCGCTCCCTTTTGATTGTCACGCCCTAATACCAGGATAGGGGCTAGAAACCCGGTTTTTATCCTCGCTGCCAATTTATCGCTGTCATCACAAGTAATTCTCATTAATTAAGATTTAGTGTTAATAGTTTTTTAAAGATAAATATCTTTACACTAATAATTTTTAATTTATGTTCTCAGCTAATTTCTAATAATTCTCAACAATATAAGTTACCAATTGCACTTTTTTACATTGCAACTATTATTTTTACGATTTAAATGGCATTTTTAAGTTAATTTTTTCGATTTAGTAAATCTAGTTTATTAAATTGAAAATACAATTATTTTTAATTGATTAATCGCTAATCTTTTGCAAGTGGTTGAGAAAAACTAGCCAGATGTAAATAAAAAAGGTAGAAAGCATTAATACTTTCTACCTTTTGTTATATTTTTTCCAAATGCAATTCTATGAAATAAATTATCGCAGTATTAATTCTGGGCAGGTTGAACAAAACCCAAGGTTAAGCTATCTTTAGCCAAGAAGTGAGCTAAGTGGTAAGCTCTTTCCTCAGTTTTTAAGAGAATCTTTTCATACATATAGCGTGTACCACGATCGCCTAGACTCTCTGCTTGAGCAGCTTGGCGGCGGATAACGTTGATGATTGCTTGTTCTGCGGCTAGATCGTTTTCTACCATCTTTCGAGAAGAGTAGACTCCATCAGATTCTTGCTCAAAACAAGTTAATTCTGCTAATTTGCTGAAGCTAGCAGCAGGTACACCACCTAATCCATTCAGACGTTCGCCAATTTCGTGGATGTGGTCTTGAACTTCGTTGTAGCTAGAGTTAAAAAATTCATGCAGTGAGTAAAATTCTGCACCTTCAACTACAAAATGGTGCTTTTGATACTGCAAATACAATGCTTGAAAGCTAGCTAAAACAACATTTAAGCCTTCAGTTACCGGAGCGGTCACGCTGCGGTCTAGTAATACTGGATTGTCGTAAACTTGACCAAAATTTTGTAACAAAGTTTGTGTATCAGCCATTGTTCTCCTCGCTTTTCAACAGCTATAGTTTGTAACTGTTAAGTCTTTACATATTAACACCATAAAAATCAGATTCGCCTCTATCATTAGCAGATATTTTAAAATTTTCTGTGCCTAAAATTCCTAAGCAAAAATTTTTTAGTCTATGGGTATACATACGTTAATTAATATTTAATTAACGTTTAATTAAATCTGTTTAGTTATTGAGTTGTTGACTCAGATATATTGATATTTCAGTCCATGTAGAGATAGGTTAAAGCTTATATTCTTAGTCAGCGATGTATTCTCTCCCAAGAAAACCGACTATAAAATATATACCTGACGCACTTGCTACAAAATTAAAGCTCTATGATTGCTTTTGTGCGATCGCCATAACGAAAATAAATTATCGCGGTGTCATACCAGTTCTAAAAAATCCTAGTTGCACATCAATAATCTCTGGAGGTGCAAGCTTCACGCCTCTACCCAATCTATCTGTCACCTTCTTTTTCCCAATTTTTACGAGTCCTAAGACAATTCATCATCAACCTAAAATCCCAGGTTCTGGAAGAAACTGGGGTTCTCATAGCCGGAAACTCCCTTCTAGAGAATATCTTTGGCTATCAGACGCAATTATTTTCACTTTTCACAGAGATTGAATTAAATCTGGAAATATTTCGGTGTAATTATGCTGATTGAGTGTTAGCAGCGGATTTAGTAAAGAATTATTACAGAATTTTTGTTTTTTTTATCAAACTAACTGAGAATTGTTTGCACTTAGGTTATTCTAATAAAAGAGCTTACACCTTAAACTTTTTCTAGATATGGGGAGTAGCTATACGGTATTTATTGCAATTTAGTTGCACTTTGGGGGATATTCGCTTGCAATCATTCCTTTCACAAATCGCACAAACTTACGTTGTAGAAATCAATTGGCTAGACCGTTGGCAGGTTTATCAACGTTTGCAGGAGCTAGAAATTCCCTGTTGGTGTGAAGCTAATCAACCATTAACGGTGGAAATTAACTCCCCTGCTGCTGCTGTTCAGCTTTGGAGTGTCACGCAGCAATTCACAGCTGTTCGCCAAGATTTAATTTCGACACTGAAACGGAGTTGGCAAATCCACTAATGGTGATTGTCAGCAACGCTACTGAATGACTCAGGCTTAAAGTTAGTTAGAAAGGGGTAAAAGTATATGAGTGTATGTCACAGTAAAGAAGTAGCAGAATTTTGTCTTGAGGGTAGATTTGTTGATTTTGTGATTAAGGATGGTTACAAGCTCAAAGGCTTGTTAATAGGTACTTATGACGGTGAATGTTATGTTAAACTTGCTAAAAATTTAAGGTATAGTTTTGACTGGCGGTTGCAGCCAGGAACCTGGTTACAGGTAGTAGGTGAGAAAAAGAGCGATCGCAAAAGTGGTAAAGTCACACTCAAAGCTGAACGGGTTATGGCTGCTACGGATACTACCTCTGCACCACCCCAGCCACAACCACCCAAAGCAAAAGCCACAATATTGATGTGTCAAAAGTCCGATTGCATGAAACGTGGTGGTAATGGTCTTTGTCAAGCGTTAGAAGCAGCGTTGAGCGATCGCGGTTTAGAAGACCAAGTTACGATTAAAGGAACTGGCTGCATGAAAAACTGCAAAGCTGGGCCGAACCTAGTCATGCCTGATAAAACACGCTACAGCAGCATTCGAGCTGATCAAGTTCCACTATTAATAGATAAGCATTTTAGCCGTCATAGTCGAGAACAGAAGCAGACAACAACATCTCAACCAAATTTCAATGAAGCTTTTGCTAGGGTTTCAGCAATTTAATGATAAATTTTTAAAAGTAATTTAGTGTGTCCTCTTAATACTTGGCTATAAACTTTGCGAGGAATTAGCAATAGTTATTGTTTGCTTCTTCATATATCTACATGAAGATATGTTGCCAAATCCTCTTTTACTGTTTGTAGGGAAGCTTCCCTAAAAAACAATAGAGACGTTGCGGAGCAACGTCTCTAAATCTGGCGAAATCATCTGATAATCGTTTTTTAAACTCCTATTAATTGGAAAAAACCTGCTCTTCCTAGATAATTCAGCTTGGCTTTTGGGAATCAATGAAGCCTTGTCTAAAATATTAGGAAGTATATTTTGAATATATCGAGACGACAGTTCTTTACCCTAGCAGGAGCATCAGCTACAGGTGCAGTACTCCTATCCCCTTTGGAAGCATTCTACGCTAAACCTGCGATCGCGGCTGGCCCTTACGGCAATCTAGTGGCCGACCCTAACAGAGTATTAGATTTACCCGCTGGATTCACCTACCGCAGACTGTCCGAAACAGGACAAACAATGAATGATGGTTATCGAGTACCTGGTGGTCACGATGGTATGGGTGCTTTTCCCGGATCTAATGGTAGTACGATTCTCATTCGCAACCACGAACTCTCTAACACTTCTAGCAACGGTCTGGGCGCACCCAATAACCGCAAGTACAATACTAGTGCCAGGGGCGGTTGTACTAAATTGGTTGTTAGTTCTTCTCGCACTCTGATAGAGCATCGGGGAGTCCTGGCGGGGACAATTCGTAATTGTGCTGGTGGTTCTACGCCTTCAGGGTCTTGGTTAACCTGTGAGGAAACTTTTGAAACCAGCAACAACAAAAGGCATGGTTATGTGTTTGAAGTTCCCAGTAATGCAACGACTTTTGTCACCCCTGTCCCGCTAACTGCAATGGGGCGTTTTAATCATGAGGCGGCTGCTGTAGACCCCAACACAGGATACATCTACATGACGGAAGACCGGAGTGATGGTCTTTTCTACCGCTTTATTCCTAACCAAACGAACAACCTGAGTGCTGGCGGTTTGCTATACGCCTTAAAGATTACAGGTTCGTCTGGAATCAACACAGCTACAGGTTTCCCAAAAAATATATCTAGAGCAGTGGAATGGGTACAGATTACCAATCCCGATCCCTCTACTGATTCTGTTAGAACACAAGGGTATAACAACGGTGCTGCTAGGTTTTCAGGTGGGGAAGGGATCTTTTATGGTGGTGGATATGTCTACTTCACCTGCAAGAGTGGGGGTAGTTCTGGAGATGGGCAGATATGGCGTTATTCACCCAGTAGTAACACTGTTGAACTCTATATTGAACCCAACAATTCCGGTATACTAGATAACCCAGACAACATTGTAGTTGTTCCCAACCGGGACATTTTCCTCTGTGAAGATGGGGATGGAACGGATTACATTCTTGGTATCACTCCCAGTGGCAGTCTTTACAAGTTTGCCAAGAATGCTCTCAACTCATCAGAGTTTGCTGGGGTTTGCTTCTCGCCAGATGGTCAGACAATGTTTGTCAATATGCAGACTCCAGGAATCACCTTTGCCATCTGGGGGCCTTGGTAAAAGGAATAATAAGTTCGTAGTAAGAACTAAAGTTCTGACTACAAGCTAGCAGGTTACATAGAATCTAGGTGGCGACGTAGTTGACTGCTAAAACTATCAATGACTGTCACCACCACTAACAGCACCAACATCATGGTTGTAGCTTTGTTGTACTCAAAGCCATCAATATAACTTTTCAACTGAAAGCCGATACCACCTGCACCGACTACACCTAAAACCGAAGCCGCACGGATATTGTACTCAAACATCCATAAGGTGTAGCCTAAGCTGAGTGGTAAAACTTGGGGTAAGATACCATACTGAGCAATTTGGAATTTAGACGCTCCCATAACTTGCAAAGATTCTAAGGAGCGACTATCAACCGCTTCAATCGCTTGTTGATAGAACTTAGCTAGATAGCCAATAGTATAGATCCCTAAAGCTAGTGTGCCTGCGGGTGCGCCTAAGCCTGTAGCGGCTACAAAGATTAGCCCCAAAATAATCGAAGGGACGGAACGGACAGCATTTTGCAGTAAATTAGCTAACCATTGCAACCAACGAGGCGCAACATTATTTGCACTAGCTACAGCAATAGGTACAGAAATAATTGCCCCAATGGTTGTTCCCCATAAAGACATCTGCACAGTTTCAATTAGTGCTTTGACAGCTATATCAATAACTGCGGGATCGGGGGGGAATAATCGCGAGATGAAATCGGTAATATAAGGCCAACTAGAACGCAACAGTTCAAAATCAACCTTCAGACCTCGTAACGCCCAACCATAAACTATCACCAGTATTAATAAAATGAGTAAGGGTATCACCCAAGGATATTGACGAAGGAGTTTTGAATTGGACAATTGACTCATGATTGATACTGAACTGTTTACGCTCTCAAAGAACTCAAAACTCACCAGAAAGTGATCGGCAGACGAGAAATTGGTTGGGATTGCCCTTACTCACGGAGAAACTTGAGCAAATTTTTCTTGTAAATTATCGCACATTCCATCATAGACGACACGCCCTGCATCTAAGACGATCGCGCGCTGGGCATATTGTGCGGCTATACCCAAATCATGTAAAACTGTGACAATTGTCATCCCTTGTTGGGTATGCAATTCTGATAAAGTCTCCATCACTTGCTGACAGGCGATCACATCTAAGCCGGTGATGGGTTCATCAGCTAAGAGAATTTGGGGTGATTGAATCAAAGCACGAGCGATCGCTACTCTTTGTTGCTGTCCTCCACTCAGTTTGCTAGTTTTTTGATAGGCTAGCTCTCTTAGTCCCAATTGTTCTAGTAATTCTAGAGCCAACAAGCGATCGCGGTGAGGAAAACCAAATAAAGTTTGCCAAGTGGTTCTGACACCGAGTTTTCCACACAGCACATTTTCAATCGCTGATAATTGGGGGATTAATCCACCACCTTGAAACAACATCCCTACATCACGGCGGACTTTCGACAATGTTCGGGGTGCTACCTCCATCCCATTGATGCGAATTCCACCTTGTTTTAATGGTACTAATCCGACTAGCGATCGCAGTAAAGTGGACTTACCTGCACCGTTGAGTCCCAGTAAAACAACAAACTCACCTTGCTTAATCTGGCAATTAACCCCATTCAGGATTGGACGATTGAGAGATGCAGCATAAGCTGTCTCTAAGTTGTAACAATCTATTACACAATCATTCATCCTCAGCCTCGGTCAATTTGATTAACGGTGCGGTGGAGACGCGATTTATCACGTCTCTACAAAAAATTATGGTTCAATACCAACGCGCTTTAGAGCATCACGTACTGATGATAAATGACGAGTATGATCAACTCTGACTAATTCTGTTGAATTGTACAAGCCACGTAGTAACTGATTATTTTGAGGTTGATTTAACTTCAATAGAGCATTGATGATTTGTTCTCTTTGCGGTGCATACACATCATCATCAATAGCGATACCGTGAGCAGGTACACCAGAAATTTTGTGCAGTATACGTAACTTGTTTTTTTCTTCGGCAGTAATGTAGGGGGGGAACAGAGCATATTCTGATACTACAGCTACATCAGCCTGACCGCGCACAACGGCTTGTAAAGCTTTGCTGTAGTTACCACCGTAAGAAATTTGGCTAAAGAAACCATCCATGCGATCGCGGTTGGGAACAAATCCTTGCTTCACCAACTCACTCACAGGGAAAATAAATCCTGAACCAGAAGTGGGAGAAGTAAAAGCCATTTTCTTACCCCGCAATTGTTCAAGGGTAGCTTTGGCGTTATTTTTAGTTTTCAGTGGGCTATTGTTGGGAACTACAAATACTGAATTATAAGTGTATCTGCCTGAATAGTTATCGCGAACTTCAGCCAAGTACAAACGAGCATTAGCTAATTGTTCAGCTTTCAGTGCTGGACGACTACTGAGGAATGCCACATCAGCACGATTTGCTCTCAAAGCTTCTACGGCCGCCGTATCATCACCTATCTGCGCTGTGACAGGAATGCGTAATTCTTTAGATAAAAATGCAGCTACAGCATTAGCCTTACTTTGCAAGTCTGTAGAGTCTGAACGACTAGGAAAAACAACTGTTAATCGTTTTAATTGCTGCTGACCCTGAGCAAGTAAGCGCGGTGCTTGTTGATTATCAATGGAATTAGCATTAGTCGTTTGCATAACACCAAAAGTGCTGACTGCTAACCCAGTCAACGTCATGAATGCTGCACCAGCACTCAACAAGCCCTTTTTGCTCACACCCATCTCTAAATCTCCATTAAAAACTATTTGCAGTATTTTTGCAAATTAATATCAACTATCCCGATTAAAGAATCTAGAGGTTTTAATAATAAAAGTCAATAGTTATAGTGTGTAGATGGATAAAAAGGAATCATACAGTTAGTAACACACTAATGATCTAGTTACTTATCAGGTTAATTACAAGATATTGCTGAAGCGATCGCACTCTACCAACTTGAGTTATCTGTAGAATTCCAAATAATTCTGAATTTGCCAATGCCAAAAAACTTTAGTTGGGAATATGTAGCTTTTTTCTTGGTGACTACAGTAGTCGTGATGTTTGTGTTTGCTTACGACTGGAAGCGTCTTGCTAAACTCTACCGCACCCATGAGCCACCACCACCAAACTTTTCGCGCATGGAACACGGTTCTGTAGGTTTGGTGTATTACAAAGGAACTTTAAATGTTGGTGTCAGTTCTGAAGGTCTTTACTTGAGTGTGTTTCCTTTATTTAGTTTTGGAACACCGCCATTATTAATTCCTTGGAGTGCAATTCAGAAAATTGAGCCTGCGAATGCTTTATTTGTGGAGCGTTTTCGATTGTATTTACGTGAGCCGCAAGTCAAAATAATTATTAGGAAAGAGATATTATCACCAGCTAAGGAATATTTAGCAGCGCAGGGTTTTGAATGGGTTTGATTAATAAATAGTGGGACTCATACCTCGATTTCTGGAAAATTCGATAATCTGATTTTATCCTATAATTCAGGATTTTTAAGTCTCTATTTCAGGGAAGATTGTAATAACTGACGCATAGATATAGCTGATTCATAATCTGGAAAGATGGTTAGAAAGATATCTATATCACGAATAGCTTCATGAATAATATCAATAGACATATTCATTGAAAGAATATATTGATAAAGGCTTTTTGCTTGTTCAATATCTCCAGAGGTTAAGTAGTAAAGAGCAAGATTAAAAGCATTACGCCAGTTTTGAGGCTGTTCTTGATATTGATTTTGAGCAAGCTGAATAGCAATATTAAAGTCAGTTTTTGCCTTGTGTTCTTGCTTTTGAGCTTGGTAAGTTAAAGCACGGTCATAAAAATACCAAGTATCATTGGGTTCTAACTCCATAGCACGATTAAAATTTGCGAGAGCTTGATCGTACTGCTTTAGTAGTAGATAAATTTCGCCCCGTCTATAAATTGCCCAATGGTATTTGGGATTAATTTCTATGGCAAGGTCAAAATCTTTCAATGCTTCTTGATAACGCCCCATTAAATCATAGGTTTGACCACGACTGGCGATCGCCCAATTAAGTTTAGGATTAATTTTAATAGCACGATCAAAATCTTCTAATGCTTCCTGATAACGCTCCATTGCTCTGTAAGTTTGACCACGACTGGCGATCGCCCAATCAGATTTAGGATTAATTTCAATAGCACGGTCGAAGTCTCGCAGTGCTTCCTCATAACACTTCATTAGGCGGTAAGTTTCACCTCGTTCTCTGATCGCCCAATCAAGTTTAGGATTAATTTCAATAGCACGATCAAAATCTTCTAATGCTTCCTGATAACGCTCCATTGCTCTGTAAGTTTGACCACGACTGGCGATCGCCCAGTCATATTTGGGATTAAGTTCAATAGCACGGTCGAAGTCTCGCAGTGCTTCCTCATAATGCTGCATTAAGCGGTAAGTTTCACCACGTTGTGCGATCGCCCAATCAAATTTAGGATTGAGTTCAATGGCACTGTCAAAATCTTGCAGTGCTTCTTGATAACGCTCCATTGCTCTGTAAGTTTCACCTCGTTGTGCGATCGCCCAATCAAATTTAGGATTCAGTTCAATGGCGCGGTCAAAATCTTGCACTGCTTCCTCATAACGCTTCATCAGGCGGTAAGTTTCACCACGTCTGGCGATCGCCCAGTCATATTTAGGATTAATTTCTATGGCGCGGTCAAAATCTGGCAGTGCTTCCTCATAACGCTTCATTAGGTGGTAAGTTAGACCACGACTGGCAATCGCCCAATCAAGTTTAGGATTAAGTTCAATAGCGCGGTCAAAATCTGACAGTGCTTCCTCATAACGCTTCATCAGGCGGTAAGTTTGACCACGACTGGCGATCGCCCAATCGTATTTGGGATTGAGTTCAATGGCACGGTCGAAATCTTGTAGTGCTTCCTCATAACGCTCCATTAAGCGGTAAGTTAGACCACGTTCTGCGATCGCCCAATCGTATTTGGGATTGAGTTCAATTGCATGGTCAAAATCTTGCAGTGCTTCTGGATAACACTCCATTAAGCAGTAAGTTGCACCTCTGCTAGCAATTGCCCAATCGTATTTGGGATTGAGTTCAATGGCGCGGTCGAAATCTTGCAGTGCTTCTGGGTAACGCTCCATTAAACGGTAAGTTTCACCTCGATATGATAAACATTCAGGTTCATCCAAGGTCAATTTTATGGCTTCAGTTAAATCTTCTAGAGCTTTTGAGTATTGCTCAGATTGAGTATAAACGTAGCCACGCCGACATAAGGCTACTGCACGCCACTTGGTCTCAAGAAAGGTATTGCTCAACAACGCAGTGAACATTTCCGCCGCAACTTCGTACTGTTTCTCGTCATAGGCTTTTAACCCATTGGCTAACTGTTCACCCCAACGCTGAATTTCAGCGACATCCGTATCTTTACCTGCCTGTATCATTCTTTCTGCCCAGCGTTTGGCAAACGAGCGTTGATTTTTCAGCGCAGCCAAAAATTCATTTAAAGCCGCAGGTAAACTTCTCTGTGGCGACTGACATAAACCGTGATACAAAACGTTGAGGGTGTAACTTTGCCAAACAGGATCGCGTTGTTTTTTGTCTTCCTCTAGGTGTAAATCATTTCGCAATGTGTCGTAGTAGTCTGCTAACTTGCCATGCAAATCAGCCCAACTTTGCGGAGATGAAAGACGCTTGTGGCGTAACATTTGCGTTTTGACGACATCATGATAAGCCCAACCATCAGTCCGTTCGTCAATAAATGGCATCTCTTTTAGCCAGTTAAATAAACCGTCCGCCTCGTCTTCTCCTCGCAATTTAGCTAAAACATCTCGATTTAAACACACAGGAAGTGCAGCATCTACGGCTAATTGTCGCCGCTTGGGGTCATCAATCCATTTCAAGAAGCGTTCTACTGCTGTACCGCTAGGATCACCTACTTGGCTGGGGTCGCTGGGAGTTTCCGCCGCCAGGGTTGCGACTAACAACGGCAAACGCCCAGAAAGACGTAAAATTACTTCAATAACCCGATTATTTGTAATCCCTTTACGCGAGAGATATTGTTGAGCTTCTTCCTCGGTGAATGGTTCTAAAGGGAAACGAACTATTAAACCCTCATAAATTGCCCAATGATTTTTATCTAATTCTTGCCGACCAGCAATAATGATCAATATATTGAGAGGAACTTCACCGTGGCGACCATCTAGAATTTCTCTTAGCCAGCTATCTAGAAATTCCTCACTCCGTTCATAGGTATCGAAGAACAACCCTAAGGCAGACTTTTGAGCAATTTTAGAAATATCTTCTAAAAATAACGGAGTCAGAACTTCCACCGGTTCTTGGACTAAGCGGACTTCATCTTTATTCGCTAATTTTTTTGCAACGTAAGCAGTCCATTCTCCGGCTTGAGTAGCAAAAGCATCTTCATTGATTAAACCAATCACAGCACCAGCACCCGGAACTTGTCGAGCCATACCCATTCCAGCTTTAGCTACAGTTTTACCCACAAAAGCTGAAAAGCCTTGTGGTGCTTCGGGATCGGTTTCTAATTCCTGGCGTTTCTGACGATAAACTTTGTAGCGTTCTGTAAACTGTCCTAGCTTATGACCTTGCTGTTCTAACTGTTCCGCCAAACGCCCCATGACTTCCGGTACACTTTTTTCACCCTCATCAGTGTCAGTCGTGATGATTTTTGCTCCTTCCGCAATTTGGCGAAACTGACGCAGCAATGTACTTTTACCTACTCCCCCTTGACCCCAAACATTAAATAAAAAATGCCTTCGGGGGTCTTCCAACGGTAATTCTAGATTTTGGCGAAAGGTGTTAATTTGTTCCTCACGACCAACAAAACCTGATTGCTGGCGTTGTTTGAGAATATCCTGCAAAGTCTTGGGTTTATTTTGCGGGTTCATTACCAGATGCAGTTGTAAGTTCTAATACATATAAAATAACTACTAACTACGCATTACTGATTTCGGATTTAGAAAGATTTAATTCTTTGTTTTTACAAAATTATCAAGTTCAGAACCCTGACTTTGCTAAAAATGGGCAGATCTTTTGGTTCATTAACTAAGTAATAAGCGATATTATTTTTTGCGATCGCTCTTTTACATACAACTATTTAGTGCTGAACACGACTTTTTTCACTTGAAACGAAAACTTTCTCGTTTGAGGTTAAAACATTCTCACTTGAAACTAGAACATTCTCACTTAGAATTACAACATTCTCGTTAAAAACGAAAACGTTCTCGCTTGTAACGAGACGATTTTCACTTACAACATCAAAATTTAAGCTCTGAACTCGGAGTTTTTCGTTTGAAACAGAAACATCCGAGATCAGAGCTAAAAATTTTTAGTTTTTCAGCCAAAGTGTCGAGTTAATTTCTCGAATTACGAGGCTTGCGGCTGCACTTTTTTTGATTTACGGGCAAATCTTCGTCCTAAATCATCAACCATTGACTCTAAACCCGCACCTTTTCCACTAGCTTTAGCGTAGTTATAAACCATCAACCCCGCCGCATAAGCTTCACTACCCACAGCCACAGATGTATCATCCACCAGTTCTTGCAGTTGGGTCAACGACAGCAAAATAGGATACAAGTCTTCAAAAAGTTCAATATCTTGGCGCATTTCATCTAAGTCAAAAGAACGGGGTAAGAAGTCTGGGTTCTGTGTCGCTATCTCCAACGCCTTACTGACAAATGCACGACTCTTATCACCTAGTTTGGGTAATGATTTGCGCTCCTCCGTTGTTAAATCAATCAGAAACGGTAGCTTTTCTTTAATGGTGTTAATTGCATCCATAACAGCTTTTTTATCTACAGGGGAAAGCCTTGCACTGATTTTACTATCTGCCATTTTTCATACATCCTATACAGCACTTGCTTTCAGTATTACCCAGTTTAGTCAAGCATTCATGGTGATTTATAAGTAATTAAGGTGATTTTTTTTATACTACCAGTCTAATTTTAGAGCATCTCCGAACTTTGGTAGCAGCATTGTAGCGATCGCCAATACATAAATTGCGGAACTCTTCTAATAGATGGTGAATCTATCAGAGTATTCATCATCTATGAATCGATTAATCATAACTCAAAATATTTAACCCAATGTCATGTATTAGTTATAGATATTTTGCGGGTCAATGACATTACCTAGAAATAGAAAAACTGGGTATTTTGCTGCTATTATAGGCAGCTTGATCGGTGCTGTATTACTTTTAAATATAGGCGGTTATTTAGGCATGAGTTATGTAGAGAATTTTATGCCTAATGCTGAATTTGATGATGTTATTCCCGCTTTAGTCGGTCAATTTATCGGTTGGTGGACTGGGGAAATCTTAGGTTGTTGGTTATCTTTGCAATGGCAAAATCATCAAGATGCAAAAAAGACAGTAATTTGTTTAGCGATTCTTACCCCTTTAGGAATCACAATTTGGGCTGTATCTTATCTTTTTCTATTCAATTGGGCAAGTGATCATTGGAGTAGTATCCAAGTTGATAGATTGCATAACCAATTGAGACCAATATCAGTTATTTTCACAATTATTGCTTTAGCATTTCTAGCTAGGTTTCGCACTAAACCAAAGTCTAAAAATGGATATTTTTCATAACTTGAGAGGAGCATCCCAACTTTGCTAGAAGTAAGTATGCCAAGAACCCCTCTCCAAACCTCTCCCCGAAACGGAGAGAGGCTTTGATTCTTGCTCCCCTTCCCTTGCCTACAGTGTACACACAAGTCTAATAACCTAGCCCTAAAACGTTTTGATCCCCCCTAACCCCCCTTAAAAAAGGGGGGAATAGATTCAAACTCCCCCTTTTTAAGGGGGATTTAGGGGTATCGAACCCACATTCTGCACTTAGCAAAAAGATGTGTGTACACAGTAGCCCAGAAACGGAGAGAGGCTTTGATTCTTGCTCCCCTTCCCTGCAAGGGAAGGGGTTGGGGGTTAGGTTTTTAAGATTTTGATGTTAGCCATAATACTTTTCCAACATCCTCAAAACGCTCCGCGCACTTCTGCGTTGAAAAGCAAAGTCAAACATTTGGGATACTATCTCGCTATTTAACCTAAATTTTTAAGGAATCACTGCGATACATTCAATTTCTACTAACACATCTTTTGGTAAACGTGATACTTCCACACAAGCACGGGCTGGTGCTGTAGCTTCATCAAAATACTGTGCATAAACTGCATTCACAGCTGCAAAATCATTCATATCAGCTAAGAATACAGATGTCTTCACCACATCAGCAAAGCTTGCACCACCAGCAGTTAAGATGGCTTGCAGATTTGCCATGACTTGCTGTGTTTGCTGTTTGACATCTCCATTACCCACAATTTCACCAGTGCTAGGATTGAGTGCGATTTGTCCAGCCACAAATAGCATTCGACCAGAAACTGCGATCGCTTGATTATAAGGCCCTACTGGTGCAGGTGCTTGCTCAGTACGAATAATTTGTTTACTCATATTTCCTCGGTTGTTAAGCGGGGACGAATCCCATAATGTCGATAACGCCAATAATCCCGCAAAATGCGATCGTGGTCAAAGCATAAATTACTCGGTACACACCAAGGTTCAAAAATGCCCACGTTTTTAGCATCATCCCCAGCTTGAGGTTTTCCTGTGGCAGTTGCTAAAAATACAATGCTAATAGTATGCTGACGCGGGTCACGTTTGGGGTCAGAATACACCAAAAATTGCTCAATTAATTCTATCTGTAACCCGATTTCTTCCAAAGCCTCCCGCCGTGCCGCCACTTCCACTGGTTCGTCATAATCGACAAACCCCCCAGGAATCGCCCAACCCAAAGGTTCATTATGGCGTTCAATCAAAATAATCGGTCGATGAGGTCTATCTATTAACTCAATAATGATATCTACCGTAGGCGCAGGATTTCTATACATAAGTCATTAAGTCATTAGTCATTAGTTTTTTCCCCACACCCCTACACCCTTACACCCTTACACCCAATCCCCACCAAAGGATAGCTTTCCAAGCCGACCTCAGCGTGATAGATTCTATGGGATCGCTTGCTCCTATATTTCACATTCAATATGCCTTTTCCTAGATCTAGTGGCATTCTGCTGCATCCTACCTGTTTCCCCAGTCGATTTGGTGTTGGAGATTTGGGCTTAGAAGCCTATAAATTTATAGATTTCTTGAGAGACAGTTACCAGCAATACTGGCAAGTATTACCTTTAGGCCCTACTGGGTATGGTAATTCTCCTTATGCTTCATACTCAGCAATGGCGGGAAATCATTTACTGATTAGCCCAGAAAAATTACAAGAGCAGGGTTTGTTAGCAGAGGAAGACTTTGCTAATTTACCAGAATTTGCTCCTAATCAAGTCGATTATGATCGCGTGATCCCCATTAAAGTTGGTCTGTTAAAAACCGCCTGCAAAAATTTTCAAACCAAAGCTACACCTCTACAACAAACAGAATTTGCAGGTTTTTGTGATAGCAAGGCTTATTGGTTGGATGATTATGCTCTCTTCATGGCTCTTAAGGATGCTCATGAAGGTGCAAGTTGGCATACTTGGAAACCTGAATTGGTGAAACGTAAACCAGCAGCACTAGAGAATGCTACACAACAACTAGAGGCTGAGATTTTTTACTATAAGTTCGTCCAATTTGAATTCTTCCGCCAGTGGTCAGAACTAAAAGCTTACGCTAATATGAGCGGAATTCACATTATTGGTGATATTCCTATCTATGTAGCTCAAGACAGTGCTGATGTGTGGGCGCATCCCGATATCTTTTGTTTGGATGAAGAAACTATGGAACCTGCACTGATGGCAGGAGTTCCACCAGATTATTTCAGTGCAACTGGTCAATTATGGGGAAATCCGGTTTATAACTGGGAGGAGTTGCAAAAACAAAACTTTAAATGGTGGATAGGTCGCTTTGAAGCAATGCTGGATTATATAGATGTGATTCGCATTGACCACTTCCGGGGATTTGAAGCTTATTGGGCTGTACCACAAGGGGAAGAAACAGCTATCAATGGTGAGTGGGTGAAAGCACCGGGAGAAGAATTATTTGATGTGATTAAACACAGCTTGGGTAAGTTGCCTGTGTTAGCTGAAGATTTGGGGATCATTACGCCAGAAGTTGAAGCGTTGCGTGATAAGTATGAGTTCCCCGGTATGAAGGTATTACATTTTGCTTTTGGTTCTGATCCCGGTAATCCGTTTTTACCTTTTAATTATGGCCGTAATTTCGTTGTTTATACTGGCACTCATGACAACGATACGACTGTCGGCTGGTTCAATGCAGCCAATGACTACGAAAAACAAAACTTGTTAGTGTATTTAGGTTGTATTAGTCCAGAAGGAATTCAATGGGATTTCATTAGATTGGCTTTAAGTTCGATCGCCAATCAAGCTATTATTCCGTTGCAGGATATTTTGGGTTTGGGAACTGAAGCACGAATGAATTATCCCAGCACTGCTGAGGGTAATTGGGGGTGGCGTTATCAATCGGGAGCTTTAAGATCAGAGTTAGGCGATCGCTTAAAAACTCTCACTAAACTCTACGGACGCGCCCCTCAAGGGAAATAGAAAAAATGAGGACACTGGGGGAGATTTCCCCAGATATTCCTCTGGATTGTTAAGATTCAGGTTTAACAGCAGCAATTTTAATTTCTTCCTCCTTACCAAATTCCCCCATTTGCTTGGCTGCTTGCTGATTCACACTCATCAGCACACCACCAGCATTATTAGTTTTTACTGTCAACTGTTCTTGCGCCTTCCAAACACGATGCGCCCCTTCTGGTAATATTCCTTCAAACTCGGTTTTGCCATCAGCAACTACCCGAATCCAAGAGGATGCTTTCAAAGTCACACCTATTTGGACTGATTGATTATCTTTGTTATCAATCAGGCGATCGCTAACTGGTACAGTTGTTGACTGTTGGGATTGAGTTGGTTGGTTTTTGACTAAAGCTTCTTGATTGTTTTGTTTAGGATCACTACCATTTGCCCTGAGAGCGGCATTATTCAATACATGAGACAAACTACTGACAGAACAGATAATCAAGAATATATACAGTAAATAAAGATGTACGGGACGCAATAAACCCATTGATATTGATTGGGTTGGAGTTACCGTTGGGGTGTTAACTGCTTGAAATGCAACGGGAAACTGACTAGCGAATTCTACGCCGTTAAAACCTACTGCATCTGCAAATTGTCTAATTAAGCCTTGAATATAGATTGGTTCAGGTAAATCATTGAGATTACCTTCCTCAATCGCCTGTAGGAGTCTGCGAGGAATTTTGGTTAATGCTACCATTTCCTCCAACGATAAGCCCTTTTCTTGACGTGCAGCCCACAACTGCGCGCCCATTTCTGCTAGCTTTTCGGCTCTTTGTTCTTCTAAGGAAAGTTGGGGTTGCTCATTATTTTTTCTCTTTAGCCATTTCATGGTTTTGTACACTCCTTACCTCAGCTGAATCTTTAATAGGTATGTTTTTTGTCTGATTTTGCAAACACCGAATTTCTTCATTTTGAAGAAAACGATATTGACCCTCTTTTAAGATTGGTATTTTTGGTGTTTTTAGTTGAATAGAGCCGATCGCACTGCGATGTAACTTTACCACTGGATATCCCAACTGTTCTGCTACACGGCGAATTTGGCGGTTTCTACCCTCCTGAAGCACAATTTCTAAACGGCTGTTATCAGTGAGCCTTTCTATGTAACTTACCTGAGCTGGCCGTGTTTTTCTCCCGTCTAACAGCACACCCCTACGCCACCTTTCCAGCACAGCTTCCGAGGGATGACCTTTCACTAAAACTTGATAAGTCTTAGGAATACTGTGACGGGGATGGGTAAGCTTAAAGGTCAACTCTCCATCATTGGTGAGTATTAACGCACCTGAAGAATTAACATCTAGGCGACCAACAGGATGAATACCCGCACTGTGACGTAAATTTGGCGGTAATAAATCTAGAACTGTTTTTCTACCTTGGGGATCGTGACAAGTAGAAACGAATCCCAAAGGCTTGTTCAATAACACATACACTAGGGGGGGACGCTCATGAGCCAAAATCGGCTGACCGTCAACTGTAATCCTATCCTTTTGGGGGTCAACTTTTTGTCCTAATTGTGCCAATAAGCCATTTACCTGCACGCGCGATCGCCGAATCATTTCTTCAGCTTCTCTACGTGAGGCTACACCTAATTCTGACAGAACCTTTTGTAACCTAGCCTCCATGTGGAAATTACGGTTATTAATATAAAGGTTTAGATAATATCAATCATATTGGCATTTTGTTGGATGTAGCCATAAATGCTACATTTAAAGCTTGTTTAAGTTCAGCTTGAACTGAGCAACTACCCATCCATTAAAGTGGTTAAATGCCAGAGCAGAATTCCCCAACAAAAGGCGTTAACAAAATCCGCATAATTACGAACGTCCTCAAAACAGCATTAAAGCTATGGTTAAGGGCGCAAGTTAGCCAAGTGTCTCAGCTGGAAGTGGATATTAAAGCTAGCGATAGCCAGCTGCTTTCCGGTTGCGTTCCTTGGGTTGCCATATTTGCCGATCATGCTGTCTATCAAGGTCTCCATATTACCCAAATTAAACTAGCAGCAGAGAATATTCAAATCAACATAGGCCAGGTACTGAAAGGTCAGCCTTTGCAACTGCTACACATAGTACCAGTAGTTGGCGATTTGATTATAGAAGAGAAGGATTTAAATGCTTCCCTCTCATCCGAATTATTATCAGCTGCTTTAAATGATTTACTGGTTAAACTTTTACCAGAATATTGTCCAAAATCCAAGCCTATTATTTGGCAAAAGATGAGTTTAGACAATCAACAAATCACACTGAATGCCATCCTATCACCTACGGGCGAACATATACCCCTAGAAATTAGTTTCTCCCTAAAATTGCTGAGTGGACAAGAACTACAACTATCGCAAATTAGAGTCGCACAAAACGCGATCGCCATTTTAGAAAGTAGCGATAGCTACAATTTTCATCTTGGCTCAGATGTTGATCTCCAAGAACTGACAGTGATCCCTGGTCAATTAGCTTGTCGGGGACAAGTGAATGTGAATCCTTGAGGGGTGTAGGTAACAGGTTACAGGGGTGTAGGGGAAGAAATCCTGACTATTGACCATTGACTAACAATGGCAAAACGAGCGTGACAAAGTAATAGACCAAAGGAGCTGTGAAGATATAGCTGTCGGTACGGTCTAAAATTCCACCATGTCCAGGAATTAATTGACCGGAGTCTTTTACTCCCGCGTCACGCTTGAGCATCGATTCTGTAAGATCACCTAAAAGACTGGCTAGACCGATCAATAAACCTAGGGTAATACCAGTGATCCAAAATTGCGGCAACTTTAAATAGTAAGAGCCAACAAGAGCAACAACGAGACTCGCACTGATCCCGAAAACTGCGCCTTCAACAGTCTTCTTGGGACTGATATCAGACAGGCGCGTTTTACCAAAAAACTTACCGATAGTATACGCACCAATATCTGCTGCCCATATACATAAGAAAGTGAGTACTGTAATTGTTAGCCCTCGTGGTAGAGAAGCAAAATTATTTTCAGAGAAAATATCTGTCCATGTTGCTGGCCAATAACCATTCAAGGGCAAATTACTGATAGCTGCGCTGCCAATTGTACGTAAACGTACCCAATAACTGGGCAAGTAGCCTACATAAAATAGCCCCATAATCGAAGCAGAAACATCAGCGATGGTGGCCATTTTCGGCTGAAACAGCAGATAAAAACAAATAAATGTTCCAGCGATCGGCATAAAAGCATCAGCTAGGGCGTTATCAATTTGAGAAATAACTAACAGAACTAAACTCAAAAGGAGTGTAGTTTTAGCTGCTGGTAAAATACCTCTGGTTCGCACTAAATCGAAATATTCCTGCTGTCCCAAAAAAACGACCACAGCCAACATGATAGTAAAGTACCAACCCCCCAACAGGACAGCACCCAAAGCAAGAGCGATCGCAACAATTCCACTAATAATTCGAGACCAAGGCATAGAAGTAATTAATATGGGGATTGGGGACTGGGGACTAGGAAGAAGCAGGAGTGCAGGGAGCAATGCGGTGGTCTTGGGCTTTGCCCAAGTGGAGCAATTGCGGAGGAGCAGGGAGAAATGGGAACAGTCCTCTCCCCCTTACCCCCTGCACCCTGCCCCAATTCCTCTTTTATGCCCAATCCTTAGTCTAGTTTCTCACCACTGAGAATAAAAATGGGATCAACTGCGGCAAAGGTTTGAGAAAAGCCGCGTCTTTCTAATCGGTTAACCGCAGACTGCACAACTTCAATGTTTCTGGCTTGCAACTGCGAAAAACTCTGAGAAATCACATATAAGCTTTCAAGATTAGCCGCTGTGGCTACAACCCTTCCCGATGATGGTAGATAATTCCACACAGCCTGCAGAATATCTTGGATTGGTCGTCCTCCCTCAATACAGACACGGTGAGGGCTGACTTTAATCTCATGTAAACACTCTGGTGCGCTACCTTCAATCACTTCCACATTTTTGACATCAAAGCGATCGCAGTTCCGTTTAATTAAGTTAGCAACTTCTTCATCCCGTTCTACAGCAATAATCTTGCCTTTTGGACACAGTAGCCCCACTTCTACAGGAATTGTCCCTGTACCTGCACCAATATCCCATAAAACTGAATCAGGTTCTAAACGCAGCTGAGAAATCAACAACAACCTAATTTCTCGTTGAGTGAGGGGAATTCCTGGCAAATGCTCGAACAGTTCATCAGGAATACCAGGTGTAACATAAGGCCAAAGTTGGGAGGGCATAGGAATACACAATTATACTAGTACGAAGAGGCAGGGAGCAGAGAGCAATGCGGTCTTCTCTTCGAGACGCTTCGCGAAGGGCTTTGCCCCGAAGTTTAGATGCCTGCGGCAAGCCCTCCGGGTTCAACAGTTCCTGACAGTGGGAAACCCCCCTACGGGACTGTTTCACCGCTAAAGCGTCTACGGAAGAAACCTCCGCTCTGACTTCTCCCAAGTGGAGCAATTGCGGAGGAGCAGGGGGTAAATGGTAAGCGGTAAGGGGAAATAGGCGATAGTTTTTCTTCCTCACTCTCTCCTCAGCACTGGCTAACGCCCTGCTCCGCTAACACAACTCAGTACACATTTATGATTGGGGAAACATTCAATAGTCGCTACGAAATTCAAGAACAGTTAGGCAAAAAAGCAGGGCGGCGGACGCTACTTGCTAAGGATTTGGTCAGCGGTGAATTAGTAATTGTCAAATTGCTAGCTTTTAGTAGTGATTTTGAATGGGATGATCTCAAACTCTTTGAACGTGAGGCAGAAACCCTCAAATCTTTGTCACATCCCTTGATCCCAAGATATGTTGACTATTTTGAGGTGAATTCGCCTAACATCAAAGGATTTGCCCTAGTACAGAGTTATATCCCAGCCCAGACTTTAGAGCAATACTTACAATCTGGTAGAACTTTCACCGAGATAGATGTTAAGCAAGTAGCTAAAGCAGTTTTGGAGATTCTTATATATCTACACGGGCTGCATCCCCCTGTGATCCACCGTGATATTAAGCCTAGCAATATTTTATTGGGAGAGCGTTCTGGAAACAGTGTTGGTCAAGTTTATCTGGTAGATTTCGGCTCAGTACAGACAGTCGCTACAGAAAGTGGGACAAGAACTGTAGTCGGTACTTACGGCTATATGCCACCAGAACAGTTTGGTGGACGCACCGTCACCGCATCTGACCTTTATAGCTTAGGTGCAACTTTAATTTACTTAATCACGGGAACTCATCCTGCTGATCTACCCCAAAAGGATTTTCGGATACAGTTTGAGTCTGTGACGCATTTGAGTCCAGGCTTCACACGCTGGCTAAAGTTAATGACTGAACCTAACCTAGAACGACGGTTTAGTTCAGCAAATTTGGCATTGCCAGCTCTAGATGAGCCACAATTCCCAACAAATATTAGTAGTTTAGTGAAAACTAAACCAGCTGGTAGCAGAATTCAGCTAATTAAGAGTTGGGATACTTTAGACATCCTTATTCCTCCAGTTGGTTTGCAGCCCTGGATATTGTTTACAGGATTATTTGCGATCGCCTGGAATTCCTTTATTCTATTTTGGACAATCATTGCACTCACAGCCCCTTTTCCGGTCAATATCCCTTTTGCCTTATTCTCACTGCCTTTTTGGGGTGCTGGCAGCTTTATGGTGTACAATTTGCTTTTCAATATATTTGGAAATATCCGTCTACGTGTAGATGAGCAAAAAATCACCTTTGCTCAAGAAATATTTAGGTTTAAATTTTATCGTCCCCGTCCCTCCCCCAGAACTAGTATCAGCAAGTTAGTTTATACAAAAAAACATTGGTCTCAAGATTCTGAGGGAAGTCGTACTGAAGTACCAGCGCAATTAGAGATTTGGGCTGGTGTACAAAAATATCAACTTGGTATTAACACCGCCATTCAATCAGAAGCAGAACTAGAATGGCTGGCCCATGAAATTAGTGATTGGCTCGGTATTCCCATTCAGCGGGATTAGATACACTGTCTTAGCTCAGTAAATCAGTGTTTAATTATTGATTTTTTAACCTTCGCCAGAACTTTAAGGTTTATGATTTACGCACAAGTCAAGAAAGATCAGAGGAACTTGATATGTTTGGACTAGGCTGGCCAGAAGTAGCGATCATTGCCATTGTAGCTATTATAATTTTCGGCCCTAAAAAAATTCCCGAACTGGGCAATGCACTAGGCAAAACTCTAAGAGGATTTAAAGAAGAGCTAAAAACGCCTAGTGAGGATACCAACCCGGAACAAGAAGAAAAATAAAGGTTTTAAAAAAGCAAAAGGTAAAAGTTGAAAGGCAAAATAACGGAGTCTTTTTACTCTTTCCTGATCATGCAACGGTTAATAGTAGAGATGTGACTATTCCCATCTCTACTATTAACTACAGCAAAGTATTAATTACAGAGTTAGATGCTATGCCATTTTGGTTATCGGCAACGGGGGAGTGAGTATGTTGTTGCTGGGTATCTTCTATTACACCTCGGAGCTTAATCAGTCTAATAGCACGGCTGACACTCTCTGGCAGAATCACTACCAAACCTTTTTCGGGAGCCATGTCCAAGCCTTTATTAATTGCTTGAGTTTCATCCAAAATTGATTCATAACGGGCATTTGGTTTAACTTGGGTAATGCCTTTGGTAATTAAATCTGAGGCTGATCCCCTTGCCCTACCCCTGGTATCGTCGTCTTCTTTAACAATAATGTAGTCAAAAATTTCTGCAGCTAGTTTGCCTAACATGACAAAATCTTCGTCACGGCGATCGCCTGGGCCACCAACGACACCAATGCGTTGCCCTGTCGTCCAGTTACGGACGAAAGCACCCAAAGCTTCGTAACTAGCTGGGTTGTGGGCATAGTCGATTAAGGCGTGGTAGTTGCCCAAATTAAATAGGTTCATCCGTCCTGGTGTTTGACTGACGGAGGCACGGAAGGTTTTTAATCCAGCACGAATTTGTTCGATAGTCACGTTCTGCACGAAGGCTGCCAAACTTGCCGCCAAGGCGTTAGCAATCATAAATGGCGCACGTCCACCCATCGTCAGAGGAATATTTTCTGCCCTCTCGATGCGATGTGTCCAATCGCCTTTGACAATTGACAAATAACTATTTTCATAAACTGCTGCTACTCCCCCTTTTTGGATATGCTGCTGCACTAATTCCGAACTAGGGTTCATGGTGAAGTAGGCAATGTTAGCTTTAGTTTTTTCTGCCATTGCGGCGACACGGCGATCGTCGGCGTTGAGTACAGCATAACCATCAGGAAATACTGCTTCAGCTACAACACTCTTGAGGTTGGCTAACTGTTCGATAGTGTCAATGTCACCAATACCTAAATGATCTGATGCCACATTTAACACTACACCTACATTAGCAGATTCAAACCCTAAGCCAGAACGCAGAATTCCACCACGGGCTGTTTCCAAGACTGCAACTTCTACAGTTGGGTCTTGCAAGATGAGGTGTGCGCTTTGAGGGCCTGTATTATCACCAGATTCTACTAAGTAATCACCGATATATGTACCGTCTGTAGTTGTATATCCGACTACTTTACCTGTTTGTTTATAAATATGAGCTAGCAGGCGCGTAGTTGTGGTTTTACCGTTTGTCCCTGTAACGCTGAGGATGGGAATGCGGCTGGATTGTTCATTGGGAAACAACATATCCATGACTGCACCAGCAACGTTGCGAGGAATGCCTTGACTGGGGGCTACGTGCATTCTAAAGCCGGGAGCAGCATTCACTTCCACAATTACGCCGTCTAACTCCCTTAAGGGGCGGCTAATATCGGTGGTGACAACATCTAATCCGGCGATGTCCAAACCAATAATTTTCACTACCCTTTGCGCTAACCAAACAGTTTCGGGGTGAATTTCATCTGTCCGGTCTACAGCAATACCGCCTGTACTGAGGTTAGCAGTTGCCCTTAAATAACAAATTGTGCCTTTGGGCGGCACGCTGTTAAGGGTGTAACCTTGCCTTTCTAAGAGCTGATAGCTAGTACGGTCTAGTTCGATTTTGGTGAGGACGTTATCATGTCCCTCACCACGGTTGGGGTCTTTGTTGGTTTCTTCAATGAGTTCCGCGATCGTAGCTCTACCATCACCAACAACATGGGCTGGCACACGTTCGGCAACTGCCACTACTTTACCATCTACCACTAATACTCTGTGGTCGCGCCCAACGTAATACCTTTCCACAATAATGGAACGGGAAACTTGTCTAGCAGCTTCGTAGGCTGCTTCAGCTTCCTCCCAATTTCTGATGTCGATAGTAATGCCACGGCCATGATTGCCATCAAGGGGTTTAATTACAATGGGATAACCACCGACATACTCAATGGCTTCTTCCAAATCATCTAAGAAATTGATGACTGTACCCCTAGGTACTGGTACGCCAGATGCGGCGAGGATGCGTTTGGTGGCTTCTTTATCACAGGCTAATTCTACGCCGAGGATGCCTGTCTTGTGGGTCATGGTGGCTTGCATCCGCTTTTGATTTGCACCATAACCTAGTTGAATCAAAAAGCGTGCGCCTAACTGCATCCAGGGGATACCACGCTTTTCTGCTTCTTTAACAATCGCTTCGGTGGAAGGGCCGAGGGAAGCATCACGCCAGAAGTCTTTGAGGTCTTGAATGTCTTGCTCTAGTTCTGCCTTGGGGTATCGACCACGATCTACAATACTTTGGCACAACCTGACTGCTGCTCTGCCAGCATAGCGTCCGGCTTCCTCGTTTAGATACTCGATGACTACCTGGTAAATTCCAGGTGTGGCGGTTTCACGGGTACGCCCAAAGCCAACGTGCATTCCTGCTAATTCTTGAAGTTCTAGGGCTACGTGTTCGACAATGTGGCCCATCATCGTGCCTTCTCGCACTCTCATTAGAAAGCCACCACGACATCCAGGCGAGCAGTAGTGACCTTCCAGACTTGGCAGTGCCTCTACCAATCCTTCATAAAAACCGGGTATTTCATTTGAGGGTTTCTCGGCAAGGTTCTCTAAGTCGAGGCGCATGACGATCAGCTTGTGGCGTCGAATGCTCCAGTAGTTTGGGCCGCGTAAGGTCTGGATCTTGAGGATTCTCATGGGAATAGGTAGATGGAGATTCGGAACCAAAATTCTAGTTTCTTACTGGAATTGACCGCTAAACTGTTTATTTTAAACAGTTTTTTCGTAATTACGTAGTATTGCTCAGGTTTTTCTCCAGCAAGGGATAATTGGCGATCAATTCAGTCTAACCTCAGGTACTCTATTCCGTCAGCTGGAGATGCGGTGTACAGCAGGCAGTACAGTGCGCTGGTACAAGTGAAAGCGATCGCCATAGCTGAGGATATGCAGACGTAAGTTATGCACGGTCAAAGGTTCATTTGCGCTAACGTGGGGTTCGTTGGTGTGGGTGAGTTCGGTGGGATCAACAATGGTGACACTGCCTTTGCCCATGACCTGTAACCACCCATCGCGCTCAAATACAGCACAAGTATCTTCATCGATCCCAATTCCTAGCCTATCGGGATGAGCTGCGATCGCACTAATGAGGCGACCCATACGATTGCGGTTGTGAAAGTGTTGGTCAACGATGACTTCGGGAATTAATCCCAAACCGGTCGCCATATCGACTAGAGAACGATTAGGCGTTTCACCACTACCACCACCAGCAATCATGTGATGCCCCATCACAGCTGCTCCAGCACTTGTGCCTGCTAAGGTCAGATGTCCCGCCCGCACCCGCTTGCGAATAATTTCCATTGCTGGTGTATCTGACAATACACCGCATAGGCGCAGTTGGTCTCCCCCTGTCAAAAATACCCCACTACAGGCTTCTAGGGATTCTTTCACATGGGGGGATTCGCACTGTTCCCGCTCGCGGATGTCTAAAATCTCGACCTTTTCAGCACCCATTTCTTCAAAAATCCGGATGTACCGACCACCGATAATCGCGGGTTCGCGCGAGGCAGATGGAATAATTGTAATATATGCCTTACTTGCACCAGAACGTCCAAAAAAAGTTCTTAGGATTTCTCGTCCATGAACTTTATCTTCTGCGCCTCCGATTACCAGAACGGCGGTTTTTGTTGCTTGGGGTGTCCTCATTTCCAGCGATTTAGCTTTTAATTCCGGCATTGTGTTTCTCCTGTCAACAACTTCAGGTGAATTTAACAAGGTTGATTAGCCTGATAGTTTCTGCACTTTGCTTTTCGTTGAGGACACTGCATTCGAGTCACAAGAAGCCTCATTATTCTGGTGTTCTGTGCCGTTCCTCAAAGCCAGCGCCTTGTTTTTCACCTGTCCACTTTCTCCAGACTGACTCAATTGTGCTTAGGGGCTGTGTTCCTCTCTAGCATTAGGGATTAGGTTTCCCTTCTGGGTTTGGAGTGAGCAGGTCTTTACACACATTTTCTGAGGCTGGCCTGATGCATCCTGGAAGTTGTTAACCTGGTTCAGATTATTTATTTAAATCTAGTTGTGACAATATTTAAACATAAATTTAAGTAACTAGAAAAACTTTCGAGTCTAACAAAAATCAAGAGTTGTGGGACTTTTAGATACTATTGATAAAGCCTATATGTAGTTTTACCCTACATTTGCTGCTTGTGTTTGATAGACATTCAAATTTAAGATTAGTGTTCTTGAATACGAATTACTGTGCGTTTTGATATAGTTACACTTTTTCCTGACTGTTTTACCTCGGTTCTGAATTCTGGTTTGCTGGGTAAAGCCCTGGCCAAACAAATTGCCCAGGTAAACTTAGCTAATCCTAGAGACTTTACTACCGACAAGCACCGCAAGGTAGATGACGAACCCTATGGTGGTGGTGTAGGGATGCTCATGAAGCCTGAACCAATTTTTAGTGCTGTAGAATCTCTACCAGTTTTACCCCGCCGAGAAATTATTTTAATGAGTCCCCAAGGACAAACTATAAATCAACCCCTACTGCGAGAATTGGCCAGCAATTACGACCAATTAGTGGTGATTTGTGGGCATTATGAAGGCGTAGACGAGCGGGTGCTGCATCTGGTCACCCGTGAAGTCTCTTTGGGGGATTTCATTCTCACTGGGGGCGAAATCCCGGCAATGGCTTTGATTAATGGTGTGGTGCGTCTCCTCCCTGGAACTGTAGCCAAAACCGAGTCTTTAACCGCCGAAAGTTTTGAAGAAGGGTTATTAGATTATCCCCAATACACTCGTCCTGCTAACTTTCGTGGTTGGAAAGTTCCAGATGTTTTACTATCTGGAAATCATGCGGCTATTGCCAAATGGCGTTATGAACAACAAATCGAAAGAACCCGCGATCGCCGTCCCGATTTGCTCTCAAAATGGCTGGATAGGAGGCAGGAGGCAGGAGGCAGAGAGAACTCTGAGCGGAAGTTTCCTCCGATCAGAAGTTCGGAGGGGCAGGGGGAGCAGAGGGAGCAGGAGGATTAGGAAAACAGCAACAATGCCTAATAACTAGTGACTAATGACTAATGCTTATGAACATCCGAATTGGTAACGGCTACGATATCCATCGACTGGTGAGCGATCGCGCTTTGATTTTGGGAGGCGTGCAAATTCCTCATGAATTGGGATTATTAGGACATAGTGATGCAGATGTACTCACTCACGCCATCATGGACGCTATGTTGGGAGCATTATCTTTGGGAGATATTGGTCATTATTTCCCTCCTACTGATCCTCAATGGGCAGGAGCAGATAGTTTAGTTTTGTTAAGCCAAGTAGATCAGTTGATTCGCAACCAAGGCTGGCAGATAGGTAATATTGACTCGGTAGTAGTTGCAGAACGTCCCAAGTTGAAGCCGCATATTAAAACCATGCGTGACAAAATAGCGGAAGTTTTAAGATTACAACCTCATCAAGTGGGTATTAAAGCTACGACCAACGAGAAATTAGGCCCAGAAGGGCGAGAAGAAGGGATTTCCGCTTATGCAGTAGTCTTACTTGTATCTTCTAGTTAATTTCATTAAATTTTTGTTTGACACGGTGCTATTAAAAAAATTGCTCAAACGCTCATAAATATTAACTTTCCGTATTAGTGTATCTAAAATTATGCAGATTAAAAATAATATTTTGGACACAACTAAACGTTTTTGGATACTAATAGTTCTAAGTGCATTCACAGCGATTGCTGTTGCGGCTTGTAACCCCGATAACTTTAAAACCAATGCTGCCCAAGCACCGCAACTAGTCACTAGTATTCTCAGCGATCCCAAAACATTTAACCTCGCTCTCAGTCAAGAATCTCCTAATATTTTCGGTCTGACTTATGAAGGACTAATAAACCAAAATCCTATCACTGGTAAAGTTGAGCCTGCTTTAGCAGAATCTTGGCAGATTTCTGATGATAGATTAAGATTTACATTTACTTTACGTGAGGGTTTGAAATGGTCTGATGGACAGCCCCTAACAGCGGAAGATGTCGTTTTTACTTATAACGATATTTATCTTAACGAAGCAGTTCCCACAGACACTAGGGATGGTTTCAGAATTGGTGTAAATCGTAAATTACCTACAGTCAAAAAAATTGATGATCGTCGAGTAGAATTTGCCTTACCAGAACCATTCAGACCGTTTCTCTTAAATGCAGGCACTCCTATTTTACCTGCCCATGCCTTAAAGGAATTTGTGCAGCAAAAAGACCAAGAAGGTAAGCCAGTATTCTTAAGCAAATGGGGCGTTGATACACCTCCTGAACAAATTATTGTTAACGGCCCTTACAAACTAGAACGCTATGACACCAGTGAACGTGTAGTTTTTCGACGCAATCCCTACTATTGGCGCAAAAATTCTCAAGGACAATCTCAACCTTATATTGAAAAGATTGTTTGGCAAATAGTTGAAAATACAGACACTTCTTTGCTGCAATTTCGTTCTGCTGGATTAGATTCTGTAGGAGTTACACCTGAATACTTCTCCTTACTAAAAAAGCAAGAGAAGCAAGGAAATTTTAAGATTTACGGTAAAGAACCAGGAACAGGCACAAACTTTGTTTTATTTAATTTAAATAAGGGTAAGAGAGACGGTAAACCACTAGTAGATCCCATCAAGTCCCGTTGGTTTAATACAGTAGAATTTAGGCAGGCAGTAGCTTATGCTATAGACCGTCAAACCATGATTAACAATACTTTTCGCGGCTTGGGTGTACCACAAAATTCACCCATTACCGTGCAGAGTCCCTATTATATTTCACCCAACGAAAATCTCAAAACTTACGATTACAATCCTGAAAAAGCCAAGCAATTGCTGAAAAAAGCTGGCTTTACATATAATGCCCAAGGGCAATTATTAGATGCCGAAGGTAATCGCGTTCGCTTTACCTTACTGACTAACTCAGGTAATAAAATCCGGGAAGCAATAGGGTCGCAAATTAAGCAAGACTTGGCTGTCATTGGTATGCAGGTTGATTTTACACCCTTGGCATGGAATACCTATACAGATAAACTTGCTAATACTTTAGATTGGGAAGCTTCTTTGCTAGGTTTAACTGGGGGTTTAGAACCTAATGATGGAGCTAATGTTTGGTCTCCTGATGGTGGGCTACATATGTTTAATCAAAAACCCCAGCCTGGACAAAAACCAATTGAAGGTAGAGAGGTTGCACCGTGGGAAGCAGAAATTGGTAAGCTATATGTCCAAGCTGCCCAAGAATTTGATGAAGCCAAGGTAAAAGCGATTTATGCCCAAACCCAAAGGATTACTCAAGAATATTTACCCTTTATTTATCTGGTTAACCCACTAGCAATGACAGCAGTACGAGATCGCTTTGAAGGCATCCAGTACTCAGCTCTAGGTGGTGCTTTCTGGAACATACACGAAATCGAAATTGTTAAGTAGTTGATTGAGTATTGGGAATGGGGCATTGGGCATTGGGTTAAAATCTACCTTGTCTTCCATTCCCCATTCTCGATTTCCCATTCCCCATTCCCTAAATTTGCTGTGACTCAACCTGAAACTTTGCGATCGCTCTTAGAGGCGGTTGCCAATGGTAAAGTTACCCCAGACATGGCTTTAGACTCACTCAAGCATTTAGCCTATGAACCTGTAGGGGAGTTTGCCAAAATTGACCATCATCGTCACCTCAGAACCGGTTTCCCGGAAGTAATTTGGGGGCCGGGTAAAACTCCAGAACAAATTGCCCAAATTATGGAGGCCATGCGTCAGCGCAATCCTGTGGTGATGGCTACCCGCATCGAACCATCAATTTATACTTTATTACAACCAAAAATTCGGGGTTTACGGTACTACGAATTAGCCAGAATTTGTGCGATCGCTCCATCTCATATCGAACCACAGTTTGAGGGATTGATAGGGATTCTCTCCGCTGGTACGGCTGACTTACCTGTGGCGGAAGAAGCCGCAGTAACGGCAGAACTTTCGGGATTTCAGGTATTGCGTCTTTGGGATGTAGGTGTAGCAGGAATTCACCGTTTA
The DNA here is from genome assembly GCA_015296085.1 of Trichormus sp. M33_DOE_039. Lineage (GTDB taxonomy): Bacteria > Cyanobacteriota > Cyanobacteriia > Cyanobacteriales > Nostocaceae > Trichormus. The sequence goes on along the minus strand of DVDT01000020.1, from coordinate 32,451 downwards.
TTGAGTAACCGCCATCTGATTCAATCAGCGTCAGTATTAATTGTAGTTGCAGGTATGGAAGGTGCTTTACCCAGCGTTGTTGCTGGTTTGGCAGACTCTCCTGTAATTGCTGTCCCAACTAGTGTGGGTTATGGTGCTAGTTTTGGCGGTCTAGCACCATTATTAACCATGCTCAATTCCTGCGCGGCTGGGGTAGGAGTCGTCAATATTGATAATGGTTTTGGTGCAGCTGTGCTAGCAGGGCAAATTTTACGGACAGCCGAGAAATTACGGATGCCATCGGCTACATCTTAAGTTATGACATCGAGTGATTGGGACAATTAAATTTTGAATTCTAGATTGGTTCAAAATTCCTGTTTTAGTCTCCAAGTTTTAGCTTAATTAATTACTCAAGATGAACTATTTAAACGATTTAATATCTCAGATTTTTTGGGATTTACCTCCCAATGTCAATGTTCTGGCACAAAATATTACCAACCCTGATGTAGTAGGCCAGATGCAAAAAACCTGGAATCACTTTGTCCAAACAGGTCAAATCTGGGCATTGTTGATTGGATTAGTAATTGGCTATATCTTTAGAAACCTCACTAAGTACGGTTGACATGGGTAGGGATTAGGCAGTAGGAAGTCAAAAGGTAAAAGGCAAACGTAAAAAAATTCTTTTGCCTTTTTACTTTTGACTTTTGCCTTTTCTTGTATCTATGACCGAAAAACAAACGTGGAGTCAGAGGTTTGAATCAGCGTTGCATCCAGCGATCGCTCGTTTTAATGCCAGTATCAATTTTGATATAGAGTTAATAGAATACGACCTCACAGGCTCTCAAGCTCATGCCCAAATGTTGGCACATACGGGAATTATTTCTTCGGTAGAAGGGGAGCAACTGGTCGCGGGTTTAGAACAAATCCGCCAGGAATATCGCCAAGGGCAATTTCAACCTGGTATTGATGCGGAAGATGTTCACTTTGCAGTGGAACGACGGTTGACGGAAATTGTTGGTGATGTGGGAAAAAAGCTACACACGGCGCGATCGCGGAACGATCAAGTAGGCACAGATACTAGACTCTACCTGCGTGACCAAATTCAACAAATCAAAAACCTCTTACGGGAGTTTCAGCGTGTCTTACTAAACATTGCTGAACAAAATGTGGAAACTCTCATTCCTGGTTATACGCACCTCCAACGCGCTCAACCCCTGAGTTTAGCTCATCACCTCTTGGCGTATTTCCAGATGGCACAGCGGGACTGGGAACGTCTAGGAGATGTAGATTGTCGAGTGAATATTTCGCCTTTGGGGTGTGGTGCTTTAGCGGGGACGACATTTCCCATAGACCGTCATTACACGGCTAAATTATTGCATTTTGATAATATTTATGCCAATAGCTTAGACGGGGTGAGCGATCGCGACTTTGCTGTGGAATTTTTGTGTGCTGCGAGTCTGATTATGGTTCATCTCAGTCGGCTTTCTGAGGAAATTATTCTTTGGTCGTCTGAAGAATTCCGCTTTGTTACTCTCAAAGATAGCTGTGCTACAGGTTCGAGTATCATGCCACAAAAGAAAAACCCCGATGTACCAGAATTGGTGAGAGGTAAAACAGGCAGGGTATTCGGTCATCTTCAAGCCATGTTAGTGATCATGAAGGGGCTGCCCTTAGCCTATAACAAAGATTTGCAAGAAGATAAAGAAGGTTTGTTTGACAGTGTGAATACTGTCAAGGTTTGCTTGGAAGCGATGACAATTTTGTTGGCAGAGGGCTTAGAATTCCGCACTCATCGCTTAAACACAGCCGTCACAGAAGACTTTTCTAATGCTACAGATGTTGCAGATTATTTAGCAGCGCGAGGAATACCGTTCCGAGAAGCGTATAATCTTGTGGGTAAAGTTGTCAAAACCAGCATTGCCGCCGGTAAACTTTTAAAAGATTTGACTCTGGAAGAGTGGCAGCAACTACACCCAGCTTTTGCAGAAGATATCTATCATGCCATATCTCCCAAAACAGTTGTAGCCGCTCGTAACAGTTACGGCGGCACTGGTTTCGAGCAGGTAAATAAAGCTATTTTGGCTGCTCGTAGTCAAATATCAGAGTAGGAAGTGGGAAATGGGGATGGGGAATGGGGAATAGAAAGAAATTTGCCTCATTACCGATACCCCAGTACCCAACACCAGAGTCTAAATCACCCCCAACAGTGGAGTCTCAGAAGGTAGCTTACTCAGCATCAATTGCTGCTGCGCCTTCATCTTCCTCACTCTTGGGTGATCTTTGTTGGAATCTTCTCTGCATCTTTCCGGTTGTAGTCCGTTTACGAAACTTTCTGGCGTATGCCTGGTTTCGTAGCGCCTTTTCTTTTTTCGGGTTACGGCGCTTTGCCATGTTCACCTCATGAATAAACAACAAAATAAATTTCTAGGCATTTAGTAGACAATATCAGCTACTAGTGTTGTTGATACAGTTTTAGCCTAGATTATGACCGTAGATAGTTTGAACAGCATACCATGCTACCTTATGTAATTGAACAATGTCAATATTTCCTAAGACTAGAAAAATTTGTCCCCTGCCAAATGGTAATAGACTATCAAAATTTATCAAACATTACTATTTCGTGCATGAGAGAACTAAATTCCTACAACTTGAAATCGAACATTAACTCTAAATATAAAGTCAGCAACAAATGCAAATAATCCCAAAAAATTCTCAGATGCAATGTGTTAGTTAATTTATTGATGATACTTATAGAGAAAAACGATTATTTTTACAAAAAATATTTATATTCAGTAATGGGTATTGAAGAAGATGATATTTAAAGATAAAAAATATATCAATTATTAGATAACAGACCAGCTTAGGAAATATATTTACCCTCACTCAAAAAGGGATGATGTATAGCTTAGTAGGTAGTTAGGAATAGGGCTAGACTCGTTTGGTTGATATTTCACGAATCTTTGAAAGCCCTAGTCTCATTTTCATTTACCATAGAAATTTAAATATTTGTTTAAATTTAATTAATTAAGAATTGAAGGTAAACCTTTACTAGCTAATCCAGTCAAATCGCTTTACTCATTACTTGGGAGAATCTTGAATATTTAAATAATCATTTGTAATATGTCCATATATAACTAAATTTTTGTTAAAATGTAATTTCAAACCACGAACAGTTTTGTGTAAAACAAAATTCAACTTTTCAATAGTTGATTTCATGTCCGTGGTATTTGATTAAATTACGCACTATAAACATTTTCAGATTGAAAGTTCTTGCTTTTTTTGCGACACCTATCCAATCTGCACGTAGTCTGTGGCGTATTGGACAAACTGTGCTAGGAATTATTTTCCGTCATCCGATTACGGGAACAAGTATCATCCCGCTATTACCTGACGGAAGAATTGTATTGATCAGGCGGCGTGATGATGGTCTGTGGGCATTGCCTGGAGGTATGGTGGATTGGGGAGAAGATATTCCCAGTACAGTCCACCGGGAGTTAATGGAAGAAACAGGACTGGAAGTAGCACAAATTAAGCGTTTGGTGGGAGTTTACTCTTCTCCTGACCGCGATCCCAGAATCCATTCAATTTGTGTGGTTGTGGAGGCGGAAGTGCAGGGGAATATGGCTATTCAGGATGAATTAGAAGTTATGGAAATCCAGGCTTTTACTGCTGATTCTCTACCTCCAGAACCAATGTCTCATGACCACGCCCGTCAGCTACGTGACTATTTAAATGGTTTGACAACGCTGGCTTAGGGAAGGGAAAGAGTGATGTTTATACCATAGATGTGTGATTGATTACAGGAATATCTTGTATAAGAATATGCAGGATTTTAGGTTAAAATTAGCAACTTAGATTGATGCTAAGTCAGAATTCAGGAGTCGGGGGAATGTTGGATAAATTAAAGTACCAATCATATTGGCTTACTATTAAATTCTGATTGCTGACTCTTGGTTGCTGAGTTCTTACTATGCTAAAAAGTCTATTTAAAACATAAAATCCTCTATATAGGTTGTTAAATCAAGATGGATGCGCTGTTACGTAACGCCCGGAGAAAACTTTCTCAAGGGCTATTATTCTGGCGTGAGGCTGGTGAAGGGATTCCTATTGTGCTTTTACATGGTAATTGGCATGAAAGTAGCCAATGGGTGGGTGTGATGGAGTCGCTAGCTAAAGACTTCAATTGCTTTGCCCCAGATTTATTAGGTTTTGGAGAGTCTGAAAATCCCAACATTCACTACTCTATTGATTTACAAGTGGAATGTATTGCTGAGTTTTTACAGGCTTTGAAATTAGAAAGAGTATATTTAGTAGGTCATTCTCTTGGAGGTTGGGTTGCGGCTAGTTATGCCCTCAAGTATCCCGAACAGGTTGATAAGTTAGTCTTACTAGCACCAGAGGGTGTAAAAATCCCAGGACAAGAAGCTGACTGGAGTAAAATGCAGAAGTTAGTCAAGCGATCGCCACTCTGGTTTAAGATACTGCGATCGCTGCGGTTTTTGACTAAAATTTTTGGTCTGCACGAGAAAATTGAACAAGATTGGCAAACACGTCAGAAGGTATTGCAATTTCCCACAGCTTGTCAATTATTATTTCAAAGACAACAACCGGAAATTGAAGCAGAATTATTACAAAATAGATTACCTGAAATAGAAATTCCTGTGTTGATTTTACAAGGTGGTAAAGATAGTCCTGATGCTTTAACTCGCAGTGAGGTTTACAGTAAACTCATCCCTGAAGTGGAATTGAGAATGATTGCTCATGCTGGGAATGATTTACCAGAATCTTGTGTTGGTGTTGTGGCTGGAGATCTGCGGGATTTTGTTTTGAATTATGGGAAAATCTAAACGCAAAGTGTCGCGGAGGTAAACGCAGAGTAACGCAAAGATTTAATTGATAGTTAAACTTTCTCTATATTTATCGTGATTCTCTGTGCGTCAGCTGATAAAAGTATTTATTTGCTCAGTTTGTGACTATGTTTTGTATTCCCCAAAAGATGAGATTAGGTTCTACTATTAGACTTTCAGCTATTTCAGGATATAAGGCTTGTAGATAGTTGAATAGTAAATTGCGATCGCCGCCTTTAATCGCCACTTTCCCATCAGGAAATAATTGCCACCAATCCTCAACAAACTCTTTAATTCCAGCTAATAAAGTGTAAATTATACCGCTTTGAATTGCCTCTGGTGTATTCAATGCAAAACGTGGAGGTAATGATTTGATTCCTTCTATATTTAATTGGGGTAACTGTCCGGTTTTTTGACCTAAACTCGCTAATTGTAAACCCACCCCCGGCAAAATCGCACCGCCCACTAAACACTGATGAACATCCGCACCTGTAAAAGTTAGTGCTGTTCCCGCATCGATTACTAAAATCGGGAAACCCCACCTCATCCCCGCACCCCACAAAGCCAAAGCGCGGTCAATTCCCAATGTAGGATATGTATTACTTAGGGGTATTTGGTCTAATGTCATCACACGAACGTTGGGATAGGTTCGCCAAAGTGCGGTTTGTGTTGGTACTACAGAAGCGATAACAATGGAGAAGGGAGTTAGGAGAGACGAGGAGAAATTGCTAACTTGTCCCCAGTTTCCAGTCAGCGAAAAAAAATCGTTTAATGTTTCACAGCCCGCTAAAAGTTGTATAACTGACTCAGGTAAATACTGTGTATCCCAAGTATGGTTTAGGGTTTCATCGATAAATAATCCCCAATGCAGCCGAGAATTGCCAATTTCCAAGGCTAGCCATACATTATCTATCCGTTTTGGGTGTTGGTACTGTTTCACACTTTTGTTTTTTTAAACTTATCTATAGATTTTTTAATAAAGCTTAACAAACAACCCGTGCCAAAATAGGAGTAGAGGAATAAATACTCATTGTGTTAAGGAGATAGTTATGGTAGGAGTCACCGATAAAACTGAAAAACGGCTCACCATACAGACTGGAGAAATTGCTGAAGATACTACCGCAATTCGTTCTCTAGATTGGGATCGCGATCGCTTTGATATTGAGTTCGGTTTACAAAACGGTACTACTTATAACTCATTTCTGATCCGCGGTGAGCAAACGGCTTTAGTTGATACCTCTCATGAAAAGTTCCGTCAACTCTATTTTGATACTCTTACGGGCTTAATCAATCCCAAAGATATAGATTATTTGATTATTAGCCACACAGAACCAGACCACAGTGGCTTGGTCAAAGATTTATTACAGATGTCGCCAGAAATTACAGTTGTAGCTTCCAAGGTAGCAATCCAATTTCTGGAAGATTTGGTACATCAGCCATTTAAACGCAAGATTGTCAAAAATGGCGATCGCTTGGATTTAGGTAATGGTCACGAAATAGAATTTGTGATTGCCCCGAATTTACACTGGCCTGACACTATATTTAGTTTCGACCACAAAACCCAGATCCTTTACACCTGCGATGCTTTCGGAATGCACTACTGTTCGGAAAGTACCTTCGACGAAGATTTAAAAACCATTGAAGCTGATTTTCACTACTACTATGAATGCTTGATGGGGCCAAATGCGCGGTCAGTTTTATCGGCCCTCAAGCGTATGGGAGAATTACCAGCAGTGAAAATGGTGGCGACAGGTCACGGGCCATTACTGTCCCATCATGTTGAAGAATTGATTGGACGTTACCGCAAATGGAGTCAAACCCAAACTAAAGCAGAAACTACTGTCGGCGTATTTTACGTTTCCGAATACGGCTATAGCGATCGCCTAGCCCAAAGTATTGTTAATGGTATCAGCAAAACAGGTGTAGCCGTCGAAATCATAGATTTGGGTGCGACTGTAGATTTACAAGAATTGCGCGAACTCGTCGGACGCTGTACTGGCTTAGTGATTGGGATGACTCCTGCTACTGGTGCAGCCAACATCCAAGCTGCACTCAGCACAGTTTTGGGTTCTGCCAATGAAAAACAAACTATCGGTATCTTTGAAACAGGTGGCGGCGATGACGAGCCGACTTACCCCTTACTCAACAAATTCCGGGCTTTGGGTTTACACGTAGGCTTTCCTGTAATTGAGGTGAGAGATACACCAGGCGAAAATATTTACAAACTGTGTGAAGAAGCAGGTACAGACTTAGGGCAGTGGGTGACACGCGATCGCAGCATCAAAACGATGAAATCCCTAGGTGCTGATTTAGACAAAGCCTTGGGAAGATTAAGCGGCGGACTATATATTATTACAGCCAAAAAAGGCGCAGTATCAAGCGCGATGCTAGCTTCATGGGTGAGTCAAGCCAGCTTCAAACCGTTAGGATTATCCATTGCCGTAGCTAAGGATAGGGCAATTGAATCACTCATGCAAGTAGGCGATCGCTTCGTCCTCAACGTTTTAGAAGAAGGCAATTATCAAACCCTCATGCGCCACTTCTTAAAGCGATTTGCCCCTGGTGCAGATCGTTTTGAAGGAGTCAGAACCCAACCGGCCGAAAACGGTACACCCATTCTCGCCGATGCTCTAGCTTACATGGAATGTGAAGTCCAAAGCCGCATGGACTGCGGCGACCACTGGGTAGTATACAGCAACGTCTACACCGGGCGCGTATCCAAACCCGAAGCCCTGACAGCTGTACATCATCGCAAAGTCGGAAACCATTACTAAAAAAGTCAAAAGTTAAAAGGCATGCCACTAACTAAACCCCGTGACATTCAAGTAATGCCCATCGGCACAGATACAACAATTGTGCGATCGCGCAGTTGGTCTAGATTAAGATTTGAAATTGAATATGCTCTGGCCAAAGGTACAACTGCTAATTCTTATTTAATTCAAGGTGATAAAACTGCGCTGATTGACCCGCCAGGGGAAACTTTCACGCAAATTTACCTAGAGGCTTTGCAGCAAAGATTTGATGTCAAAGCTATTGATTATGTGATTCTCGGTCACATTAACCCCAACCGCGCCGCTACTTTAAAAGCTTTACTCGAAGTTGCACCCCAAATTACTTTCGTCTGTTCCAACCCAGGGGCGATTAATTTGCGGGGGGCGTTAGAAAATCAAGACTTGCCAATTCTTGTCATGCGGGGCGATGAAACCCTAGATTTGGGCAAAGGTCATCATTTACAATTCATTCCCACGCCTAACCCCCGCTATGCAGATGCTCTCTGCACCTACGACCCCCAGACGGAAATTCTCTACTCTGATAAATTATTTGCGGCACATATTTGCGGTGATCAGGTATTTGACGAAGGTTGGCAGTCAATTAATGAAGACCGCCGCTATTATTTTGATTGCGTAATAGCACCCCACGCCAAACAGGTTGACACAGCCCTCGATAAACTCGCTGATTTACCCGTGCGGATGTACGCCACCGGACACGGGCCGATAGTTCGTTACGGCTTAATTGAACTAACTCACGCCTATCGAGAGTGGATTCAACAACAAGCCTCAGCGGACTTGACAGTAGCATTAATTTATGCTTCTGCTTATGGGAATACAGCAACATTGGCACAGGCGATCGCACGCGGTATTACGAAAGCTGGGGTCGCCGTGGAGTCTATTAACTGCGAATTCACTGAACCAGAAGAAATTCGGGCGGCTGTGGAAAAGTCGGCTGGCTTTGTCATTGGTTCACCTACGCTCGGCGGTCATGCACCTACACCCGTACAAACAGCGTTAGGAATTGTGTTATCTACCGCCACTAACAATAAACTAGCTGGTGTATTTGGTTCATTTGGCTGGAGTGGGGAAGCCGTCGATTTAATTGAAAGCAAACTCAAAGATGCTGGTTATCGGTTTGGGTTTGATACCATCCGCGTCAAGTTCAAACCTAATGATGCGACCTTGCAATTGTGTGAAGAAGCCGGAACTGACTTCGCCCAAGCATTGAAAAAAGCGAAGAAAGTCCGTGCATCTAGTCAACCCGCCACTAACGTAGAACAAGCAGTGGGACGTATTGTTGGTTCACTGTGTGTTGTCACCGCCAAGCAAGGGGAAGTATCTAGTGCCATGCTAGCCTCTTGGGTAGCTCAAGCTAGCTTTAATCCTCCTGGTTTAACCATCGCTGTAGCTAAAGATAGAGCAGTAGAAACCCTGACGCACTCAGGTAATAAATTTGTCCTCAATGTTCTTAAAGAGGGCAATCATTTGGGATTGATGAAGCACTTCCTCAAGCCTTTTGGCCCTGCACAGGACAGATTTGCTGATGTAGCCACAGAAGAAGCTGTTAACGGCAGTCCGATATTGAGAGATGCGCTAGCGTATTTGGAATGTTCAGTCCAAAACCGGATGGAATCAGGCGATCATTGGTTGGTGTATGCAACTGTGGAAAATGGCAAAGTGCTAAATCAAGACGGTGTGACAGCCGTGCATCACCGTAAATCAGGCACTCATTATTAATCTTATGATTCAAGAGTGGTCAGCAGGTGAGTATTCAATCTCCACAGATATCAATCGGCTAAACATAAATTTGATACACCAATTTCTCTCTAATTCCTACTGGGCAAAGAATTTACCAATGGAAGTTCTTCAGAGATCCATTCAAAATTCTCTAGTATTTGGTCTGTATCAAGGGAAACAACAGATTGGCTTTGCCCGCCTAATCACAGACCATGCCACATTTGCCTATATTGCTGATGTGTTTATTTTAGAGTCTTTTCGTGGGCAAGGTTTGGGCAAATGGCTGATGGAAACAATTGTTTCCCATCCTGAGTTACAGGGATTTCGCAGGTGGTTGCTAGCAACGCAAGATGCTCATGAATTGTATCGAAAATTTGGATTCACTGATCTGAAAAATCCAGATCGATTTATGGAGAAGTTTTACCCAAACATCTACGAGCAGAAAGGTGATTGACTGAATTCCAAAATAGTTGATTGATAAAAAATAAATAATACTTTGCAATTCAACTTACAGGAATTTTTATTATCTGAATCAGATTTATCCCCGGAGCGTACAGACGTGCGCTCCTATTCATAATTTTTAAGGCAAGCCGTAGAATAGGAGTTAATCCGAGACTTTCGGAAAGGAGCAGTTCAATGGATACTGTTGTAATAAATCTAGAACCAGCAGTTCGCCTCACTGATGAGCAGTTTTATCAAATCTGCATGGCGAATCGGGACTTAAGTCTAGAACTCACAGCTGAAGGAGAACTGATTATTGTGCCACCAGTAGGTGGAGAAAGCGGAAATAATGAAGCAAGGCTAATCACCGATTTAGAAATTTGGAATCGCCAAACAAAATTAGGAGTAGTTTTTAGTTCCTCGACTATATTCAGGCTACCGAATGGCGCAAAGCGATCGCCTGATGCAGCTTGGGTAAAATTATCACGATGGGAAGCACTCACTCCAGAGGAACGCAAAAGATTTCCGCCACTAGTGCCAGATTTTCTCATAGAACTGAGATCCGAGAGCGATCGCCTCAACTTTCTCCAAGATAAAATGCAAGAATATCTAGATAATGGCTTGCGTTTAGGTTGGCTCATTAACCCCCCATACGGAGAAGTGGAAATCTACCGCCAGGGACAGCCAAAATAAATAGTGACAATGCCAAGTATGCTGTTGGGCGAAGATATTTTACCTGGATTTGAGTTGCAAGTATAAATTGACAAGCATCGTAGTAGTGAGTGCAAGTACAAAGTCGATCTGAATCCTGGATATCGCTTCATAAAGATTCAGTAAAAATACTGTACTTAAGCTTTAGTTAACCTTTATTTAAATTTCGCTTAACTTGCAGCCATTAATTTTGCAGTTGCACCCGTAATTAATAGCTCGTCTCTTTCCGGGTCATTGCACCTATTGATTTAGTCTGATTGATAAAAAACATGAATAATCCGCAAGGCAAAATTCTAGCCTAGTGGATATATTTTCATGCTCTCAATTGACAGCAAGAGGTACGAAGTTAAGCGTTGAACTATTCACTACAATCATGATTATCAAAAAGCTTATCTCTCTACTAGCTCCATCTGCTATTTTGTTGGGAGCAATGACAACCCCAGCAGCAGCTTTGACCCTCAAAACTCTTGGTAGTTACAGCACAGGTATCTTCAATGAAGGGGGAGCAGAAATCCCTACTTATGACCCTGTGACACAACGACTGTTTGTGGTGAATGGAGGTACTAGCAGTATTGATATTCTTAATATCAGTGACCCAACTCAGCCTTCACTATTCAAGAGTATCAGTATTGCACCTTACGGTGGTGGAGTGAATAGCGTCGCCTTTAAAAATGGCTTATTAGCAGCAGCGGTGCAAGGAAATGTCGCCCAAGACCCAGGTAAAGCAGTGTTTTTCGATGCTAATGGTGATTTTTTAAATTTTGTCACCGTGGGAGCATTACCCGATATGCTTACCTTCACACCTGATGGAACGCGTGTGTTAGTGGCTAATGAAGGCGAACCAAATAGTTATGGTGATGCTGATAGCGTTGACCCAGAAGGTTCAGTTAGCATAATTAATCTTGCTGATTTTAGTGTCATAAACGCTGGTTTTAGCCAATTTAACAGCCAGATTGATCAGCTACGAACTGCGGGAGTCAGAATCTTTGGCCCTAATGCTACCGTGGCTCAAGATTTAGAACCAGAATACATTACTGTTTCTGAAGACTCGACGAAAGCTTGGGTGTCGTTGCAAGAAAATAATGCGATCGCAGTCCTCGACTTGATCAACAATCAAATTACCGACATTATCCCCTTAGGCTTTAAGGATCACAGTCTACCAGGAAACGGCATTGATCCGAGCGATCGCGATAATGCTATCAAAATTGCTAACTGGCCGGTTTTGGGGATGTACCAACCCGACGCTATAGCGTCCTACCAAGTTAACGGTAAAACTTACATTGTCACAGCTAACGAAGGTGATGCTCGTGACTACGACGGTTTTGCAGAAGAGGTCAGAGTGAGTAGTAATGCTTATCAACTCGACCCCACAGCTTTTCCCAATGCTAGTACTCTCAAACAAAACAGCAACCTGAGTCGGTTGACAGTCACTAACACTCTTGGTGATGAAGATGGTGATAGTGATTTTGAAAAGATTTACGCTTTTGGTGGTCGTTCTTTCTCCATTTGGGAGTGGGATGAAGCTACAGGCCAACTCAAGCAAGTTTACGACAGTGGTGACGACTTTGAGCAAATCACTGCTCAAATTCTACCTAACTTCTTTAACTCTGATAACGAAGACAACAACTTAGATAACCGCAGCGACAACAAAGGCCCAGAACCAGAAGATGTCAAAATTGCAGAGATTAACGGTCGCTTTTACGCTTTTGTGGGGTTAGAGCGCGTCGGTGGTGTGATGGTTTATGACATCACTGACCCAAACAACCCTGTTTATGTTGAATATGTTAACAACCGTAATTTTCTAGCTGCGCCAGATAGCCTAGCCGTGGGAGATTTAGGGCCAGAGGGTTTGCTATTTATTTCGGCTGCAAATAGTCCTAATGGTAAGTCGTTGCTGGTTGTGTCCAATGAAATTAGCGGTACAACAACCCTATTTTCAATTGAAGATGGTTCACAATCTGTACCTGAGCCTGGTGCAATTTTCGGCTTATTAGCTGTTGTGGCGATGGGTATGTTGAAATTTCAGCGTCACCACTAAAGCTGATACTTGAGCATTGAAAGTATAGAACCCCAGTTTCTCTAAGCAACCAGGGTTCTATACCTTCATGAATCACTGAAGATGGCGTAGTAAATACAAATTACGCTAATCTCTTTTCTAAATATTGACCAATCATCAACTGTTCGCCTGCACGAGAAATAATTGTTTGTCTGGTGCGGTACTTGCTGCCTACTAACTTTAACTCTTCCTCAAACACTGAACCATTGTACTCAGTCCGCAGAGATAGAGTTTTGGGGTTGGGGAAAAAATACTTGGCAGTGACTGGCTTGGATGTGGCAAAACCGCGATCGCGGTACAATACATTTCCTAAAGCACCAAATAATGTGGACCCTTGCGACTCATTTCTATTTTTTAGGATATCTGTACTACACCAATTCACTTCAGCACCACATACCAACATCGCTCCATCAGTTAAATTGTGCATTTGAGCTAGCTTTTGTAATTCCTCACATCCTGGAGCTAAAAATCTGATGGTAATTATACTCTCTATTTCTTTGGTATCACCGTCTGGGAGAGTATAGTAACGCCTTTCTGAGAGCCACTGACCGACGGATTCTTGAAAAAATTCGGTGATTTGAGACTCATCAGCAGTGTGTGCAATTTTTAGCGGTGATATCACGCGTAATTGTCCTCACCTAAAAGGAATAAAAATTTGACCTATCTCATATAATACATTGAGGCAAAAGGCAATTCCAGTTTAGAATTTTTAATATATTGCATAAATACCGAGAATTATCAGTCATGGCAGTGGTGTTTTTGCTACTATAAAGTATGTATTTAGTAAAACTAAATATTTCGCCGTCAAACAATGCTTAAGACAATATCCAGAATCTAAATTATGCTGTAACTTCAATTGTTATAGGTGCTATGTTTTGGAGCTATTCTATTTTTCTGAAACCAGTAGATACCAGTGTTATAGTCAAATCAGATTGCAAAAATATTTTGTCTGTGCATTAGCAATGTATCAAAAAAATTTTTGACATTGTTTTGTAAACATAGTAATGTTTGACACAAAAAAGTTTTTTAAGACAATTTTTTAATTCTCTATATTTACCAGCCAGCAAGATATATGGGGGTTTGTTTGGTTATGGAAAGCTGTTATATCAAAAACTTGTTTAAACAAGCTAAATAGATAATTTATAACTCAAATTACAGCAAAAACCGATGAAGCAGCAAACTTACACATCACTTTGGCAATTAAATAAGACAGGTTTTGATACCTGGAAGAAAATTAATCCTGAGCAAAGCAGGGTTTCTTATTTCTTATTGATGATTTGTCTATTGAGTATGAGTATATTAACTGCTAGCTGTGGCTCTTTACCCAAAGAATCAGCAACAGCACAACCTCAGCAACGCACAGCAGGAGAACGCAACCAAGCAACACCCGTCGATGTAGCCATTGCGAAGATAGAAAGATTGCAAGCACAAACAGAGTATACAGGTACAACAACAGCATTCCGTACAGTATCGCTGCGATCGCAAGTAGAAGGCAGACTATTATCCTTAAACTCAGATGTCGGTGACACAGTCACGCAAGGGCAAACCGTTGGGCAATTGGATGACATCATTCTATCAACCGACTTAAAACAAGCCGAAGCCGAACTAGCCGCTTTGCAATCAGAAGTAGCCAGAGCTAGCACCCAAATTAGTAACGCCAATGCAGAAGTAGAAAGATTGCGCCTAGAGTTAGTGCAAGCCCAAGCTGATGCTAGCCGCCAACAGCAATTATTTAAAGAAGGGGCAATCTCTGAGCAAATAGCCGAACAAGCCAACACCAAAGCCCAAACAACTGCTCAACAATTGCGAGCTGCTCAAGAACAAGTCCGTACAGAAAAGCAAGCTGTAGCCGCCGCTAAAGGTAGAGTATTTGCCCAAAAAGCAGTATTAGCCCAAGCAAAAGAACGCAGATCCTACACTCGCCTCATATCTCCCATCACTGGTGTAGTCACAGAAAAAGTTACAGAACCTGGAAATCTTCTCCAAGCAGGCGGAGAAGCTTTAAAAATTGCCGACTTTAGCCGTGTCAAAGTTGTCGTACAAGTTTCCGAATTAGAATTGAGCCAAATTCAAGTAGGTCAATCTGTAGAAGTCCGCTTAGATGCTTTCCCCCAAGACAAATTCATTGGTAGAGTTACCCGTATTTCCCCTACCGCCGATGCGACAGCCCGTTTAATCCCAGTGGAAGTAGTAATTCCTAACAATAACAACATCGGTAGCGGCTTACTAGCAAGAGTTATTTTTGCCACCCAAACACCACAGCGAGTAGTGGTGTCACAAACCGCTCTGCAAAAGCCAGCTAAAACCACAGCCCCAGCAGAGGAAAAGAACGGCACCATCTATGTAGTAACAGACTCAGCAGGTCAGACCAAAGTAACATCTCGTGCTGTCACCCTAGGGGAAAAAGCTGATGGCAAAGTCGAAATTTTATCTGGCTTACAACCAGGCGATCGCTATGTGGTTCGTAGTGGTAGACCTTTAAAAGATGGTGAAGCTGTGCGTCTTTCCATTCTTTCCGAAACCCCAGAGGGTAATTCCAATCCCAGAAAACCAAATTGAAAATTTGCAAGTAATAAATTGGGTAAAAACCAGTTTTTTGAATTTTGAATTCACCCCAAGGGTTTTGAATTGGAGTAGCGACAAAAATGCAGCAAGTGAATAAAAGCAGTGGATTTAGTCTTAGTGCCATATCCATTCGCCAACATATCGGCACACTCATGCTAACCCTAGCAGTGATAGTTTTAGGCGTATTTTTTATTATCAAATTACCTGTAGATTTACTACCTTCAATTACCTATCCACGCATAGGTGTACGCATACAAGCACCAGGAATTTCTCCAGACGTAGCAATTGATGAAGTCACTAAGCCACTAGAAGAAGCCTTCTCTGCAACTGATGGTGTAGTTCAAGTTTTCTCTCAAACTCGCGAAGGGCAAGTCAGTGTAGATTTATACTTTCAACCCGGAGGAAATATTGACCAAGCCTTGAACGATTCGACGGCCGCTTTCAATAGAGCTAGAGGTACTTTACCAGATACAATTGAAGAACCACGTATATTTAAAGTCGATCCTTCCCAGTTACCTGTCTACGAAATGGCTTTAACTTCCCCATCCTTGACAGGGGTTGATTTGCGGGTATTTGCAGAAGAAGAACTAGCAAGGGAATTAGGTATTGTTCCTGGAGTAGCTGGGGTAGATGTATCGGGAGGTTTGCAAGAAGAAGTTAGAGTTAACCTAGATTTAGACCGCTTGCAAGCTCTAGGCGTAGGTTTGACGGATGTTTTAGATGAGTTGAGAAATCGCAACCAAGATATTTCCGGCGGTCGAATTTTGGGACTAAATTCTGAGCCACTCACCCGAACTGTAGGACGCTTTCGGAACGCGGATGAAATTAGAAACTTATCTTTTGAAGTTTCTTCCACTCCCACTACTACTGCTACTTCTACCTCCACTACTTCCACTACTGCCAATAATTCTTCTTCCGTCCCTAGTCGCCGTGTTTATCTAAGAGACTTTGCTGAAGTTATCGACGGTTCAGAACAACAAAGGGTTTATGTTTCCCTCAACGGTGAACCAGCAGTTAAAGTTAGTATTCAAAAGCAGCCAGAAGCAAACACTATTAACGTAGTGGATGCAGTCAAAACGCGTTTAGAACAGTTGCGAACATCTGGTGTCATCCCCGAAGGAACAATCATTACACCCACCTTGGATGAATCAAAGTTTATCCGCGATTCTATTGCCAACGTTACGAGTTCTGGGCTAATTGGTACAGCACTAGCAGCGATCGCAGTATTATTATTTCTGGGTTCTCTACGGCAAACCTTTATTATCGTCATTGCCATCCCCTTAGCCACCCTAGCCGCAATCATATTAATGGGGATGTTTGGCTTATCTCTCAACGTTTTTAGCTTGGGTGGTTTAGCATTAGGTGTGGGTATTGTGGTAGACAACTCCATCGTCATGCTAGAAAGTATTGCCGAAGGTGTCGGCATGACTCCCGGTAAAGATAATAAAAGCCGTTTGCGTCCACAACAATTAATTACTCAAGCCGAAAAAAGTAGTCAGGAAGTAGAATCAGCCTTAATTGCTTCTACAAGTACTAACTTAGTAGCAGTATTACCCTTCTTGCTGATTGGTGGTTTTATTGCTTTATTATTCAACGAATTAATTCTCACGATTAGCTTCTCTGTAGCGGCTTCCATCTTGATTGCAGCCACCGTTGTGCCAATGATGGCCTCGCGGATGCTAGGCTGGCAAATCTCTAGTAATTTGAGTAATTTTTGGCTACTCAAGCAATTTAATCGTAGCTTTGAAGCCTCCACCAGAATGTATGGTAGTTTTTTACAACAGATATTACGCTGGCGGTTAGTTACAGTAGCGATCGCAATCATCATTTTCGGTGGTGGTAGTTTGTGGATGGCCCCCCAAATTCCCCAACAAATTCTCCCCCGCATCAACACAGGACAAGCCAATTTATTTGCCCAGTTTCCTCCAGGTACACCTCTGGAGACTAACCGCAAAGTTATGAATGCGGTGGAAGAGATTATTCGTCAGCAACCAGAAACAGAATACGTTTTTTCTACAGCCGGTGGTGCATTGTTCGGCAACACTACCAATGCGAATCCTCTACGCGGTACCAGTAACATCACTCTCAAAGCTGGTACAGATGTAGATGCTTACATTGAACGAGTCACTCAAGCTTTTAACAAGTTAAATTTAGCAGGTATTCGCCTCCGCCTCTCACCTGGTCAAGTCCGAGGTCTGATTGCCAATAACTCCCCTGTCCGTAATGCTGATGTTGATATTATTCTTCAAGGTGATAACTCACAAGTTTTAGAATCAGCTAGCCGTCAAGTCCTAGCAGCTTTAGAAGAACGTGTTACCCAAGCTAGATTCCGTCCAGATGCTGATGACAGACAACCAGAAATTCAAATCCGTCCCGACTGGGAAAGAGTAGCTGCATTGGGATTAAACACCCAAGACATCGGTAGCACAATTCAAACAGCATTAGAAGGTAGTGTTCCAACCCAGCTGCAACGCGATAATCGTCTAGTAGATGTCAGAGTTCAGTTAAACGAAACAACTGTGCAAACACCCTCTCAACTAGAGAGATTACCTTTATTTGTCAATGGCAATCGCCAAGTCCGCTTAAGCGATGTTGCCCAAATTGTCGAAGACCAAGCCCCAGGTGAAATTCAGCGCATCAACCAACGCCAAGTCGTCATCTTTGCGGGCAACTTAACAGAAGGTGCTAGCCTGAGTGAAGCCTTAGCACAAGTACAAGGGGTAGTAGATAGCCTAGACTTACCAGAAGGTGTCAGTATTTTACCTAGTGCAGCCGCTACATCTAATCAAGAACTCCAAAGTTCACTGCAAATTTTAGGTGGATTAGCTACCTTTCTAGTATTTGTAGTCATGGCAGTGCAGTACAACTCTCTAATTGACCCACTAGCCATTATGTTCACAATCCCCTTAGCCTTAGCTGGTGGCATTTTTGGACTTTACATTACTAAAACAGCCATTGGTGCAACTGTCATTGTCGGTGCGGTTTTGCTGGTGGGGATTGTGGTAAATAACGCTATCATCATGGTCGAATTAGCTAACCAAATCCGTGAACGAGATCAAATAGACCGCAGAACTGCAATTTTGCAAGCTGCACCTCAAAGGTTACGCCCTGTGTTAATGACCACCATCACTACAGTTTTAGGTATGTTCCCCTTAGCATTGGGAATTGGTGACGGTTCAGAATTTCTCCAACCATTAGGTGTGGTCGTATTTTCCGGTTTATCTTTGGCAACTTTACTTACTTTATTTATTATCCCCTGTTTCTATACCCTACTGCATGATTTTCTAGGAGGAAGTTGGATCAAATCAGTGTCTTTATGGCTACGCTTTTGGAAGAAAAAGTTTGATAAAGCCTAATTTTTGATAGTAACATTTCTAGAATTAATTAAAGACAAAAGCCAAGGACTCTATTCCTTGGCTTTTGTCTTTAATTAATTTATTCACAAAGCGGAAAGATGACACAAACACCATAAATAGCACTAAAATAAGCCAGTTTCAATTCAACAAAACATTTTAACCAACCACTCTTGATCTCTAATCGCGGTCAGGATTTCTTCGATAAATGAACAATTCCCCCTGGCGTACTACCACATGACGGTATTCACAAGCGTTCAATCTCGTTGTTGACTCACGATTGTCCGCATAAACCACTTTGATGCGGTAATTACACCTATCGTCCTGGCGTGACAGCATAACTCGCTCATCGCTACCTGGTTCAAGGGGCGAGTCCAATCGATTACGACTCCACTCTTGTCGGTCACGATTCCAAACATATAATCCGATAACAGAACTTCTACGGCTCTGGTTGTAGAGCCTGATTCTTGTACCGTAACCCCTATCATCATTAGGATTATATTGAGCTTGAACTGCTTGGTTATAACTCAGGCTGATGGGAAGTGTACAAATAACTCCTAAAAATCCAGAAATAACAGACTGAAGTTTGGTCTTCATGCCAGTTTATCCTCAAAGAATGGCTGCAATTTGGAGGTAGCTCAGACCTCTTAACATAGTTTGTTTGCTTAAGAGGTTTTTAGTTTACTCCATAAACGTTATTAAACATCAAAGCTATAAGGAATTAAGTTAATTACAGTACATTTTATTTAGATGGATTAGATTAATATTTAATGTATTTATGCTTAAATTCACACCATATTTTATAATAAGAACGTACTTTGCACACCTGTAATAAACAATACTGAATACTTACTATCAAGGCGATACTTCAATGAAAAAGTTGGCTGAAAGTTTTAGCTACACTAAAACTTTCAGCCAACTTTTTTGAGGAAAATTTAGGTTTATGAGAATACTGTGAATATTGGGGCGCAAAGCGGAATCATTTGGTAAGTATGAGTACAGGTTTTTCTCCTTGCAAAAACAAAAACTATCGAATCTTTAAATTGCCACAACACAATAGCAATTAAAGTAGTAGGAAAATCTACACGAATTTAATCTACTGATTTTATAAAATTAAGAAAAGATATATGATTTTTATGTATTTATTTTTAATAAAAATCATATTTTTACTGAGTAATCTATCTCACTTGATATTCTGGAGTAATTAGCTTTCTATTAGTACAACTTTCTGAATATGGGAACTATTCATTTTTGAACGTCTTAAATATGTAACCACTAACAGAAATTTCCAAGTAGAAAAAGAAAATAACGATGAATCCAACATTAAGCGAAAGCTTTGTAAATCTCTTTTTTTAAATGCCACTAAAGCCCAATGTAGTTTAAGATAATTTTTAATATTTTCCAACTTTGGTACATAAGAATGATGTTTTTGATGTACTAGGGGATAAATTTTTTCTTTCATCAAGATATTCGTTTGTAATCGTTGAACAAAAGAGAATTTTTGATTGTAAGCACCAGGCCAAATTGTGCGGTAAGCAAGACATTGATTGAGAAAAACTCCATGACCAAACTGAGCAATACGAATCCAAGAATCTATATCATCACAGTTGGTATTTAATTGAGAATCCCAACCGCCAGTTTTCAAGAAAGCATCACGACGACAAGCCACTTGAGCAGGTGTACCAAAGGGAACTAATTCCAAAAGCATCCCGTAATGAATATCTGCTTGGGGAATATAGAAAGCTAAACCAGGGCCAAAGTGAGGAGTGCGGCTGATTTCTCTTTCATCAGCATCAACTTGTGCCGCAATACAGGAGCAAATCACAGCATCAGGACAAAGAGCGATCGCCTGACTCATCTTTTCAATACAATTAATATCTAAATAGTCATCATCATCTAAAAACTTGATCCAATCACCGCTAGCTTTCTCCACACCAGCATTGACTGTCGCTGAATGACCCAGATTGACTTCATTGCGATGATAAACTACAGAACCACCCAAACTTCTCACATATTTTTCCGTCTCCTCTGAGGAACAATCATCGGCCACAACGACTTCACAAGGAACAGTCTGTTTCAGTGCAGAGTCAATCGCACGGCGTAGCAAGTGGAGGCGATTATAAGTAGAAATGACAACACTAAATTTCATGAAATCTCCAACCAAGAGCTAAAGTTCTTACAATATAACTGTCATTCCTTGCAGATTGTATTAGGGATACAACCTAGAGACTAGAGATTGCTGGAACATAACTGGAACGTAAATATTTCAAGGAACACAGGTTAGAGCCAAGAGGGAAAAAGATTATTTCTTTTAGATCTTACCCGCACCTAACCAGTTTAGTTAGAGACTCACAGCAAATAAATATACAGATGCCTTTCCCTCACATTCCTACACCCACTTCGCCATTTCTGATCCTCCAAATCTTTAAGACACAGTGGACTGAAAGATAGTTCTCGATTTATGATGGATGATCGTGAGTTTTTAATCAAAGCAGCCATGAACGCGCAAGAAATCATTCGTTCCATTGAAGCGGAACAGCTAAAATCCAATCTCCCCCAAATTTACGTCGGCGACACCGTAAAAGTGGGCGTGAAGATTAAAGAAGGTGATAAATATCGCGTGCAACCTTATGAGGGTGTCGTCATTGCTATGCGTAATGGTGGCATCAACGAAACTATTACAGTTCGCAGAGTTTTCCAAGGTGTAGGCGTTGAACGAGTGTTTCTGATCCATTCTCCTAGAATTGACAGCATTAAAGTTATACGTCGCGGTAAAGTCAGACGTGCGAAATTGTACTATCTCCGCGGCCGTGTTGGTAAAGCCACCCGCATTAAACAACGCTTTGATCGTGCGTTATAAATTTTGGCTGTTGAGTATGCGAGAAATTTTAGTTAGCAGGCGGCATCTGCCGCTAGCTTGCTTTCTCAATAAAAATGTGCTAAGGTAGCAGAAGTGCGTTAAACCGAGTATTAAGGTTAAGCGCATCAAACAAACCCAACCCAGCTTGTGCGCTCTTAGTTCAGTTGGTAGAACGCAGGTCTCCAAAACCTGATGTCGGGGGTTCAAGTCCTCCAGGGCGCGCTCGAAAGTAAAAACGCAACCCGAAGCATTAGCACACCTGCTAAAATAGCAGAAAGTGCTATTGATTTCGGGTGTAGTTGTTTTATACTTGCAGCTTTTTTGCTTCCAGTTAATTTTGATGGAATTAAAGCTGTCAACCTGGATGAAAATGAGCAAAGTATAGCTGTATTGAACAAAGATGGGGGGATAAACGACCGTGGCCAAAAAGAACGAAGCAGAAATCGCAGAAACCTCAGGCGGATTTAACTTCCTCAATTTCTTTCAAGGAACAAAAGAAGAACTAGAGAAGGTGGTTTGGCCAAGTCGCAAACAACTAGTCAGCGAATCAGCGGCAGTCTTGTTGATGGTGACACTCTTTGCTTCTTTGATCTATTTGGTTGATGGATTGTTTAGTTGGGTATCAAAGCAGGTATTCTGATGACTTTTGCAACAGACGAACCAATGAACTCGGCGTTGCAGTCAGAGGAAACGGCAGAAGCAGCGTCAAAAGAAGCACGCTGGTATGCAGTGCAGGTAGCCTCAGGCTGCGAAAAAAGGGTCAAAACCAACTTAGAGCAGCGCATCCAAACTTTTGATGTGGCCGAAAAAATCATCCAAGTAGAAATTCCTCATACTCCATCGGTGAAAATCCGCAAAGATGGCAGCCGCCAACACACAGAGGAAAAAGTTTTCCCCGGTTATGTGTTAGTGCGAATGGTAATGGACGATGATACTTGGCAGGTGGTGCGTAATACATCCCATGTCATCAACTTTGTGGGAGCAGAGCAAAAACGTGGCACTGGCAAAAGTCGTGGTCACGTTAAGCCGGTACCTTTGAGCCATTCAGAAGTCGAACGCATATTCAAACAAACCAGCGAACAAGAGCCAATTGTCAAAATTGACATGGCTACTGGTGATAAGATAGTCGTGCTTTCTGGCCCATTTAAGGACTTTGAAGGCGAGGTAATAGAAGTTAGTCCAGAACGGAGTAAACTAAAAGCCTTGCTATCGATTTTCGGGCGAGACACACCAGTAGAACTGGAATTTAATCAGGTAGAAAAACAGAGCTAAATCCAAATGGCAAAGAAAGTAGTAGCGGTCATTAAACTGGCCCTGAATGCTGGAAAAGCCAACCCAGCACCCCCAGTTGGCCCTGCTTTGGGTCAACATGGTGTCAACATCATGATGTTCTGCAAAGAGTACAATGCCAAAACAGCAGATCAAGCTGGTATGGTCATCCCTGTAGAAATCTCGGTTTATGAAGACCGGAGTTTTACGTTTGTACTCAAAACACCTCCAGCATCAGTCTTGATTCGTAAAGCCGCGAAAATTGAAAGAGGCTCTAACGAACCCAACAAAAAGAAAGTTGGCTCAATTACCACAGCGCAATTGAGAGAAATCGCCCAAACCAAACTACCTGACCTCAACGCCAATGATATCGAAGCGGCAATGAACATTGTGGCAGGAACAGCTAGAAATATGGGTGTAACCATCACAGACTGATTACTGGGTCAATCCCAAATCCAAAATCCGAAATTGCACAGGGGGAGAAGCCAAGCTTCGTAGTTGACCCCAGGAGATAAAAATGACAAAAAAAGTATCACGCCGCTTGCGAGAACTGCAAGGAAAAGTAGAAGATAAGGAATACTCCCCTTTAGAGGCTTTAGCTCTCCTTAAAGAGACTGCTACAGCTAAATTCCCGGAAGCAGCCGAAGCGCATATCCGTTTAGGTATTGATCCAAAATATACAGACCAACAACTGCGTACCACCGTAGCACTACCTAAAGGTACAGGGCAAGTGGTAAGAGTGGCAGTAATTGCACGTGGTGAAAAAGTCACAGAAGCCTCTGGTGCTGGTGCTGACGTAGTTGGTTCAGAAGAATTGATTGACGAAATCCAAAAAGGCAGAATGGATTTTGACAAATTGATTGCCACACCAGATGTTATGCCACAGGTAGCCAAACTTGGTAAACTGTTAGGCCCTCGTGGTTTAATGCCATCGCCAAAAGGTGGCACGGTGACATTTGACATAGCAAGTGCGATCGCAGAATTTAAAGCCGGGAAACTAGAATTCCGGGCCGACCGTACAGGCATAGTTCATGTTATGTTTGGTAAGGCATCCTTCTCGCCCGAAGATTTATTAGTAAACTTGAAGGCGTTACAAGAGACAATTGATCGTAACCGTCCTTCAGGAGCTAAAGGCCGCTATTGGCGTTCAGTTTACGTGTCTGCCACAATGGGGCCATCCATTAAAGTCGATATTACTGCTCTACGAGACCTTAAACTGACTGAAGCAGCTTAATGGTAATGAGGCACTGTAAATTTTAGATTTTGGGTTTTAGATTGAAACCCAATCCAAAATTGAAAACTCAAAATCTAAAATTCATTCGCCCAATGCCTAAAATTGAATAAGCAAAGCCGGAGACAGCAGGTGCAAATCGCTTAATATCCTGCCGAGGTGAAAGCTCTATTGCCAAAATTACCACGTAAAATCGTCTGTGGTAATTGCAGCTAAGAGTCTTGATACTGAACCCCGGCTAAGATAGCTGGGGTTTATTGTTATGCCCTAGTCAGATAAAAGTCATCACAGGAGAAATCGACAGTTTTTTTGAGGAGGTGAAACCGACATGGGTAGAACACTAGAAAACAAAAAAGAGATAGTTGCTGAACTCAAAGAAAGTTTGAGTGAATCAACTTTGGCATTGGTAATTGACTACCAAGGCCTGACAGTTGCTGAAATTACTGACTTACGGCGGCGGTTGCGTCCTACCGGCACTATCTGTAAAGTGACTAAAAACACCTTTATGGGCATTGCCATTCAAGACGATGAAAAATGGCAACCAATGTCTGAGTTGCTCAAAGGTTCTTCTGCATTTTTGTTAGTTAAAGAAGATTTTTCTTCGGCAATTAAGGCTTATCAAGACTTCCAAAAAGTTTCCAAGAAGACAGAACTTCGCGGCGGTGTCATGGAAGGTCGCCTGCTGAAAGAACCGGATGTCAAAGCTTTAGGGGATCTGCCATCTAAAGAACAACTCATGGGTCAAATTGCTGGAGCTATCAACGCTTTGGCAACAAAAATTGCTGTGGGTATCAACGAAGTTCCTGGTGGACTGGCGCGTGCTTTGCAAGCTGTTGCTGAAAAAGAAAATAGTGGCGCAGAGAGTGCTGGCGAATAGGTAAAGGTCAATAGAAAACCAATTACCAATTGCTAGTTACCAATTACTAAAAAACAATCAAAATTACAGGAGTAATATCAATGTCTGCTGCAACCGAACAAATTTTAGAACAATTGAAAGGCTTGACTTTGTTGGAAGCTGCTGAATTAGTTAAGCAAATTGAAGAAGCTTTCGGCGTAAGTGCTGCTGCACCTGCTGGTGGCATGATGATGATGGCTGCTCCTGGTGCTGTTGCTGCTGCTGAACCAGTAGAAGAGAAGACAGAATTTGACGTAATTCTGGAATCTGTTCCTGCTGATAAGAAGATTGCTGTACTGAAAGTTGTACGCGAAATCACTGGTCTGGGTCTGAAAGAAGCAAAAGACTTGGTAGAAGCTGCACCTAAACCAGTTAAAGAAGCTATTGCTAAGGAAGCTGCTGAAGACGCTAAGAAGCGGATTGAAGAAGCTGGCGGTAAGGTGACAGTTAAGTAATTAAGGCAAGAAGAAGCAGAAGGATTTTGGATTTTAGATTCAACAATTGAAAATTTAAAATTACAAATTCAACGAGGCAGAAAACACGAAATATGTATAACAATTTTCTCGTTTCTGCCGATTCTATCACCAACAACTTTTTGCTCCCCCAGTAATTACTGAAAAATTCTAGTTCTGAAAAAAAGGAGTCTTATAAGACTCCTTTTTTATTGGCGCATCGTTACGAAAATCGTTTTTTGTCCGTGGGTATGAAGTTGTGTTATGTCATGTCCGACTAAATGCTTATAATTACCGTAGCTTGGGTGTAACGAAGTAGTCGTCATGAACTACGTACATCAGAAAACATGAAAAAGTCTTTCCCTTACACACGGCAGTTTGCTCAAGTCGGGAAACCCCTTCGGCAGTTGCTAATGGAGGTTTCCCCCATTAGCAACTGCCGACGCTCCTGCGTCGCTAACGCTGCGCTAACACCACCGCAAGTGGTTCACCGCCCACGCAACTGCCTCCCCTACACCCCTTTTTCAAGTCAGAACCCAACAATGATTTTAAGTGATATTAATTCACGCAAAATATAATATAGATACAATACCTGAAACCTATACTAATTTTGACTTTTTGAATTGGTATAAGGCTATGCTCCACATGGCTTACAAGACTAATTTTCTGATAACTAACCATCAGAACATAATATTAACCATCGATAAGATACGCTACTAAAGTTGATTACCTTACAGAAAATGCTTCACTAAATCTACGAGTTACAGGTTCAAGAATAAATGTCAAAATTGACTTTTTACGAGTCACAATTTCACCTGTAGCTGCCATCCCTGGAGTAAAAGCAACCTCTTGACCACGTACAGTGAGAGCGTGTTTCTTCAGTTTAATTCTAGTAGGAAAAACTAAACCCAACTCTTTATCAACGCTAGCATTGGGGCTAACTTGGACAACTTCACCATCAATAGTGCCGAATTCCTGGAAAGGAAAGGTTGCCATTTTGACTTTTGTTTTCATCCCTTTTTGGATAAAGCCAATATCACGATTGAGAACTTTCACTTCTAATTGAATTTCTTCCCCTTCCGGTAAAATTGACAGCAATTCTTCTCCTGCTTGGACTGGTCCTTTCGTTGCCTTAATTTTGTAGATAGTACCTGCGACTGGGGCTTTAATCGTCTCGCCATCTTTCTCTTGTCTGGCTTGCTCTAATTGACCAGAAACATTAGTGAGTTCTTCTTGACGCTTATTAATCTGGGTTAAAATTTCGCTTTTGCGTTCTGATGCAACACGCTGTGCTTGACTCCAAGCCGCTTGATAGGCTGCTTGGGCTTGGCGAATTTCTTGAACTTGAGCTGCTATATCTTTCTGTAGAGATGTAACTTTGTCTTGCGCTTCTGTTAATCGGTTTTGGGCATTTGTTACTTCGTCTCTGGCTCTAGTAATATCTGTTTGGGTGCGCGTTAGTCTTTCCTTGGCTTCCAGATAATCGACTCTGGGAACAGCACCTGGTGTAATCAGAATGCGGAGATTTTCTTCGCGGCTTTGGGCAATTTCTAGATTACTTTCTACTTTGACACGAATATTTTCGGCATTGGCAAGATTCGTTTTAGCATTGACAACGCTGGTTCTGGCACTAGTTAAATTATCTTGCAACCTTGTCAGGCGCACCCTTGCTTGGTCAATGAGTGCTTTTTGACGATTAGCTTCGGCTTCGGCGGCGGCTTGACGGGCTTGATAGTCACGCAGACGGGATTTTAATAATTCATCTTGAATTTCTGTGGTAGTTGCTTGACCACCAATGCGTTCTGCTTGTAGACGCTGTAAATCTTCTTGAATTAATGTAGTGCTTTTAGCTAGGCGTGTAACATCCGTTTGTTTAAGTTCTGGATTACGCTGTATCAGGATTTGATCTTTCGTGACGCGATCGCCTTCTTCCACATTAATAGCGACAATCTCCCCATTACCCAGAGATGTCACTGGTCTTACCTGGGTGGAAGCGATTAATTCCCCTTGTGCTACCGCCACTTCATCGATTTCTGAGAACCCAGCCCAGGCGATCGCACCAAAGACAACGAAGCAAATCGTTCCTGCTAATAATCTGGTGTAAAGCGGTGGTAATTCCTTAACGGCTTTACCCAGTTCGTAAGATAGTTGGTCTTCAGGTCTAGCGAATACCTGTTTTGTTTGACGAGCTTGAGCAGCGTTGGCTAATAGGGGATGTTTCATAATTGGGGATTGGGTACTGGTGAATGGGGATTGGGTACTGGTGAATGGGGACTAGTTAAATTACCCAGTCCCTAGTCCGCAGTCACCAGTCCCTAACTTTTTCAAATTGCTAAATAGCGTTTTAAAAAACTTTCCAGAGTTTCTAGGGGAAAACTGAAAGTTTGCTCTATATTAGCTATTTCCTCTTTTCTACAGAAAAATTCGTTGGACAGTAATGTCCGAAAAGTTCCCAAAGCCTGTTGTGCTTGAGGGTTAATTAATCCCAGCGCAGTCCGTAATCCATCTACTGCTAACAATGGTGAGTTAATCACAATTGGCTCTTTATTGAAGATGCGACTGAAGATCTGGGGAATGTCTCCACGGCATAAAATTTCTGGGCCACCGACTGGAAATATTTGATTCAGTGCGCCTGGGACGGTAACTGAATCTACTACTATCCTGGCTAGATCATCTGTACTCACAATAGAAGTACGGTTTTTCGGGTCGCCGAGCAACAGATATAAACCTGTGTCGCGGAATCTTTCTGCTAACGGGAGTAAGTTAGATGCTAATCCAGCCGGACGCAAAATAGTGTAATTTATGCCACTAGCAGCTAAATAACGTTCTACAGCCCGTTTAGCTTTGAATACAGGAGCATCTTCATATCCCCGATCAGCTCCTAGTACGGATATAAAAACAAAGTGCTGCACGTTGTTAGCTTTTGCCTGATCAATGAGTTCAATATTCGCTCGATAGTCTAGGGACAGAGCATCACTATCAGAACCGTGAGAACTGATGATGTGTTGAACACCTTGACAAGCTTTAGCAATATCTTTGTCATATCTTAAATCACCAATGAAGATCTCTGCTCCTCTATGTTCTAATTCGCCGTAATGCGAGGTGAGGCGAACAAATGCTCGCACAGACTGCTCCCGTTGGCGTAGCAGTCGCACAACTCGACGACCAATATCTCCCGTTGCTCCAGTTACCAAAAACATAATGATTAGGGGGAATAGGGATTGGGTACTGGGGATTGGGTACTGGGGATTGGGTAATTTACCCAGTCCCTAGTCCCCAGTCCCTAATACCCAATATCCTAAAATCTCTAACTTAAAATTCCACAATTACTGGTGTATGGTCGCTGGGTTGAGGTAATTTTCTGGGGGTGATATCAATAGTGCAGCTTTCTGCTCGCTCGTATAAAACTGGTGTGAGATAGTGATGATCAATGCGCCAACCCATGTTGCGACGAAAGGCAGCGGTGCGATAATCCCACCAGCTAAAGTTTCCACCCTCGCTGGTAAATTTACGAAAGGCATCTGCAAAGCCTAATTCTAGAATATCTCTGAGGGCTTGGCGTTCTGCTTCAGAAGCCATGATGTGATTTTCAGTTTTGACTTGTTCGTGAATATCTCTGGCTTCTAAGGCAATATTAAAATCGCCACACATACAGATGGCAGATTCAGATTGCAGAAGTGTTTGTAAATATTTTCGCAGCACGGTCAACCAGCGTAGTTTGAATTCGTATTTTTCGCTACCCACGGATGAACCGTTGGGAACGTAGAGGTTGACAATCCGAATATCATTTATCACTCCAGTAATTACGCGCTTTTGTTCGTCCCACACCGGATCAAGCTCTGGCACTATGGATGTAAATCCCATAGTGACGTTACTGAGAGGCTTTTGACTCACCAAGGCTACACCGTTATAAGATTTTTGTCCCGATACATACAGGTGATAGCCTAAATCTTCTAAAGGCGATCGCGGAAAATCTGCATCTATAACTTTGGTCTCTTGCAAACAGAGAACATCTACGGGATTCTGACCCAACCAATCAATAACCTGCTGTAGACGGGTGCGAATCGAATTAACATTCCAAGTGACAATTTTCATCAGTTGCTTAACAATATCTGAAGAGAATAATGATTTTTAACCTGTTTTTTTAGAATAATTTAATCTTTAGCTGGCTTTACTAATTTTTAGCGATTTTCCCTAAATTGATCCCATAAAAAATTGATCCCGCCTAATATTTTTAGTATTGTGAGCTACAAATCCTAGAAATTTGTGAGTTCTGATACAAAACATTCTACTATTTTATGATCCCCAAGGCAGATGCAACTCAGAATACATGAGTTATATTTAAAAGGCAGTGGTTTAGTGACGATGACTAGTGAGATCAAAATATTTCCATGATGGTTAAGCATATTCTTAACCAAGTTAAATCTTTACCGGAACAATTAGGTTAATTTAAATTGCAAATTTGTCAGTAATAATTTTATTTCCTCATAATATTATTGAAGTTTTTGTTGTGGGGAGCATCTTACCGACAGAATCAAAACAATTTATGAAAATCGCTCAAGTTGCCCCCTTATGGGAACGAGTTCCACCTCTTAATTATGGAGGAATTGAATTAGTCGTGAGTCACTTGACCAATGAATTAGTACGTCGTGGTCATGAGGTGAAATTATTTGCTTCTGGTGATTCACAAACCTTGGCTAATTTAACAGCAGTTTGTCCGCGTGCGTTGCGCTTGGACACAACATTCCAAGAGTATGCAGTCTATGAAACGCTGGAACTCAGCCAAGTCTATCAACAAGCACAGGACTTCGACCTGATTCATTCCCATATAGGAATTTCGGCATTACCCTTGGCGAGTTTGGTTTTAACTCCGACAGTACACACTTTACACGGTAGCTTTACTAAAGATAACCAAAATATATTCAGTCATCATTCCCAACAGCCATACGTCAGCATTAGTAACGCCCAGCGTCAACTTGATCTCAACTATATTCAAACCGTTTATAACGGTATTGAACTAGCAGATTATCCATTCGTGGCCCAACCACAACAGCCTCCTTATTTAGCGTTTCTGGGTCGTTTTTCTCCCGAAAAAGGGCCGCAACACGCGATCGCCATTGCCAAAAAAATCGGCTGGCAATTGAAAATGGCAGGGAAAGTAGACGTAGCTGATGCCAAGTTTTTTACAGAAGAAATTGTCCCCTATATAGATGGGCAACAAATTAAATATTTAGGCGAAATTAACCATACACAAAAAGCTCAATTACTTGGCAAGGCCGCAATAACTCTTTTTCCTATAACTTGGCAAGAACCATTTGGCTTGGTGATGATTGAATCAATGGCAACTGGTACACCTGTAATTGCGATGAACCGGGGTTCTGTACCAGAAGTAATAGAACATGGCAAAACAGGTTTTATTTGCCAAGACTATGATGAAATGAGCCAAATAGTTCCGGCGGCTCTGGAATTAAATCGTTACCAGTGTAGAGAATATGTAGAAAACAAATTTAGCGTTACCCAAATGGTTAACAAATACGAAGATGTCTATCAACAAGTAATCAATAATCACATCAAATCTCACGGTTATATCCATGCGGGTCAAATCTAATTTTAAACAACAATTTTTTTTACATCTTTATTTCAAAAATAATTTTCTCAGGAGGACATTGGTATGAGTATACGAGTCAACAGTTGCCCATGTTGCGGTGGTTCTCTCCTCCGCCATGTCCGTCACGGTGAATTGTATTGGTTCTGTTTGTCTTGCAGACAAGAAGTTCCACTTTTAAATACTAATCGCATCACCAACAACGCAGATACTCGCAATACAAATGTAGTTGCTCAATCATCTGTGAGTGCTGATTGCTAAATGTCTTGGGTTTGGCTCTATCTGATAAAATCAGATGGAGCTAAATTAATTAGGTAGAAAGCTGTGTTAGCAGCCTTACTTTATGGTCAAGAAGATTTACGCTTAGAACAAGTTGCAGACCCCTCGCCAGATGTTGGTGAAGTAATAATTAAAGTCAAGGTGGCTACAACTTGTGGCACAGATTTAAAAGTGTGGCGGCGTGGTGGTCACGCCAAAATGTTGAAACCACCAACTTTATTTGGCCATGAAGCCGCAGGAGAGATTGTCGCCTTAGGTGCAGGCGTAACAGGTTGGCAAGTAGGCGATCGCATCGTCGCTAATAACTCTGCACCCTGCATGAAATGCTTTTTTTGTCAACGCCAAGAATATTCACTATGTCCCCATTTAACTTGGAATAATGGCACATTTGCGGAATACTTAAAAATTCCTGCTCCCATTGTGCAGCAAAATATGTTGTGTGTTCCCGATGAATTGCCCTTGGAACTAGCAGCAATGACAGAACCTTTGGCTTGTGTGTTGCATGGGGTCGCGCGTTCTCATGTTAAACCCCAAGATAGAATTGTGGTTCTGGGAGATGGTGCAATTGGGTTGATGTTTGTTGCAGCTTTGACGGAGACTGCTGAGGTGTTGCTGTGGGGAGGTAACGACCACAGACTAGAAATTGGTCAAAAACTTGGTGCGGCTAAAACTTTTAACTATCATCGAATACCAGATATTCCTGGTGTAGTCAAAGAACTGACCGAAGGGTGGGGTGCAGATATAGTCATTGAAGCAACTGGCGTACCTAGCGTTTGGGAAACTGCGATCGCCTGCGCCCGTCCTGGTGCTACTGTTAATTTATTCGGTGGTTGCCCCAGAGATACAACTATCACCGTCAACACAGAACAACTACATTACAGCGAACTCACCTTAAAAGGTGTATTTCACAACACACCTAAATATGTGAGGGCTGCGCTGGCACTAATTGCTAGTCGTAAAATCCCCTTTGAATTATTGATTAGTGAACAGCGATCGCTACAAGATTTAGAACAAGTTTTTTATGACATGAAAACACGGAAAGTAATTAAAGTGGGAATGATACCTTAATTTTTTGCTGAGTAAAGTAAATGATCTGAATCTTGGTTCATGCAGATTAATAAACTTTTCATTTTCTTGCTGAATTATTCTACGCTCTTTTTGTTATTTTCAAGATTCTTGTTCACGGTTTTCTATTTCAAGACACTTCCGTTCTTCTTCTTGCCTAACTAGATTAGCAATTTCATTAAAGGGTTTGCGTATAACCCTGTTGTGTCACTTTAGGCAGAGGAAAAATAGAATTCAGGGTGAGCCAGGAAGGTTAAAATTGGAGAAGTGAGCCTATAAACGATGGCTTGAAGCTTAGAAAAACCCTCATACAGTTGAGGAATAGGAAAAACTGT
>DVDT01000053.1 GCA_015296085.1 Trichormus sp. M33_DOE_039 | reverse complement strand
TCTATTGCTTTTAGCAAATCATCGCTTTGTATCATTGGAGACAACAGGGAAAAATCTTTGAGATGCACTACAGTTTACTTTCAGTCTTGATTACAACCCTTAATTTACACAACTTTGCGCCTTAACTGAACCGTATTGATTTATATTCCAATCAATTTAGATTTGAGTTGTCGTTTTAAAAAACAAGAATTTTGTTTTACCAAACTTCTCTCTTAATTAGGTAAATTTAACAATGACGGAGATTTGATTTAACTTACCCCATCTAGTTGAAGATGCTAGACCGCTAATTGCAGGACTGGAAAGATTTATGGGGATATAACCGCTTTTTATCAGATATTTATACTCAAAATATGAATATACTAATTATCCTGGGTGAAACTATATTTCTAATAGTTATTTTTTGTCTACTTAACTGGTTGATTGGTATCATTTTCAAGCAGGTTACTAAGATATATTGGCTTCAAGGAAAAACCGCAAATCTCACCTTCCTACGCCAGAGTACCAGCAGAATTTTAATTCTGACTTGTTTGCTACTTTGCCTCGCACTGGTTAGTGTCAATGGGATGATAATTTATCGAGGTGGAAACATTCAGGAATTTCAACTTAACCTGATTCGTAGTCTTCCTACTCAATTCTGGATTAATCTTCTCACAGCAATTTTAAAAACTGTCAGTTTGCTATTGCTAGTTAAATTTAGCATCTCACCGTTAAGTCGAGCTATAGACTGGGTTTGTGATTACGCTAAAAAAGTCGATCAAATCAAAGCTAATGATGAGAGTATCGAGGCTTTTTTTAGGGTATTAAAAAGAATTATTATTCATACTATATGGATATTTTCTGCTATCTTATGCGCTAAATTTCTCTATCTCCCAGAAGTTGTTCCCAAGTATCTTTATACTGCTTTAAAAATATACATCACTATCACAATTGGGCTACTTATTGTTAAAGCTGTTGCTACTATTGTTGATACTCTTGATGCCCTGAGCATTAAATATTCTAGTTCTAATAACCTACTGCGTTTATATGAACATTTACGTCATCTTATACCCCTCGTCAAGAAATGTTTGGAATACGTCCTTTATGTTGGTATAGTCAATCTCGTTGTTCCAGAAATTGCGCCAATTGCTTGGATAAGTTCTTATACTCCTAAAATTGTGCAGATTATTGGGGTTTTCTTTATTAGTAATGTTTTAATTGAAGTTGTTTACTTTATTCTTGATGAGTTCTATTTAAAAACTACAGATGTAAATGATTCACAGCGACAGAAACGACTGACTTTGATTCCTTTAATTCGGAGTTTTGCCAAATATTTCGTTTACTTTACTGCGGGAGTAACTATACTCAAGCTGATTGGCATTGATCCTGCGCCTATTTTAGCAGGTGCAGGAATTGTAGGTATAGCAGTCGGCTTGGGAGCGCAAAACCTGATTAATGATATTGTTTGTGGTTTCCTGATTTTATTTGAAAACTATTACTTGGTGGGTGACTATGTTGAAGCGGGGAAAATGGAAGAGAGAAGTGTTGAGGGGGTGGTAGAGGCGATTGAGTTAAGAACGACTCACATCCGTCACCCTGATGGTCAATTACAGATTATTCGTAATGGGGATATTGGATCAATTATTAATTTCTCCAAGCAATACATATATGCGAGAGTGGAAGTTAGTGTTGCTTATGATTCTAATTTAGATCATGTTTATAGAGTTGTTGAGCAAGTAGGACAGCAGTTAAAGAATGATGATCCAGATGTTTTAGAACCCACGCGAGTCGCTGGAATAGAACACTTTGGAGAGAATCATCTTTTGTTGTTAACTTTGACAAAAGTGAAGCCGGGAAAACACCTGCATATTCAGCGTGTTCTTCGCAAAATATTGAAGGATAATTTTAGCCGAGAGGAAATTGAAATCTGCGGTTTTTCTAAGAATTGATACTAGCTTTTCTTACCCAGAGAGGTGCAGTGTCAATACGAAGTAACGCAGAGTGTTTGGAGAACTGATGCGTTACTTTTAATTCAGTAATGATAACTTTTTATTGGCGATCGCTCAACCAAGATGCACACCAGTCAAGACCACGCTTCAATGGAGTAAGGCCAAATTTCATCGTTAATCTGATGGGACGAATCACATAGTAAAGACCAGATAGAGAATTAGGGAGAGGTACAGCTACATAATCCTTATCTTTGGGAGTGATGGCAAATCTCAACACAAAAAGACACAGCAAAATTCTATGTTTCCAGCTTTCCATGACTCGAAAATGAAAAGCTAAACGCCAAGACCAAAATGACCTCTCAAATACATCTAATGGTTCGTCGATGTGCATCCATAATCTGGTTTTTACTTCCGTAGCGAGAACTTTAATAATATGACTTTGAGCAATTCTTTGCTGAACTATTTCCGGTAGACAGATTTTTTGGATATCTTCGGCTAACAATAAACCTAGTAGCAGCATTCGTTCGCAACCTTGTTTTTTCGCTTGCTCTAAAAGTTCTGTCCATTGAATAGCCGGATGAGATTTAATTAATTCGGCAATATCACAAATCCAAGATAATCTTTGCCATAAATCCTTACAACCGTGGACACAAAGATATAACAGTGAGTCTTCTAAGGAAAGTTGCAGGATATCATGACCAGCTAGAGAGATAGGTTGTAGGCGTTCCCACAAGGTATCAAAATTTGGTTTGAAAGCAAAATAAGTGGGTGTAAATTCCCAATGTAAATCTATAAATACTCTGCCATCTTCACTGAGTAAGCTGTATTCACAAAATACTTCCTGAAGTTCTTGACGTGCTTCAGTTAAATATCCCTTAGTTTGGTATTTTTGAGATTGTAAAAGTTCTATTGTTTTAGGAATATCTTGTTTTTTGACTAAAATATCAAGATCGCTAAATTTCCTGAGTGCAAGATTCCCATAGGCTGAAGCTGCTAGGACAGAACCCTTAAATGGGATGGCGCGGATATCATGATCTGCTAGCAAGTTCAAGATATTAACTAGTTTGTGAGTTAGAAATAAGTTATTAAGTGTAATTTTTTGACAATGGCTGTGTAAATATGCCAAAACGTCCTGGGGAACGTCATTTGGACAAGTTTCCTTCAGACTTGAATACAAAAGTGTTTGCACTCTATGCCAAATTGCAATTTTGATTAAATAATTCCAATCAATCTCTGCTGTTACTAACTGTTTAATTTTGGCTACTATTTCTGGGTCAAGTTTAGTGTTAGCACAATATACTAACAGTTCTATTTCTTTGTTGATGCTGAATAGTTGTGCTGGAGCAGATATTTGGGGTGATGCAATCATTTTTTGTAAAACTTACTAGCCCTGTTATTTTGATGAAACACACTTATTTGATTCTCTGATCTAATTTCATCAAAGCACAACTAGTTATATAAAAATTTGGTAAAGTCTTCACACAAAACGCTGTAATAGCCCAATGAATATGGCTGGTAATTCGAGATGGGGTAATACTCCTGCATTGGCGATCGCATAAAATTCTCGAATCGCGCTTAAGTTTAAACTCATCAACCGCCGTCCTAACTTGATGTTGGTAAATTGCGCCTGTTCCCCCCAAAAAAATACAGTGGGGACTTTGAGTTGTTGAATATACAAACTTAAGTCAAAGTACAGATCTCCGCGTAAAAATGCTAAAGCGGCAAATTTCCCATTGGATTGCTGTGCAGAAGTAAGATAAGCTTCCACCATCTCTGGCGTGACGCGTTCTGGTTCAGCAAAGAGAAAATTTTCCAGGAAATTTCTCACTGCGACTTCATTTTCTGCCCCTAGCGCATAGATTAAATTATCTAGCAAAGGTGTATTAATTATTGGTAGTGGTAGTCTACGTCCTGCGCCCTGGCCGAAATCATCAAACCCAGAAGGACACACCAAACACAGATTTTTGAATAACTCTGGTTGCTGAATCGCCAAGCGAATAGTTAAAGCCGCTGTCAGTGAAGAAGCCACCACGGTTACAGGTTGGCGACAAGTTTGGGTGATAAATTCGGTGATGGTTGTCAGGTAGTCGGAAATTTGATAATCCCGGACTGGATGTGCTGATTCTCCCCAGCCAATTAAATCGGGTGCGAGGATGTGATGAGTAGCCGCAAAAGCTGGGTAAACTTTTGACCATTCGTAAGCAGATGCACCACCACCAAAATTATGCAGAAATAGTAATGGTGGTAAATCTTCAGTGTCTGAATCTAGCCAAGGTGCAGCAGTTTGGGTGTAGTAAACTGTTTTCCCAAGAGATGTATTGATGACTTTATGCCCAAAACCAGGTGGTTGAAAACGCAGCATGATAGTTTTTTACTCAACACTCAGGACTTTTATTTGGCTTTTTCGCCGGTAATTTGGGCGAGTTGATTGAGGCGATCGCCACTGATATGATAGGCTGCACCAAACCCAATCACAAATCTACCCTCCTTCGGAGTGAGGCGGAAAATCCGAAAGTCCGCCAAGCCACGTAACACCTCGATAATCTCACCAAAACGCTGTTGAAATTGATCAACAACTTGATTCCAGGTGTCGCATTCTCGCTCAATCAAAGTAGCTGTACAATCAAAACTCAACCGACGACGCGCAAAAATCTGATTAGTCTGAGTTTCATCCTCAATAAATAAAACACACACATGAGGATTGGCAGAGATATTTTGAGTGTGAACCGCTAAACCACTTACGTATATATATATATTCTTAGCATCATCCATCACGAAAGGAGTATAACTAGCGTTAGGAATCCCCTGGTCATTTACTGTACTAATAATCACACTCTCAAACTGTTGAGTAAAATCTTCATACTCAGCTTGAGCTGTTTCTAGTTGACTCATAAGTAAATTTCTATGGATTTAGTAATATCTAATCAATATCCTAACGTGCTACCACAATAGAACGTTTCATGAACTATTCAGCTACTATATTTTACTCAAGTCAAGTAGATCAGGATACAACCCAAGATTCATAACTCAAGACTCATCGCTTCGTTATCATGTAGCAAGAAAAGAATTACCAAAACGCAATTGTGGCTGATCAAAATCGTTCTCAATGGGACTTAGGCAGATTTATTGAAACTTTGACCTACTTCGAGGTCTTTCCTTGCTTGAACTGGGTACAGAAATTACTCAAGGGTCGTCCCCAGAATCATCAATATCTACCTAATGGAGAAAACAGTGTGGGCGTAATCTTAGTAGCAGGTGCAACAGGTGGTGTTGGGAAACGAGTAGTCAAACGATTATTAGAAAGAGGCTACAAAGTCCGCGCACTAGTGCGAGATATGGCTCAGGCACGGTCAATTCTTGGTGATGATATTGACTTAGTTGCTGGGGATATTACTAAATCAGAAACTTTAACACCTCTAGTGATGGCAAATATTCAGGCTGTAATTTGTTGTACAGCAGTACGTGTACAACCAGTAGAAGGAGACACAGCTGATAGAGCCAAATATTATCAAGGTGTGAAATTTTACCAGCCAGAAATTGTGGGCGATACTCCAGAAAATGTGGAATATCAAGGAGTAAAAAATCTCGTTGAAGCGGCGAAGAAATATCTATCATCAGCCAAAGAAAAACTAATATTCGATTTCACTAATCCCTCCCCAGAATTAAAAAATATCTGGGGTGCGCTAGATGATGTGGTTATGGGAGGTGTAAGTGCGAGTAGTATGCAGTTTTTAGATCATACGGCTGTATTTACTGGTAATGTTTCCACCGCCAATTCGGGGGGATTTGCATCTGTGAGAACCAAGAATTTTGAGCCAGCTATTAATTTATCCGGTCATACAGGCGTAGAGTTACGTGTTAAAGGTGATGGACAGCGTTATAAACTTTTCCTTCGCACAGATACTAAATGGGATGGCTTAGGATATAGTTATTCTTTTGATACTATCGCTAATACTTGGATAGATATCCGCATTCCCTTCAGTGATTTTGTCCCTGTTTTTCGAGCCAAAATAGTTAAAGACGCTCCAGTAATTGCTCAAAATAATATCACTTCATTACAATTAATGTTGAGTAAATTTGAATATGACGGAGCATTGAATCCTCATTTTTCCCCTGGTAATTTTGCTTTACATCTGGCATCAATTAAAGCTTATGGTGAAACAAATACACCAAAATTCATTCTTGTAAGTTCCGCAGGGGTAACTCGTCCTGGTAGACCAGGAATTAATTTAGATGAAGAACCCCCAGCAGTGAGGTTAAATGAACAATTAGGCGGGATTTTAACTTGGAAATTAAAGGGGGAAGATAGTTTAAGAACTAGTGGAATCCCTTACACAATCATTAGACCTTGTGCTTTAACTGAAGAAGCAGGCGGTAAAGAGTTAATTGTAGAGCAAGGTGATAATATCAAAGGCAAAATCAGCCGTGAAGATGTAGCAGAATTGTGTGTACAAGCTTTACGACAGCAGAATGCTGGTAATTTAACCTTTGAGGTTAAAGAAGGAACAAGTATAGTTCAATCTCTGGATTGGCAAAAATTATTGAGTAATTTGAAACCGGATCAGTAATTACCTTGGTACTCAGGGAACTCTGGGAATGCAAGGCAGTAATACTCTACAGTAGAACTACACATTAACTTTATAGTGTTGTCACCATTAGCGAGCGATTTTTTAACGGTACAGTCTGCTTGAAACCTAGCGTTGAGGTACTGTGTAGCACAGTTAACAATTTAATTTTTGTGTAAATTTTTCTAGTCTCCCCCTAGTAAATAACTAGATTAGTAGCTAAGATTTTGAGGGATTTATGAGGAAAATACGGGAAAACCGTGTCTAAAGCGATCTAATCGTCAATCTGTGTAGTTATTTGTAATTACTTGCGTGCGATCGCTAAAAACAAAGATTGATTCGTATCTATTGACACAATTTATCTTGTGTGCATTCTTGCCAGAAATCCTCAACGTTCACCCTATTCTTGACAAGACAAACTCTGATGATTCAATCAAAATTATTAAAAACCTTGACAAAAGCTGGACTGACACTAATGCTTCTCTCTGTGGGGCTATTCACATCTAGTTCTGCCAAAGCAGCAGTCCTCATCCAAGACAATTTTGATGTTGAAACCCTAGGGTTAAATTACAATAGTTTTGCCAACTGGAATGTGACGGATGGAACTGTCGATCTAATTGGTAATCCAAACTTCTTTGACCTGATTCCAGGTAATGGACGCTACGTTGATTTGGATGGTTCAACAGCAAATTCTGGCATACTTGCATCTAAAACAGCATTCAACTTCAATGCTGGGGATGTCGTAAATCTTGTGTTTGATTTAGCTGGAAACCGACGGGATGGTCAGTCTGATTCAGTGACCGTATCTCTAGGTAGCTTGTTTAATGAAACATTTACATTAGCATCCAACCAAGGTTTTACTACCTTTACCCGGACTATTAATGTTACCTCAGCCACAACTGCCAATTTAGCTTTCGCGGGTGCTGGCGGAGACAACATTGGCTTACTATTGGATGATGTGATCTTAGAAAGCACTGCTCCTACCTCTGTACCCGAACCAGCGTCTATATTAGGTTTATTAGCCTTCGGTGCTTTAGGTATAGGTTCACTCTCCCAGCGTCAGCAGCAAGCTAACAAAGCCTAAAAATTATCTTTAGCAAGTTTTTACTGAACATCTGCCGTGTTTAAGCATTAGCAATACGGCAGTTTTTGTTGTTTCCTGATACCACAGAAGCCAGTTTAATAATCTGAATGTTTTAAATCTTAAGAATCAATTTATGATAAACAATTGGGTCATTCAGTCAAGCTGGCGGGCAGAGATTCGCCAAACAACTTTTTAAGGAATTACTAACGGAACTCTGTCCCCCTCCGGTGTTAGAGTGAAAGATGACATTGCATAATCTTATGTCTTCTAAGACCCATTCTGAAATATAGCTTCAATCATTAGGCGCAGCATGGTCACCACCGCAGAAAAAACAAACATCGGTTACATTACCCAAATCATTGGTCCAGTTGTAGACGTTAAATTTCCCGGCGGAAAATTACCGCAAATCTACAACGCTTTGACCATCAAAGGCACTAACGAAGCTGGACAGGAAATCAACCTCACCATCGAAGTACAGCAACTTTTGGGCGACAACCAAGTCCGCGCCGTTGCGATGAGTTCTACCGATGGTTTAGTGCGTGGTTTAGACGTTGTTGATACAGGTGCGCCCATCAGCGTACCCGTAGGTAAAGCTACCCTCGGACGGATTTTCAACGTTCTTGGCGAACCTGTAGACAACAGAGGCCCAGTCAACAACGAGGAAACTTTACCCATCCACCGCTCCGCGCCTAAACTCACTGATCTAGAAACCAAACCTTCCGTATTCGAGACTGGGATTAAGGTTGTTGACCTCCTAACCCCCTATCGTCGAGGCGGTAAAATTGGTCTGTTCGGCGGTGCAGGTGTGGGCAAAACCGTGATCATGATGGAATTGATCAACAACATTGCGACCCAGCACGGTGGCGTGTCTGTATTTGCTGGCGTGGGAGAACGTACCCGTGAAGGGAATGACCTCTACAACGAAATGATTGAATCCGGGGTAATCAACAAAGATAACCTCAACGAATCTAAGATTGCGCTGGTGTACGGTCAAATGAACGAACCACCCGGAGCGAGAATGCGGGTAGGTTTGTCTGGTTTGACAATGGCAGAATACTTCCGGGATGTGAATAAACAAGACGTACTGTTGTTTGTTGACAACATTTTCCGGTTCGTTCAAGCTGGTTCTGAAGTATCCGCGCTGCTAGGTCGGATGCCTTCTGCTGTGGGATATCAGCCAACCTTGGGTACTGATGTAGGTCAATTGCAAGAGCGGATTACCTCCACCACCGAAGGTTCTATTACCTCGATTCAAGCTGTATACGTTCCTGCGGACGACTTGACAGACCCCGCACCTGCAACTACATTTGCTCACTTGGATGGTACAACCGTGCTGTCTCGGAGTTTGGCAGCGAAGGGTATTTATCCCGCAGTTGACCCCCTAGGTTCAACTTCCACCATGTTGCAACCCAACATTGTTGGCGATGAACATTACAACACTGCGCGTGCTGTACAAGCAACTCTACAACGCTACAAAGAATTGCAAGACATCATTGCCATCTTGGGTCTAGATGAATTGTCGGAAGATGACCGACTCATCGTAGCACGGGCTAGAAAAGTAGAGCGTTTCTTGTCTCAGCCCTTCTTCGTAGCTGAAGTATTTACCGGTTCTCCTGGTAAGTATGTGAAGTTGGAAGACACCATCAAAGGATTCCAGAAGATTCTGTCTGGTGAATTAGATGATCTGCCAGAACAAGCGTTCTACTTGGTAGGCGACATCAACGAAGCGATCGCCAAAGCCGAAAAACTCAAAGGCTAAAAATTAGTCATTAGTCAATAGTCATTAGCCCAAAGCTATTTGACTGTTGACTGTTGACCGTTGACTGTTGACCATTAATTTGAACTTATGACCCTAACTGTCCGTGTAATTTCCCCAGATAAAACAGTGTGGGATGCGGAAGCTGATGAAGTGATTTTACCCAGCACTACCGGTCAGCTAGGTATCCTGAGTGGACACGCGCCACTATTAACCGCACTTGATACAGGCGTAATGCGAGTACGCGCCAACAAAAACCAATCTTGGCAAGCGATCGCACTTTTAGGTGGTTTTGCTGAAATCGAAGAAGACGAAGTTACCATTCTAGTGAATGGTGCTGAACGTGGCGACAAAATCGACTTAGAAACAGCCCGTGTTGCATATAACGAAGCTCAAACTAAATTGAGCCAAGTACCCGCAGGCGATCGCCAAGCTCAAATTCAGGCAAACCAAGCCTTCAAACGCGCCCGCGCTCGTTTTCAAGCAGCTGGCGGTTTGGTATAGGGTAATCAGGATTGGTAAT
Source organism: Trichormus sp. M33_DOE_039 (assembly GCA_015296085.1). Lineage (GTDB taxonomy): Bacteria > Cyanobacteriota > Cyanobacteriia > Cyanobacteriales > Nostocaceae > Trichormus. The sequence goes on along the minus strand of DVDT01000053.1, from coordinate 1,336 downwards.
TGGCAATCAGTCCTTCAGAATTGTAGGGTGGGTAGTAATTCTACTCACCCTATATCTTTGGGTTAAAGCAGTGAAAAGCTTTTAAGAAGGGGAGAAAAACCACCCTCAATTCCACTCAGTTTTGAAGCTTATTCTTTTGATAAATTACGCCGTGTGCAACTTTTCTTCAAACCTAACCCCATCCCCTTCGCTACAAGGAAAGGGGAGCAAGAATCAAAGCCTCTCCCCGCGTCGGGGAGAGGTTTGGAGAGGGGTTCTTCATCATCTATAACTCCCGAGCCTTCTTCTCTGGGTCAAATTGCAAACTCTTATCCCACTGCTGCGCCTGGCGGAAGTTAGCAAGCGCGCCCTTAATATCACTATCTCGCGCCAACTTCTCACCTTGGATGACTAACACCGTTGCTGCTGCAACTAACCGCGCTCGTGTTTGGCATGATGATAACTCCTCTAACACCTCTGGATGGGCGATGAGGTAATTGTTGAGCAAGTCGCAACCACTGCGTAATAAATTATCGAAATCTAAATCCCAAATTTTGACCGTCTTGTCCAAACTGGCGGAAGCTAAGTATTTGCCATCGGGACTGTAGGCCACTCCGGTATGACCCTGGAGAGTTTGAACAGCTTTACCTGTGCTGATTTCCCAAATTTTGATGGTGTTGTCCTCACTGGCGGAAGCTAAGTATTTGCCATCGGGACTGTAGGCAACACTATTGACCGAATAGCTATGACCCTGGAGAGTTTGAACAGGTTTACCTGTGCTGATATCCCAAATTTTGATGGTGTTGTCCCAACTTGCGGAAGCTAAGTATTTGCCATCGGGACTGTAGGCAACACTATTGACCCGACTGCTATGACCCTGGAGAGTTTGAACAAGTTTACCTGTGCTGATATCCCAAATTTTGATGGTGTTGTCCCAACTGGCGGAAGCTAAGTATTTGCTATCGGGACTGTAGGCAACACTATTGACCGCATGGGTATGACCCTGGAGAGTTTGAACAGCTTTACCTGTGCTGATTTCCCAAATTTTGATCGTGTTCTTATCACTGGCGGAAGCTAAGTATTTGCCATCGGGACTGTAGGCAACACTATTGAGCCAACCGCTATGACCCTGGAGAGTTTGAACAGTTCCTGTGCTGATATCCCAAATTTTGATGGTGCTGTCCCGACTGGCGGAAGCTAAGTATTTGCTATCGGGACTGTAGGCAACACTATTGACCGCATGGGTATGACCCTGGAGAGTTTGAACAGGTTTACCTGTGCTGATATCCCAAATTTTGATGGTGTTGTCCCAACTGGCGGAAGCTAAGTATTTGCTATCGGGACTGTAGGCAACACT
>DVDT01000004.1 GCA_015296085.1 Trichormus sp. M33_DOE_039 | reverse complement strand
TCAGATGCAGAGTTCTGTGGTGTTGTTGATGAAATTGCTTGTGGACTAGGAACTGATTGGTGATTGTCTAGTTGCGGTTGAATAACTGTGGTTTGCGGTGCAGAATTCTGTGGTGTTGTTGATGAAATTGCCTGTGAACTAGAAACTGATTGGTGATTGCCGATTTGCGGTTGAATAACTGTGGTTTGCGGTGCAGAATTCTGTGGTGTTGTTGATGAAATTGCTTGTGGACTAGGAACTGATTGGTGATTGTCTAGTTTATTTGAATGGATAATATTTACAGATTCATGATTATTAGATGATGTCTGTAAATTTAAATCTGATTGTTTAAAATGCTGCGATTGAGATTCAGATAACAAAGGTGAATCATTGAGTAGATTATTTGATACAGTATAATCTGTAAAATCTGAAGAAAAATATACTGAACTATCAAAATTTAACAAAGATTTAGCACCCAAAGGCGACAGAAATTTAGGGCTGAGTAACTTCTGTCCCAATGGTTTATGAGGAAGTAATGGTTTTTTAATTCCTAACTCTGGGTAATCACCAGAAGTAGTTGCTAAATTATCTGTCATAAACTGCTAATTTAATTACTAGAAAAATATCCTGCGCTATCTCGACCTGATAAAATTGATGCACCACCAGACCTAGTTGTATCAACTTTCAAGCCTTCATAGGTTAAGGTTAATTCTTCAATAGCTACTGTGTTGGATTCTGCACTTAAGCTTGGTGCTTTCCATGAAATCGGAACAGCACCAATGAGTGTCCAACATTGCATTGTTTCTCCAGCTTGGTTAAATAGCAAAATATTTACGTTACGACGTTGTTTAGCATTAGAACCAACATTACTCAAAATTTGACTAATCCAAGTCCAAAAAGTTAAATCATTCGTAATACCACGCTTGAGTGTGACATCCGAAAATTCAGCTTGGCTTAAAAGCACTCTTTGTTGATCATTAACACCACCTTCCGAGAATTTCTCCGTTTTGACTGTCACACCTAATCCCTGACATTCTGTAAAACAAGCAGTGATACTACTTTCCATCTCTACATAAAATCGATTAGCTGTGACATAGTTTAATTCACGACTACTTGTATTCATTATTAACCTCTATTTTAATTTGTATTACGTTCTTTTTTAAGACGTAATTCATCTATCATTAATTCATAAACCTTATCACTTAGCATATGTAATAGTTCACGATCGCGTATTACTTTACCTGCTAATTTCAAAATTAATTGATGTTTCTCTGAGTTGTTCATATCCTGCTATATCTCATAATTATAATTACTAAAAATGTTGATTTTATTTATCGATTTTTTGTAAAGGTACTAAACCAGTTTGTTCGAGGAGATTTTGTACTTCTTGAGTTCTGAGCATTTCAGCAAATTTCTGCCCAATGGGAGGACGGCTATTATCTCCTAAATAAACTACAACCATTGAGTAACTGAGGGGATAGCTTCGATTTTTAAACACTTGAATATTAGGGCTATAGCTACCTTTATCATCACATAAGTCTGTATTAGGATTGATTGCTTGATTTGTATCATTTTGAAATAAAGTTTGTACTGCTTTCTGATTACCTTCTACTATAGCTAAAGGATATACAGAACACTGTCCAAAAACTTGACTAAGTGTAGCAAAACCTATACTGCCAACATCTTCTTTTTCAAAATCTTGCAAAATCTTTCTTAACATTTCTAAGCTAGAAAGACGAGTAATTGCTATAGATGAATTCGACGCAAATGTATCTTGTTCTTGTTTTGATTGTTGTAATTTTTGAAATGTAGATATTGCACTAGCATTTTTTAACACTCTTTCTTGAAATATATTTACTGCTTCCTGTTCAGATGGTATATATAACTTGACAGGTAAATTAGGTAATTTAGAATTTAGTTGATTCCAGGTTTTGATTTTACCTGTATATAAACTTTGCAATTCTTCAATACTAATTTGTCCCTGCAATGCTTTAGGTAAATTCTGATCTCGTTTATAGTAGCTAAAGGCAACAAAGACTACCAAACCATCATAAGCAAATTCTTTGTACCTAATTTGGGATGGGAATTGATTAACTAAGCTAGTCACAGCAAAGTTAACTTGACCAGATTGAACTTTAGCGATCGCTTGTTCTAGGGTATCTTCTGGTTGATAGTTAATTTGCAGTTTGGGTTGGCTAGCTTTGAGCTTTTCTTCAAAAGTTTGATTCTGCAAAATCAAATTGCTTTGCTGTAGGATATAACTCCAAGTAGCAGACTTCTCACCAGTATAAATATAATTTCCTGGAGGTACACCAGGAACATCTTTTAAGCAACAAACCACAACATCTTGAGGTGCAACGTCTGGTTTGTAAAATATTCTGCTCAGTAACCACATTATTGCAGCTAAAAACGCTATGCCGAATAAACTAGCTAATAGCCAATAAAGAGGTTTAAATTGCTGTTTATGTTCTTCTTCATCCTTTGCAATTACTACAACTTGATTGTGAGTCACTGGGGTTATTTGGATAAGTGCTTGTCTAGCTTCCTCCGCACTTATAAAGGGTTTGTCTAGCTCTAAAAGACGTAAAATAAAAGCCTTAAATTCAAGCCTGACTAACGGCCAATGCTGTTCTAATTTAGGATCTAGTGGTTGATTACTATTCGAGTCTATAGTCCTTCCAGACAACAAATAAAAAGCGACATACCCCAGATTTTTTAAATCTTGAGTAAATGTAGAAGTCAATTTTTTAGTATTAGGCAATTCAAATAAACTTTCCCAAACTGCTAAATCACAGACATGAGTAAAGAATTCTTGTTCGTTGGCAATTAATAACAAACTATCTAAACTGAGATTACCGTGTGCTATTCCCTGCTGCACTTGACCGGAAGGTAGACTAAATTTTTGACCGTGGAGAAATTGCAATGTTTGCAAAACTTGATTGAGAATATGGTAAACCTCAGCCTCACTCATTGCACCATGAGTAGTAAGATGAGTCCGCAAAGTAGGATAGGTATCTTGCAGACCGCTAGTCACAAGATAGCAGCGTTCTGCTGTGGGATCTGCGATCGCATCCCAAGGTAAAATCAAACGGATATCCTGGACTCGACCATCAGCTAAACTCAAACCTGCCAAACGTTCAAAAGCTTGTTTTCTATCTCTCGTTTCCTCAAGATTAAAAGCTAGTTGCGGTAATAGATATTCCTTAATTACCACAGGCTGCTGATCCGCAACCTGAATACCCTGATACAAACGTCCCATTCCCCGTCCCCCCAAAAAGCTATCTATGCGGTATCGTCCCCGATAGCCGCGAAACTCAGTTTTTGGTGGCAAAATTGCCGGGAAACCACAATTGAGACATTGTTTAGCTGTGGGATCTGTCTCTAGAGTTTTTTGTGTCCATGTACAGGTTAAAGGGTTTTCATTCCAACAGCGATAACGCCTGTAAACCACATCAGCCCCTAGTGGAGTTTGTGGTTCAACAGTGATTTCCCCAGGAATAGAACCAGTCTTTGCAACTTCTAAATTTTCTTCTTTTGGGAAAAGTCCACTTAGCTTGGCTTTGATTTGTGCATAAACCACAACTAAAACCCCTAGCGATCGCTCTCATGGCCGCATACTACACTGATTTTGCAACGATGAGTATTAGACTTTCCGCTAAGATGAGGTATTGGGGATTGGGGATTGGGGGTTGGGGATTGGGGATTGGGGATTGGGGATTGGGGATTGGGAACGTAGAAATCGGATGTTGGAAGTTAAATCAGTAAACAGTGAATACAAATCATCGGCATATGGTGTAGTGTTTCACCAAGGATTTGACTGATAACTGATAACTGTTAATTACTCCCTCACTCTTCTGTTCCCTGTCTTCTGTTACCTTATCTAATGACTAACGTAGTAATTCTTCTACTTGATGCTGACTCCACAGTTTGCGATATAAGCCCTCTTGCTGCATCAGTTCTAAATGATTACCCACTTGAACAATTTGGCCTTTATCCATGACAAAAATCCGGTCAGCCGCAGCCGCAGCCGAGAGTTGGTGTGTGATAAAAACTACTGTTTTCCGTCTTGCACCACTAGATAGATGATTGAGTATTTGGGTAGCAGTTTGATTATCTACACTCGAAAGAGCATCATCAAGAATTAGCACAGGTGCATTAATCAGCATTGCCCTAGCTAAAGCTGTACGCTGTCGCTGACCGCCCGAAAGAGTAATACCACGTTCCCCCACTATGGTTTCATACTGTTGAGGGAAATTCATAATTTCTGGGTGAATCTGTGATGACTTAGCCACAGACTCGACATTTTGTTGGTCAATGTTGGGGTTGCCGTAGCGGATATTATTTTTGATAGTCGTGCTGAATAAAAAGCTATCTTGCGGTACATAGGCGATCGCATGACGTAAATCGGCTAAAGCTATCTTGGTAATATCCACCCCATCTAAAAATAACTGTCCCGGTGCAATATCCAATAAACGGGGTAAGGCGTTGGCTAAAGTAGACTTACCCGAACCAATTGCACCGACAATTGAGACTGTCTCCCCAGGATTAATTGAAAAATTGACCCGTTCTAAAGCTGATTGCGTCGCGCCTGGGTAAGTAAAACTGAGATTTTTTGCTGTTAATTCCCCCTTGACTTCTGCTAAGGGTAAGTGGACTGCATCACTACTATCTTTAATCTTGGGTTGGACGGTAAATATCGCTTCCAAACGGTCTATACTGACTTCCCCTCGTTGATAAGCGGTAATTGTAAAACCTAACAATGCTGTTGGGAACACTAACCGTTCTACATAGATTAACAACGCCAAAAAATCACCAACCGCTAGATTTCCCGTTGTAATCTGTCCTGTCCCCAACCAAATAATTACCAACGAACTCAACCCAGCAATACCACCAATCAAGGGAAACAAAATATTGCGGCTTTTCGCCAGTGCCAAATTCGCCTGCAATAAATCTTGATTTTTTTGAGCAAAAGCGCGACGCTCGTTTTCTTCTTGGGCATAGATTTTAATTAAAGCCATGCCACTCATATCTTCTTGAATTAATTCGCTGATATCAGAGATTTTTTCCTGGACTGTGCCTTGTTGTTGACGTAACCGATTGCTAAATAAATGTACAAACACAAACATCAAGGGATACATGGCGATCGCAGCTAGCGTGAGATTGACGTTAATTGCTAACATCGCCGGTAGTGTTAAAGCATAAGCAAACACTGTATTACTTAAACTTAACACCGCAAAACCCAATAACCGCCTCACATTATCGACATCGCTGGTAGCCCTGCTAATTAAGTCCCCAATCGTATTATTGGCAAAATACGCAGGCTCTAAATGCAATAAATGCTCAAAAATCTTTTGTTTGAGGTCAAACTCTACTTGTCGTCCGACACCAAATATCCACAACCGCGAAGCCATGCGGATTAACCACATAGCGGAACTGAGTAAAATAATGACTACGACATAACGTAGTATTTCCTGCCAGCTAAAATTATTGGCGATTTGGTCAACACAAGCGCGAATCAACCAAGGAATATAAACACCTAGTGCATTAACAGACAACAAAGCCAAAATACCCAACGTGGCATCTCGCCAATGGGGTCGTAGATAAGCACCGATTTTAGCAATTCGTCGAGATTTTTGCATGGAAGTAAGGCAGAAGGCAGAGAGCAATCCGGCCTTGGGCTTTGCCCAAGTGGAGCAATTGCGGACAGGTAGGGGGCAGGGGGCAGGGTAGATTATATTTACAATGCCCAATGACGGCAGTTGCTACAACGGAGGAAACCTTCCTCCGGGTTCACCAGTCCCCTACGGCGGGAAACCCACCTACAGGGCTGGATTCACCGCAACGCACTGCCTCCCCCATGCCCAATTCCCGATCATCAGTTCTCAGTTCAGGAAAAGGGTTACTGTTGCAGCCCTCAGTATACATAGTATCTATTGACTATTGACTATTGACTTTATGAACTATTACCTCTACCCCCGACGACCGCGCAAGAAAGTGTAAACCTGATTGAGATAACTTTCCCAGACCTGGGTTGTCAGTTGCAGTGTTTCTGCACTGGGTACGAAATCTTCCAGACGTAAGCCTCGTTCTCGGATTTGTTGAGGGTTCTGCAATAGGTAAGGGGGAATTTGGGTTTGCCAGTAGTTGAATGCTAACGTTTTCTGACTGATTTGAGGATTGGGTAAAATCCCATCCCTAATTGCATCTGTCACTTGTGTGGGGTTGGTTGATGTTCCCAAAGCCACAATTGTGTCCGGTTGCGATGATAGTAATTGAGAACTAGGAATCATTGCCTCTGGGGCAGCTAGGGGTGCTCTGACTAAAAAGTAAGCGATCGCTGGTGTACTGGATAACAGTAAAACTGTCAACGCCCAACCGACTAAATATCCTCCCGGCTTATCAATTCCACCAGCCTTGATTCTTTGCGCCGCAAACAACAGCATTAATACTGAAGCCCCCAAGGGTTTGAGGGGAAATGATATCAACCGCCACAAAGATGCTACAGCAGGTTCATTGGGGTTGACAAATGACAAAGCAATCACAATCAACAGGATGACGAAAACTAATCGTCCAACAAAAGTTCCTGAAGGATAAAATTTCTGAAACACAGTGTATGCGATAGTTCCAATCAGTAACCACAGCAATACCCGGCTTAAAATTTCAAACATAGATTTACACTCAAATCTCCTTTTGCGGTGAGCCTAGAGGTTTCTTAAAGTGGATTTATTTTAGCGTCAACGGTAATTTGACTTAAAATACCCCAACCCTCACACCAATGACTACCGTCGTAGTGATTTTAGTGCAATTTTTTGCCACTGCGTCTAATATTTATAATTTTCCAGATTAGGAATATGGTATGCAGTGAACTACATTAATTGATTAGTTGTGACTCAAAAGGAAAAACTATGTCACCTGGAAAGCCCAGCATTTTAGTCACGGGGGGAGCGGGGTATATCGGTTCACATACCGTATTAGCTCTCAAACAAGCAGGTTATGACGTGGTAATACTAGATAACTTGGTTTATGGTCATCGAGACTTGGTGGAACAGGTTTTACAAGTGAAACTAGTTGTTGGTGATACCAGCGATCGCGCCCTGTTAGATAATTTATTTCAAAGTCATAATTTTGCCGCCGTTATGCACTTTTCTGCCTATGCTTATGTAGGCGAATCCGTCACAGACCCGGCTAAATATTACCGCAATAACGTTTTGGGTACACTGGTTTTGTTAGAAGCGATGCTGGCAGCATCTATTAAGAATTTTGTCTTTTCTTCTACCTGTGCTACCTATGGTGTACCGGATGTTGTGCCGATTCCTGAAAATCATCCCCAAAATCCCATTAATCCCTACGGTGCTACGAAATTAATGGTCGAGCGCATTTTATCGGATTTTGATGTGGCTTATGGTTTGAAGTCTGTGCGTTTTCGTTATTTCAATGCGGCTGGCGCACACCCCCAAGGTTTATTAGGTGAAGATCACAACCCTGAAACCCATCTTATCCCCTTGGTACTGCTGACAGCTTTAGGTAAACGCCAATCCATCTCGATTTTTGGCACAGATTACCCGACCCCCGATGGGACTTGTATCCGAGACTATATTCACGTCAGTGACTTAGCCGATGCCCACATTTTGGGATTGGAATATTTATTAAAAGGTGGTGATAGCGAAGTGTTCAATTTGGGGAACGGTCAAGGTTTCTCAGTCAGAGAAGTCATCGCCGCCGCCGAACGGGTGACAGGATTAACGCTATCGGTGGTAGAGTGCGATCGCCGCCCCGGAGATCCCCCTAGTTTGATTGGTAGTGGGGAAAAAGCCAGAAAAATTTTAGGCTGGCAACCGCAATACCCAGATATTCAAGATATTGTCACTCACGCCTGGAAATGGCATTTACAGAGACATCACGGTAGTTAAAAGTTGAGTTTGGAGAGTCCAGTCTCAATTGAGGGACTGAATACAGGTGTTTTAATCATGTCTATCGAGAAAAAGCGATGCGATCGCATCGCTTTGATTGATCAGGTGACGATAGCTTAATCAGAGTTAACTAAATACCCATCTTCCATGTGAATGATGCGATCGGCAATATCTAAAATGCGATTGTCGTGAGTTACTAACAAAATTGTACAGCCTTGTTCTTTAGCTAATTGCTGCATTAAATTGACTACATCTCTACCTGATTTACTATCTAAAGCAGCTGTCGGTTCATCGGCTAACACTAGTTGAGGATGATGAACTAAAGCCCGTGCGATCGCAACTCTTTGTTTTTGTCCACCTGAGAGTCCATCAGGATAGTAATTTAGTCTTTCTCCTAACCCAACTGTTGTTAACATCGCAGCTGCTTTGGTTTGTGCTTCTCTAAAAGAAACAGCATTATTCATTTCAAAAGGCATTTGTACATTTTGTTGGGCTGTGAGAAAACCTAATAAGTTATGAGCTTGAAATATATAGCCAATATGGCGGCGCACTTCGACCATTTCATTTTTAGTTGCACCACACAGTTCTTTACCTAATATTTTCAGGCTACCTGATTGCACAGAACGCAAACTACCAATCAGTGTCAGCAAAGTAGTTTTTCCTGAACCAGAAGGGCCAGTCATGATGACAATTTCTCCTGGCTTAATTTCTAGATTGATATCAAAAAGAATCTGCTTTTTGAGAGAACCTTCACCATAATAGTGATTGACATGGGAAATAGCGATCGCAGATGACATAATTAGGGAGTGGGGATTGGGAAACTAAAAAATATCCGCAGGGTCAGCAGATTGTAATTTTTGCATGGCAATAGATGCAGAAACTGAACACATCAAAGTTGTGAGTAAGAATATCAATACTGCTCTATCTATAGTCATCATGATTGGTAACAATGTTGCTTGGCGAGTGATCAAATATAACCCCTGAGAAATAGCAAATCCGGGCATAAAGCCGATAGCTGCTAAAATTAAAGCCTCCTGAAATACCATCATTAGTAAATAGCGGTTTTTGAACCCTATGGCTTTGAGAGTTGCATATTCTGGTAGATGATCAGAAACATCACTGTAAAGTATTTGATAAACAATCACTGCACCAACTATAAAGCCGATAATTGCACCTAAAGTAAAGGTAAATCCTACAGGAGTGCTAGTATTCCAAAAACTTTTTTCCTTAGCTATAAACTCTTGTTTAGAAAGTACTTGTACATCGTTTGGTAGGTTCGCCTTTAAATTAGCAATTACCCAAGCTGAATCTGCTCCAGGTTCTAACTTGATTAGTCCGAAATCGATTAATCCGTTCTGTCTTCTTTGATTGCCAAACAAACGCAGAAAGTTCACATCACTGGTGATAATATTGCCATTAATGCCAAAAGATGTTCCTAATCTGAATAAACCAACAACATTGATTCGGCGGTTATTTAATTCTGTCGTGACTTGATTATTTGTTTCAACTTGAGTCACAATCTTACCGAATTCTTGTCGCGAACCACGATCAAATAACACTGTATCTGGTTCTCTCAAAGAGTTTAAATGCTCCTGGACACCAGGTAAATTAACTACTTTTTCTTCTGGATTAAACCCAATAGCAAAAATCTGCCAAGTCTGTTGATTATCAGGATTTTTCCAGGGAACAGAATCTAAATAAATTGGACTAACTGATTGCACTCCTGTAAAACCTAACGCTTGATATAATCTTCGTTGTGAGAATTGATCAAGGGAAATTAAGGCTTTATAGCGAGAACTAACTAGTACAATCTCACCTTCTAAACTATTGTGGAGTTGTACTGCACCATCAAATAAAGCTTCACGAATACCAAGTTGCAAGAACATTAACACATCTGCAAAAGCAATACCAGCGATCGCCACTAACATCCGTGCTTTTTCCCGCGATAATTGCAACCATGCCAACGGAATTTTGCGTTTTAACATCATTAGTAATTACTTATTTCTTCCCCAGTCCCTAATCCAATCACAACTCTGACTTTAGAATTAGTTAAACTTGCAACTCTTTGACTCGATTTTGGGGTAAGGCGAATTTTGACTTCTACTACTCTTGCGTCGATATCGGCGGCGGGGTCAGTGTTGAGTACGTCTTTTTTGGCTATTAGCAAGCCAATTTCATCCACTGTTCCTTCTAGTTTTCCAGGCAGGTTGACTTGGGTGATAGTTGCACGTTGTCCGATTTTGACTTGATTGATATCGGTTTCATAGACTTCTGCCACAACATACATTTGATTCGTTTGCCCGATTTCTAAAATCCCCCTGTCGCTAACTACTTCCCCGTCCCAAGTATGAATTTTTAAGATTTGACCAGCTTTAGTCGCTCTCACATAAGCTAAATCTAAGTTAGCTTGTGCTTCTTGCACGGCGGCTTGGGCATTTTCTACTTCTGCTTGGGCGGCTTGTACATCGGTAGGACGTATCTCTGCAATCTTTTCTAGAGTGGCTTGGGCTTGTCTGAGTCTTTCATTGAGGGTTTCTGAGGTTTGAGTGCGGTTAGCGATCGCCTCTTGTAAACTCTCTTGTGCTGTTTCTAAGGTCAATTTTTTACTATCTCGCATCGAAGCAGAAACAGCACCAGTTGCTTGCAGATATTGATAACGTTGATATTCTATTTGAGCATTTCTGACTTCGGCTTCTAGGCGTTTAACTGTCGCTACTCTGGCCGCTACTTCTTGACGCAGTTCGGCTTCTAGTTCTGATATTGTCGCTTGTTGGGCAGCAATTTCTCCCTGTTTTGCCCCAGCTTTTACTTGTGCTAACTGTGATTGTGCCACTTTAACCCGTTGTTGAGCTACTTTTAAAGCCGCTAGCCGAATATCCCGGTGATCCAGAATAGCAATGATTTGTCCTTTGTTGATGCGATCGCCTTGTTTCACTAATAGTTCTGCTACACGGTTACTACCCGCAGTCTGGGAAACCGATATTTGTATCACCTCTCCTTGGGGTTCTATGCGTCCTAAAGCTGTCACGGCTTTAACTACAGGACGGCTATCGATCACCACAGGAGTGGTTTTTTCCCCAGAATTTCGCCCACTGAACAAAAAATATAACGAACTTGCACCACTAGCCACAGCTAAAGTCACAGCACCCATAATTAGGAATCTGTTGGGATACTTAAAATTCCTAACTCCGTCTGCATTCAGGTTTTGCATAAAGTCACCGCCTGATTGGGGGCAGCTAAATTTACTGTATACAACTTTTATGACAAAACATTTTTACTCAATTTGTTGTATACAAGTTCTAGTGTACACTGAAGAAAATATCTGTCAAGTAATTCCTTATGGGTTTATCGCAAGCCATTCTGACCTGTTTAATTGATGCACCCCACAGTGGTTATGATCTCTCTAAAGTCTTTAGTGAGTCTGTTGGTTATTTTTGGCAAGCTTCCCAGCAGCAAATCTACAGAGAACTGGGGAAACTGGAATCCGCAGGTTTGATTGTTTCCGAAATTGTTCCCCGTGAAGGTCGCCTAGACAAGAAAATCTACTCAATTACAGAATCCGGGAAACACCAGTTAGTAGAGTGGATGCACAAACCCAGTGAACCTAATATGATTAGAGAAGACCTGTTAGTCAAGCTTTTTTCTGGTGGTTTAGTATCAGTTAGCGTACTGATAGCAGACGTAGAACGTCATCGCAGAATTCATGTCGAAAAATTATTAACCTATCGAGAAATCGAAAAAGCAAAGTGTTTGATATCAAAATCATCTACCAAGAATGAGAAACTGAAAAATTTAGTTTTAATGGCAGGTATGAAACATGAGCAAGCTTGGATAGATTGGTGTGATGAGACACTCGAATCGTTAAAAAATATATCCTCAGATTGAAGCAGATATATACACTTATGTAATAAGTCATTAATTAATTATTTATATAAATAAAACCCTGGAAAATTCCAGGGCTATCCTCGTGAACCACCATTTTATTTTGGGTCAATTATCTTGCTAATGATCATAATTTAATAGACATAATTTTCTTATTTATGTCTTGATTTTAGTGTAACTAAAACTACTTTATCCATAAAGATTGATTCTTATATAGATATAATAATCGTGTTAAGAGAGAAAAATATACATAGAGAGCAGGTGATTTTTAAATGCTTATTGATAGACATATTTCATGATTTTATGTCTTAGAAATAAATCTAGAGTACTTGCTTTATTCAAATCATTGATAAAAAATTAAGTTAGCCTCTAGCAAGATAGTAGGCAATCTTGGTAATAACCTAACCTTATCCAATGTCCGTAGTCCGCGCAAGCGGACTTTATTTATATCAGCTATTATGTCTTTTTTTGTCAAAAATATTCTTGATTTAAGAAATTAAATAGGTAAAAATATTTGACATTATTTTTCAATATAGGTCGAATTGATTGACAAGAGATTATTAATTATTAGCTAATATGTTGCATTGGATACTGTTAGTTAGTGTAGGGTTTGTGAGATAAATAATATAAAAAGAAATAAATAATACAAGATGTATTTAACTTAGATTCTAGTCAAAATAATTAAATTGGAATTTAATTGGAGACAAAAAATGAATAATATAGGTAGGAAAAGAGTAGAAACTGTATTAGCAATTACCAGCTATGCTGTTGGCAGTGGTACTGCTTCAGTGACACCAATACCAGGAGGAGAAATTCCCAAACAATTAATGTTAACTGCTTCTGATATCCTGATGTATACGACTATCTGGAGAATTTATTTTGAGCAAGAATTATCAAATAAAGAATTGATACAAATATTGACAGAGCTAGGTATAGTGACAATTGGTGCTACCGGAACAGCTTATTTAATAAGCAAAGCAAGCACTGCTCTTTTAAAAGAAATTACTAATTGGACTGGGCCTTTAGGCTGGGGTTTGACAGCTGCGATCGCAGGTTCTTTGAGTGGTTTATTTGGTGCTATTTGGGCATTATATTGTGATTATATTTATTCGCACAGAAAACAGCCTATTTAAGTAATTATTATCTTGTACATAAGCTTTGTAGTAAGTCTATGTATATAAAAGAATACATAGACTTACTACAGACTTAATTCTCAGGCTTTGACAAAGTTGAACATAGTTTAATTTATGTCTACAAAATTACTTAGTTCATGTCGCAGCAAGTGACTTCTGCGTAACTGAAAACTATACATCTAGTTATCTTCCTGCATCTTTCTCACGATTTTAGTTACCAGATTTCTGGGTATGAATCTAACACTTTTTGCCAGTATTTTATTTAGTAGACCAGGAATAACAATTGTTTTACCCTTCATTAAAGCTTGATAACCAATCCTAGCGACTGTTTGAGCATCCATCATATTTTTTTTCTTAATCAGCTTTGAGTCTGCCATTCCAGTTCTTTCATGAAAAGCTGATTCTGTTGTTCCCGGACACATAACTGTCACAGTTACACCAGTTCCTTCTAATTCATTAGCCAATGCTTCTGAGAAAGATAGAACGTAAGCCTTAGTAGCAAAATAAACTGCCATTAAAGGGCCTGGTTGAAAAGCCGCAGATGAAGCAACATTTAAGATTTTTCCATCACCTTGCTTGACCATATTTTTCAAAAACAGCTTAGTCAAGTGGGTCAGACATACTAAATTTACTTGTAGCATTTCTAGTTCATCATTTAGATCTGTTTCGTTAAACAACCCATAAGTGCCAAATCCTACATTATTGACAAGTACATCAATATTAATGCTTTCCTGTTGTAACTCGGTAAAGATTTCCTCCGGAGAAGTTGATAGAGATAAATCCTTACTAATAACTTTGACAGAAATGTTAAATTTATCTTGAAATTCAGTAGTAATTTCTGTAAGTTTGACTTGGTTTCTATCTACTAATACAAGATTGTAACCATCATTGGCAAAAATACACGCTAGTTCGTAACCGATACCACTCGCTGCACCAGTAATCAGTGCAGTTTTCTGGTAAGACTGATGATGTGTTGTCTTCATATGTAATGTTATGGCAAGTAATTGTAATAGCTGAGTTAGGTGAAGAAGGCAGAAAGAAGAGTTGCAATATAACAGGGTTTTTTCTGAAACGTTACGCGAACGATTCCCAGAGATAAAAATTTTTCTGCTCTTCTTATTAAAAAATTGCGATTCTCTAGTATTTTTAGGTTTCTCTTACTTAAGATATATACTTATAATTTGACAGTATAAGCAATAGTTCCTAAATAATAGAAAACCCTCCAAAAGTATATTTAATCTATTGTCATTATTCTGTATTAATGTATGCCAATTAAAAAGTTTATTAGGCTCAATTGGAATAGGTATTTTATTTGATAAAGCTGATATTTTTATAGAGATAAATCATACTTTGTAAAGGCGTATTATAACACAGTACATTAAAGTTAAGCCCAAATTTTTCATGTATAGGCGCGATTGATCGCGTCTAATAATACCGCTTATATTGTCATATGGAATTTATATTTGAGTTTTGAAATAAATCTAGATGTAGCAATTCAATTACCGAAATTTTCACTATTGACAATTTGTACCTAAAACTGGAACTATCCAACTATATATACAAAATTTATTCCCCAAATTTCCGTGAAAACAGACAGCATATTTTACCAATTATTCCAAAGCTTCCCCGGTATTTTCTTTGAACTCATCGACCAACCACCAACAACAGCAAATACCTATCAATTTTCGTCAGTTGAAGTTAAGCAACTAGTGTTTCGGATTGATGGGGTGTTTATCCCTAGCCTAGAAGCATCGTTACCGATTTATTTTGTTGAGGTTCAATTTCAACCAGACAGAAAATTATATTCACGTTTCTTTACAGAAATATTCTTATATCTGGATAAAACCGAATTACTGAATAATTGGCAAGGAGTGATAGTTTATCCGAGTAAAAGTGTAGATATAGGAGAAACAGCAAGATATATTGAATTGCTGACACCCCAACGAGTAAAACGTGTCTATCTTGATGAGTTAGATTCAATAGGTGAACAATCTATAGGTATAGAAACAGTCAAGTTAGTAATTGAACCTGAAGCTACTGCGGCGATGAAAACCGCAGAGTTAATAGTCCTCGCTAGACAACAAATAACGGATACAATTACCCAACGAGAAATTCTACAATTAATAGAGACGATAATTATCTACAAGTTTCCCAAAGCTAGCAGAGAGGAGATTGAGCAAATGTTAGGCTTAAGTGATTTAAAACAGACCAAAGTCTATCAAGAAGCAAAAGAAGAGGGTAAGTTAGAAGGTAAGTTAGAGGGTAAGTTAGAAGGTAAGTTAGAAGGTAAGTTAGAATCTGTACCCTTCATGCTGAGTTTAGGTGCAACCGTAGAACAGATAGCAGAGCAACTAGGTTTAGATATTGGGCAAGTTAGACAGGTAGCTGAAAACTACCAAACACAGCAGCAAAAATAATTGATTACAAAAGTTCGGTGATGGAAAATTGCCGCTCTCTATCTAATTCTTGTAGCTTCAATTTTTCGGTATAGAACGCTTGATAATAAGACTGCCATTTTTCTGGTTCTGTGTCTGGATCTGTCTCTTGCCAAAGTTCCAAAAAGTGGCGATAACGCTTCTCTCTTAGCACTCTTTCTATGCAAGCGATCGCAGCTTGCACCACTTGCGGAGTACGCATAATTTCTTTCTTACTTGTCTCATTTAAATAAAACAAATGGGCAATTAAACTGATATCTTCAGCTAATTCTAAATATCTATCTTGTAAACTCGAAATTAAATCTATTTGCTCTCCATTCATCTCTAAAATCTCTCGCCACAAAAATCGATGGTGAGATAGGCTAAATTCCAATCCTCTTTCTTCTAAAGCTGTAAAAATAGCTTGACGTTGTTCAGTGCAATGCAAATAAATCCGCAGTAACAAAGCTTCTGCTAATTCTAGCAAGCCTCTTTCGGTAGTAGGGAGTGGAGAAAGTTTGCCGATATTTCCTGTTCGCTTGATACCAACAGGCTGAGAATGTGTCAGTGTAGACGAAGAAATTTGAGTTAAGAGATTCTCAACTCTCAGGGGTATGATTCTGGTATCACCTAAGCTGAGAATCTCTGCACAGTGAGAAACATAATAGTTACGCGTATCACCATTAACTATATTTTTGAGTAATTTGACTATTTGTTGTGTAACTTGTTGAAAATCGGTAGCTTGTTTCAAGTTACGGTCTTTAATAATTTGCTGAATTTGCCAATCTATCCATAGAGGCGCATTTACTAATAGTTGTTCATAGTCTTCCCGGCTATGAGAACGCAAATATTCATCAGCATCTTTGCCATCGGGGATATTGAGAATTTTCAGTTGCACTTCACCCTTATAAGCTAAATCAGCGATTTCCCCAATGGCTCGTTCGGCTGCATTTGTTCCGGCTTTATCAGCATCAAAATTAAGTACCAATTGTTTGGAATCGGTATAGCGTAACATCAATCTGACTTGTTCCAAACTCAACGCTGTACCCAGAGAGGCGACAGCATTATTAATTCCCGCAGCATGGAGAGCGATCGCATCAAAATATCCCTCCACTACCACCGCTTGATCAAGCTGCGAAATCCCAGCTTTAGCGTGATCTAAGGCGAATAAAGTTTTGCCTTTATTAAATAACTCGGTTTCTGGCGAATTTAAATATTTCGGCTGTTCATCACTAAGAGTTCTCCCACCAAAACCAATTACCCGCCCTTGCACATCCCGAATCGGAATCATCAAGCGATCGCGAAATACATCATAATACCCGCTTCCTTCCTTGCGAGGTTTAATTAAACCTGCTTTTTCCACCAACTGCACCGGATAATGCTTATCTTCAACCAAATAGCGGTGGAGAGTTTCCCAAGCAGGAGGCGCGTAACCCAAACCAAACTGCTGGATAGTAGCTTCATTAAACAGGCGATCGCTACGTAAATATTGTAGTGCCGCTTGTCCTTGAGATTGACGCAAAGCGTGTTGATAAAACTGTGCCGCTGAAGCCAACACCTCATACAACTGTTCCCGCAATGACAGTTGACGCTGTAATTCTTGGCGTTGCTCTGGTTCAAGAGTTTTCACAGGTACTTGGTAACGCCGTGCTAAATCTAGCACCACCTCAGCAAAAGAGTGCTTACCCAAATCCATCAAAAACTTAATGGCATTACCCCCAGCTTGACAGCCAAAGCAATAATACATCTGCTTATTGGAGCTGACAGTAAAACTAGGACTTTTTTCATCGTGGAAAGGACACAACCCTACAAAATCTTTACCGCGCTTCCGTAGCACCACATATTCTGATACAACATCCACAATATCAGCGCGATGTTTAATTTCTTCAATTGTGTCTGGATGTAAGCGCGGAATTTGCATATTAGTCATTAGTCATTAGTTGTTTTCTCCAATGCCCTCTTCCGCAATTGCTCTACTTGGGGAGAAGTCAGAGCGGAGGTTTCCTCCGATATGAACTTCGGCGCAAAGCCCTTCGCGGAGCGTCTCGAAGAGAAGACCGCATTGCTCCCTGCCTACTATAAATCTTCTCTCATGGATATTATATTGTTGTTGCCGAATCAAGAATATTGTATAGAATTGCTTACACTTAATTTTATTAAGAGGAAATACGGTCAATGGGGCGCATCTTTATTTCAGCAGCACACGGAGGCCAAGAGGCGGGAGGAATAGATCCAGGGGCGATCGCAGGTGGGACAACAGAAGCTAGAGAAATGATTTTGCTGCGTGATTTGATTGTTACCGAATTGCGATCGCGGAATTTGGAAGTGTTGGCTGTTCCTGATGATCTGAGTGCCGCGGGTACTATTAGCTGGATCAATTCTCGCGTCCGTCGCGGTGATGTAGCTTTAGAAATTCATGCTGACGCTGCTAATAGTCCGACTGTGCGGGGAGCGAGTGTGTTTCACATTGCTAATAACAATGAACGTCGGAGTAATGGCGAACTGTTGTTAGTGGGACTGTTGCGCCGCGTTCCTCAACTGCCAAACCGGGGTGTAAAACCAGATACCGAGAGTGGTTTGGGGAATTTAGCCTTTTGTCGGCAAATTGCGATCGCTTCTTTATTATTACAAATAGGCTTTATCAGTAATCCAGATGATCGGGCTTTGCTGCAAACTCGTCGCCGCGATTTCGCTTTAGGGATTGCTGATGGTTTAGCATCTTGGAGTCGTGTAATTGACCCCGCCCCAGGCACTCCCGCCGATCCTAATTATCCACCCATCAACATCAACATTAACGGGCAAAGCTACTCCGAGCAAGGCATTTTAGTCAATGGAAATGCCTATATTCCCATCGATTTAGTAGATCGTTTGCGGATTGACTTGTCAAAAGCCCCCAATGTCAATCGGATTACCTATCGCAAAATAGTCTATGTCAAAGCTGTGGAGTTGCGGGATTTTAATGTTGCAGTTGGTTGGGACGCAAACACTCGCACTGTGACATTGCGCTCTAATTTGGTAATTTGCCCTGGACAATTTGACAAAATCATGTCAAATGGCAATACTTCCGAAGTGGAACTACAACTATTTTTAAGAAATAACAATGAAAATGCTTTAACCCAGTTTCCTGATTTACCCAAACTCTATAGAGAAGAGGGAACTATAGAGGGTGTAAATTATGACGTTGCCTTTTGTCAAATGTGCTTAGAAACTGGATTTTTACGTTTTGGTGGAGACTTAAAACCTGAGCAAAATAACTTTGCAGGCTTAGGATCTATTGGTGGTGGGGCTGAAGCTGCCACTTTTCCTAGTGCCAGAATTGGAGTCAGGGCGCATATTCAACATCTCAAAGCCTACGCTAGTCTTGAACCCCTAGTGAATGAAGTGGTAGATCCCAGATTTAGATTTGTCACCCGTGGCGTAGCCCCACTTATTGAACAACTCTCAGGACGCTGGTCAGCTGATTTAGACTACGGCACAAAAATTAACGCCATGCTCAAACGCCTGTATTATTCAGCCGGATTTTTAAATCCTAACAGATAGGGATTGGGTATGGGGCATTGGGTATTGGAGAGATAAGAGGATGTGAATAATACCCAATGACTAATGACTATTAGCTAAAGCGCATCGATAAACTGCTTGACCTTTTTTTGGATATTTGGGTCTGCAATGTCGTCTGCTAATTGTTGAGCGTTTTGATAACACACTCGTGCTAGACTTTTACGTTTGGTTTTGGCATAAAGGCTACCCATATTGAGCAAAGTCGCAATCTCACCGAGAACATCACCCTGTTGCTGATAAATTTCTACGGCTTGTCTGTAGAATTTTAGTGCTTTGCGATGAATATCTAGATGATTGTAGATATAACCAATATTGTTAAGAGTGTTCGCCTCGCCGGAGCGATCGCCCATATCACGCCGTGATAAAAGCACTTGATGATAGAGCAGTAATGCTTGTTTGGGTTGTCCTATATCTATATAAATAGAGGCAATGTTGTTTAAGGTAATCGCTTCACCCGCAACATTCTTAGTTGCCTTTTGAATTGGCAATGCTGCTTGTAAAAATTCTAGAGCTTTTTCATGATTGCCTAAAATGCTGTAGGCAAATCCAATCCCATTGAGGGTTGTTGCCTCACCAGAAAAGTCTCCTAAAAATCGCCGCATTGCTAAAATTTGGTTTTGTAGCAATAAAGCCCGTTTTGGTTCACCCAATCTGATATGAATTAGGGCGACATCATTAAGCGTGGAAATTTCTCCTGGAGTATCTTCTAATTGCCGAAAAATTTCCGTGGCTTTGTCTAGATATTCCAACGCTTGAGAAATCCTTCCCATGCGATTATAAGTAGAGCCGACATTGCTCAATGCTGTTGCTTCTGCTTGCAAGTTACCAATCTCAACTGCAACAGCTAAAGCCTGATGAAAGGACTCTAATGCTTGTGGTAGCTGACAACAACCAAGATAAGCTAAACCCATGTCATTTAATGTATGCCCTTCTCTGGCTCGGTCTGCAATGGTTCTAGCTAACTGTAAATTTTCCTTGACTAAATCAAGATATTCTTGAAATTTCCCCTGCTTATAGTAGCTATTGGCTGTATCACGACGTTCTTCCCACTCTTTGACCGAATTGCAAGATTGCGTCATTTGACCTCAGTTGCACTGCAAATAAATTGGCGGGTTATTTTAAATCTTGAGGAATTAAGCGATGAAACTGTTTTGGGAGCGTTTAAGAATGTAAGGCTTGTGAACCCTAGAATTAAAAACTCCAAAACTGCCCAAATCTTAATTTTTGGTTTTCATGCTTAAATAACCTTTAAAGATTAACCTAGTTAAGTTTTGGTTAACCTTTATTTTCTATCTTTAGGTACAAGACGTAAAGAAACAGGTGTGATATATATAACTCGCTATTCGCAGTATTCATTAGGCTGTCTTAAAAAACCTAATGATTTCGCGGACATGATCCAAAAATTGACCATCTGTGGACAGTTGCGCGATCGCATTCCGTGCATCCCTTGCTAATCGGTCATGTTCGGTCTGATTGGTCGCCCGAAATTCTTCTAAATTAGCTGCAATTTTGGCTAAATCTTTGCGAGTTTCATCCGCAAAGCGTTGTTGTGTTGCTGCAAATGAGTACGTTTGTTCTAGATTGAGTTGGTCTTCTAACACTTGAATTTTGCGTTCTAGTTCGTCAAAACGCTGACGCAGTTCCATAATATCTTCACGGGGATACTTCCATTCTTGGCTAATCATAGTTAGCCTGGCGTATAAATATTCATAAGCGCGAATGGCTGGACGTAAGATAGTTAATAACAAAGCCGCACCAGAACTGATATACCCAACAGCACTAATACCTGTAGCCGCGAGAGTATAAAGACCAATGGTGGACAATAAGTGTAAAGCCAAAGCCAGCCACAGCGATCGCTTGGCTAAAATCTGGACATAATTCACTTGTTTTTCGTCTACAGGAATTTGTTTGTCAATTGATTGTGCTGCTTCCGCTAAAACTTGCTTGGCTTGAAAGTGGATATTCCAAGGAACAGTGACAATTACTAACAACCACCAAAAACTTGCACCCCCAATTACCCAATCCAGAAAGTTTCCAGATGGAACATGAAACCATTGCAGCAACCCAAAAGCTAGCAGCACTACAGCAACAATTCCCGCAATCGAACTAATAAAAAAATTTATATACATATGCCGTGATTTTAGTGAAACTATCACCTTAATCATGTGCAGGCTATGGCATTTCTACGGAAAACTTTGTGATGCTTTTTTTAGCTGCATATATTATCTAGAGAATCAGGTAACTACGCCAAACAGTTTGACCATTGGGACTATCCTTACTTGGTAACAGCAATCGCCAAGTCTTACCCTCTTGTTGAATTTGTAAATACACTTCAAAGGGTTGTTGCAGTTTTTTCAACTGTCTCTTGGGTAGTTGAAAAACTAAGTCATAGTCTCCCTTGACTCGGAAAGCTGGTAAATTTTCAATCGTCAGGGATTGTTCCTGGCGAATTTTTAGATGTTGAATTTTAAAACCTTGGAACTTGAGATCCAACTGCTGATTGAGTTGCTGTTGGGTTTGTTCTAGCTGGAGTGCGATCGCTTTCTGCACTAACTCGCTAGTTGGTAACAATCCAATATTGCCACAACCGACCAATAGCATCAGCAAAACTGCTGTTAAAACAAACCGCACCATGTTACTTTTGATGATTTGTCAGCGATAGTATAACGGAAGATACCGAAAACTACCTAATTTACTATGTCATCACAAACTATTGGACTAGATCAACAACTCCACTCTTACTTATTGTCTAATTCTGTCCGAGAACCGGAAATTCTCCAAAAATTACGTGAGGAAACCGCTAACCATCCCCGCGCCATCATGCAGATTTCTCCAGAACAGGGACAATTTATGAGACTGCTAGTGGAGTTAATGAGAGCCAAAAAAACTTTAGAAATAGGGGTATTTACTGGTTACAGTTCGCTGGCTGTCGCCTTGTCATTACCTGATGATGGTCAGCTGATTGCTTGTGACGTTAGTGAAGAGTTTACAGCGATCGCCAAACGCTATTGGCAAACAGCAGGAGTTGCGAATAAAATTGACCTACGATTAGCACCTGCCTTAGAAACTTTAGATACCTTATTAGCACAAGGACACAACGAGACATTTGATTTTGCTTTTATTGATGCGGACAAAGAAAATTACCTCAATTATTACGAACTGACATTGCAATTAATTCGTCCTGGTGGATTGATCGCCATTGATAATGTTTTATGGTCAGGGAAAGTTGCTGATCCGCAAATACAAGACCCCAATACCCAAGCTATCCGTAGCTTCAATCAAAAGTTACATGATGATCATCGGGTAACAATTTCTCTTCTACCGATGGGGGATGGACTCACTTTAGCACTCAAGGGCATTTAATACCGAACTTTATATTTTGTAGGTTTTTAGTCAGTACTTGAATGCTCCGCCAATCAGGGAGAAAGAAGTTGACTACAAACCTATTCAAATCATGTATACACCTTGAGCAATTTCCCTGTAAATCTATAACTAAAGCAGGATATTTAAACTCTCCATCAATATCATTATTGTATCTTGATATAGCTTTAGTGTGATCAAAATATGATCAAGTATTGATGAGCGATCGCTAATTTTACAAAAATCATATATTCCTGAATGATTGCTCAAAAAATCAGAGTAAATAATTATTGTGATCAATTAGTTTCGGGACATATTTTCATGTTTAGATTTTTCCATAAAATTCAAAATAAACTATTCAGAAGTATTCAAAATTTTCCTTTAATTAAATATCATGCTGATATTGCTTATCAAAAATCTATTCAAGAGCATACCCCGTATTTACCAATTCTTTCCAAATCTGACTTAAATATAGTTAAAGAAATCCAAAATAAAGGCGTAGCAATAACTTCTTTAGAGGAGTTGGGTATCATATCTAGCCCTCAAATTCTACAAGCAGCTCAAAAACTATTACCAAATATTAAAGCCGATATTAATGTCCAAAAACATGGATTCGTAGTTCATGCTAGTGCTACACAAATGATTACATATCCAGAAATATTCTTGTGGGGATTAGAACAAAGATTGTTAAATATCATTGAAAATTGTATACGTTTACCAGTAGCATATCATGGTGCATATTTTCGTAGAGACATTGCTAATCAACTAGAACAAGGATCAAGACTTTGGCACATAGATAAAGAAGATCGGCAAGTTATAAAAATTATTATTTATATCAATGATGTTGATGAAAGGACTGGGCCATTCCAATACCTTACCCAATCTTTAACTACAGAAGTAGCTAAATCTTTACATTACAAATCTGGTTATCTTACAAATAAAACCATGCAAAGTGTCATATCTTCAGACCAATATCAATCATGTACAGGGTCTGCTGGCACAGTGATTTTTGCTGCCACTAGTAGTATTTTTCATCGTGGCAAACCACCAATTGATAACGATAGATTTGCCATCTTCTTTGATTACACTGCTTGGAGAGAAAAATATTTACACTACACAACTTCTCACTTAACTAATGAGTTTTTAGTCAAATATTTTGACCAACTTTCAGAAGCACAAAAAAAATATATTTATTGGGAATAGGGAATCCTCAATGGGAAAGCAGGATGAGATGGGGATGCGGGAGGATAAAAATCCAATTCCCCATGCCCCATTCCCATTATTCACTCATCACAGAAGCACAAGCTTGTGCATCCTGCCAGAGTTTGTATACAAATAGTTCTGTGCGTGAATTAGGCGCATCGCTAATTACGGTGACGAACACACCATCCGCATTTTCAGCACCATTTGATAACCAATATCCCCGCAGAGTAATTTCCACATACTCAGCATCACTAGTTGACACATCAATGATTTCTCTGTCAGCAAATCTAGTTTCTGCCTTAAGTGCTTCAATTCCTGGCAAATCCGCAGGTAGCAAAAAGGAAGCAGTACTAGGTTCAACACACACGCCTTGACCCACACGTAGTGCCAAAATTACGCGCGTTTTCACCCACTCCTCTAAAGATAAAGCAAGGTACTCCAAATAAAAACTGCTTTCGGTGTAAGTTAATTTCAGCATTCCTTATGCTCTCCTGCTATTCCAGGTTTGCTTGCACGTCTATCCAAAATTTTGTGGCACTTTCTCGCCAAGTTTTGCTGAACTCAAAGGCTACCCCAGGATGAACAGGTGCTTTTGGTCTGAGACACAACTGCATACCTGCTTCAACCAGGGTACGATGGGCTACGCCCCACCGTGTTAGTAATTAACAGTACAATGGCTCGCTTAATATTCACCCAGCACAGTGGTAAGTAATTGTCGGAAAAAACCACCACAGATTTCTCTAATACTTGCTTTGCGGTCGCCACAGCTTCACTCCTTAATAAAAAACCCCCGCTTCTGATTTAGGTGAAGCGGGGGTAAAAATTGACCATCATGTTTTTTGGTCTTATGTCGGTACAGCATTTCTCTGTCTGTACCTCCCGCTTCTTATATCTAGTTGTAGTCTGGCATTCAGCCCATCAATCTTGAATGATATAAAGTCATAATTTGACCCTGTGATTTGCTCTTGCTTGTGGCTACCATCACCCATAAATAAATACTCCACTTCCACAGCACCTAATTCCCAACTAAATCGATAGTTGGTTGCGTGCCAGAAAGTAGAGATGGGGTAAATGGATTTCACAGAAAATTTCACCTATTGAACATTCCTTTAAACATACTACACTTGTATTACTATCCTGTCCATACTTTAAAGGAGAAAAAGTCATGCACACTATTACTCGCACCCCAACTACCGATATGGAAGTTACTAGCATTCGCTTGGAGCGAGAACTCAAAGAGAAACTTAAAGAAATTGCTGGCAATCAGGGGTATCAAGCCCTGATCAGAGATATTCTCTGGAATTATGTACAGCAAAAATCTGGTGAGTGGAAACCGCGATTTTCACGAGCGGATATTCGGGCTAGTATAACCGCGACAGCGCAACAAGAAGAACGTTGTGTACTTACAGGTCAACTCATTCAACCCCAACAACCCATGTTGTTAGGACTCACGAGAAATGGCGATATGGTTCCTCTCAGTGTCGAGAGTTTAGCAGGATAGTTTGGTATGGGGGTGAATACAGCTTAGTTGCTGTTTGGAAAACAACTAAGCTGTATTCACCATTCTCTACCCTACCTTGGAAGTTTTTCATTCAGGACGCTGCTCACGTTTCGCTCTGTTAAGAAAACTCAGCATTCATCAAGGTGATGAGTTACCTGTGGGTCGCTGGCAAAAAAAATTTATGTTTATGACTTGACAAGTAAATATTTTTAATTCAATAAATTAAAGACTATATAGTATGTATTTTTAGCTTTAAGCTGTGTCAGTGATTAGTATTTTTCTCTGTCACCTAAGCATAAGAGTGTTTCCCTGATTTTAATACCATCAGTACAGCATCAGTATTTAACTAGTCTAAGTAAGCTTTGATCAAAGCGATATTAGCTAAAGATGTGTGTCGCAACAGTAGTAATGCGGTGAAGCAATATGAAGTTGTGGTCGCAAATCCAGAGAAATCACGGTTTAAGTATAGTTCCCAACAAGATATGGTAAAGCAAAAGTGATTAATGGGTAGAATCAGATCCCTGAAACATAAGTTAGATTAAGTATTCTCAACAATTTTGCATATTTTTATGACCATGTATAAATTAGCTTAATATACTGAAACTTGGTCATCTATAAAATAAAGGGGCTATAACAGAATGATAGAAAATCTTGAAGTAAGATTTGCCATCCATCCGGTATAGCAACACGACTAACGGTGAACAATATGCCACAAAGTTGGGTGCAAAAAAAATGGGGTCATTATTCAAGAATATGTCAGGAATGAAAAAGTATTTACTAGTGTCACCACAACGCCCCGATGACCCAGAGCGACTCACACCATACCCAGTCAAACTGATGCAGCATCAGGAAGAAACAGCCCACAAGTTGGTGCAAAAGATTAATCACATCATTGCTAGTAGTCCATCGACAGCATTGATGCTGCCAGAAATTGCCAAACTGATAGGCATAGCCACCAATGTAGATTGTTGCTGCTTAGTTACAGTGACAAATGAGGATTCAACGGCAGCAACAACGGCTAGTTGGTGTGCTGATGAATATCTAGGAATGCCTCAGCCGGATGAACTATTCTCTGTGGAACAGTTAGTGCTGCAATGCGCTACCGAACCTTTCACGATTGAGGATATTGCTACGATTCGTAATAGTTTGGTCATTGGGTGTCAACAATTGCCATTGCCTATCAAATCGGTATTAGCAATTCCTACCCGCTTTGGAGGACAAAATAATGGTGTGGTGAATCTGATCCGATTTCAATCCTATGATTGGGGGGATGAGGAAAAACAAGTCCTCAAAATGATCGCCTCATCTTGTGCGATCGCTTTTTCTCAAGTCACCCAAGCACAGTTAATTTCTAGTCAGCAGCAATACCTACAAAAAAGCAATCAGCATCAAAGTTTAATCAAACAACTAACTATACTAAGTCGGAGTAACTTGGAGTTAAATCAAATGCTCCAACTAGCCATAGCATCTACTGCCGAATCTTTACAAGCAGACCGGGGTTTATTAATCCTCCTCAAATATACAGATCCATTATTTAGAAGTACTAATAAAAAACAAATTCCTCAAGCTAAAGCCGATGTGATCGGTGAATGGTGTCGGGAAAATCCCAATAAAACAGAGTCTTTAAATCAATCTTTTGCTTTGGCTGAATGTGCCTTGTGTCAGCGAGCTTTCACCGAGGGGGGAAAGCCAGTCATTATCAATGACTACACAGATGTACCGGATATGGCAACGGTTGCGCCGTTGTTTGCCATTACAAAACTACCAGCTGTACTGTTAATGCCATTAGAAAATCAAGGTAGAATCCTCGGTTTTTTAGTGCTTCAGCAAGCAGTAGCTCGCGACTGGCAATTAGCAGAATTGAATTTGGTAGAAATGGTCTGCGCTCAAGTCAGCAACGCCATTATTCAATCAAAAACACTACGACAAGTTCAGACTTTAGTAGATGAGCGCACAGCCAAGCTCCAAAGCAGCCTGGAACTACAAGCCAAACTGCACGAAAGAACCAGGCAATATGTAGAGCAATTGCGGGAGTTGAACCAGCTCAAAGACGAATTTATGAGCAACATCAGCGATCGCCTGCGCTACCCTCTGACGAATATGATGATGTCCATCAAGAATTTACGCTTACCAGGGATCACACCTGAACGTCAAGGTAGATACTTAGAGATTCTAGAAAAAGAGTGTTCTAAAGAAATCAACTTAATTAATGACTTGCTGACTCTGCAAAAACTAGAGACTCAACAAGAACCGCCACGCTATGAAAACTTGAATGTTAACACCAGAATTCAAGAATTAAGCGAGCTTTTGAGTAAAAAGCTCACAGAAAAAGGATTAAGCATTGATTTAGACATACCTCAAAAACCATTAAAACTCCAAACTGAACTAGAAAGTTTTGACAGAATTCTGCAAGAGTTATTAAATAATGCGTATACATACTCAGAGCGGAATACGATTATTCACCTGCACGCCAGTCACCAAGTTAATCAGCTAGTTGATCAAGTTATGATCAAAGTGACTAACACAGGACGTGGCATCTCCCAAGAAGAGGCGACCTATATCTTTGATAGGTTTCGTCGCGGTAGAGGAGGTCGTTGGACACCAGGTACTGGCTTAGGACTCGCTTTAGTGAAATCCTTAGTGCAGCATTTAAACGGAGCGATCGCCGTTGAGAGCATTCCTATTCCTAATTCTCAACTCAGCGAAATCTGCTTCACCCTGACTCTGCCCCAGTTTTCTGACGACAGCAAACCATATTCTGAAAGTGACTAACCAAAAAACAACTACAGAAGATTTTGAACTCGATCCCCGTCAAGAGCCTGAATCGAGTTCAGTGGCTGATCAAGCTGATTTACCACTAGTAGAAGTCCAAATCGCTAAAATCGCCGAGCGACAACGGCAAATTACGGCTACAGTTCACATTCCGCATTCAGTAGAACGAGTCTGGAAGGTGTTGACAGACTACGAAACTTTAGCCGATTTCATTCCTAACCTGACCAAAAGCCGTCTTCTACAGCATCCTGAAGGCGGTATTCGACTTGAACAAATCGGATCTCAGCGTTTCCTCAATGTCAACTTTTGCGCTCGTGTAGTTCTAGATTTACAGGAGTATTTCCCCTCAAAAATCAACTTCCAAATGGTAGAGGGGGATTTTAAAGGCTTCTCCGGTTATTGGTGTCTAGAGCCTCACACCCTTAGTGAATCGATAGGGACTAATCTCTGCTACAGCATCCAGATTTGGCCAAAATTGACTATGCCTGTGTCCATCATTGAAAATCGTCTAGGCAATGATCTCAGGTCTAATTTGCTGGCAATTTACCAGCGAGTTAATTATCTAGCCAATCTTCATCCCTAAAAAATTAGTGCCTACTGTCCATAGGCAGTAGGCATTAACTTTTAAATATAGGCGAGATTTTTCAATCTCTTTAGTTTATTTTAGTACCCCCAGGGGAATTCGAATCCCCGTTACCTCCGTGAAAGGGAGGTGTCCTAGGCCTCTAGACGATGGGGGCATCAACCTCAGACCTTTTATAAATTAACGGATTTTCCAGAGGATGTCAATAGATTTGGCGAAAAAAATTTTTGAGGTTCGTAATCAGGACTTTAGTCCTGCTTTTCGCAGCAATTTAGAGCTAAGTTACTCCAGAGAAAACCCCACAACCAAATTCTATAAATACAGTCTTACCCCTACACCCTTCTCTAGTACACAGTGAACATTTTTAAACAAGCCGATCATTCACATCTATCAACAGTTGTATTTTTTTTGGTGTTTAATACTCAAAAAGCTATGTCAGTTATCGGTAAATTGTCATATTGGGTCGCCAATATAGCGAGAAATAGAGTATTGTGGAAGACTACGTATGAAAAAAACTCTGAAGTTCACGAGGGAACTATGGACTAATGTTGTACCCTGTAAAGTGAATATTCATTTTTCTTTACAAAAGATTTTGAAATACATCGCTCAAAATCCATAGCATGGAAGCATCTTTTCAAGTCACCCTACAGATGGTGATCACGGTCGTTGCCGGTATTAGCGCCCAGGTGTTGGCTGCATATTTTCGTGTACCCAGCATCGTCCTGCTATTGCTCTTGGGGATTTTCCTGGGTTCTGATGGCATTGGGGTATTACATCCCCAATTACTTGGCACAGGGCTGGAAGTGATTGTTGCTCTAGCAACGGCAATTATTCTGTTTGAAGGTGGACTAAACCTCGATTTACGAGAGTTGGGTAGAGTTTCCTTAAGCCTGCAATTACTCGTCACTTTGGGAACTTTGGTGACGTTGATTGGTGGGAGTATGGCGGCTCACTGGTTGGGTGAGTTCCCTTGGAATATCGCCTTTCTTTACGCTTCTATAGTCGTGGTGACAGGGCCAACGGTGATCGGCCCTCTACTCAAACAAATCAATGTAGACCGCCAAGTCGCAACGCTACTGGAAGGTGAAGGCGTACTCATCGATCCCGTCGGTGCGATTCTTGCCTTTGTGGTGCTGGATACGATTGTCAACGGTGACGCTGACCCCATCAACGCTATTGTCGGGTTAGTCATGCGCTTGGGTGTTGGTGCGGCGATTGGTGCTGTCGGCGGTTATGTGATGAGTTTGATTTTCAAGCGCGCCAATTTCTTATCCATTGAGTTGAAAAACTTGGTAGTGTTGGCGGTGTTATGGGGTCTGTTTACCTTGGCGCAGATGATTCGCACTGAATCAGGGGTTATGACTACCGTGGTGGCTGGGGCTGTCTTTGCTAACTCTTCTGTGCCAGAGGAACGCCTGTTGCGTAGCTTCAAAGGTCAATTGACCATTTTGAGCGTTTCGGTTCTGTTTATTCTGCTAGCGGCTGATTTATCCATTGCCAGTGTGTTGGCTTTGGGTTGGGGCAGTTTATTTACTGTTTTGGTATTAATGTTTGTTGTTCGCCCCGTTAATATCCTGTTGTGTACTTGGAATAGTAACCTTAATTGGCGACAAAAGTTATTTTTAAGTTGGGTTGCACCTAGGGGGATTGTCTCGGCTTCCGTTGCTTCTTTATTTGCGATTTTGCTGACTAAGCATGGCATCAACGGTGGTGATGCAATTAAAGCTTTGGTCTTCCTGACAATTATCATGACAGTGGTGTGTCAAGGACTGACAGCTGGCTGGATTGCTAGATGCTTGCAAATCACCTCTCAAGAAGCTACAGGAGCGGTGATTGTGGGTTGTAATCCGTTAAGTCTCTTAATTGCCCGCTTCTTTCAAGAAAGAGGGGAAAATGTTGTCCTCATCGATACTGAACCAGAATATTTGAGTCAAGCTGAAGCTCAAAATATCAGGGTAATTGCTAGCAGTGCGCTGGATGCAGAGGTGTTAGAAGAAGCGGGGCTAGCGTCAATGGGGACGTTCTTGGCGATGACTAATAATGGAGAGGTAAATTTTGTTTTAGCTCAACGTGCATCTGAGGAATTTCATCCACCAAGGGTTTTAGCAGTCTTTCCCCGTGATCCCCAAGCCAATAATTCGGCTAATACAAAAGTTAATCAGGCTTTCGTTTCAGACTTGGCAATTAAAACTTGGAATGAGTATCTCAATGATGGGCGGGTGAAGTTAGGTACAACTACACTCAATGAAGCGGAATTTGTCACCCAACAGGAACGTATCCAAGAGAAAATTCGGACTGGAGCATTAATACCGTTGTTGGTAGAACGAGAAGAACGTCTACAGATTACGCCAGCTAACCAGGAATGGGAAATAGGCGATCGCATTATCTATCTGTTACATGACCCCAGACCGAATTTATTAAAACGCTTATCAGGTGCTAGTCAATCTACACCACTAGTTTTGGAAAAATTACCAGAGTTAGAAGACACGCCTTTGGTAAAAGTACCTCAACTTTCTGCTAGTGATGTACCTGCTAGTTGAGTTTGCCCTTCTGCATACATTTGCCGTTCTTGCCACATTAAAGCCGCAAAATGCAACACCGCTAAAGTAATCGCAGCTAGGGAAATGATGTAGCTGTGGAGGGTATATAAATGTTCAACAGTAATACTGCTAATTGCGCCACCGCCTGTTAAGATATCGCGCAATTGCGTACCAATTACAGGAATGGCTTGGATATTGCCTAGCTCAATGTTAAATCGCCAATAGCCTTCTTGAGTCCAATCGAGGATCATCGCTGTCCAATCGAGACCGATCGCGCTAAGGGTAAATAAAATGCAGCTGACCCAAGCAAATAGCCAACTCCGGCGAAATTGCCGCCCTAAGAACATCACCACAATTTGCATGAGAGCGATCGCAATCATGGTGTTACCTGCAATATCATGCGCTCTATGGAATAACCAACCATAGGCGACTTCGGTATCAATCATTCTCAAAGAGTTATAAGCCCCGCCTGCTGTGGGTTCGTAGTAGAAAGACAATAAAATTCCGGTAGAGACATAAATCAGGCACAGGGAAAGAATCACGACCGATAATATCGTTGCTATTCGCCGCAAAATCCTATCAAACTGGGTGCTTTGCATGGTTCACCCCTCCTGTTATTGGATTAATTATGTATTTTTATTACAATATAACTAAGTTTTATAAATATATCTATATTTCTTTAGTAAAAAATATACTTTTTCAAAGTAAATACTGTCCCCAAATCTGTAACTTTTCTGGCGAACCATACCAAATACCGGGACTTCTAGGAGAATGTCTCACACCTTCAATTATCAGATTTTCTGCACCAGCTAAGTGAGCAGATGCAATGGGTGTGATCCCGTCGCCCCAGGTATTACCTTTTCCACAAGTTAACTGATAACTGCTGTAAGCTAACCAACTACCGCGTCGCCTTTCTCCGAAAACCGTTTGACCAGCAACGCAAACGTAACGGACATTTTGATAAAAAGCACCAGGATAGTTATGATTCACAAAATCCAAATTCCTACGTGTCCAGCGTTCTTGGCTAATGTGGGGTGTACCTAGAGTTACGAGAGTCGCAACTAACGGGTGAGCATTCCAGATATTCACACCATAAGGTTGTTCTCCTAAGTAAATGCGAGAAATCCAACCACCAGCCGAGTGACCAATCAAATTGATTTGAGTAGCGTTATATTCCTGTAGTGCCTGTTTAACGGTAAGGTCAAGTTGTCGCAAAATTGGTGTGATGGGTTTACCGCCAATAGTAGGTATCCAATCACGCCGTCTGAGTGGGACTGTGAATGTGGGGAACCCCAGTTTTTGGAGATATGTTGCCAGTGGATAGTAAGCGATCGCACTTTCTAAATATCCTGGCACAATAACTGTAGGTAATGGCATTTCAAAAATTCCAAAATTCCAAAAGGGCATTCGGGAGGCAGTACGTTGCGGTGAATCCAGCCTTGTAGGGCCGTTTCCCGCCGTAGGGTACTGGTGTTAGCGTAGCTTCAAGAATACAGGAGGCAGAGGGCAGGATACATACATAGCTGACTCCTGACTTGAAAGAGCGGGAGTAGCAAGCAGGGGGAGAAAGACATCTTTCATGTTTGACTGTGAAACTTGCTTCATCGGGACTGTCTAGAAAGTGCTACTTAGATATGTATCTATATAGCTCAGCCCACACCGAACTTTCATGCTTGGCTGTGAAACTTGTTTCATTGAGACTGCCTTTCTCAAAGAATAGCCAAACAGACAACATTTTCTCATGTGCTAGGTATGGTAATATGTCTCGGCTTGCCGATATTTACCAAAACAGTCTGAATTTTGCTTTCACAAGTGCGGCTACTGGTTAACCCTTTGCTTTGAGTAAGTAGACTTATGCACTTAGAGGGATGCGATCGCCTCCACTGATAACTACCTTATGTTTAAGCTGGAATAGTGCAACTAGGTGCAACTAATTTAAAGATGGCAATTTCTGAGTAGTATTTTCATGAACCAGCTCATTAGCCAGTGAAATTAGGAAAAGGCGTTATAGCTTTAGAAACTAAAGACTTGAATAAAAAGGACAAGATCCTGTTTTGCGCGCCAATGTAGGCCGCTATGATTTTGACAAGGGCGCATCTCTTGCAATCAAGATAAAATTACTTTGCTAGTCAACTGCAACCGAGCCGAGTGAACGATTAACAGCTATGTCTTACGTCTCCCTGCTAAAAAATATACCAGAATTCCTCAGCCAGCCCACTGGGATAGCTGCAATAGCCTCTGTTGGCATTCACGGTGCTATTGCGTTGATTGTGCCACTGATGCCTGTAGATTCTAACCAACCGAAAGAATCATCTACGCAAAAAACAGTTGGAGTCCTAGAGCTGAGTCAGGCTGACCAAAGTCGTTTGCCACAAACTCCAGGTATCAATTCAGTTGCGCTCCAGCCACAACTACCGTTATTACAAAATCAATTTCCTCAACAACCGCAACTGAATAATCCTGCTAATTTCAATGCTCAGACGACTGTCTTACCTCCTTTACCACCACCTCTTAACACACCGTCATCACTACCACCTATTACTGCAATCCCCGACAATTATCGCATAGCCGCTTTACCACAAAGTCAACCTTTGCGTCCTGCTAGGAGAAATTTTCGCTTTAACGATAATGGTTTTAGTGCTGACAAGAAATTTAATCCTGTCACACCTCCTAGTTTTGATAATCGGGAAATCATTCCAGAAACTTCTAAACCTCTGCCTGTAGATCAATTACCGGAATTGAATGCAGCCAAATTACCAAACGACTTGCCTGCAACTCCGCCTGCTGCAACTCCAGAAAATAACAATACTAATCAAGCAACTACACAGCCTATTAATGACGCGGATAGAGTAGCTCCTATCGCTAAGACTCCAGCAGTGGGAGATGATTTAGCTCTTGCTAATCAAAGCATACCCAAATGGCAGCAAGGCTCTACGCCCAATCTGCCGGATTTGCCTTCACAGCAAGCCCAACAAGGGGAAATTTCCCTGGTCAATTCCTACGAAAATTTAAGAAAAGCACTCCAGCAACAATACCCGAATTCTCAAGAAAAAGCAGTGATCCGCAGTACTGTTGCCACAGATAAGCCAGGTGTTGAAGGTACAGTTCTGGGTGTTTTGGTGGTTGATACTGAAGGTAAAGCCTTGGATATTTACTTTCAAGACAGGTCTGTATCTCCTGAACTGCAACAGAAAGCTAGAGCATACTTTACCCAAAACGCGCCTAAAGGCGATAAACAAATTAGCCGCTACCCCTTTAGTTTGCGTTTTCAATATAACAGCAGTAATA
Source organism: Trichormus sp. M33_DOE_039 (assembly GCA_015296085.1). Lineage (GTDB taxonomy): Bacteria > Cyanobacteriota > Cyanobacteriia > Cyanobacteriales > Nostocaceae > Trichormus. The sequence continues at coordinate 221,275 of DVDT01000004.1, read as the reverse complement.
CCGCAGAACCAAATCAACAAAAAGCTCCGGCTGTAGTTATTCCTAATTCTGGTAACAATTCAGATACTAATAATGCTCAACCTACACCTCAACCAGAAGCGACATCTCGCGCCTTACCAAAATTAGAAGTCAATAGTGAGCAGCCTACACCAAGAACAACTGTTCAACCGTCTTCTGGACAGACACTAGAAAAAGATGATTTGTCATCTTCATTAAAATCTAGTCAAGAACTGATAAGGCAGCTGCAAAACTTGCGTGAGAACAGACAGAAAAAGCAGAACCCTAGTCCATAACAAAACTCAAAATATCACTTCTCGTCTTATCCTTCCCCAATCCCAAGGTTACATGGGGAAGGGTAAGTAGGAGTGCTATGAGGGCGTTTCATGTTTTGAGAAACCCAGGATTTATGGCGTAGAAGAGCAATAGATAATGACTGTTGACTAATGGCTAATGACTAAATTTTCACCATCCTTGTTCTGATTTCTGGAAGACGTAAGCAGCAACTTCTAGAACTTCTTGCTCACTTAACTTGTTTTTGAAGGCAGGCATAGCATTTTTACCATTCTCTACTTGATGAATAATTGCTTGGATAGCGTCATCGTTATAGTTGGTGAGGTACTTTGATAGTGCTTCTTTTTGCAAGGTTTTTTGGGAAACCAGAATGTTTCCACCGCCTATGTGACAAGCAGAACAGTTATTTTGGAAAATTTTTGCCCCCGAAGATATTTCTGCCGCTAGGACTGGACTAGGAAATGTAAGTTTAAGTGTAGCGATCGCCAATAATATTAATAAAATTATTCTCAACAGATTTTCCTCGCGACAAACATCTAGCAAATATTTTTGTTTGCTAGTCAATATTGTATTGCTGCTAAGTACTTAATATATATTTACATTTTTTGCTTAAATCTAGTTATTTTTTGAGCAGAACTATAACTGCTACTGATATTTTTAGTGGAAACTAGAGATCAATTTTCCATAAATTCGCGGTGACACGTCCATTCTTGCGCAATATCAATCACTTTAACGTTGGCAATGGGAATAGGACTAGTCACCGCCTTTAATGAGGGTGTGCGGCTAGAAAGTCATGTAAAATCTAGCTGCAACAAAGAGTTTTTAGCCTTCAACAATGATTTTACCAACCATACCAGCACCGCGGTGAGGTTCGCAGTAGAAGGTATATTCACCTGCGGGAGCATCTGCGGGGAAGACGGTTGTTTCTTTTTGGCCAGGACTCATCATCAAAGATTTATGAGACAAGCCTTTAGCTAAATCAGCACTCTTGGCGGGGTTGAGAGCCGCATCGAAAACAACGTTGTGGGGAGGTACTTTGTTGTTTAACCATTCGACGGTATCGCCTGCTTTAATTGTCAACTTAGCTGGTTCAAACGCCAGCATTCCCTTATCAGTACCCAATTTAATTGTGTGTGTTTCAGCAGCAGCACTAGGTGTGAAAATAGCAAAGCTGCTAACAACTAAAATTGCTGCTAAGAAGGCTAAAGTCAAGCTTCGCCAGGTTGCTGCAATTAATTTCATGGCGTTCTCCTAAATATATCGTTTTATTTTTCCTCTCTTATTTTAAATAAAATCAACGCCAAATATGACAATATGTCATAGAAGATTTTTTTAAGTATTTATAGTATGGAAAAATTGTGAGTTCTGAATTCTGAGTGCTGAGTCAGCGAGAAATTAGGGATGAGAGATTAGTCATGCAGAACAATGCTCTAATCGTTCATCCTCAGCCAATTTCCTTGTTTTCAGCACTTAGAACTCAAAACTCACCACTCATGTAAAGATGCGATATATCGCGTCTTTAGTCAGCTAATAGTCAGGATTTTAGTAGTAGATTTTACCGCCACCCCATTTATCGCCAAGAATTTTTGGCTGTAGAAGGATATGACCAGCGATCGCTTCTAAGTCATTATCGGTAAGATTTCGCATTTCTGTGAAAATATCTGCGCTCTTGATGCTGGGGTGTAATTCGGAAATTTCCTCTTCCCCATCGTAGGTGGTGGGATTTTTCATATAATCCACCAAACCTTCAATATTGTCACGCTTGGGTGTTGCTAAAGCCAGGGCTTCTGGTTCAAGTCCTACGTTCTGATTAGTCTTGGTTACACCGCCGACATGACATTGGGCGCAGGCATATTGAAATAAACGTTTACCTTCTTTGACTTGTTTTAAACTGAGTGTAACTGTATCACCCTGATCGTTTAATTTCACTGTCCTGGTAGCTTTGTCCAGTTCCACAGCTGTTGCGCTACCGACGACTAACTGAAAAGTCAGTAGAACAGTAACAACAACAACGCCAATAAGTCTTCTAAACATGTTTCCCCTTAAAGATTTTGACGCTCAACACAGCTAAGAAAGTGATCCTCAACCTCTAAGCTTGGCAAAGACAAAACCTTGGCTACAGTCACACCGTAGTCTCCTGTTATCTCTGCGATCGCTAGGTTTGCAAAACCCATAATTTGGTTAACTAACAGATAGAGATTGAGTCGCTGTAATACCAATATCACGTTAAGAGTGCAATTTGTTGCCCAAAATCTGGATTGGGGGATTGGGGACTGGGGAATTGGGGACTGGGGATTGGGGACTGGGGACAAAGTAGGAGAATCATTGTTGACTAACCCTTACCACCAGTAAAGGTGACGCTTTGGATAAAGTAGCGGTTGAAAAAGGCGTAAATACATAAGGCTGGTAGAGTAAAGACCATAGAGGCGGCCATGATGTAGTTCCAATAGCTGATGTACTGACCTTTGAAGGTGTTCAAGCCTAGGGGGAGAGTGAACATTTCTGGGTCGAATAAAATGACTACTGGGAGTAAAAAATTATTCCAACTACCCATAAACACAAAAACTGCCTGGGCTGCTAGGGCTGGTTGGGCTAGAGGCAAAATAATATAACGGAAAATGCCAAAGGTATTTAAGCCATCTAGTTGTCCGGCTTCCTCTAGTTCTTTAGGAAAGTTAACAAAAAACTGTCTCATCATAAAGATGAAAGTGGCATTGACCATACTAGGCACAATCATGCCTTGGTAAGAATTGAGCCAACCTACCGCTTTTAATATCAAAAATGTGGGAATCAGAGTGATTTGTGCGGGGACTGCTAGCACTGCCAAAATCAAGAAGAACCAAAAGTTTCTGCCTGCAAATCGGAGTCTAGCTAAGGCGTAACCAGCCATTGAATTGAACAGCAAGTTTAAACCTGTGACGCTGACAGCAATCAATACACTATTCAACAGCCAGCGTAGAAATAGGGGTTCTTGTAGGAAGATTTGCTTGTAGTTGTCCAGGGTAAAATGTCGCGGTAAAAAATTAGGCTCTCCATTGATAATCTCAGAGAGAGGCTTAAATGAGGCAGATAAAGCCCACAGAAATGGAATTAAAGTAATAACTGCATAGGAAATGATGACAATGTACAAAAGTCCCTTCAGCCAGGGAAAGTTAGGGATAGTTTTCACCCTCTTTCACCTCCAAAAAGTTGCCGTTGCAGTATGGTGACGGTAATAATGACCACTGCTAATAAAAATGCGATCGCCGCAGCATATCCCATCTGGAGATAACGGAAAACAGTTTGATAAATCAGCAATACTACAGTTAAGGTGGCATTATTAGGCCCACCAGTCCCACCAGAAAAGATATAAGACTGATCAAATAATTGAAAAGTACCGATTATGCCGATCGCTACCACAAAAAAAGTCACTGGTTTGAGTAAGGGAATGGTGATGTAAATGAATTTCTGCCACCAATTAGCCCCATCAATGTCTGCGGCTTCGTAAAGTCTTTGAGGAATATCTTGCAAAGCTGCTAGATAGATCACCATATAAAATGGTGCAGTTGACCAAATATTCATGATCATGATGCCTTTGAGGGCAACAGACGGATCACCCAACCAATTGTAAGTAGGTAATCCTAAAAAGCTGAGAAAATCATTTAATAAACCATCAGTGTTATAAATCCACATAAAGATGAGGGTTAACACGGCTGAAGAGGTGACTGTTGGCAAGAAATAAAGGACGCGCCACCAATTTTGAGCATGGATACCGGAATTTAAAGTTACTGCTAAAACTAAAGCCAAGATAGTTTGACTGGGTACAACAATTACGACATATTCAGCTGTATTTCTCAATGCAATTCCCACTCTGGCATCTGTGAATAATCTTTGGAAATTACGAAGACCAATAAATTCGTAATTAATCCCACCTAAAAGTTGAACTTTATGCAGCGAAAGAAAGACAGCATAGAAAATTGGCAGTAATACAAAAGCTCCTAAAATCAGAATAGCGGGCATCATGAATATATACCCTACGAAGCTATCTTGAATGTTCCATCTGCGGCTTCTCCTACGTCTAGGTGCAAGAAACACAGTTAAATCTCCGTTTTATCTCGTATTAAACCGATGGTGACAAGGAGTAATTAATAATTTTACTTTGGCTTTATTTATTCAAGAATTACTCTCTGTCATGATTTATATTTAGTCATACCAAGAATAGATTCTGATGAAACATATTCCTTAAGAATGATCTTAATTAATATGTCACCCTCTCTTTGTATAGAGGGAGCGATAAAAATGTAGGGTTAGATTTTAGAAATTATTGTTTCACAATCCTATAGCTCCTAAAAAATATCTTTAGGAGCTTTATTTAAATAAATTATTTTCCTTAAAAATAGGGGATGCAATATTAATATTTCAATTTATTTTGAGGTTATGCCAATTTTAAAAAAATAGAGTGACAGATCAATTGGGTAGAGGCTTAATGCTTTGTACCCACACAGAATCAATGTGATATTTTGCTTTTTAGTATCGCTACTGCATTGCTTGAATCTGCTGATTAGCTTCATTTTGTGCTTGTAACATTGCTTGTTTTAGTGGCTGCTGTCCTAATAAAGCACTGATAAACTGGTTATCAAAATTGTTGATAATAGCGGCTGGATGTTTACCAACTTGCCAGGGCGTAGCATAATTAACACCAGAGACAAAAGGCGATCGCAGCACATCTTTGTCATATCCCAACTTCTGGGCAACCGATTTCCGTGTGGGCAAAGCAAAGCCTGTTCCTGTCCATTTCTGCATTCCCTCTTTCCCTGTGAGATAAGAAATTAACTCCCAAGCTGCGGCTTTATGTTTGGACTGCTTATTCATCACGTAGGCGACAGTAAAAACCATCGTGCCTTTTTTGTCATTAATACTTGGTACTTGTGCGGTAGCAAACTCCAATTTGGGAAAGGTTTCTTGCAGGTAAGGAATTGTCCAGTTACCTTCAATGACCATTGCTACTTTACCTTGACCAAACATTTCACTCCCAGAGTTTGTCCCTACATCAGATTTTTGTGCTGAGGAACGGTCTTGGCGATACTGATCGATGACTAACTGTAGTCCCTGTAAAGCTTGCTGGCTGGCAAATGCAGCATAATCATTGGAGTTAATGACTTGTCCCCCAAAGGCTTTAATTCTATAAGCCTGACGTGCTAATTCTGGCATTTCACCAAAGCCGTATCTGTTGAGTTTGCCTGTTAATTGTTTGGAGTAGGTACGTAGTTCATCCCAGTTTTGTGGCGGGGTGTTTAACCCAGCCCCAGCGAAGGCTTTTTTGTTATAAAACAGTGCCAAGGTGGAATAATCTTTAGGCAGTCCGTAAATAGAGTTCTGATATTTAAAACTATTTAATAAATTTGGTTCAAAGTCTGCTAAATCAAATTCTGGGGTGATGTAATTATCTAAAGGTTCTAAGACGTTCTGACTCGTTAAAAAAGGAGCTTCTAGGGCATCCAGATAAAATACATCGGGTGCAGCTTCCCCAACTAAGCGGGTTTTAATGACATCCATGTATTGGTCAGAAATTACCTCATATTTGACTTTGATTTTGGGGTGTTTGGCTTCAAAGTTTTGCAGAACTTGTTTCAATAATTTTTGCTCAACAGGTGAACCTCCCCAACCGCTGAGTTTGACAGTGACGTAGTTGGATTTCGGTAGACTATGGCAACTAATAATAGTAACGGCGATCGCGATCGCTACTCCCCAAAATCGCCACAATTTTTTTCTCATCACCATTAATTCAAAGTCTCTTCTTCCTTACTTATATCGTCTGTAACTACGGACTGATATTTAACTCATCTGAAGTTTTGTTGAGAAATGCAAGGTAAAATATCGAAGAATTATCACCAAAGTATTTGAGTGTACACTGAGTAACTCAATCAATTCACTTACACCAGGGTGCGTTCCCATCAATAATGTCTATGGATTCGGTTCAGCTTGAAACAGCGTCACCTTTGATTCTGGAACTTCCCCAGATTCCTCAACCTGAAACTAACCTCGCTCCTGCTCCCAAATCTAGCCCCAGATATGATAAAAATGCGATTCGCACCAGTTTAAAAGCCTCAACGGTGGATGCGGTTTTCGCGACCGTTTTTTCCCTAGCAACTGGTGGAATTTTACTAAGTAATTTCTTGGTAGAGTTAGATGCTAATCCAGTAGTTTTTGGGATGTTGTCTTCAATTCCTATGCTGGTAAATTTGGTTCAGCCTTTGGGTGCTTATTTATCTGAACGCAGCACCAGCAGATTTCAATATGCTCTATGGACTGTTGGCATTGCTAGGTTGTTGTGGCTGATTTTATTGTTTGGGGTTATCGGTTGGAGTTGGGGATGGGTGAATTCCTTACAATTAGAGATATTGACTCTATTAATTGTTTTAGGCAGCCACCTATTAGGGGGACTGGGAAGCGCGTCTTGGTTGAGTTGGCTGGCCATAATTGTTCCCCGACGATTACGTGGCAGATATTTTGGCATTCGTAATAGTGCAGCCAGTCTGACTAATTTGGTGTGTGTGCCTTTGGCGGGTTTGCTGATTTCCCATTGGTATGGGGGTACTCTCCAAGGTTATGGTGTGGTGCTGTTGGTGAGTATCGTCTTCGGAATTCTCAGCTTGGGATGTCAGTATTTCAAAGTAGATGTGAATCCGCAATGGCAAAATGCTGTAAGTGAGCATCCTAAACAGAAAGGCAGAGGTGCGGAGGTGCAGGGGATGCAGTGCGGTCTTGGGAGTCTCCCCCAGGAGCAACTGCCGTTGAGCAAAGGGGAGGAAATGACATCTGTAATTTTACTTCGGGAAGCAAATAAACCTTTATCTGGTGATTATGCGGTTAATTTCTGGGAGAACTCTAATTTTTTGGTATTTCTGCTCTATTTTGGCTTGTGGATGCTGGCTGTAAATCTCAGCGCGCCTTTTTTTAATTTATATATGCTGGATACGCTGCAACTGGATGTGAGTTGGGTAACGCTGTATGGCAGTTTGCAGGCGGGAGCTAATTTGCTGATGTTTATGTTTTGGGGTAAGTTAGCGGACAAGATTGGTAATCGTCCAATTCTGATTTTTATCGGTATCTTGGTTGCACTAACACCATTACTTTGGTTAGGGATTAGTCCGAATCACATAGCCGTGTGGTTGTGGCTGCCACTGCTACATATTTTAACGGGTGGTACTTGGGCAGCTATTGACTTGTGTAACAACAATATGCAGTTAGGAATTGCTCCACTCAAAAACCAGTCACTTTATTTTGCGATCGCATCTGCTGTGGCTGGCTTTACTGGTGCTTTAGGCACAACTATCGGGAGCTGCATTGCCCAATTCGCTCAACATAATGGCTTATTGGGAGTTTTCGCTCTTTCTGGTATGCTGCGCCTATTTGCCTTGATTCCATTAGTTTTCGTGAAAGAGTAAGGGATTGGGGAACTCGGGGCCCCTCTGGGGATAAGGGGCAATGGGGATTGGGGACTGGGATTTTTCTTCCTTATCTTCCCTGTACCTCCGCAATTGCTCCCCACCCCCGCTCCCTCACTCAGCAGCTGTGGTACTAAGACTCATCGTTTCCCACAGCACCATAGGGGGGGCGGTAGGGACGGGCTGATGTAAAGCGATGAGTTTGGCTAAAGTGTTCTTTAATTGGGTGCGAGGTACGATTTCATCGACAAAGCCATGCTTGAGCAAGTCTTCAGCTGTTTGGAAATCTTCTGGTAGCTTTTCTCTGAGGGTTTGCTCAATCACACGGCGACCGGCGAAACCGATGGTGGCTTTAGGTTCTGCCAAAATAATATCTCCCAACATGGCAAAACTAGCTGTTACGCCGCCTGTGGTGGGATTGGTTAATACAGGAATGTAGAGTAATCTGGCATCGCGGTGACGTTCTAGGGCGGCAGAAATTTTCGCCATCTGCATTAGAGAGAGCATACCTTCTTGCATTCTTGCTCCCCCAGAGGTGCAAACAATGACTACTGGGTAACGTCGTTGGGTAGCTTGTTCAATGAGGCGGGTAATTTTTTCGCCCACAACAGAACCCATACTACCGCCCATGAAGCGGAAATCCATCACTGCTAGTCCGACGGGTGAACCGTTGATTTGCCCCAAACCGGTTTTTACTGCGTCGAGAAGACCTAGTTTGTCTTCCATTTCCCGCAGGCGATCGCTATAGGGTTTGCGATCGCGGAATTGCAGAGGATCTGTGGGCCGGAGATTTTCATCTATCGGTCTCCAGGTGTTTTGATCTATCAATTGACGAATACGTTCATCGCTATCTACCCGATTATGATGTCCGCACTCAACACAGACCATTTGATTAGCTAAAAGGTCTTTCGTATAGGTCAACACACCACACTTAGAGCATTTATGCCAAAGTCCATCAGCTATTTCACGTTCTTGGCGTTCGGGGTTGGTTGCTCCTGATTTACGGCGATTAGCAAACCAATCAAATAGTGACTTTAAACCGCGTGATTCTTCGTTGTTTGCCATTTTTATCTTATTTCAAGTGGGTACGAGGTCGAAAATAGGTCAAGCAGTTAACAACAACTAATGCTCATGAGTCCTGAGTAATTTTATTGACTATCGATTATTAGGCTGTAACTGTTGACTACATCGCCAAATTACGCTTCTAAGCAATTCAGACCTAAATTTGCATCTTTGGTTGCCAGCTTAACGAAAATACTGATGCCAATACAAGTCTGTGTTGCATCTGATGTTGTAAATGTATTGGCAAAACTAAAGACGTTATCATACCAACCCCCCAAAACGATGCCTTTCCTCAACCCCCAGCTTGAAGTATTGCCCCCAAGATTGCAATTCGTATTGCCAGTTGATGAGCATTCAGCATTGACCAACAGGTACTTTTCAATTAGAGGGTGATACTAGTCACAAGCTGATATTACCAAAATGTCAAGCGTAAATGGGGTAATGAACGTTACAGTCGTAAAAAATTTAGTTGATGATTGTTGACTTTTGTACGGACGGATAGCCGCTCTTACGAGCGTCTTATCGCAAGAGTATAATCGTATCTTTGGCCAAATTCCTAAAAAAATAATCTTAGGTAAGCAGATAAAATTACCTCGCCGCCGAATAGGGTGAAGAATGCGCCGGAGGCTAAAAAAGGCCCGAAGGGGATTTTTTGTCCCCATTTGCGTTTTGATAGGAGAATTGCGCCGATACCTACCAAAGCCCCTAGAGTACAGGCGATAAATCCTGCTAAGAGTAAATGTTTCCAACCTAGCCATGCACCCATCATCGCAGCTAGTTTGGCATCTCCTGCGCCCATCGCTTCTTTTTGCAGGAAAATACCGAGTATAGCGATCGCATCAAACAACCATAGACCTAATACAGCCCCTACTATCCCCATCATTAGGTGTTTGACTACGCTCGCAACACTGGCTTCGCTAATATATCCCACTAGCACCTGAAAGATAATTCCCAACACCAACCCCGATTTAGTGAGGGGATTGGGTAAAGTCATCGTGTCTAAATCAATCAGTGATAAGGCCAATAACCAACTACAAAAAGTCCAATACCCTATTGTCAGAATTGAGACGTTAAATAAAAAGAAGATGAGGAGAAAAATTATCCCTGTCACCGCTTCTACCACTGGATAACGGAGGGAAATTTTACTTTTACAATAACGACATCGGCCTTTTAACCACAACCAACCCAGCACCGGCACATTATCATAAGCTTTGAGCTGGTTTAAGCAATGGGGACAACGGGAAGGCGGCCAGAGAATTGATAATCCCGCAGGTAATCGATAAACTACAACATTGATAAAGCTACCAATAGATGCACCCAAGGCGAAAACAATAATACTCGCCAGGGCTACTATCAAAGTATCCATATAGTTATTTGTCACAAGTCCTGAGTCATTTGTCGTTTATCTTTTGCCCTTTGTCGAGGGTAAATTAGTTTTTACTCTTGACTGTTGACTATGGACTATTGACTCTTGACTAATAACTAATACATATGAGACTCAATTTGGCTCAAGGGTACGAAACACTCTTGAGGTAAAAGAACTGGTTGATTAGTAAAAATCACTTTACCGCGATGAGTTACCCGATTGATGGCTACCCCTGAAGGTTGACCAGCGATTTCAGGATGTACTTCACAATGGGTGTAATAAATTTGCCCCGCAGCTCTGATTACGGCAGGATCAATCAAAGGAGACTGGCTTCTGGGGGCAGTAAATTGAGCTTTTCCCTGTTCTTGTCGTAAAGCGTACACTATATTGCTGCGTAGTTGCTAGATTTGCTTCTAGTTTAGCTGAAACTTTTGATAACAGTTGCCAATTTGGCGGATTAAACCAGAAAATTCTTGAGAAAGGCAGGGATGTAAGGGTATAGGGGTTTAGGCAGGAAAAATCCCATGCCCAATGCCCATTGATTATTAACTAATTGCCTTAATCAATGAATCACCCATTGCACGACAACCTAAGAGATTCATTCCTGGTGACATAATATCGCCTGTGCGATCGCCTTGTTCTAAAACTTGCAGCACAGCTTTTTCGATTCTGTCAGCGGCTTGGGGTTGGTCTAAGCCGTAGCGCAACATCATTGCTGCGCTTAAAACTTGGGCTAAAGGGTTGGCTTTGTCTTGTCCTGCTATGTCGGGTGCAGAACCGTGGACTGGTTCAAAAACTCCGGGGCCGGAAGCACCTAAGCTTGCAGAGGGTAGCATACCTATACTTCCTGTGAGCATAGCGGCTGCATCGGAGAGGATATCGCCAAATAAATTGCCTGTGACGATGGTATCAAACTGTTTGGGAGCGCGCACTAACTGCATAGCTGCGTTATCTACATATAAATGTGATAGTTCCACATCTGGGTATTCCTGGGACAATTTGATGATGCGATCGCGCCACAACTGCGATACTTCTAATACGTTGGCTTTATCTACTGAACAAAGTTTACCCCGACGTTTCCGTGCTGTTTCAAATGCAACTCGACCAATCCGATCAATTTCGGATTCGGTATACACCATTGTATTAACACCGCGTTTCTCACCTGTTTCAGTGGTGAAAATTCCTTTGGGTTTACCGAAGTAAATTCCCCCAGTGAGTTCACGTACCACCATAATATCTACACCTTCCACTACTTCCCGTTTCAATGTGGAGGCATCGATGAGTTGGGGTAAAATTTGGGCTGGACGTAAGTTGGCAAACAGTTCTAAGCCTGCGCGGAGTCCTAATAAACCTGCTTCTGGACGTTGGTGAGATGGGAGCGTATCCCACTTATAACCACCGATAGCAGCGAGTAAAACAGCATCACTGCTGCGACAAGTTTCGAGGGTAGCAGCTGGCAGGGGTTCACCTGTGGCATCGATAGCTGCACCGCCAATTAAAGCTTCTTGAAAATCGAACTGAATATCAAATTGCTGGCCTATGACTGTCAGCACATCTACCGCCACAGCCATAATTTCGGGGCCAATGCCATCACCGGGGAGTAGGGTAATACGGTAGTTCTGAGTCATAGCTAGTTTCTATTCGGTAAATGCTTGCAGATTAAATATCATACCGAATTTCTAATTCTTAATTTCTAATTGCTTGTATGTGGGTGAATTCGGAACTATACGCTTAATAACTGGTTAATCAATCTTACTCAAAGATTAAAAAAAACTATTCTTACGCATTTTTAGAGGAAATTCTAGTATGTTCTTTGATAAACATCTAAAATAAGAACAATTTATGAACTTCCAGCAGATTGGACAAGTTGCGCTGCAACTGTTAACGCAGTTTGGCTTGAAAGTGATAGGTGCGATCGCACTCTGGCTGATTGCTCAAAAACTGATTGACTTTGCAGTCAAGCTACTGCGCCGCGCTTTCCGCAGTCAAAATATTGAGCCGACGCTGATTAGTTATTTGCTCAATATCATCGGCGTAACTTTGAGAATTGTCCTGGTTGTGGCAGTTCTCGGCTTTTTTGGCATTGAAACCACTTCTTTCGCGGCTTTACTAGCTGCTGCTGGTGTAGCCATTGGTGCTGCTTGGGGTGGACTGTTAGCAAACTTTGCAGCTGGTGCTTTTTTAATCGTTTTTCGTCCGTTTAATGTGGGTGATTTTATTTCAGCCGGAGGTGTGACTGGAACAGTTACAGAGATTGGACTATTCACCACCAGCATCACTACACCTGATAACGTCTTAACAATTGTTGCTAATAACAAAATCTTTTCTGACAATATCCAGAATTTTTCTGCCAATCCTTACCGTCGAGTTGACCTTGTAGCCCAACTGCACCACACTGTCGATCATAATGAAGCGATCGCACTATTAAAAGCAAAAATTAGCCAAATTCCCAATGTGCTAGATAATCCTGCACCTGATGTAGAAATTCTCGACTTCAATTTAGCAGGAACAGTATTAGCAGTGCGTCCTTATTGCAATAATGACCACTATTGGCAAGTTTATTTTGACACCAATAAAACTATTCGAGAAAGTTTTGGTGAAGCTGGTTATCCAGTTCCTGAACAACGTTATCTTGTCACTGGTCATTCAGGAAATGGAGCAAACGCTGTTCCAGCCTCATCGTTAGGTGATTTTGTTACACAGTAAAAATCACGCTTTAATGTGCAACATATTGACTTAACAACAGAACAAGTAAGTGCAAAGTAGGTAAGGTAAATACTTTACCTACTTTTCCTATTCTATGGCTGGTTATTAGCTTCAGGAAAAATTATTGCTCAATCTCTTCCAAAAGACAGAAACTCCACAATCTATCTTGAGAGTGAGGTGGGGTTATACACTTCTTCACACCATTATGACAAGTAGCCATAAATCCAGTGAACATTAGTATTTTTTGGTTGGATTTTTTGTCTTTTTGAAAATCGAGAAAAATTTATGAATTTCAATCAAATTATCCCAGTTGCGATTGGATTGTTAACACAATTTGGATTGAAATTATTAGGCGCGATCGTTATCTGGTTTATTGGTCAGAATCTGATTGATTTTGGCTTAAAATTACTGCGCCGTGCCTTCCGCACTCAACATATTGAACCGACATTAATTAATTATCTGCTCAATATAGTTTCAGTCACCCTGAGAATTATTCTAATTGTGGCAATTCTCGGCTTTTTTGGGGTAGAAACTACTTCTTTTGCTGCATTATTAGCTGCACTAGGTATCGCCATTGGTGCTGCTTGGAGTGGATTATTAGCAAACTTTGCAGCTGGTGCTTTTTTAATGATTTTTCGTCCATTTAAGACTGGTGAGCTGATATCAGCAGCAGGAGTAACAGGAAAAGTAGAAGAGATAGGACTATTTACTACTACTATTAATACATCTGATAATGTGAGAACAATTGTTGCCAATAATAAAATCTTTTCAGACAATATTGAGAATTTTTCAGCTAATCCCTATCGGCGTGTTGACCTCAAAGCACAACTACATCACAGCGTTGACCATAACGAGGCAATACAGCTATTAAAACAGAGAATTAGTCAAATTCCTCATGTGTTGAATAATCCTGCACCTGATGTGGAAATTTTGGATTTCAATTTAGCAGGGACAGTATTAGCTGTGCGTCCCTATTGTAGTAATGAACATTATTGGCAGGTTTATTTTGACACGAATAAAGTCATCCGAGAAACCTTTGGTCAGGCTGGTTATCCAGTTCCCGAACAACGCTACACTTTTAGTGGAAATTCGGAGGATGGCACTAAACCCTTTATTCCCTCTACCTCTTTTAAAAATTCATAAAAGGGTAAGTTCGTAGTAAGGAATTTAGTCCTGATACTCTAAGCACTAAAGTTCTTACTATCACCTATAGGATTATGAACTAATTTGGAGTGGGGCGATCGCATTTATAAGGGTAAAGCCATTCACAGCGAAAAAGTCCACCTGTATGTTGTTCCATAAACGTACCAGCATGACGGCTTTTAGATATATTGATTCCCGCTTTGGTTTTAATTTCGTATAACCAAGGAAAAGCTACTATTAAAGTAACTATTGCTACAAAAAAGTGTGTTAATTTGGGTTTGAATTGACTGATTTTTCGGGAATAGCTGTGATGTTTTTGAGGCATAAAGTCTAAGCTTGACAGTTAATTCAAAAACCATGCTAGCTTAAATTTTAAAATGTTGTCGGAAGCGGTGGTCGGTTTTATCACTTTTACGCTGATTGCAGGTGCAGCAAAGAGTATGCAAGTTGCTGATATCATTTTGACCACCACGCGCTAAAGGGATAATATGGTCGATAGATAAGTCAGTTTCTAAGCCTGTTTTCCCGCAACTTTGGCATTGATATTTATCTCGCTGGAATACATATTGTCTAACGGCTAACGGTATGTGAATCCGAGGTGTTTTGTTCATGATTATCCTTCATTAATCATGCAGCGAAGATCATCTAATGGTGATTCTGCTTTATCTTATTAATTTTATAATTATTATCACCAAAATCTAAAATATCATCATTACATTCTATTTGTATAAATTCATTACTCATATCAACCTCAAATTTTAAAATATATTGTGCTATACCTAAATACCCAACTTCTTAAACAAGTTGGGTATTTAACTTCTGGTAGCTAAATATGCGTTATACTTTCTGATAAACCATCTGAAATTAAAACACCATTACTAGCAGATATATTTTCCACAACTTCTGATTCAGCAGTGCTAATTGTAGGTAACAGATGGTTATATAACTGCATAGATTGCAAACAACTATTAATATTAGTCACCGCCAAATTATAAGCCTCAATTTTTTGTTCTACAGAACTTAGTAAACGCCGATTATTGGCAATCTTTTCTTCAGCTTCCTGTGCCAAAGTTTGTTCTAAGTAAATTCGGGCTTGAGGATATTGCTGTAAAATCTCTTCAGCTTGACTTTCACCCATTGGTAATAATTGAGTCTTGAGGATTTGGTTAATAGTTTGGCGGAAGGTTCTGCGGATAGTTTGTGACACCTTTGGTTCAAAATCTAACTTTAATAATTGTCGAATTGCAGGTTCAGCTTCTACCATGCTTTCGCAGTCATAACTTTGAGAAGTTTGCAACAAAGTTTGGCGGAATTGATAAATAGAAAAAGTACCTTCATCATAAAAGAAATGACTTTCTCTGACATAGCGATCGCACTCTACACTAGCTGCATCTATTAAAGATTGACATACAGCTTTTTCTAAGGCTTTTAACTCTTGTTCAATTCCAGCATCATTACCCAATAAGCGATACAATTGACGATAATATTCCGATTTACGCACCCTTTCCATTAATCTTTGAAAAAGATTGGCAATTACTTGCTGAGAAGATTCTACTAAAATATCTTCCAATTGATTAGCTAGATAATAGAAAGCCTCAACTAAAATTGCTAGTAATGGTGCGGTAGCATTACGCGGATGACTGAGAGTGGCACGGCGATAAGCATCAGCCACAGAAAAGGTATCTAATAACTCATCTAAACGGCGAATCATCCGAGATTGTAATTGTTTGAAATCTGCTTCAAACCCATCACAGGAGTTATTAATTACCTGGTTGACTTCTTCTGTAATATGCTGACTGAAATCTCTACCTACTTGTTGTAATTGTTGATTGAGACGTTGTAATTCATGTCTTTTCATTGTCTCAATTTCACGCGGTTGACTATCTAAGTCTCGATACAATGATTGATAGTATTTTTTCAGCTTAATACAAACGTCTTCTAAGTCGTTAGCCAGAGTTTTAAAAAGCTGGGGACGCTTTTCTTCCGTAAGATAGCGAGTAATAGCGGTACGGAATTCTTCAATCCCACTATCTTGAATTAGCTGATTAATTAAAGGTGTTCCTTGTTCAGTTAAAATTCTGACATAGTTTGTATTTGGTGATTCAAACCCATTGAGAGAAATCCGAAAATTAGTAGAAGCAAGTTTACCAGAATTGACACAATAGTTATTAAAGGCGTAAACGAACTGTGGTGTTTCTTCTCCACCATTTACCCCTTTAACACTATCGGCAAAAATAGAGTCCAAACCAAATCTATCTTGTTGAGTTGTCTGTTTAATTTGACTGCCGTAAAATCCTAGTAAGCCACTAGTTTTATACACTCGACTGGTATCACGAAACTGTGAGTTAATTAAATCATCTAGTCTTCGCCTTAGTTGGGCATTGTACCAAGTTTCATCGATGCGGTTGAAAACATAAAAAACGCGATCGCGTATTCCCCCATTTTGCCGCATTTTCTCCAAAAGTTCCGTTTCTTCCTTCGTCATATCACCAGCCGACGCAGGTTTCAGCACACACACCACGGCCGATGTATCAGAATGTTGAATTTTGGCGTAAGTTAACCTGGCATCTTTCTCTACTGGTGCGTCAATCCCAGGGGTATCGATTATGACGTTTCCATCTTGTAATAGAGGATGGTTGCAATAATATTCAATCTGCTTTAAAACTGCACTATTACTACCGCGCCGCGCATATCCAGCTGCTTCTTGCAAATTAGAAAAGTTAAATTGCTCCATTGAATAGGTAGCATTAATAGTTGGATGAATATGTTTGTTGTTAGCCTCATATCCTTGCAATAATAAAATTAATGCTTTGGCTTGTTTAGCACGTTCTGATCTACTTTCCCCACCCTCTTGCTGAATAATCGCTTCGCATCCTTGATATAATAAACTGACAACTTCAGCTTGATTCAAATTTGCATCTGTTTTAAATCCTAATTGTAGACATAGCAAAGCCCCTTGTTCTCTGACTTCTGCTTCACTTAAAAAGGTTAAAACGACTCGTTCTTGACCTAATTCAGCGTACTCAATTTTACACTCTGTACCTGTAGCATGTCCTTCTGCACTGTATAGCAACTCTCGTTCTAAAAGTGCATTAATCAACATTGATTTACCTGCACTAAAAGCACCCGCAAATACAATTTCAAACCTGGGAGAAATAGCTTTTCCTAAAGAAGTTTGTACAGGTGTAATATCTTGCGATCGCAAAGATACTTCTTGCTGTAAAAGTTGCAATATAGAGTCAACTTGATCTTTTAAATTATGGCACTGAAAAGGCAGGTATGACATATAAGTCCCAGTCGCATTTCCAGTACATTTTAATAATTTGCTTTATACTCTCACCCCAGTAGTTTTACTTAGATGATCGGGTAAAAGGATAAAAGGCAAAAGATTGATTTTTTGCCTTTTTTATGTCCCATGCCTAAATCAAACACGCACTTCTTCCGGCCAGAGTTCTCGCAATGATGGCGGCATCATATTGATTACGTCTGTAATTTCGCCTCTGGTCACTCTCTCAGCCAGGAGTTTAAATACAGCACGCACAACCATTTCCGCATCAATATCAGGGTCAGAGGTGCGGAAATAATCACGGATATGTTGTAAAAACGCTTCCTTGGTTCTATCTTTAACGGGAGTTGCTCCAGGTCGCCAGTTTTCGTAGTAAAATCCCCCTAGTAGGATGGGTAACTGCGCGCCTAAATGTGCAGCTTCTTCTATTGTCAGGCGATCGCGCAATGCGTGCAAGGTTGCCCGTAATCCTTGGAATACTTTATGTTTATTATCCCATCCCAACTTATTGCATAATTCATTCACCCAAGGGATAGTATTCTGCACAGTTGTATCAAAAACATCTAATCCTGTCATTGTCATAATTTTAATCCCAATGTTTTACTATTGCTACTAACAGCAATAGGGAAAATAAAGCTTTACATCACAAAGCCTTGAAAGTTATACAGCCATGCTAGGAAAGTCATAAGTTAACTCTCCTCTGGCTAATGAAGTGTGATACTAATTTCCTAGTCTGTCTAAAGGATGGATTCTTAGATATCTGACTTCTTGAAGAAATTGGGTATCTAATTGTTTAGGTTAAAAAATATTGCCAAATTTCTGACTAAATTTCAATAAATCGCTCTCTTCGCTACACTCTTACGCCCCTTTTTCTTGAAAAATAATACCTAAATCATTTAAAATTTCCATATCTAATGCTTGACGTTCTCCTACATTAGTGTTCTGAAACAGTACAGTAAATGCACCAGCACCTAACCTATCTTGAGGAAATAGACGGTAGCAGGGAATGCTAGTTAAATGTGATTGATAATCTTGTAAATGGCTAATTTTTACTGGCTGAAACTGTGGGAAACGGGATAAAAACCAATCACAAACCTGCTCATTTTCTTCTGGAGAATAGGTACAAGTCATATAAGCTAGATAACCTTGCGGTGCAACTATTTGTGCAGAGTTAGCGATGATTCTTTTTTGACGATTAGCACTTTTATTAATAGCCGTAGGATGAAAGCATCCTGGGGCTTTTTCACCTTTGGCTAAGAGAGATTGTCCAGTACAAGGAGCATCAACTAATACTAAATCACAAGTTGAGGGAATACTTTCTGCAAAGATACTAGAATCTCGATTAACTACAACACTAGGACTAATATGGCAACGCTTTAAATTAGATATCAACATTCCTAAACGTTTGCCAATTACTTCATTACAAATAATTAAATTTGGTTGCAAAGCTTGATAAGCAAATATGCTTTTACCACCTGGTGCAGCACACATATCAAAAATTAATTGCACTCGCTGAGGGATTGCTAATAAAACAGAAGCTGCAAATACAGAGGAAAAGTCTAAACAATAAAAATATCCTTGATGATGTAAAGGATGTTGACCTGGTTTCTCTCCTAATTGTAAACGAGTGATAAATTGTGGTTGCCAATTCAATGATGATTCTACTGAAAATGGTAAGTTATCTGGCTGATTTTGACACCAAAGAATACAGGGATGAAAAGACTGAGGAGCAATTAACGCTTCAATAAATTTTTCTTGATTATCAAGGTTTTCAAACAAACGACGTGCAACTTTCAATAATAAATTTGATGGCTTTTCCATTAGTAAAACTGTTACAGAAGAACAATGCTTGTGAGTAGGTTGGCTTCATACTCTAGAATATAATGACCACCATTGATCAAAGAAACTGGGGACTGAGGAGAAGGAAGTCAAAAGGTAGAAGATGAAAAAATCTTTTGACTTTTTATGCCCAATCCCCAGTTCCTAATCTCCAATCCCTTTAAGACTTCTCTTTGCGTAAATCCTAGATGATTGCCAACCTGCCGAAACGCACTAGAGAGGGTCACGATGTTCGATAATTTCCAGAAGAGACTGCGGCGGGAAGCAGAAATATGGCGTGATGAAGGCATCATTAGTGCTTCCCAATATCAACAAATTGCCGATCGCCATCAATTTAAAAGTATAGAAGCAGCTGCACGCGATCGCTTTATGATGATTGCCGTTGCGATCGGTGGTGTCCTGTTAGTCTTAGGCATGACTACCTTCATAGCTGCCAACTGGTTCGCTTGGGCAAGAGAAGTCAAATTTATCATGATGATGAGTTTGTTCTGCTCGGTTAGCATTATAGGTTTTTACACTTGGCAAGAACCCAAAGTCGCCAAAAAAGAAGGGAAAAAACCACAACGCAGCAACCGCTATTTAGGAGAAGCACTGCTCATCTTAGCGGCTTTTATCCTCGGCGTGAACATCATGCTGACAGCGCAGATTTTTAATATCAGTGGTTCGACTACACAATTATTCCTCGCCTGGGGATTTGGTGTTTCGATCATGGCTTATAGTCTCTCCCTGAATTCTCTAGGGATTATGGCTATTATCCTTGTGCAGATTGGTTATTGGTCTGGAGTCAATGATTTATGGTACTCCTCGGCGGCTGACTGGAATTGGGCGAGATTAGCAGTCCGACATATGCCTTTGATCTCATGGCTGTTGTTCGTACCCTTAGCCTACGCCTGTCGTTCCCGGTGGATTTTCTTCTTCGCCGCCTGCTTTTTTGCCAGTTCCCTACAAATCAATCTCAACCCTCTACCACTCCAGAACTTTGCGAATATGGCCCCTTGGGTCGCATCCTTTGCTTTAGCACTACCCCCTGCACTATTTTGGAGTTATGACGATCTACTCTTCCCCAACATTAATTACAGGTTATTTCAACCCATAGCCCGGAATTTAGCTTTAATTGCCTTTGGTTTAGTCTTTTATGCCCTTTCTTTTCGTTGGCAATGGCAAGGAGTTGCTTTTAATGCTTTTCCATCCAGAAACAACAGCTTCCTGTCTTTGCCAATCATTGATTTGGGGATTCTCAGTGGTCTAGCCGTACTGCAATGGTTATTCATCTACCGTCAAACCAATAACCCACCCCGCCGGGAAGCCATATTCAAGACTGGCTTGATTGCTACTTTTCTGGGTTTCATAGTCGTAGTACCTTTCTGGCATCAAGCTATTAATCGTATTGGCGAACTAGGCAGTTTCATTTTCAGTGTACTGTTTGTCATCCTCGCTTGGGGATTCGTTCAAGAAGGATTAAAACTCAACAATAGACGTTCCTTTTGGGGCGGTATGCTGTTGTTAACTCTATTAGTTATTAGCCGAATGTTAGAGTACGACACTGATTTACTTTTTAAATCAATGGTGTTCGTCATGTGCGGTTCAATATTAATTAGTGCCGGAGTCTGGTTTGAACGTCGTATTACTGGGGGATCTTCCAGTTCATCAGGTAGTAAAAGTAAAGAGTAATGTTGAGTGGGAAGATAAGTAAAAAACTACCTTCTCTACCCAGTCCCCAATCCCCAGTCCCCAATCCCCAATCCCCATTATCTGCGTAAGTCCTATTTTCAATTCTTCAACAACCGATTATTTTTAGGATTACGCCCATGTCAGAGAAATCTTCTGAATCTACCAAAAGTAAAACTTTGTCTCCCGAAGCAGAATTCTCGAAGAAACTGACTTTTAAAGATTACCTGACTGCAACCGACCAAAAATATAATCAGCCTTTACCTTTTTGGCGGTTATTAGTTCCCTTAATGCTGCAAACAGGGTTAATTTTGTCAGTTCCTACCCAAGCTGCATACACCAACCTCACAGGTAGAGAGGTGATTTTGCAGACTGTGGTTTCCTCTCCCGAAAATGTATTGCAAGGTTATGCTCTCAATCTTGATTACAACATAGCTCGCATCTCTAATTTACGAAGATTACCAGGATGGAATGATGTTGTGCGGAACAATCGGGGGAGGAACGGACGATTGCTTTCAGGGACTAATATTTATGTGATTTTGCGAGAACAACAATCCTTTGGTCGTGGTGTACCCAGGGCTTGGCGGCCTGTGCGTGTCAGCAACACTTTACCGATGTCCCTCCCTAACAATCAAGTCGCCCTGAGAGGGGTGTATGAGAATGGTGTTGTGAACTACGGCGTGGAAACCTTCAATGTTGCTGATGAACAACGCCAGCTAATTAGCGAAGATATTCGCCGTTCTGCTAGACAAAATAGAACTAGACAGCTGCGACCAATCACTGTCAAAGTCAAAGTAGATCCCCAAGGTAATGCGGCACCGGTTAGTCTATGGGTGCGCGATCGCAATTACAGTTTTTAGTTCTCATGGCGTACATTCCAGGCTACACCAAAAGCCGCCCCTGCTCCCGCTAACAACCCTGTACTCATACCTTGAATGGTTTTTTCTACAGGGTTTTGAGTCAAGCAATCGCTTGTAACGCGTTCGGCTTGCAAGCACAGATTGCTTTCAGCCCAACTAGCAGTACCTCCTAAAATTACACCAGCTACACTACAGGAAGCCACAAGCAGCAACAGGCGTTGAGTTTTTCTATCCATAGATGGATGCGTCTTAGTTGAAAGTGATATATCTTCCTCAACTAATGTACACATCTATGTCAAAAAAGGCAAAAGTAAAAAGAAAGAATTTTGATTTTATAACCTTTCTATCCATTTTTGCTGAAAAATACGATAAAACATCTCAAAAAATGATTGCGAAAATTATCTGTTCTCTCTTGAAGCTATGAGATGTTGAACAGATAATTTGCTAGGACTGAATTATGCAATTTAATTACAAACAATTGCACAAATTAATTTTACATCCATTATTAATCGGTTTAGTGAGCGTAGGAGCGATCACTAGTGTATCAAAAGCGAGTTTTATTGCAAAAAATCGCATCACTACGACCCAAGCTGTAGCTCAACAAGTGGTGCAGAATCAAGGAATTTATCGTAGCGATCGCTTTAAGTTTCAATTTAGCTACTCTTCTAAATATTTTGTCATAGATAATAAAATATCTACGCCTAGCAATCAGATTGATTCACCTTTAGCTAGCATCGATATTTGGACTAAAAATCATGCTCAAAAAATTCGCAATGGTGAATATGCAGGCGGTACAGAATACCCCGCCAATGTCAGCATCACCGTCAATAATAATCCCAAAAAATTGCCTTTACAAATATGGGTAAAACAGAGTAATCAATTTTCTGACACTCGTAATTTTCAATCTGCCAGAATTGCTGGGCAAACAGGGATTAAATTCCAATCAAGCGGCTTATATGAAAACGAGAACGTTGCTTTCGTAAATCCTAGAGATGGACGGATCATTGTCATCAAATTATCCAAAACTAATTATGGCAATAATGATGCTCTTTACCGTCGAGCATATCACCAAGTAATTAATTCCTTTACTTTGTTAAATAATCGCCGGTAATTCACTTTTGACTAATGACTAATGACTAATGACTTTTCCAACTTAGCCACAATCATAGAATGCCATTGTTGTAATTTTTCCTGAAATGAAGGGTGTTGCAAATCAGAAAGCCAAAGAATCAAAGCATCTTCACCATTATCTTGGTAATAACCTCGTCGCCGGCCAGCTGTTTTGAACTCAAATTTTTGGTATAAAGAGATTGCTGCTTGGTTGGAGGCTCGGACTTCGAGGGTAGCTCTTTCTAAGTTGCGATCGCTAGCTGTTTTCAGCAGAGAATAGATTAAAGCCTGTCCCAAGCCCTGACCCTGGTATTGAGGATGAACTGCCACAATTGTAATGTGGGCTTCCTCTAAAATCGTCCAAAAGCAGCCCATCCCCAGCAGTGATGTGCTGGAGTGAGGGGCAAAGATTCCCAGTAAATCACTGTTAGGGCTATCTAGTTCTCTTTGGTAGCCTTCCAGTGTCCAAAGCCCGCTAAAACAGGCTTGATCTAGTTCTAAAATCGCACCTAGATCATCCGGGGTCAATGATTTGAGTTTTAAGTTAGAAGATAAGATCACTTTTATTGGGATAAGATTACTAACCCTTTGTAAACTGGGATCGGGAGACTTATTCACACCCGTAATTTGAACAAGGACAATCTATATAAATATGGTATCGACTCACCCTGCTGGGGTTCAATATGCTGGAGAGCAGTATTTACCTCAAAGCAACAGCGTAAATACAAATATTTCGCCTAACCAAGAACTCTTACCTCTAACTGCCACAGTTAATAGTGAAGGTCACTTGGCAATCGGTGGGTGTGATGTCACAACCCTAGTGCAGCAGTTTGGCTCACCTTTGTATATTTTAGACGAGGAAACCCTCAGAACAGCCTGCCAACAATATCGAGATAGCTTTCAAAAATATTATCAAGGCGAATCTCAGGTACTCTATGCTTCCAAAGCCTGGAATTGTCTGGCTGTTGACGCGATTATCGCCTCCGAAGGGTTGGGAATTGATGTAGTTTCTGGTGGTGAATTGTATACTGCCCTCACTGCCGGGATTAGTCCTGAGAAAATTTACCTCCACGGTAATAATAAATCTCGCGAAGAACTAACCTTAGCCATTGAATCTGGGATAACAATTGTTGTCGATAACTGGTATGAGTTACAGACCCTAGTAGAGATGATGTCAGCAACTTCTCTACCACCAGTACGGATTATGCTGCGCTTGACACCAGGAATTGAATGTCATACCCATGAATACATTCGTACCGGACACTTAGACAGCAAGTTTGGTTTTGACCCCAACGATTTAGACGAGGTGTTTAAATTTGTTAGCCAGCAATCCAATTTAAACTGTATGGGTGTACACGCTCATATTGGTTCGCAAATCTTTGAGCGTCAACCCCATCAAGACTTAGCAGCTGTAATGGTGCAATGGTTAAGGGATGCAGCTAAATACGGTTTAAATATTACCGAACTAAATGTAGGTGGCGGTTTGGGCATTAAATATGTAGAATCGGATGATCCACCAAGCATTGAAGAATGGGTGAAGGCGATTTGTGATGTTGTACAAGCAGCCTGTGCAGTGGAAAATCTACCTTTACCAAAATTACTCTCTGAACCTGGGCGATCACTAATTGCTCCAGCCTGTGTAACTGCCTACACCATTGGTTCATCTAAAACCATACCGGAAATTCGTACCTATATCGCCATAGATGGCGGTATGTCCGATAATCCGCGTCCTATTACCTACCAGTCAGTTTATCGCACAGTCGTTGCCAATAAAATGTCTGCACCCATCACAGAAACAGTTACCATTGCTGGTAAACATTGTGAATCAGGGGATATTTTAATCAAAAATGCCCAACTGCCAAAAACCGAACCAGGGGATATTCTCGTAGTTATGGCAACCGGTGCTTACAATTACAGTATGGCATCCAACTATAACCGCCTACCTAGACCGGCAGCAGTTTTAGTGGCAAATGGCGAAGCAAACTTAATTTTGCAACGCGAAACTTATCAAGATTTAATTCGACAAGATTGCTTACCCGAAAGATTGAAGAATTAGTCAACAGTCAATAGTCAATAGTCCACAGTCCACAGTCCAATTTTTGCGACCAACACTAATGACTAATGACTATTGTAAAGACGTGTAGACGCTCGTGAAAGCGGCTTCTCATCAGAGAATAATCGCGTCTCTAGCAAATATTGACTAATGACTATTGACTATTGACTAAAAGTATAAGAGTAATCCAGATGTCATGAAAGATTGGTGGAAGCAATGGCTGGCAAACCTAGGATGGTCTCAGTCCTTGCTGTTAGGGACTCTGGATATTGTATTGGTGCTGGCGTTGACATACATGATACTAGTTATCATTAGTGAGCGTCGAACACTGTGGATGGTGCGGGGTTTTATTGTTTTAATGCTAGCCTCAGCACTAAGTGGCAGGTTTGGTCTACCACTGTTAAATTTTGTGCTAGAAAAATTGGTGATTGGCTGTGCTGTAGCAATGGCAGTTGCTCTTCAGTCAGAATTTCGCCGGTTTCTAGAACAATTAGGACGCGGTGAATTTCGGCAATTGTTTCAGCCATCCAATCTGACCATTCCTAAGTCTGATAGTGTAATAGATGAAATTGTGGAAGCGGTTAAAGAACTCTCGAAAAACAGAATCGGAGCTTTACTAATTTTGGAAACCACTGGCCCAATTGACGAACGGGATTTTTCTGTCCCTGGGGTCAAGCTGAATGCCGATGTTTCCAAGGAACTGATACATACTATTTTTCAGCCCAAAACCCTGCTGCACGATGGCGCAACATTAATCCGTGGTTCACGGATTGTATCTTCGGGTATAATCTTACCGCTTTCGGGACGCACAGCCTCGCGCCAGTTGGGTACACGCCACCGAGCGGCAATGGGAATTACTGAGCGAGTCGAAAATTGTATTTGTGTCGTTGTATCAGAAGAAACGGGTTCTATTTCCCTCGCAGAACGGGGAATTCTAAATAGGCCACTGACAATTAGGAAGCTCAAAGAGTCCTTAGAGGCTCGATTATCCCCAACAGTAGATCGGGAAGCAGTTGCTCCTGGTTTGTTCAGCTTGGGTCGTCAGATTGGTAGTAAGGCACTGAAACTGGGTTCACGTTTACTTGGATTACCTTCGACCGCTTCTCAAGACAAAAAATGACAATACAACAAACTGAACTATACGAACTGCCCTTAGATTTAAAACCAGAACTATTGCCCAAGCACGTTGCGGTGATTATGGATGGCAATGGTCGTTGGGCTAAACGTCAAGGTCTACCGCGCATTATGGGTCATAAGCGCGGAGTTGATGCCCTCAAAGATTTGCTGCGTTGTTGTAAGGACTGGGGAATTCAGGCCTTAACAGCCTATGCTTTTTCCACAGAAAACTGGAAAAGACCCCAAGAAGAAGTAGATTTTTTGATGACCCTATTTCAGAGAGTTTTGCGCCAAGAGTTGCGGGAAATGGTCGAGGAAAATGTCCAAATTCAGTTTGTTGGCAATCTAGCCGCTTTGCCGCGATCGCTGCAAGAGGAAATTTCCCGTTCAATGGAAGAAACTAAAAATAATCGTGCTATCCGGTTTTCTGTAGCCACTAACTACGGTGGAAGACAGGAAATTCTACAAGCTTGCCGAGCGATCGCCCAAAAAGTTCAGCAAGGTATCCTTCAGCCTGACGAAATCTCAGAAGAAGTATTTGAACGCCACTTATACACAGCCGGAATTACTGACCCAGATTTGTTAATTCGCACCAGTGGCGAAATGCGTCTTTCCAACTTCCTTCTTTGGCAAATGGCCTACGGAGAAATTTATATTACTGATACCCTCTGGCCAGATTTTGACCGTGCTGAGTTTCACCGCGCCTTGTGTGCTTATCAGCAAAGGGAGCGGCGATTTGGTAAGGTTTAGGGACTGGGGACTAGGGGCAAATCAAGTCAAAAGTCAAAAGTCAAAATTAAAGAATTGCTTACTCAGCACTCAGCACTGCTAAGGGCCAGAAAACACCGCTTGTTCAATATCTTCTCGACTCAGGGAATATTTGAAAGCACGTTGAATATCTTGGCCATTTTCCCCAGCTTGGATATATCGCACCACTATTTGCTCAATATCCAACCACAGTTCAGCCTGCCAACTGGGCCGTTGTACACGCCAACAGTGTAGTTGTGTTTCATCTTGTTGACAACCTTGGTCTTTTAACCACTGCTCAATTTGTGGCAGAGGATGGCTGTATAAAGGAGTATCAGAGGGCAGTGTAGACATAAAAATTCAAAATTGTTTATTAGTCAATGGTCAATAGTCGATAGTCATTAGTCATTAGTCATTAGTTTTTCTCCCCCTGCTCCTTGCTCCCCTGCTTCCTCTGCTCCCAATCACCCAATCCCCATTACCCCTTATCCCCAGAGAGGGTGCCGAGTTCCCCAGTTCTCAAAAAAGAAATCGGCGTAACTACAGGTTGCGGTATCTGGGTGTGGAAAGCTTGATCGCCACGAGTTAAGCCAATAGTAACTGCTAAGAGTAAACAACCTACAAAAGTTACCGCCAAAATGAATAGGGCAAAAATTTCACCAGAGGAAAGGGGGCGATCGCTTGCATCCAAGTAAGCTGATTTTGAGTAATCGTAGGCAGAGGAAGCAGAATGATTTAAATCTGGCGGAGCTTGAATTACCCCAAACCGAGAATAACCTATCTTGATGTCATAATTTAAACGCCTTTCGGGATTACTCAGAGTGGCGTAAGCTTCGTTAATTTGCTGAAATTTCGGGGTAGCAACAGCGGCAGGTAATTCTGTAGTGTCGGGATGATAGCGTTTACTCAACTCCCGATAAGCACGACGGATATCGATTACCGATGCTGAGGGATGTAGCCCTAGCAATGAGTAATAGCTGGATTCACTGCTTTGTGGCGTTGTCCCATGTTGATTCACAGCTGTTTGATTCACCTTGCTATCAAGTTTTTTCTAATATTGTAAACCTCTCACCCACACTAAGTTACGATCAATTTCATCGACTGAGTGCATCAACTATCCCATGACTAAAGCCGCAGATGTCAGCACTAAAAAATTAATTAGCCTAGCACCTGACAACTGGGTAAGATGGGTTACTCAAATGCCTGATATCATTGCGGGAGAAATTCTCAATTCGGAATTTCAGTGGATTAGCCGAGAAAGTGATGTTTTAATCCGTGTAGCTAGTCCTGAATATGGTGAATTTCTCGTCCTCAACGAATTACAATTGCGCTACCAACCCCAAATGCCACGACGAATGCGTGCCTATGCAGGATTGGCAGAAGAAAAATATAATTTACCTACGTATCCCGTATTAATCAATATTCTCAAAACTAGTAATGAAGAAATACCTACAACCTTTACATCCAATTTCGCAGGACTACGAGTCATCCAAGACTATCGAGTGATTAACCTTTGGGAAGTTGATGTCAATATTGCCTTGCAACAACCTTTACCCTCGTTACTGCCATTTGTACCCATTCTCAAAGGTGGTGAAAATGAGTTGATGATTCGAGAAGCATTGCAAATTCTGCGTGCAGATGAACAGTTAAACCAACTAGAAACGGTCTTAGCTTTTTTTGCTACGTTTGTTTTAGAGAGTTCCTTAGTTCAGGAAATTATGAGGTGGGATATGACTGTACTACGTGAATCACCCTGGTATCAAGAAATTTTGCGTGAAGGTGAAGCACGCGGTGAAGCACGTGGTGAAAGAAAAGGGCTAATTTCGAGTATCGAAATTAATTTAGAGGTGAAATTTGGCAATGATGGCTTGCAGTTGATGCCGCAAATCGCTCAAATTAGCGATACAGCACAATTGAAGGAAATCTTACGCCAGATTGTTACCGCAAACTCAATTGAAGAGTTGCGTCAACTGCTGTAAGCTAACTTCAAAGGTGTAAATTTTTGAGCAAAACCTAACCTAATAAATCAGCACGAGGTTTAAAGGTTTCGATTTGCCGTAACTTTTCGTAGAGTTCTCGTTCTTCTTGACTAATGTTTTTCGGTGCAATTATTTGGATTTCCACTAATTGATCACCACGTTTACCATCTTCAGTGGGATAGCCTTTATTTGCCAAACGGAATCTTTGACCAGATCTGACTCCTGGAGGAATGGTCATTTTCACAGGGCCATCAAGGGTGGGTGCTTCTACCTGTCCACCTAAGACTGCTTCCGTGGGAGTGACTGGTACTTGGCATGAAATGTTAGCACCTTCTAATTTAAATAATGAATGTGGCTCAACAGTAATTTTTAAATAGAGGTCGCCGCCACCAATACCTTGATTTCGCAGTCGGATACTTTGCCCTGTTACCATACCAGGGGGCATATTCACTTCTAGCGATCGCCCATCTTCTAATCTAATCCGTTCTTTGCCACCTTGATAAGCCTTTTCTAATGGCAGGGTTAATCTTGCTTCGATATCTCGACGCGCGGGACGTGGTGGGTTTTTGGGTACTGTATATTGAACTTTGCTTTTTGGAGTACGAAATGGATCAGTTGTAGTGCTGGTAGTTGCCCCGTTTTTAGTATCTTTGCGACCACCAACACCGACAACTTGATTAATAAAGTCTTCAAAATTGGCAAACTGGCTAGGATCTACGTTTTGATTTCCATTGCGTTCTCCTGTGCGTTCCCAACTTTTAGATTTTGGTGTTTGTTTACTAAAACCATTTTGCTTCCAGTAGCGGCTAAATTGGTCGTACTGGGCGCGTTTAGCTGTGTCAGATAGAACTTCGTAAGCTTCGCCAATATCTTTAAATTTTTCTTCTGCTGCTTTATTTCCTGGGTTGAGGTCGGGGTGATATTGCCTAGCTAACCGCCGATAATTCTTTTTAATTTCCTCATTAGTAGCATCTTTTGATACTCCTAAAATTTCGTAGTAATCTCGAAAATTCTGCAAATTTTGCATATTCATTTATTTAACTTTTAAAGTTTAGATTTTAGTAATCTTTAATTTAGTAACGGATTAATATTAATGCTCACTTACTAATTAATAATTACCAATTACTAAATCCGAATTCAGGAAGGAGGGGAGTAAGAAAGGCAAAAGGCAAAAGGTAAAAGAAAAAAATCTTTTGCCCTTTGGGTTCGCCATTTGCTTTATGCCGGGAAACCCTTTCGGCAGTTGCTAACGGGGGAAACCCCCAAGATCGCACTGCCTCACCACCGCAATGGCTCACCTTTTTACTTTTTACTTTTTTAGAGCCAATCGTCATCATCCCAATTATCTTGGTAACTAGGGCGGGGTGAACGGCGGGAGGGTGGGCTGTCGTAGGTGGAACGCCGATCACGATCGCGTCCGTTATCTCTGTTATAGTCTCGGTTATAAGAATCGCGTTCTCGATAACTGTCCCGATAATTATCTCTGGAAAAGTCGCGATCGCGGTCTTTATCTTTATCTCCTATAAAAATGTCACGAATTGTGCCGAATAAATCGTCGTCTTCGTCTTCAGCATAATACTCGCGGACTTCTCGATTCAGTTCGTACAAAGCATCTTGCAAATCAACGTAGGCTTGATCTATGCCGCGATCGTCGTCTTCTTTGAGACTTTCCCGCAGTTCTCGGCAAATGTTATCGATGCGTTGGCGACGGTTACGGGCAAACTGCATACCAAATTCTAAGGCGACTTCTCGCAGTTGTCTTTCTGCTTGCAGAATCAAAGCCTCAGAACGGGTGCGTTTTTCTACTCTTTCTTTACGTTCTCGGTCAATATCAGCGTATTTTTTCGCATCCTGAATCATCCGATTCACTTCTGATTCGCTCAAGGTAGAAGCCCCTTGAATGGTGATACTTTGTTCTCTGCCGGTGGTTCTATCTAAGGCTGTCACCTGCAGAATCCCGTTAGCATCTATATCTAATGATACCTGAATTTGTGGGATTCCCCGTGGTGCGGGTGGGATGCCATAAAGTTTGAACCTACCCAAAGATTTATTATCAGCCGCCATTTCCCTCTCACCTTGGACAACGTGGATTTCCACGCTGTTTTGGTTATTTTCTGAGGTGGAGAAAATGTCAGAACGACGGACAGGAATTGTAGTATTGCGGGGAATTAATTTTTTCATCACGCCGCCAATGGTTTCTAAACCCAAAGACAAGGGCGTAACGTCCAATAGCAGCACATCTTTAAATTCCCCAGCCAGAATACCTGCTTGAATGGCTGCACCCATCGCCACAACTTCATCAGGGTTGACATTCTCACTAGGTTCAATGCCAATCATATTTCGGACTAGTTGCTTCACCATTGGCATCCGGGTAGAACCGCCAACTAAAACAACTTCTTCGATGTCATCTGGACGCAAACCTGCATCTTTTAAAGCACGTTTGACTGGAGTGCGAATACGTCCGAGTAACTCATCACACAAACCCTCAAACTGGGAGCGAGTTAGCCGGGTTTCTAGATGTTTAGGGCCATCTTCCGTAGCGGTGATGAAAGGTAAGTTAATGTCGGTGATGCTGACAGCGGAAAGTTCGATTTTAGCTTTTTCTGCGGCTTCCATTAACCGTTGCAACGCTTGGCGATCGCGTCTTAAGTCTACGCCTTCAGCTTCTAAAAATTGCTCTGCTAACCAATCAACAATTTTTCGATCAAAGTCATTACCGCCTAGTTGGGTATCCCCACTGGTGGCTTTAACTTCAAATACCCCATCGCCTACTTCTAGAATTGATACGTCAAAAGTCCCGCCACCCAAGTCAAATACTAAGATGGTTTCCGTATCACCCCTATCTAACCCATAGGCGAGAGACGCAGCAGTGGGTTCGTTGAGAATTCGTAACACCTCCAACCCAGCTATTCTGCCTGCATCACGGGTTGCCTGTCTTTGAGAATCATTAAAATAAGCAGGAACTGTAATGACTGCCCCTGTGACTGGCGCGCCTAAGTAGGTGCTGGCATCATCTGCTAATTTCTTCAGCACCATTGCCGAGATTTCTTCTGGGGCAAAGTCTTTATTTAGGCGGGGACAGGCAATTTTGATATTACCTACGTCATCTTTACGGATGGTGTAGGGAACACGCTTTGATTCTGGGTTGAGTTCGCCGTACTTACGCCCAATAAAGCGTTTCACAGCAAAATATGTGTTTTGTGGGTTGAGGACTGTTTGCCGTCTTGCCATTTGCCCAACCACCCGTTCGCCTTCTTTGCTGAAGCCAACTACGGAGGGGGTTGTTCGCATTCCTTCTGCATTGGCAATCACCACCGGCTTGCCACCCTCCATTACGGCGACTACTGAGTTGGTTGTACCCAAGTCGATGCCGACTACCTTGCCCATGCGTTACTCTTCTCCTAGTGCGTCTTATACATATATTATGATTGGGCGGGACGACCTCTCGCTTAGTGCTACAAGGTAAAATTTCCCCAATAGTATAATAGGGGTCATTGCAGCAAAAATTGGAGGCGTGAAAGCTTGAGGAGTTAGTTGCAAGACTAGAATAACATTCACTATGCGGAGTATGTCCTAGAACCCTGAAATACTTGTGGTCTATTGACTTAACTTCACTGCTTCTTTAAGTTGGGAAATCCACCCTACAAATATCTGTTTGTTGCTTTATCCCTGCATGATAAAGTTGAGATTAAAACTGTTATAAACACTTGAATTTACAAGCTAGATTACATAATTACCTCCAAGAGATAGCGCGAGAACGTGACCCTTATTTGGCAACGGCGGGACATTTCTTTGTTCAAGAATACATCCGCCAAGAATTTTCTCAATGGGGAAGTGTGGAA
This sequence comes from Trichormus sp. M33_DOE_039, assembly GCA_015296085.1. Classification (GTDB taxonomy): domain Bacteria; phylum Cyanobacteriota; class Cyanobacteriia; order Cyanobacteriales; family Nostocaceae; genus Trichormus. The sequence continues at coordinate 188,780 of DVDT01000004.1, read as the reverse complement.
ATCCACACCTTTGTTGTCAACAATAGAGATTTTCACAACCTCATTCTCAACTTACCTGCTCAATCTACACCCAAAGGTCAGAATTTACCTCCAATTTTAATTGGCGCACACTATGATGGTGTACCGGGAACAGTAGGGGCTGATGATAATGCCACAGGTGTGGCAGTACTGTTGGAATTAGCGAGGAAGTTTGCCGCACAACCAGCTAAATATCCTTTGCGGCTGGTGGCTTTTGATATGGAGGAATACGGATTGTTGGGTAGTGCTGATTATGCAGATCTATTGCGACGACAACAGCAACCGCTACGCTTGATGATATCTCTAGAAATGTTAGGATATCGTGATTGTACTCTTGGTAGCCAAAGTTATCCACCTCCTTTGGAACGTTTTTACCCGGATACAGGTGATTTTATTGCTTTAATCGGCAATTTACGGACAATTCCTGATTTAATCGGTATGAGTCGCAGTATTCGCCAAGCGGGAATATCTAGTCAGTGGCTACCAGTGCCGAATCGAGGTTTAATGGTGCGCCAAACTAGATTAAGTGATCATGCTCCTTTTTGGGATGCAGGTTATCCAGCCATGATGGTCACAGATACAGCCTTTTTGCGAAACCCCCACTATCATCAACCCAGTGATACTATTGCCACTTTAGATTTAGCATTCCTCGCTGCTGTATGTGAAGGTTTAGAACTGGCTATTAGGAAGTTGTAGGGGTGTAAGGGTGTAAGGGTGTAGGGGTGTAGGGGTGTAGGGGTGTAGAAGATGAGGTAGATTATACTTCCTATTACCCATGCCCAATGCCCATTTACAATTCAGGAGGCAGAAGGGATAATTCGGTTTCTTGGGGCGATCGCACGTTTAAATATAAGCTGATTAAATCATCAATATTGCGCTTCATGGTGTGACAAATTGCATCGAGAGGTAAATCATTGGCATCGTAACCAAAAGGATTTTCTATTTCTAAACCAATGGCTTCAATCCCGAATAAAGTAAAACTTACCAACGCTGTAACTATACCTGTCCACCATTCCAAACTCTCTACCATTTGAAATGGTAAGAGCAAGCAATATAATAAGAGTAATTGCTTTAAATGAATAGAATAAGCCAGAGGCATGGGTGTTTTTAAAATACGTTCACAAGACCCTAAATTATCTACTAAATTGTTTAATAATTGCTGAATAGCTGTTAATTGATAAGAATTGATGCAATTGCGGTTATACTGTTTTTGTAAATAATCCTCGATCCAAAAAGCTATCTCTAATGGAGGATTATTCATATCTTTGAGTTTAAAATACTTAGAAGATGACATTAATTCTTCCAGTTCATTATTGATAGATTCTCCTCGTAAATGTAATTTAGTGGCTACCGCAAAAGCAACTAGTAAATATAAAGCACCAATTTTATCTTTTTTATCTTCGTGTGAATTTTCCTCAATAGTTACTAAAATTTGTCGTGCTATGTTACGGACGGTGTTAACTAGAGAACCCCAGGCTTTTCTGCCTTCCCAAAATCTTTCATAGGCTGTATTAGTACGAAACACTAATAATAGACCTAAAACAATACTAGGAATAATCGTACCTAATATTGGTTGAGATACAGGTACTTTAAAGTAATAAAGTAGTGAAACTAAAACTCCGAACAGTCCACAGGCAATCACCCGTTTATATATTGATGCAATAACTGAACCTTTGACTTGAACAGCCATTTGCAACCATTGCATTTTTTCAACACTCATGGGTTTAACCTAAAAAATATTGCAGGAAACTACAGTCATCCTATGGAATTTGTCAAAAATGCGAGACTTGAAAATCTAGTTTTTCAGATAAACTAGAGCTTTTCATTCTCACAAATGATGAAATGATTTCAAGACGGCTATAGAAAAATCAGATTTGCTGACTGAGAAAATGATAACTCTGGATGTAACATAACTGGCATTGAGGAATCTACATATTAGATATTAGGTGCATTACACGCCATAACCAAGCCGGAAACTCGAATCCCACTGCTGCAAACACTACATGATGCAAGCTTCTCGTTCAGCGTGTCAGGTTGAAGTTCCCAAATCTATTAACAACTTGGTAAGCAGGTAAATTCGCGGGGCAATGCGGTTTAGTTCAATATATTCATCTGGACTATGTGCGCCTCCACCTACAGGCCCAAGTGCATCAAGTGTAGTTGTGCCAACAGAGGCTGCATAGTTACCATCCGTACCACCCCCACTGCCCTCTACACCTAGGTTTAAACCGATTGTTTGATAGATAGCTTGAGCTTTTTTCACTAAAGCATTGGTTTTGGGATTGGGAGGAAAGGGTGGACGACCTCGGTCAGAAATCACCTTGATTTCTGTGCATGGCAACAGTTTGTTTTGTGATAGGTGAGTAAAATCACGTTCTAGGCGAGTATATTCTTGGGCTTGGAGTACCCGCACATCTGCTTGAACTTTGGCAAAGTCTGGAATTGTATTTGGGCGATCGCCTGCTTGAAAAACAGTAAAATTAACGGTGGTATTTTTCCTTGCGTTACCAAGTTTTCTGAGTTGTAGAGTTTGATGAGCTGCTTCTAGTAAAGCATTACAGCCTTTCTCTGGTTCAGCCCCCGCATGGGCGGCTCGACCTTTAACCTCAAATCCGTAGTAACCAATGCCCTTGCGCCAAGAGGTTACTTTATCTTGGGGCGAACCAAACTCTAACACCAAAGCTACATCATGTTGTTTGGCAGTTTCTTTGATTAATTCCCGTGAACCAAATGATCCTTTTTCTTCATCGGGATTAATCAAAAAGGTAATCTTTTCAAAGTTCTGAAAATTCAGTTCTTGCAGAATTTTTAGTGACTCGAAACCTAAAAGAATTCCTCCTTTGTCATCCATAACTCCTGGGCCATAGGCTTTGCCATCCATAATTTTGAACGGACGTTTAGCGGCTGTGCCTTCCTGAAATACAGTGTCAGTGTGGGCAAGGAGGAGCATTTTACCTTTGCCAGTTCCTTGAAGCGTGGCTATAATATTACGTCCCGCACTAGGGGTTGCATTGGTGGTTTTAACATCTGCACCTATAGATTTAAGTTGCTCAATTACAATATCTTCAACCTTCGTCAACCCCGTTTGATAACCTGTTCCAGAGTCAATGTTAACTAAGGTTTCCAGCTGGGAAAGAAAGTCACCTTGTGCTTTCTGGGCTTTATCATAGAGTGCTGAATCGGTGGCTGCAACAACAACATTGAACTGTCCTAACAACAGAACTACCGCCAGTACGAAGGCAAACAAACCTACTATTACACCAAAAATCCGTCTTTTCATACTCATTATGATTGATGAGAAAGGTGGCAATATAGTAGATAATCTGGGAATACCAGCCTTTCGCAATTTGGTGTTACAAAAATTTTTGATAGCCTGTCAGCAAAAAGCGATCGCACTTCACCAATGCGATCGCTTTTTGCTGTATTTTTGTGATTAAACTTTGGTGCGATCAGTCAAAATTTCATAACCTGTTTCTGTGACTAAAACTGTATGCTCAAACTGTGCTGACAGGGAATTATCTACAGTTACAGCCGTCCATCGGTCTGATAAAGTGCGTGTGTGTTTAGAACCAGCATTCAAAATTGGTTCAATTGCCAAAGTCATACCTGCACGCAGTTTTACATTAGGCATTTCTCGCGTGCGGAAGTTAAACACTGATGGTTCTTCGTGGAGGTTACGTCCTACACCATGACCAGTGAATTCTTCTACCACACTATAGCCATGTGCTTTGACATGATCTTCAATTGCACCAGCTAGGTCAAGCAGATATGCACCAGCTTTGACTTGTTCAATACCTTTATAAAGTGCTTCTTCTGCGACGCGAATTAATCTAGCGGCTTCTGGGGTCACTTCACCCACGGCGATGGTAATGCAGGAATCACCATGAAACCCTTGATAGTAAGCACCTGTATCTACTTTTAAAACATCCCCAGCCCGAATTACTTTTTTAGAATTGGGAATACCATGTACCACTTCATTATTAATGCTGGCGCAGATTGAACCAGTAAAACCGTGATATCCCTTAAAACTAGGTGTTGCGTCCATTTCTCGGATGCGCTTTTCAGCGTAAGCATCCAAGTCGGCTGTAGTCATACCGGGTTTGACTAATTCTGAGATTTCTTTGAGGACTGTAGCAACAATTTTTGCTGATTGCCGCATAATATCAATTTCACGCGGCGATTTAATTTCAATTCCTCGGCGTTGTTTAGGAGTTGTGGGTTTAGGTGCTTGAGAAAGTAAGTTGGTGAGGATGTTCATGAGAAATTAATGATTACTTGCGCCTTACCGCTAATTTTGCAGTGTTTTATCTAAAAGTTTAGTTGAGAAATACTGTCTATGTTTACGTTAACTTATTTTCTGTTGCTAAATGGTTATTAGTCATTAGTCAACACTCAACAGTCATTCTGCTTTTTCTACTTACCTGCAATAATAATTTCCCCTGTCATCCCGGCTTCTGTATGACCAGGAATGGAACAGCGTAAACTATATTTTCCTGATTTCATTGGCACAAACACCCATTCAGCTATTGCACCAGGCTTGAGTTCTAGTTCATGAATTGCGCCTTTAATCTCTACTTTTCCAGCTTCGACTTTTTGCGTCCAGATGCCGTCAGCAAAATCTTTAGCTGTGAAGTAGTGTTTCATTTGACTGGGGTTAGTTAGCTTCAGTTGATAACGTTTCCCGGCGATAAAGTCTAAATGATTTGGCTCAAATTTCAGTTCGTTCGCAGAATTACCTAAACTAATAGTGATTTCAGTGGCAGGTAATTTAAGCAAATCACCAGTAGGGTCTGCTGCGATGGGCTGCGCCCCGCCATAGGCGATCGCAGTATTTGCCATATTAAAAACCAGACATAGCACCAAGGAAAAAATTACACAGATTTGCCGAATTAATTTCACCTTAGTATAAATTTTTTTTTGAACAAATAAATTTATTACCGTCAGCATAATGACAAGGTTTTAGCCAAAAACCAAATTGTAAAAACTGGATAAATCGTCTTTTATCACCAATGCCCAATCATGGCAGTTGATACAAGTCGGGCATTGCCCACCCAATGCAATGTCTCTCCCATCCCCATTATCTAACACTTTTGTGAGCCAAGATAGGAGGGCCGGCAGTGACTACAACAAGTTTGTCAGGATGCAGTAATTCACGGGCAGCTTGATTCACTTCTGAGAGGGTAACTTGCTGAATTTTTTGGGTATATGTATGTAATTCAGTTTTGTCTAAACCGTACACCTGATTCATCAAGATGTTACTAGTTAATTCTTCTGGATCTGCCAAAGAAACGTGATAACTACCAATCAGGTTACGTTTTGCCATTTCTACTTCTGTGGCTGTAACACCTTGCTCATGGATGTTTTGCAGTAGTTGACGTGTGCTGGCGATCGCTTGATTTGCATCTTCTGGGCTGGTTTGCATTTCAATCCAAAATGTTCCAAAATCTTTTTCCGCTTGGAAATGACTATAAATTCCATAGGTCAACCCTTGGCGATCGCGCACTTCTGCACCCAGGCGACTAGATAAGGTATCGCCTCCCAAAATCTGGTTCAGTACCAAAGCATTATAAAATCTGGGGTCTTGGCGTTTGATACCTGTATAACCCATGTAGGTAATAGCTTGTGCTTTACCAGGGACAACTGGGTTGACTCGCACAAGATTGCTGGGGTGAGATACTTGCGGATATTTTACCTGTGGTTGCGGCCCAATGACTTGCCAATCACCAAATGCTGCTTGAATGAGCGATTGCACTTTGTCGGGATCAAAATCTCCCACTAGTACTAACACCATTGCATCTGGACGATAGTATTTTTTTTGAAAAGCGATGATATCTTTTCTTTTGATGCTTCGCAGACTCTCAGGGGTAGGGAATTTGTGTAGAGGATGTTTCTTGGGGTAAATCGATTGTAAAAATATTTTGCGGGCAACAGCAGCCGGATCATCTAATTCGACTTTGAGGTCTGTTAGAGCCTGTTGGCGATTCAGTTCCAACTCTTTTTGGGGGAATGTACTATTTTTCAGGGCATCTGCTAAAGTTTGGATTAAAACAGGCAAATCTTCGGCGAGACTATTTCCCTCAATCTGCACACCATTTCGGTAGGCTTCAAAGTCCAAAGTCGCCCCCCTGTCTTCCAAGGCTCTCGCTAAGATGGAAGCATTTTTGGTTTTAGTTCCACTCATCAAGCTATCTGCTACTAATGAGGCTAATCCGGCTTGTTCCCCTGGGTCAAATTCTGTACCTGCTTGGATATGACCGCCTAAAGTAATGGTAGGTGTAGAGCGATCGCTTAACAATAATACCTGTAAGCCATTCGCTAAGGTAAATTGCTGTGGTACTTGCAGTGTCTTATTTTCAACCTGAGTCTGCTCATTATCAATAGCTGGTAGATACTGCATCATCTCAGCAGAAGGTGTGGGTGAATTACCGGATAAGTTTTCTCTAGTTTCTATTGTTGACTGTTTTGCAGCTATTTCTTTGCTCTGATTAGCAATTGGCTGAAAAATACCGACTGTTTGAGCTGATTTGCGGAGGTATTTGTTTAATACAGCGACGACATCTGCGGACGTAACTTGACGCACTGCTGCCAAATAATGGTCTGTGAAGCGATAATTACCTGTAGTTGTCTCATCATTGCCTAGCTGCATGGCTTGATCAGTGATACTACGGTTGCTCAAAATTATGGCAGCTTCTAACTGTCTTTTTGCTCTCGCTAATTCTGCGGTTGTGACTCCTGTTTTAGTCAGTTTAGCGATCGCCTGATTCAGTATTGACCTAAGTTTACTCACATCTTCGTCAGGATCGGCTGTAACTAGCAACTCATACCAACCTGCTTTTTGTAAACTAACCACCGAACCAGAAATGTCAGTTGCTAAACCAGATTCCACCAGGGCTTGATAAAGCCGGGAATTTCTCCCTTCTGTCAGGATATAATCGGCTACCTCTAAAGCTGGCATATCTTGATGATTTGCTGGTGGTAGAGGATATATAGTTTGTAATAGTGTGGCTGACCCTGTTTCTCGTAGGACGATGGGACTGGATACAGAGGAGAATTTTGGCTCGTTGACTGTTGACTGTGAGACAGTCGGGGTCTTTTCTACGAGAAGCTGGGCGTTCACGTAGTGTCCCGTCGGTAAGGTGGTTGCTGTCGAATCCGAACTGCTGTTATCCGTCTGCGTTAGCGTCTTGGAAAGAGAAGGAGTTGTCGGAGAGTACCCGGAAGGTTGGCTATTGACTATTGACTGTTGACCCTTGGGGATATTACCGAAGATTTCTTTTACGGTCTCTAGAGTTTTTTCGGCTTGACAATCACCAACAATCACTAGAATTGCATTTTCAGGATGATAGAACTGACGATAATATTGCTGTACTTGCTCAACGTGGAATTTTTCTACATCTGCCTTAGTTCCACCTACAGGTAAACCGTAAGCATCATTAGGAAATACTGACCGTAGGATAGCACGATTGAGTCGATATTCTGGGCTATTTTCGTAACCTTGTAACTCTGAAATGACTACCCGCTTCTCGCTAGCGAGATGTTCACTATCCATCAGTGCATTTTGCATTCTATCTGCTTCTAGAACTAGCAATGCTCTGAGCTTGTCCCGTTCTACTGTTCCGTAATAAGCTGTTTGGTCATAACTAGTAAAAGCATTTGAGTCACTACCTAAAGCACTAAACAACCAGCCAAATTGGGTTTTCCGGCCGGTTGTACCTTTAAACATCATATGTTCTAGTTGGTGGGCAATGCCGTTAACTCCTGGTGCTTCGTAGCGTGAACCGAACTTGTACCATACTTGCACACTCACTACTGGAGCTGTGTGGACTTCTTTGATAAATACAGTCAGTCCATTGTCTAGAACAGTTTTGCGGACATTTTCTGTTAATTTTAAATCTTGGGAATTTTTTGTCACTAATGTTAATTGGTTTTTCGCTCGACTAGAGGTATTTATATCTTGACTCTCAGCAGGTTCATTGCCAAGAAATAATAGCGCAACTAATGAAATAACAAACAGCAACAAATGAAAACGGTATCTATAGCCAGCCGATAATATAGACATTTACTGTAAGAGATGTATTAAAAAAGTCAATTTTCTGATGGTTATTGCCGATAAATAGTCTCATTCTATTGAGATTATGTTACCTCAATCTGATGATTTAATGTATATAAAAAGACAAAATGAATACAATAGACTAGTGTAGTTTGGTTAAAAATCGGATGAATTCTAAGGGTAGGCCATCCGTATCAGCGATAAAGGCTACTTCCAAAATGCGATCGCCTATTTGCTGTTGAGTGGGTTCTAAAAGAATTCTTAATGGTGGTAATTCTACTGACAATGCTACTCGTTCTTGCAAATTTGTCAACCACCTTGGCAGATCTTGGGTAATCTCCGTTAAATCAAATGATAGATGATAGTACCCCACATATTGTTCATCACCAAACGCATCCGGTGCGGGTTTTGGCTGAGGAATTTGAATCAGTTCAATTCTGCCGCCCAAGCCTTCCATCCAGCAAGCTAGGGTGTAGCCTGTAGTGAAGCGTTCACAGACTGTAAATCCTAGGATTTCATAAAAAGCGATCGCGTGATGGATATTCGCAGTCCGAATAGAGGCGTGGTGCATTTTTGGAATTGGGGATTGGGGAACTCGGGGCCCCCTCTGGGGATAAGGGGCAATGGAGACTAGGGATTGGGAAGGGGGAATTAGATAATCAATTCGACCCCTACACCCTCACACCCTTACACCCTTATACCCCAAACTTGATGAAATCAAGTTTATTCAAACAATCTGAAATAAGGGTAGCGCACTGGAACACCCGGTTCTTTATCTAAATCGAAATTAATCACTTCCCAGCAAGGATCTTCGGCTGGCTCAGGACTAAATTCTACAGGTAAGCCGTATAGTCTCGCAGATGATGCTTCCTGCTGTCCAGAACGCCAAGGTGTGCTGCGTTCTAGATAGCCACTCATCAACTCCTGATAACGTCTGGCGATGATCACTCGTGTTGCTCGATAGCCTTGGGTGTATAACTTGTCTAAGGCTTCGTGAATTTCAAACCGAATGCCATCAGGATGAGTGTGCTGTCTATACCACTCGTTATTCCATCGCCGCCAATGTCGCCCAGATTGTAGGTGAACTAACTCGCCAGTTTTGGGGTTAGCTTCAAATGCGCCATGACGGGGGCATAAATAAGTGTCAGTTAGTGTCAGTGCCGGAATAGTTTGCCGACAATGGGGACACTGTATGTCAGATCCAAATATAGGGTACTGCAAGCCTGGATTCATCATGAAGTGCGTACAAACATATTTTCGTATTCACCAGCACCAGTGGGTTGGATTTTACACTTCGGCTACACCACTTGGGAGAAATTCTCCTCTACCGTACATCAAAAATGTGAAGTGAGAAGAATCTTCACTACTGTCTTCCTCTATGGGGAGGATTGACACTGTGATATTCTGGTTTTGCAACCAGTATCCAAGGATGGAGCTTCTCCAGTGTTCCTGGGTACCATATTCCTATTCTATCGTGTCTACCGCTTCTTACTGGCCTTCTCCCGATTTTTCTCAAGCCGCCTTCATTGCATCCAACGCTGTTGTTATGGGTTCAGTCAAAATAGCAGCCGGAGTCAGCATTTGGTATGGAGCAGTGGTGAGGGCTGACGTAGAACGCATTGACATTGGCGAATGCACAAATATTCAAGATGGGGCAATTTTACACGGTGATCCTGGGTTGCCCACAGTCTTGGAAGACCATGTTACTGTAGGACATCGTGCCGTAGTACATTCTGCCCATATTGAGCGCGGCTGTTTAATTGGTATCGGCGCAGTAGTTTTAGATGGAATCAGAGTAGGAGCAGGTAGCATCATTGGTGCTGGTGCAGTAGTAACCAAGAATATACCCCCCTTATCCCTAGTTGTAGGCATTCCCGGCAAAGTTTTGCGTCAAGTCACGGCAGAAGAAGCCGCAGAACTTATAGAACACGCCGAACGTTACAAAAAATTAGCTTTAGTACACGCCGGGAAAGGGACAGATTTAGGGTTTTTGTGAGGGACTGGGGATTGGGGGAGAATAACTATATGACTATTGACTTAATCTTTCTTTACAAAATACCCTAGCAAAATTGCCCACTTCAGCTAAAAATAAAAATGAGAGTAGTTGACAAAACTTTAATTTCTACTTGATAGAGGGGTACTAGAAATGGATGGTATTGATTTTCGTGTGGTAATCGTTTTAGCACCAATTGCTGTTGCTGGTGGTTGGGCTTTGTTTAATATCGGTGCTGCGGCTCTCAGACAAGTTCAAAACTTTTTGAATAGAGAAGCCTAAACTTTAGTTAAAATAACCAACTTATCACCGACTGTTATCTTCACAGAAACAGTCGGTTTTGAGTTTTAGGGACTGGGGGCTAGGTACTGAGTACTGGGTAATAGGAAAAGACAGAAGAAGCAATCCCCAATCCCCAATCTCCAATCTCCAATCCCTAATCCCTAATCCCCAATTCGTGGACATAAATTCTTTACTACAACCATTTCAACATTTCGGCGTTAACTTGGGACTGTCACGCATTGAAGCACTTTTAGCAAATCTGGGAAATCCTCATCACCAAGTTCCAGTTATTCATGTGGCTGGTACAAATGGCAAAGGTTCTGTTTGTGCTTATTTATCTTCAGTTCTGACTGAAGCAGGTTATCGTACAGGACGTTACACTTCTCCCCATCTAGTGAGTTGGACAGAGCGTATCTGTCTGAATGAACAGCAAATTTCTGCTGCGGAATTTTGCAAATTATTACTGGAAGTGAATAATGCTGTGAACTCCGAGGAGTCTCCGACTCAATTTGAAATTATCACCGCAGCTGCTTGGTTGTATTTTGCTCGGCAACAAGTTGATGTGGCAGTGGTAGAGGTAGGATTGGGGGGACGCTTGGATGCTACTAATGTTATACCTAAGCCACTGGTGACAGTGATTACCTCCATTAGCAGAGAACATTGGCAGCAGTTAGGCCCAACGGTGGCTGATATAGCTGGGGAAAAAGCAGGTATTTTAAAGCCTGGGTGTCCGACTGTGGTGGGAATATTACCAGCGGATGCTCAACAAGTCGTGCGATCGCGCGCTCAAGAATTACAATGTCCAGTAATTACGCCTCAACCTGCTTGCGAAATCAGGCCAGGATGGGCAGAATATCAACCAATTTTCAATACGAATTTAATTAAATATCCTCTACCTTTACAGGGACAAATCCAATTAAATAATTCGGCCCTGGCTTTAGCCAGTCTAGAAGTACTGCAAAACCAAGGTTGGAATATTTCTGAAACAGCAATTATTAACGGTATGGCTAAAACACAATGGCCAGGGCGGATGCAATGGATGACTTGGAGAGACCAAAAATTGTTAATTGATGGCGCACATAACCCAGCTGCCGCTAAAGTTCTACGCAATTATGTAGACACTCTCAACAGTCAAAATATAACTTGGATAATGGGGATGTTATCTACTAAAGACCATGCTGATATTTTTCAAGTTTTACTCAAACCCAATGACCGATTATACTTAGTACCAGTACCAGATAATAGTTCAGCCAGTCCTTTAGAATTAGCCAAGCTAGCTTATAGTATTTGCCCACAGTTAAACCTTTGCCAACCTCATTGTGATTTGAACTCAGCTATAGAAGCAGCATTTGACCTCACCGATAGTTTAGTAATTGTCTGTGGCTCTCTTTATTTAATCGGTCATTTTTTAGGTCAAATCATACCTTCACCAAATTGAAAGCCACTTAGTTTGAGCATAGCGAAACCTAGCAAATATGTGATATTCCTCTATGGGAAGATAAAGTAAATACAGCAAATCAAGGTACAACTTTACTAAAAATTTGTGTTATTCATGTTCATCTACACTAATTTTTGGGAAAACTGACCATAGTAGAAATCGCACAATAGATTTGGCTCATAAGTATGTTGTTGGATAGGAATGTTGCCTCTTTTGGTGCTGCAATTACAGTATCAATCTGTAAAAATATCAAAACTATGGATTACACAGATATCTTATCTAGCAGATTTTCTATTATTGATATTGATATCCTAATAATGTCTACAGTTACGCCACAATTAAAATGCTGTAGAAGTCAGATTAGAGATAGTCATTATTTCATACATAAGTTTTGATGCAATTAGTAAAACAAGAGAAAATAGCATAATTCTAAATATTAATTTTAGGATTATATTAGATGATTTTACTCTATTTATCTTATCGTTCCTATAGTGAAGTTAGTTCAAAATTCTGTAGTGATAAATCATCTGTATTGAATTAATAAAATATTGATAATTAGGTACTTGCGAATATTTATTCAACACGAGCATTTGTCTTTTGAATGATGACATGAAAACATTTTAATTTATCTCTATATTTTGGATTTGATTCTGTAATAAATGAGGAATAAAAATGCTAAAAGTGATTCTTGGTCATAGTGATGACCCTGATACTCAATATGCAATTGCAGAAGTGTTAGAAAAATGTATTAGGGATTTAAGTGATGTAGTAGGTATGCCAGCAAAAGCTGGGATCTTATTTGCCGCTATTGATTTTGAACATGAACTGATTCTGCAAGAAATTTATCAAGTCTTTCCTGGAATTGAATTAATTGGTTGTACTACAGATGGTGAAATATCATCAATTTTAGGCTTTCAACAAGATTCTTTAACATTGATGTTGTTCTGTTCTGATACTGTAGAACTTCATGCAGGTGTGGGGTATGGAGTTAAAGAAAACCCTTTAGCTGCGGCCAATCAAGCAGTCCAATACGCAACAGAGAAATGTCAAACAGATCCTAGATTATGTATACCTCTCCCAGCGAGCTATCTAGCAGATGGTTCAACTACCAATGGCGGTTTAATTCTTGAAGGGTTGAAGTTAGCTTTGGGTTCTCAAATACCAATTTTAGGTGGTGCAGCGGGAGATCAATTTAGGTTTCAAACTACTTATCAATTTTTTCAAAACAAAGTTTTAACAGACTCCCTGCCAATTTTGATTTTTTCTGGAGATATTCTATTTTCGTTTGGGACTGGTTGTGGTTGGCAACCTATTGGACGCAGGAGTATTGTTACCAAGTCTCAAGGAACAGTCCTGTACGAAATTGATGGGGTATCAGCACTGGAATTTTATCAGCGATATTTAGGCGATCGCCTACCAACAGCAGAGAATCCTTTAGCGGTATACGAAGGAGATAGCGATCGCTACTATATGCGCGTACCTAATACTTTTGATCTGCAAACTGGTAGCATCAATTTCTTGGGGGATGTTCCAGAACAAGCGATCGTTCAGATGACAGACTTCAACCGCGATGAAATTCTTCATTCTGTCCAAACCTCACTTCAGACAGCTCTCAAACGTTATCCTGGCAAAGAACCAGATGCGATTTTGCTTTTTTCCTGCTGCTGTCGTCGTTGGCTATTAGGAACAAAAGCAAAAGAAGAATATCAAATTATCAAAACCGAACTTGCTCAAGAAATACCTATTTGTGGATTCTATACCTATGGTGAATTTGCACCTCTAGAATCACAGGGTTCAACTTACTATCACCAAGAGACCTTTGTCACCCTGCTGCTAGGTACAAAATAAAGGTTTATGGAATCTATAGACTACGAAAGCAGACTCAAAGAACTAGAAAAAACTGTTCGGATTTTGAAAAAAAAACTAGAGCGTTCTGAAGCTGATCGCCAACAACTAGAAAATGCTAGTGAAGTGAGAGAAGCTGTCCTCAAAAATGTGATTCGAGAGTTAGAAACATCACAAACTGCTCTAGAAATCCGAACTCAAGAACTAGAAAACACTTTGATAAATCTCAAAGCTTTACAACTTAAACTAGTAGAATCTGAGAAAATGTCTGCTCTCGGAGTTTTAGTAGCAGGAATTGCGCATGAAATTAACAATCCAGTCAGTTTTATTTATGGTAATTTGAACTACGCTAGCGATTATTTTCAGGATTTGCTGGATTTGGTGGAACTTTATCAGCATTATTATACTGAACCCGTAGATGAAATTGAACAAAAAATCCAAGCAATTGAATTAGGTTTTCTCAAAGTTGATTCTGCAAAACTGTTCCAATCTATGATGATTGGTGCAGAACGTATCTGTGAGATTGTCAAATCACTAAGAACATTTTCACGACTAGATGAAGCCGAGTTCAAATCTGTTGATATTCATGACGGTATTGATAGCACCTTAGTTATTTTAAATAACCGTCTTAAACCATCACCTGATAATCCCTATGGCATTCAAATCACTCGGAATTATGGCAATTTGCCATTAATAGAATGCTACGCTGGACAACTTAATCAAGTCTTTATGAATATTCTGGCTAATGCTATTGATGCTTTAGAAGAGCAAGTTACTAAGTATAAACAAACAGATAATTTAGATTTAACACTTCCTCAAATTGATATTTGCACACAAGTAATTGACGATGATTGGGTTGAGATTATTATTGCTGATAATGGTGTAGGTATTGATGAGCAAGTAAAGCAGAAATTATTTGATCCGTTTTTTACAACCAAAGAAGTTGGCAAAGGAACAGGTTTGGGTTTATCCATCAGTTACCGTATCCTGGTTGAATTGCATGGTGGTAAATTAGAATGTTATTCTCCCCCAGGCTCAGGAGCAAGGTTTATCATTAAAATTCCTATTAAACAATCTAAGTCTTAGTTATTAATAATTTTAGCTAAATATATAGGGTGTATTAAGTTTTCCTAACACACCCTACTAATTAATAGAATAGGAAATCAGAGATTTTCTATTTTATCTTACTATCTATTGTTCCACTCTTCGGCTGCATCTGTTACTGCTTGATCTACAGTTTTTTCTCCTAACATAGCTGCTTGTAAGTTTTCGTAAATCGCTTTTTGCAGCTTTTTAATGTCTTTTAAAGCAGGAGTTAAAATTTCTGCTTGTTGTAGTTGTTGTGCGCTAACAACTCTAGCTTTTTCCACTGTAGATGCGTTATCTGGAACATTCTTAAAGTAACTGTCGGCTAAAGCTTTGGTTGTGGAAGGTAGAACATTTGCCGCCTTAGCAAAAGCTAATTGATTCTCGTCATTGGTGAGGAATAAAGCAAATTTCACCGCCGCATCTGGTTGTTTGGTATCGCGGGGAATGACAATATTCATCACAGCTACATTTTTCTTACCTGTATCTCCAGTCAATTGGGGTGAAATTGCAGAAACCTGGGCAATTTTAGGTGCATTGGTAGCGATGGTTTTGAGAAACTCTGGCCCTGAAGCTAAGAATGCTGTTTCACCAGATTGGTATAAATCAATAGCGTGGCGATGACCTTGAGTGAGAGCTTCTTTCGGTAATAATCCTTTTTTATAAAGATCTACCCAATATTGAAACGCTGCTTTGCCTTGAGGCGTATTGAAAGCTGCTTTTCCTTGTGTATCTACTAAGGCGACTCCCATCTGCACTAATGATTGCAGCACTTCGCCAGAATCCTGAGGAACAAAAGTCACAAAAAAGGCATATTTACCTGTTTTATCTTTAATTTGTTGCGCCTCTTTTGCTAATTCTGCATAGGTGCTGGGTGGTTTATTAATACCTGCCTGTTTTAATAAATCAGTGTTATAAATAGTTAGCCTTGTGGTGAGATACCAAGGAATTCCAAAACTTTTGCCGTTGAGTGTACTGGCTTTCCAAATATTTGGTAAATAAGCGGAACGTGCTTCTGTGGGAACTTTTGTATCTAAATCTAGCCAAGCATTTCGTCCTGCTAATTGAGAGGCAAAATCGGGATTGAGGTTAACAACATCAGGTGGCGTTTTTGCGGAGACAGCTGTTAAAATTTTGTTCTCCATTGCTGCCCAGGGTACATCAACCCAGTTTACTTTTATACCGGGATTTTGTGTCTCAAAGTTGGTAATTAGGCTTTGGAAGTAGTTTGTAAATTGCGGTTGCAGTTGCATTGTCCAAAACTCGATCTTGGCTGTTCCAGGAGCAGCTTGTTGATTATTGGTATCAAATTTATCACTACTGCAGCTAACAATCCAACTGGTCAGTAAACCTAGCATTATGAAAGCAACCAGTTTTTGGAATTTTCGTAATTGAATCATTTTACCAGTATTTTCACGCTTGATGAAGTTCAAAAGCTTATGCAGAATTGTCGAGATTATAGGCTATAACAAACCGCTTCGCGGTGTCATTAGTCGATAGTCGTTAGTCCATAGCCATTAGTCCTTAGTAAACCATGTCAACTTAGGCATTAGCCATAAAACACATATATGTATCCAAAAAACTAATAACTAATGATTAATGACTAATGAATACTTAGTGTCATTTAAATTTTTAATTTTGCAGTTTGGCGGGCATTACTGTGGTGAAAAGTTTCGGTAGTCTGTTTGGCAAATCTCATAGAGGGGTGGGTGTTGAAATCGCACCAGAACGAGTGAATGTAGTGCAACTACGCAAGCAGCGTCAAGGCTTGAAACTCGAATCTTTAACATCAGTACCAGTTCCAGAAGGGATTGTGACTGATGGTCAAATCAATGATCCCCCAGCAATGGCGCAATTGATTCAGCAGGCCTTAGCTGAAAGTAAAATCAAGACTTCTCGTGTATCCACTGGTGTACCAGGACGTGATTCGATTGTACGGATTATACCTGTACCGGCAGAGTTAGATGATAAGGAACTCCGGGATATGGTGTTAAACCATGAAGCAGGGTTGTATTTACCTTATCCTCGTGAGGAAGCTGATGTAGATTATCAAAAACTTGGGTACTTTGTAGATGAAGACGGCATCGAAAAAGTACAAGTGCTGTTAGTTGCTACCCGCAAGGAGGTGACGGATACATATATTAGTACCTTTGAGCAAGCAGGATTGCAAATTAATGTTTTAGAGATTAACAGTTTCGCGCTCATTCGGACAATTCGCGATCGCCATTTGCGAGAATTAAGTCCCCAAGAAGCAGCTGTCTTAGTTGACATCGAATTCGACAGTACGGAAATAGCCATTGTCGTTAACGGCATCCCGCAATTTTCCCGGACTGTACCCATAGGTACTTATCAAATGCAAATGGCACTAGCTAGAGCCATGAGCCTACCCACATCAAGGGACATGGAACTGTTATATGAGATGGCAATTCCTGTAACTCCTGTAGACGCTGAGAAAACTGGGGTCACGGAAACTAATCCAGGGATGGCTGGTGTGTTGCGGATTTTAGGAGAAATCACAGATGAGCTACGCCGTTCTATAGATTTTTACCTGAATCAAAGTGAAAACATAGAGGTAGCACAGATTTTTTTAGCTGGCCCTGGAGGTGGACTCCAACAGCTAGATGAATTCTTTACACAAAGACTCAGCATACCTACCAGTCAAATAGATCCCATTGGGTCTTTGTCCTTACAAGTTGATGAAGAAAAATACCCCACACAACAGCGTTCTGGTCTAGGAATCGTCCTTGGTTTAGGAATGCGGGAGGTGTAACAGAATGTACAGTTTAGATATTAATTTTCTCAAAGACCGGCCAGCATACCAACCCAAGTCTGATAAAAAATCAGGCGTAAAACTCCCATCGGGGAATTTAACCCCAGTATATATAGGGGTGACATTGGGTGTAGGTTTGCCCTTGTTGGTAGGAGTTGGGTTGTGGTTTTTGCAAGGCAAAACTAGTGAGCTAGAACAAACGATCGCCCAACTAGAAGAACAAAGTAAGAAATTAGACACAGAAATCGCTAATATCAACCAAATTAAGGCACAAACAAACGCCGTCAAAGGCGAAACCCAAAGTTTAGTCACTGTATTTGACCAAATTCGTCCTTGGTCAGCCACCTTAGAAGATTTGCGCGATCGCATTCCCCCAACAGTACAAATTGAA
Source organism: Trichormus sp. M33_DOE_039 (assembly GCA_015296085.1). GTDB lineage: Bacteria > Cyanobacteriota > Cyanobacteriia > Cyanobacteriales > Nostocaceae > Trichormus. The sequence continues at coordinate 170,907 of DVDT01000004.1, read as the reverse complement.
AACATCAAGCAAATCCCGCCAGTCCCAGCAGTGGAAGGACAACCATCGCCTAACCCAGCCGGTGGCATAGAAATCACTGGATTAGCCCGCTCTTTTGATAATGTGAATGACTTTTTATTAAGTCTGCAACAGTCGCGTTTTTTAAAGTCTTCTGAAAGCAGAATTATCACTGCCACTTTAGTAGATGCACCAATCACAGTGACTACTACGAAAAATGGGGTAGCCATCAAACCACCCCAAGTAGTTAAATATACGATTCAGTCCAGTCTCAGTGATGTTCCAGCTTCAGAATTGATTCGGGAATTAGAGCAGAAAGGCACAGTGGGACTAGTCACCCGAATTCGCCGTATGCAACAAACAGGAGTCATTACACGATGACGCTGAGTGAAGATTTAAATTTTGCCGAACATGCCGCAGATTTAGATTCAGGCGCACCCGCTTATCCCGTGCTTTTTGGGATCACTTTTACACCCAAAATCATAGGTATTACGGTTGGGGTCGTAGGTCTAGCAGGAGCTATCTATATGCTGCTGAATATGGTAATGCCAGCTTGGGAAAGCTATCAGCAAAAGCAAACACAAAGCAACGACCTCCAAGGACAAATTCAGCAAAAGCAAGCCACTGTCAAACAGATTGGCAAGATTAAAGAAGAACTAGACCAAGCAAAAAAACAACAACAACAAGTTTTAGCTTTATTCTCTGACGAGAAAACCTTAGACACCCTACTCTTGGATCTAAATCGTTTAGTCGAGTCTGGTAGTTCTCCCATTTCTCTGAACGCAGTCAAAGCCAAACTACAAAAGTTCGTACCAGCTACACAAAAACCAGAAATTGTTATTGATGGTTCTTTGGGAGCAGCAGTCGATGGCAAACTTAAACGTAGTAGCGTTAACGTCGAAATCATCGGCACATACGAACAAACTCAATCAATCATTCGGAATATTGAACGTTTACAACCATTACTAATAGTTAAAGACTATCAATCAGCATTAGCAAACATACAAGCTACAGATAGATTCGGCAAACCTGTGCGAAGAGTAGGGCCGGCACCAATTACTACATCTTTTCAATTACAAGCATTAATGCCCTTGAACCCAGAAGAAGTTGCTGCTGCGGCCAAAGCTGCACCTAAGAAGTAATTCACGGGCAATATGAATCATCATCAAGAAGCCAGGGGCAGGGAGCAGGGAGCATGGGGAATGGAAAAAGAACCAATTAAAAGTCATGAAGACTTGGAAGCATACAAGATAGCCTTTGATGTCGCCATGAAAATTTTTGACCTGTCAAAGAAGTTTGCTTTCATCCCTCCCCCTGCCTCCTTGCTAAAAAAACTCTAATGACTAACGACTAATGACTTTGAATTATGTGAGGAATGAACTGTGAAACAGCTTCACGGTAATAACTTTATTTTGGGGGGTGCTGCTTTAGCATTTCTGGCAGCACAACCAGTATCAGCACAAATTACACAAGTTAATGAAGTCAAACTAAATCCCATCAACGGCGGAGTTAGCTTAACTTTGAAAACTTCTGCTGGCTCGCGCCCACAAGTTTTTACAACCAAACGAGGTAAAACTTTAGTTTCAGATATCATTAACACCCAGCTGCGTCTAAGGCAAGGAAATAATTTTCGCCAAGAAAAACCAGCCCCTGGAATTGCCTCTGTTGAAGTTGTCCAACTTGATGCTAATAGTATTCGGGTCATAGTGACTGGTGATAATGATGCACCAGGTGGTCAACCTGTAGTCAGAAAATCCGACAGTATTACCCTCAGCTATACTCCCTCAACAGGGACTACAGCATCAGAGCCAATTAAGCCACCATCGACATCTACAGCACCGCCTACAACTACACCACCCTCTGGAACTACGGTTGCTCAACCAGGTGCAGTCCCAAACGTGCTTGTACCCAACCCAGAAATCACAATTGATGGTAGACCAGCACAACCTGCTGGTGTAGGTCAACCTACTAGCCAAGCACCACCATTCTTGACCAGAGCTGTACCCCCCCCAGTAGGAGATATTGCCATTGCCGTTACAGATGCGTCTCCTAGCACCATAGATTTAGGCACACAGGAACGTGTGCCGCGTTTAGTGTTACGGGATGCACCAGTACGTGAAGTTTTATCATTGCTGGCTCGTGCAGCTAATCTAAACTTGGCTTATATCGGAGGCGATGCGCCTAAAGAGGGACAAGCAACTCTACAAACCATCTCTTTAGATATAGAAAATGAGCCGGTGCAAGATGTGTTTAATTATGTCTTGCGTCTGAGCGGTTTAGAAGCTAACCGCAGCAACCGAACGATTTTTGTGGGGCCGAAACTACCAAACTCCACCCGTGACGTAATTATGCGTAACCTACGGCTGAATCAGGTAAACGTGGGAGTTGCTTTAAACTTCTTGGTGGGTTTAGGGGCAGAAACCGCCGTCAGTCGAGAACGCCAAGTAACTAATGTTAATGCTGTGCCTGTAGGTACTGGAGTTGCGCCTATTACCCAAACCCAAACCACTACGGAAACTAGAGTAGAAACTCAAAGGATTGATTTTAAAGACTCTAATCCGTTACTGAGAGGGTTACAGGCTTTAGGTGATGAGCGTACTAATTCTCTGACGTTAATTGGGCCTCCTAGGTTAGTTGAGATGGCGATGACTCAACTAACTCAACTCGATATTCGTCGTCGCCAAGCTGTAGTTAATGTCAAAATTATTGATGTTAATCTAGCAGGAAATCAAGATTACAGCGCGAGTTTTTCCTTTGGTATTGGTAACAATTACTTTTCTGCGGATGGTGGTGCAGCATCTCTCAATTTTGGCGGTTCGAGGCCAGCCACAAGCACTGAAGTCAGGAATAGTGTAACTAGTACACCGACAACTAGTAACCCGCTTAGTAGCAGTAATATTTTCTTAGATCAAAATAATCCAAATACAGGAACACCCAGTGCTGGTATTAGAACTGATCCTACAAAACCAGGACTGACGGAATATACTGAAGGGACTGCCGGAACAGCTACAGCTGTTCCAGTAGAGTTTGACCCAGTTACTGGTGAACCGACTCGATTTGCTACTCAGATTACTGGTGCTACTCCTAGTACTTACACATATAGTTTACCGACTATATACCAGTTTCCTAAGCGTCTGTTGGCTAGTTTGCAAGCGCAAGTAACAACTGGTAATGCGAAGATTTTGACTGACCCAACTTTAATTGTGCAAGAAGGTCAAACTGCTAACGTCAAACTAACTCAAGAAGTTGTGGGGAACATTAAGAGTGAAACAACCCGTGGTGATGGAACTTCTACACAAACAGTAACAGCTGAAAAAACAGATGTGGGTTTAACCCTAGCTGTCAAACTTGATCGGATTGATGACAATGGTTTTCTTTCTTTGTCAGTTGCTCCGGTTGTGAAAGCACCCCAATCTTCAGCCGTACTCAATGTTTCGGGTAATAGCCAAACTATTTTCTTGGTCTCTGAACGTTCTCTGAATTCTGGCTTGATTCGTCTGCGGGATGGTCAGACACTAATTCTCTCAGGTATTATTCAAGATCAAGATAGAGTGAGTGTATCTAAAATTCCCATCTTGGGTGATATTCCACTGATTGGTTCGCTATTTAGAAGTACAAACAGAACTAATGAACGTAGGGAAGTAATTGTACTTCTGACACCTCAAATTATGGATGATTCGGAAAACTCTACTTACGGTTATAATTACACACCTAGCCCGCAGGTGCGGCAAATGCTTGAGCGTCGAGGTTTAGGTACGCCTAAGCGATAACTCGCAATGCCAATTCGCACTTCGTCGTTTGAAAAGCCTGATACTGTCTAGCTTTTAAGTTGGTGTCTGAGTAAGGATTTTGGCGAATTGCTGTTAGTAAGATAATGGAATACACCAGATGAGCCACAAGCTTCTACGCTTTGTGGTGTCTTTTTTTTTGATATAAACAGTAAACAAATAAATTCTGTAGGAGGGTAAGGTTTTGAACTCCTACAGATGATGGTAGTGTTGCAAAGATTTTTGGAACTGGTATTGATGAACCTTCTATTCCCAATTCTCAACCTCTAATCTTTAATCCCTAAAGAAAGTTAAGATTTTATTAGGTGATAATAAAAGTTTTTTAAATTTTGTTACGCCGATCGCAGAGAATACCGAGCAATTTTTGCTTTACATTTCTTCATTTTTAATTTGGCATTTTGAATTGTTATGTACGATGTCCTCGATTCCCAATCTGTGCTAGAAGTGTTGCGGCCAGTACAAGACCCAGAACTGCGGAAGAGTCTGGTAGAACTCAACATGATTCGCAACGTCAAAATTGAAGCTGGTAAAGTCAGCTTCACTTTGGTTTTAACAACTCCTGCTTGTCCCCTACGAGAATTTATCGTGGAAGACTGTGAAAAAGCTGTGAAAAAGCTACCAGGAGTAACGGATGTCAGTGTAGAGGTAACAGCAGAAACACCCCAGCAAAAAAGCTTACCTGATCGCAGTGGTGTTCCGGGAGTAAAAAATATTATTGCTGTCTCCAGTGGTAAGGGTGGTGTCGGTAAAAGTACGGTAGCGGTGAATGTCGCGGTAGCATTAGCACAAACGGGGGCAAAAGTCGGCTTGCTAGATGCTGATATCTACGGGCCAAATGATCCCACCATGTTGGGGCTAGCCGATGCTCAAATTGTGGTGCGCTCCACAGATAAAGGTGAAGTTTTAGAACCCGCATTTAATCATGGTGTCAAATTAGTCTCAATGGGCTTTCTCATTGACCGAGATCAGCCGGTAATTTGGCGTGGGCCAATGCTCAATGGTGTGATTCGCCAGTTTCTCTATCAAGTGCAATGGGGTGAATTAGACTATTTAATTGTCGATATGCCACCGGGAACTGGCGATGCTCAGTTAACCTTAACTCAGTCCGTACCGATGTCTGGAGCGGTAATTGTCACTACACCGCAAACTGTAGCATTGTTAGATTCACGTAAAGGTTTGCGAATGTTCCAGCAAATGAACGTGCCGGTATTGGGAATGATAGAAAACATGAGCTATTTCATTCCTCCCGATATGCCAGATAAACAGTACGATATCTTTGGTTCTGGTGGTGGTTCTAAAACCGCAGCTGAATTAGGAGTTCCCTTATTGGGCTGTGTCCCTCTAGAAATCTCCACTAGAATTGGTGGTGATAATGGCGTGCCGATAGTGGTTGCTGATCCAGATTCAGCCTCAGCCAAAGCCCTAAAAGCGATCGCATTAACTATTGCTGGTAAAGTATCTGTCGCTGCCCTTACATAGTAAATCTTAATTTTTGTCTAATTCCTAGGTCACAGCCTAGGAATTCAGAGTTATTAATAATCAATAGTCATTAGTCAATGGTTCTTGAGCATTGGGCATTGAGAGGTAATAACTTGTTCTTGCTTATCTTGGTCTATTGTCTACCCATTCCCCATTCCCCATTCCCTATTTCCCACTTTCACAATTCACACAATGTTATTGAAACGTTCGCTTCCCAAAATTCGTTGGCAGTATTGGGTTAAACCTTGGCAGCAAATAGATTGGCTCTTATTTATTTTGCCTGTGGGAGTCAGTTTCTTTGGCGGACTCATGATTCTTAGCACGGAACTGAAGCAACCTGTAACAGACTGGTGGTGGCACTGGTTAGTTGCTGGGATTGGTACTTTAATAGCGTTATTTATCTCTCGGTTTCGTTACGAAAACTTACTCCAGTGGCATTGGGTAACGTATGCACTCACTAACCTTAGTCTCATTGCGGTCATGATTGCTGGTACCAGTGCTAAAGGCGCGCAGAGGTGGATTAATATTGCTGGTTTTAATGTTCAACCCTCAGAATTTGCCAAAGTAGGAGTAATTATCACCTTAGCGGCTTTATTACACAAGACTACGGCCGCTACCTTACCTAATTTTTGCCGAGCTTTGGCGTTTACTGCACTACCCTGGTTATTAGTGTTTGTACAACCTGATTTGGCAACATCGCTAGTTTTTGGATCGATAGTTTTAGGGATGTTGTATTGGGCAAATGCTAATCCGGGTTGGTTAATCTTATTGGTGTCTCCTGTAATCGCAGCAATTTTGTTTGGTACATCCTGGCCGTTATCACAACCACTAGTTGTCTTTCATGAAATAGCACTAGGGCCTTTAGGGATCATTTGGTCAATTGCTATGGGAATTTTGGGTTGGCTAACTATTCCTTGGCGGCGATTTGGTGTTGCTGGTATTGGGGCTGGGGCAATTAATATGATAGGTGGTGAACTGGGGGTCTTTGCCTGGAATCATATTTTGAGAGATTATCAAAAAGCCCGCCTGACCACCTTTCTCAGTCCTGGACACGATATATTAGGTGCTGGGTATCACCAACATCAATCACGCATTGCTATCGGTGCGGGTGAAATTTGGGGCTGGGGCTTGTTTAAAGGGCCGATGACACAACTTAATTTCGTCCCTGAACAACATACAGACTTTATTTTCTCAGCCGTAGGTGAAGAATTTGGTTTTGTAGGGTGTTTAGTCGTTCTATTTGTTTTCTGGTTGATTTGCTGGCGTTTGCTACATATTGCTCAAACAGCCAAAGATAATTTTGGTTCGTTGTTGGCGATCGGCGTTTTATCAATGATTGTGTTTCAATTAATCGTGAATGTCGGTATGACTGTTGGTTTAGCACCTGTAGCTGGCATCCCCTTACCTTGGATGAGTTATGGACGCTCGGCAATGTTGACTAATTTCATCGCCCTAGGAATAGTAGAGTCGGTGGCAAATTTTCGCCAACGGCAGAAGTATTATTTTTGAGTTTATAGTGATTAGTCAATAGTAACTAGTGGAAAAAGCAAAACTGTGGACTATAGACTATGGACTAATCACAAGTATTAAGCTAGTAACAGGAATAACTGAGGAAAGAAGTCATGATTCTACCTGGAGCAACTGTTCGCGTCAAGAATCCCGCAGATACTTACTATCGCTATGAAGGACTAGTACAGCGCGTCAGTGATGGCAAAGTAGCTGTGTTATTTGAAGGCGGTAACTGGGATAAAATCATTACCTTTCGCCTATCGGAACTCGAACCTGTAGAAATCACTACTGGCAAGAAGAAAGGAAAATAAGGTTTAGTCAATAGTCAAAAGCTCTTTGACTGTTGACTGCTAACTGTTCACTGTTAACTGATTATGCGTCTTCCTCTACCACAGTTTGACACAGGCGATCGCCACCCTAACCACATTGCGGAGGTGATCGAAACTACTTCTACTGAATTTTCGGCACAGTGTTTAGAACCGGAAGATTTGACCTTCCCATCTATGCCACCTTTTGGTAGTTGGGTGCGGGCTGTGGACGAGGAATCGGGAAATCAAGTGTACGCAGTAGTGTATTATGCCACTACAATGCCTGTTGATTCGGTACACCGAGCCGTGGCTTTGGGGTTATCATTACAAGAATTACGTGAGGAACAACCCCAAATATTTGCCATGCTCAAAACGGAATTTCGGGCGGCGATCGTTGGATTTGAGCAATCATCAGCAATTACGGGTGCTAACCAAAGAGTTTATCAGTATTTACCACCACGCCCTCCCCAAATTCATCAGGCTGTTTATCGGTGTGAACCAGAATTAATCGTCAAGTTCACTGAAGAGCTAGATTTTTTGCGAACACTGCTTGCAATCAACGGCGCACCAGTGGAATCTTTAACTGCGGCGGCAATTCGGGAGGTGTACCAATTACGCAAAGCTGACAGGGAATGGCTCATCAAAGCGGGAAGAACCCTCAGTGTACTGCTCAAAGACGACTATGATCGCCTACAGTTCATTTTGAGTCAGATCCACCCATAGGTAGTTAATTACTAAATAATTGCCTAGTTAATCTAAGTTAAAGTCTTCAGAAATCTACTATCACAATCTAGTTGGTGAGCACGAATACATACCACTCTTGTTTTATTTAAATTGTTACGCTTGAATATTCAGATACTCCTTGATTTTAAGTTCTGACATCTAAATTTAAGGTTTGCTTATGGTTGAGGGTAGCTTTTAGCTTTATTAACGCTGAACCGAAAAATTTTGAATTTTGTAGCTTGCTTTCCTTCTCTTTCCCTCCAGCTACGCGGTAGCGTTGTGTACCAAAGGAAGGAGTTGGTAATCATAGCTTCACCATTGCTCCTGCAACTCCCACCTATGGAACGAATATTACCAGTTCTTGCTCTAGAAGCACCAGCCCAAGTTCTGGGACAAGAACCAATTGTTCCCTTTGCTATTTTGCTGGTAGTTATCTTAGTAGTACCCATTTTGTTTGAGCGGCTGAGATTACCAGGATTAGTTGGTTTAGTGTTCTCTGGATTAGTACTTGGGCCATCAGGCTGGGATCTGTTCCAGACAAAATCAGCAGTCATTAACCTGTTAGCAGATATTGGTTTAGTTTATTTAATGTTTGTGGCAGGCTTAGAAGTAGAAATTGAGCAGTGGCGACGACAGAAACAACGCGCTCTCGGTTTTGGCAGTTTGACCTTTGGGATACCCTTTTTTCTAGGAATTGTAGTTAGTAGAATTTTTCATTTTAGTTGGCAACACTCAATATTAGTAGGTTCTTTATTTGCTTCCCATACTCTTTTGGCTTATCCTCTACTGAGTCGTCTGGGAGTAGTAACTAATGCAGCTGTCACTACTACAATTGCAGCGACAGCTTTTACTGATGTTGGCGCACTACTAGTCGTGGCTGTTTGTGTTGCCTTATCCCACTTGGAAACATTCAGCTTTGCTCAACTACTGACCTTATTGAGTGAGTTAATAATTTACTCAATTGTGATTTTAGTGGGTTTCGATTGGGCAGGTAAAGAATTTTTTCGTCGTTCAGGAGATGATGAAGGGAATAAATTTTTATTTGTGGTATTGACTGCATTTTTAGCTGTTATGGGGGCGCAATTGATAGGGGTAGAAAAAATTTTTGGCGCGTTCTTAGCAGGTTTAGCAGTCAATGAAGTTGTCGGTGAAGGGCCAGTCAAAGAAAAAATAGTATTTATTGGTAGTGTCTTATTTATCCCGATTTTCTTTGTGAATTTGGGTTTATTAATTGATTTGCCGAGTTTAATCAATAATTTTTTAATATTCAAGCTAACTTCTTTAGTTGTGATCAGTTTGATTGCTAGTAAATTCGTTGCTGCTTGGTTAGCGAAATTCATCTATCGCTATAGCTGGCAAGAAATGCTGACAATGTGGTCACTATCAATTCCGCAAGTAGGTACAACTTTAGCCGCTACTTTTGTGGGATATCGGGTTGGACTATTACCGCCAGAGTTATTGAGCAGCTTTGTGGCCTTGATGTTAGTCACGTCAATTTTGGGGCCGTTGATTACTAGCCGCACAGCGGTGGCTTTAAGTCCTCAACCAATCACTGCCACAGTTGCAACAAATTTACCGCAGCCACAACCAAAACCAGCTCAAACTCAGACTTTTACAATAGTTGTACCTATTTATAATTCTCAGACTCAGCAGCATTTAGTGGAAATGGCGGCTTTATTGGCACGTCCAGCTAAAGGTAGGATTGTCCCATTGACGATCGCTACAGCTGCATCTCATATGGATGCACCACAGTTAGAATCCTCTGTGCAGAGAAGTGAGCGTTTGTTAACAAAAGCCATTCATCATAGTCAAGCCCTAGGTGTAGAAGCAGAACCATTACTAAGAATTGATGATGCTTTTGCTTCAGGAATTAGCAGAGCCGCCCGCGAACAAAAGGCCGATTTGATCGTCATGGGCTGGGGAAAACGCACTGGGTTAAGAGCGCGGTTATTTGGCAATGTCATTGATGGCGTACTGTGGGCTGCTCATTGTCCGGTAGCAGTCACGCGCCTAGTAGATTCTCCCCAAAAAATTCAACGGATCTTAGTTCCCTTAGAAAATCTCGTTACTCCAGCATTACAGCCTGTGCAGTTTGCTCAAATGCTAGCGGAGGCGAGTCAAGCCCAGGTGACAGTTTTGAATGTATGCGATCGCCGTACTAGTTCCAGTAAAATCGCGGCTCGGCGATCACACCTTGCCCAGCTAGTATCTGAATTATCTGCATCAAATCCACCAGAAATTCAAATCATTGCCCATGAAAATACAGCCCAAGCCATTTTGCAAGCTGCAAGATTATACGATTTAGTTGTGTTACCCTTTATACGCAATCGCTCTAGCCCTGCGGGATTAGCCATTAGTGATGTGACAACTCAACTAGTCAGACAAATCACCTGTTCAATTGTGATGTTCGGAGAGCCTCAAAACATACCTCTAGGTATCAGCTTACAAACTCAAAATTCACAATACCCTGCCCTACGGGATGCTAGCTGGAAAAAGGGTGTAGGGAATAGGGAATGGGAAGTGGAGAATGAACATTGAAGGAGAATAACTATTCCTAATGCCCAATGCCGGCTTGCCCTGAGCGACTTGTGCCGAGCGACGTCGAGGTAAGCCGAACGGATGCCCAAAACCTCACCAAAACTTTACAATGTAGGCTAAAGAAAACTTTATCTTATTGAAGATTTGATGAATTATAAGTTAGTCCGCCACAAATATTAGACGATGTTTGTTATTTTGCTAAATGAATTAACCTTAACAAAGTAACATAAATCAATACATAGTAAAATTGCACAGCTAACACTGTTAGGTTTTGAATTTGCCCTGTTCTTTCTGTATTTTTATACTTAGGCTGGGTATTCTAAATTAAACGATATCAAGAACAGCTAGCAATATCTGTAATTAACTGAAGAAGATATGAGAATTTTGGTGACGGGCGGTGCTGGGTTTATTGGTTCTCATCTGATTGACCGACTCATACCTGAAGGACATGAAGTGATATGTTTAGACAACTTCTATACAGGTCACAAACGTAACATCCTTAAGTGGATGAATCATCCCAATTTTGAACTCATTCGCCATGACATCACCGAACCAATTCGGTTAGAGGTTGATCAAATCTACCATCTAGCTTGTCCGGCTTCTCCCGTGCATTATCAGTACAATCCCGTAAAAACTGTTAAAACTAACGTTATGGGAACACTGAATATGTTGGGGTTAGCCAAGCGTGTCAAAGCAAGATTTTTCTTAGCTTCCACTAGTGAAGTCTATGGAGATCCAGAGGTTCACCCCCAACCCGAAGAGTATCGGGGTAACGTTAATCCTATTGGCATACGTTCCTGCTACGACGAGGGGAAAAGAATTGCTGAAACTCTAGCATTTGATTACTACAGGCAAAATAAGGTTGATATTCGAGTTGTCCGTATATTCAACACCTACGGGCCGAGAATGCTAGAAAACGATGGCCGGGTCGTGAGTAACTTTATTGTGCAAGCCTTGAAAGGCACACCTCTAACTGTTTATGGTGATGGCTCGCAAACTCGTAGTTTCTGTTACGTTTCCGACTTAGTGGAAGGATTTATCCGCCTGATGAATAGTGATTATGTTGGGCCAGTCAATTTAGGAAATCCTGGTGAATACACGATTCTAGAATTGGCTGAAGCTGTGCAAAATTTAATTAATCCAAATGCAGAGATTAAATTTGAGCCTCTACCTGCTGATGATCCTCGTCGTCGCCAGCCGGATATCACAAAAGCTAAGACCTTATTAAATTGGCAACCTACTATTCCTCTACAAGAAGGATTAAAGCTAACAATAGAAGATTTCCGCGATCGCCTTAAAAGTGGTATCTAGAGTTCAAACTTCTAAATCACCTTAGAAGCTACTTTTCAATGCAGACTGAAGCTAATTGTAACCCGTACTCAATCAACGGCGTTCCTCAAAGAGTTTAAGTTTTGTATTGACTGTGCCGATTTTGGATTTTGCGTACCCTTCCAGGGAAGCAAGCTACGCGTAGCGTGTCGCAGACAAAAGTTCTGTGGGTGCTGAACAACTTGCTGAGGCTGCCTCTTGCGGGTAAACAATTCTAAAATACTCGTTGCGTTAGTGTAGCGGGCGTAAACTTAAAATCCAAAATTGTTTGACTACTAAGTTTTTAAACACTAGCCCCTAAACAAAGTGAGGAGTTAAAAAATGCGTGTTTGTGTAATAGGTACTGGTTACGTTGGCTTAGTTACAGGTGCTTGTTTAGCTCATATTGGACATAACGTTATTTGCGTAGATAATAACGAAGAAAAAGTCAAACTCATGAAATCTGGGCAATCGCCAATTTTCGAGCCTGGATTATCAGAAATTATGCAATCGGCGATTCAAAGTGGAAACATTGAGTTTACTACGGATTTAGCTGCTGGTGTTAATCACGGAGAAATTTTATTTATTGCTGTAGGTACACCACCTTTACCTACTGGGGAAAGTGATACTCGTTATGTTGAAGCTGTAGCGCGTGGTATTGGTACTAACCTCAATGGTGGTTATAAGGTAATTGTAAATAAATCTACAGTCCCCATAGGCTCAGGTGACTGGGTACGGATGATTGTGATGGATGGGATTGCTGAACGTCAAAAAACTTTGGTGACGGCTGGTGGAGGAACTAGTGAAGAGCTACTCCCCGATTCATTACCTCAGTTTGATGTAGTCAGTAACCCAGAGTTTTTACGGGAAGGTTCAGCTGTATACGATACTTTCAATCCTGACCGCATTGTCTTGGGTGGTAACAGCACTAAAGCTATTTCCATGATGCAAGAACTCTACTCCCCGATTGTGGAGCGTAAATTTGCTGAGGACAAATCTTTGCCTCGTGTGTCTGTGCTAGTCACAGACCTGAGTTCAGCAGAAATGATTAAATACGCTGCTAATGCTTTTCTGGCAACTAAGATTAGTTTTATTAACGAAGTAGCTAACATTTGCGATCGCGTTGGTGCTGATGTTACTCAAGTAGCTAAGGGTATTGGTTTAGACTCCCGCATCGGTAATAAATTTCTACAAGCTGGTATTGGCTGGGGTGGTTCTTGTTTCCCCAAAGATGTTTCCGCGTTGATTCATACTGCTGATGACTACGGTTATGAAGCTCAGTTATTAAAATCTGCTGTTAGCGTCAACGAACGTCAACGCCTCATCGCTTTAGAAAAACTCCAGCAAGCTCTCAAAATCCTCAAAGGTAAGACAGTTGGATTATTGGGTCTCACCTTCAAACCTGATACCGACGACTTACGCGATGCACCAGCACTCAACCTAATCGAACAATTAAACCGCTTGGGTGCTAAAGTCAAAGCCTACGACCCCATTATTTCCCAAACAGGAATGCGTCATGGTCTTTCTGGTGTGTTAGTGGAAACTGATGCTGAACGTTTGGCTGATGGTTGCGATGCGTTGGTACTCGTTACCGAATGGCAGCAGTTTAGCTCCCTCGACTACAGCAAGATGGCAAAATTGATGAACAATCCCGTAATTATCGACGGTCGTAACTTCCTCGACCCCGAAACTATGATTCGGGCTGGATTCCAGTATGTAGGTGTGGGCAGAAGATAGAAAATTAGCAACTAATTAGTTTCATCACTCAAATAAAAACCGCCTAGAAGTCTCTAGGCGGTTTTTAGTTACGAACTAAGAACTACGTGGAATGCGTTCAATTTCTGCATAGCCGCTAAAAATTAACCTTTGACCCTCAGTTTCTAACCGATTCAACCTCATTTTTACCCCATCTAAGTCAAAGCGATCCAAGTCAACCATATTATCTAAAATCTCCGCCAGTGCTAGACTCAGAGTTCGGGAAATTTCTTTTTGGTTTTCTGGTACTAAATCAAGCTCAATTTTTGGATCTTGAAAAGAAATCCGGCGACGCTTTTCTACTGCAATTGTTAAAGTCATGTGCAGAGGGATGAGTTCACCATTATTTAAATCTGCTTTGGCTGAAAGTCGCAGGCTATTTTGCGGTAATAGTTGTACTTGAACCTCAGTAAACGATACTGGCTGACCACCGGATAATTCTGTTAAAGCAGGTACAGAAAGATTAACTAGGCGTTTTCTGACCAGTTCAGCATTAAAAGCTTTGTTGATGCCATCTTCCGATAATACGACTTGAGCGATCGCCTGTGTTGGTTGCTTGAGATTCAACTTCCCACCTAAAACTGCACCAAAGTCAATAGCCACAGCGTCCGTTTCAAAAGACATCTCCTCTACAGCAAAATCTCTCCGAATCACCAAGCCGCGGCCACTCATTTTGAAACTATCAATGCTGCCTTGCAACAGTTTGCTGGAGGGATAGCAGCGCACAAGGACTTCTACTGACTCGCTTTGGGTAAACAAGTGGCGAATCGTTTGGCTGGCCACTGTATTGAGCATTTTTTCGCCCCAATCAGTACCTTGAGGATCTTGTAAACCAGTTAGTCCGCCGAACATTTGGTTTGGGTCTCTAGAAGTTCTTTGTACTTTTGTAACAAAATGTGAACGATACAGCAAGCGATCCCGTGATTAATTATGCTGATACTTTGACTTGGAATAGCTGATGATAGAAAAATAGGGGAAAGTCAAAGTAGAGATTAGGGGAAGCAGAGGAGCAGAGAAAGCAAACCCATACTGAAAAGTAGGTACTTGAATATTGACCACCTCTGTCACCCTTTGAGCGACTCTGGGAGCGTCGCTAACCTCGCTTCAGCAGGGAAGCGAGCTACGCGGGGGAAACCACGGCAGTTCCTTCAAGTCGGCGAACCCGCCCAAAGACTGCCTCCCCAAGATCGCGTCCGATCGCCTGTCACTTTTAACTATCACCTGTAACCTAATTCTTGCCATTCGGTCGTTGAATGATTGTTTCAATCACCCGCCTTTTGGCTTTGGGGTCAATTCCGACTAAACGCACGTACTCACCGCTGTATTCTGCTAAACAAGATTCCAACGTGGAGATAGCATCAGACTCGGCATCAATGTGGATAGTACCACAACTCTGCCAAGCACCTGTACGGAAGCGACGTTCATCTACGTGTTCAAAGTTAATTTGATGACCTTGAGATAAAATTTGCCGGATTTGTTCTTGTGTTTCTAAGCTTAAATGTGTACTAGAACTATGGTGTTTTGGTGAACCATTATTTGACAGTTGATTGCTTGATGTTGCCTCTACTGGTGGTGTAGGTTGAGAACTTCTCCCTCGATTCAGACGATTGTATTCATCTACTAATTGAGAAGTTTCTACTCGTTGTTGTTCAGCCACCATGAATTTCCCGGATTCGATTAAGTGAGAAAGGCTAAAGTCAGGTTTTTTAAATGCTGGTGGGCTTTCTATACTGTTGACTATACGCAAAGAGATATGTTCAAATCCTACTTGATGGATGAAATTACGGATTTGTTCGTCGTAAATGCGCGATCGCAAAGCACTAAAAAAGTCAATTGATTGATTGGGAAAAGTATCAACTAGTTGCTCAATTTCCTTTTGGGATAGTCCATCTTCCGTAAAAATCCCACCAACAATTCCCACCTTGTCATCGCGGTTAGGTTCCCAATAAAACTTCTCCATTCGTCCATCCCGAATTAATGGTGCATAGAGAGTGGAAAAATCATTCCCTGTAACAATAATGGGGACACGCCGTATCGGGTTAGAGTCGTAACTTCCCGGTAACTGTACATCTGTAGGATTATCAGCAATATTCATCAGTGTGGCGTTTACCAACTGAGTATTTACAGTGTATTGTGTTCCTTCATCAAAGCGTCCCGCCCCTGCATCTAAATCGTTAATCATCAGTACGCACATTTTGCCACGTACTTTGATGAGTTCGGCTGTTTCCCGATAGCGTAGACGGATTAGCCGTGCTGGATCACCTGCATCTGGACTTTCTAATTCACCACCAGAAATGAGCGTCACTTCCACACCCATTTTTTCAAAAGCTAACTCACATTGAAAAGTTTTTCCTTCACCTTTACGTCCGTGAATTCCCAAAATTAAAGGGACTCTAATACCAGGAATATTCAAGAAGTTCTTGGTAATGTGAACAGCAAGTTTGTCTAAAAAGCGCGGAGCAATATAATAAGCCATAAATTTATCCCTGGTGAAGATTTATAAAAATAATGCTAAGTTTTTTTGGGGTCTGATGTTTATTTATCTTTCGGTAGAAGTTAAAAATTTCTACGATAAACTTTGTATGGCAGTAAGTATCAAATGTTCTATCTGCACTGAGGATGGTACTAAAGGCTTGTCAAAATCATCATGTAATTAAGCTCTTGGCACTCCCATTTGAGCGGCGCGTTTGAGTGGCAATACAGGAGTTAATTCTACAACAGGTTGATTATTTTTAACGATGATAATTTCTTCACCACCAAGTGCTGCTTCCGTCAAGGCTGATAAATTTTGAGATGCTTCAGACCAAGTAATCGGTATCAGAACATTTACCTTTAAATAGTTAAATTAGGTGTAGACAGTCTTCTAATTTTATAAGTCAAGAAGATGCGGATAGTTGTTGTCTAAATATTTGATGATCTTCAGAGTTTAAACCTTGTTCTAGGACTGCTAAAACTTGCTTCATATCACTGGTTAACATGGACGCTACATTTAACCATAAACCAGGAAAAACAAGGCTTTTGATGATACCGCTAGCATCTGGTTCTAATGATATATATTCACCACTCTCTAAAACAAACCAATCAAATCTTTGCTCTAAAACCTGCCAAACAATATATTCTTTAACACCATTGCGGCGATACACTCGTTTTTTATCATATAAGTCGTTAGCGGCACTACTAGCAGCAACTTCTGCAATTAATTCTGGTGCGCCTTCTACGTAGTCGTCTTCACTAATTCGTGTTTTTCCACCCAGTTTCTTATCAATTAACAATACAACATTGGGTTGTACTTCATTATCTAAATCTAAACGGACGGTAGCATTGTCACCTAAATCCAAACCTGGGGTAGAAACTTTGTAAATCCATAACCAGCCGATAAGATTACCGTGAGGTTCTCCATGACTTCTGAAACGTAATGGTGATGCCACGTATACAACTCCTTCGATTAATTCTGCTTTTTTAAGGTGTGGCATTGCTGTGTATCGACGCTCAAATTCATGGCGTGTCAGTCTGTCTCCACTTTCTAATGGTGGAATTTTTGCACTTTGCTGGAAGCTTTTTTCTACAGATGATGTCATTAGCAGATTTCTCAAAGGGGTGTTGCTGCATCTAGTATAGGCAATTCTTATCTAAACCAATTTACTGCCTGAACAACTGCAACTGAGCCACCATAAACCCATCCTAGTGTACTTAAAGATGAATGGACTATCACCATCATCCCTGGGATAAGTCCTGCATTAAATAAATCTGTGGCTAAACTCGGACGAGTGCGAGGCGACGATGTATGAAGAATTACTGTTGATTCGCTCATCTAAAGAACTTTTGATATCAAAAAAATAAAAGAGAGGTAGATAATCTTACCTCTCTCGGATGAATTATTTAAACCAAATTAGTTTTTAGTATCTGCTGGGTTTGTGAACGATAAAGCTGAGGACTTGGCACTGCTTAATGTTGTCAAAACCTACAACACGGATGTAGCAGTTACCATACTGAGAACGGCAAGATTGAACTTCGCCTAGAACTTCTTGAGTGGATTTAGCACCGAACAAAGGTAGTTTCCACATTGTCCAGAAAAGTTCAGTTGGTTCAGAAGTTTCGTTAAACTCAACTGCTGGAATGTAACCTTGATTGAGGATGTACTGAACCTGTTTAGCGATTTGAGCGTCGGTGAGGGGGGGAAGATAAGAAAGGGTTTCGTAACGACGCTCTTTTGGTAGAGTTTGCATAGCTGTTGATAATGGGTTGCGATTTTTTTATGACTACATTGACCAACTAACTGGATAAGTTATCCAAGTTTGGATCTGAGTTGGTAGGTTGTTCTGTTTGTGGACTGGGTAGGTATGTGTCTATGCGCGTGATGCGTTCTAGATGCTGGCGACGTTTTTCTATGTTGGCTTTTTGAATGCCAGTTAGAACCATTTCAGGTAAAAATTCTGTAATTTCCTCGGCAATGTGTTCTCTGACAGTCATAATCCGCAATGCCAAATCTGGCTGCTCCCGAAAAAGCTGTTCAATATAAGCTTCTCCGTCCTGAATTTTACCTGCGGAAAAGTTTTGCAGCCAATGTGCCAACGGAGGATTCGTTTCACTCAGCTGTGCCAGAACTGTCCTTAGTGCCTGATAAGTCAGGTAACTTTGGAGAGTCTTGGCTGTGTCTTTCGCAATTTGCTTGAGATCCATGCTTGACCCAGCCCCTCTAAAGGATGAAGTATGAAGTACGAAGGATGAAGTGGTTTTTGTTTAACTTTCATCCTTACACCTTCAGCCTTTATCAGACGGTATCCATTGCCTCAAACTCGAACTTGATTTCTTTCCACAGTTCGCAAGCAACGGCTAGTTCAGGAGACCACTTAGCAGCTTCACGGATAACGTCGTTACCTTCACGAGCTAAGTTACGGCCTTCGTTACGAGCCTGAATACAAGCTTCTAAAGCTACGCGGTTAGCGGTTGCACCGGGAGCGTTACCCCAGGGGTGTCCGAGTGTACCACCACCGAATTGTAGTACGGAATCGTCACCGAAGATTTCTACTAGTGCGGGCATGTGCCATACGTGGATACCACCGGAAGCAACTGCCATTACACCAGGCATGGAAGCCCAATCTTGGGTAAAGTAGATACCGCGGGATTTGTCTTGCTCAATATAGTTTTCACGCAACAGGTCAACGAAGCCCATTGTGATACCGCGTTCACCTTCCAACTTACCAACCACTGTACCGGTGTGGATGTGGTCTCCACCGGACATCCGCAGGGTTTTAGCCAATACGCGGAAGTGGATACCGTGGTTCTTTTGACGGTCGATAACAGCGTGCATCGCACGGTGAATGTGCAACAAAATGCCGTTATCACGACACCAACGAGCCAAGGTGGTGTTAGCGGTGAAACCTGCGGTCAGATAGTCGTGCATGATGATGGGCATATTGAGTTCTTTAGCATACTCAGCCCGTTTCAGCATTTCTTCGCAGGTAGGAGCGGTTACGTTAAGGTAGTGACCTTTGATTTCTCCGGTTTCTGCTTGAGCTTTGTGGATGGCTTCTGCTACAAACAAGAAGCGATCGCGCCAACGTTGGAAAGGTGCAGAATTAATGTTTTCGTCGTCTTTGGTGAAGTCCAAACCACCACGTAAACATTCGTAAACAGCACGTCCGTAGTTCTTAGCAGACAAACCTAACTTGGGCTTGATTGTACAACCCAACAAAGGACGACCGTATTTGTTTAATTTGTCACGCTCAACTTGGATACCGTGGGGAGGGCCTTGGAAGGTCTTCAGATATGCAACAGGAATCCGTAAGTCTTCTAGACGCAATGCCCGCAACGCCTTAAAACCAAATACGTTGCCTACAATAGAGGTCAACATATTGGTAACAGAACCTTCTTCAAACAAATCCAGAGGATAAGCAACGTAAGCAATGTACTGGTTGTCTTCTCCTGCAACTGGTTCGATGTCGTAGCAACGACCTTTGTAGCGATCTAGGTCGGTGAGTAAGTCTGTCCATACGGTTGTCCAAGTCCCAGTGGAAGACTCAGCAGCTACAGCAGCACCAGCTTCTTCGGGTGGAACTCCGGGTTGAGGAGTCATCCGGAATGCAGCAAGAATATCTGTATCTTTAGGTGTGTAATCGGGTGTGTAATAAGTTAGTCTGTAATCTTTAACCCCGGCTTGATACCCAGCTTTTGACTGAGTCTTCGTTTGAGCGTAAGACATATTTATCCTTCCAAGATGTCACTCTTTAAACACTTATCAAATCACGTTCTGTGCAATTTTTTCTCACGGATGCCCTATCTCCCCATCAGCAAGGAGAAAAACAGAAATAACTCTTTTTAGAGGTTTTCTCTGGTAGAGGGTGGCGATTTTCTGCTACTGGCACTTAGTTTTGAGTCTGAGACCTCTTCACCTCAAGCCTTTCCTATTCAGGATTGCATAACTTAACGCTCTTACTGTATCCCCCATCCCAACAATTAAAAATTCTCTTTTATCTGTGTTTCTCACTCCACTGTGTTGCTTTGTCGCATCGCTACCTTCGCGCTAGGGTGAAAGTATGAGTTATTGCCCAAAATCCCAGTGTACTTAGGTAATTGGGTTGATTCTTACGAGTTTCCGCCCATACTTTCCTGATGTCTTCCTTATTTACAAGAAATATTCAACAGGAGAGAGTTGGCTTGACGGAGTAACTAGTGGAGTGATGAGCGCGAGATAAAAATTTGCACACCACGTAATTTGTAACTTGTTTCACAATATATCAATAAATTGCATAAGTTAATCTTTGAAAGTTTTTAACTTATGTATTTAAATTTGTTATTAAATAAATATTTAAACATTTTGTTACGAAAGCTTTACAAAATAAATCTTTAGTTATATGTAGCCTTGTGATGTAGGGCAGAGAGCATTGTGGTAAGAATTTCTGCCTTTCCCCCACACCCTTGCACCCCTGATCCCTCTAGCCCTCTAACTTCCTGTTTAAAAATTACCAACTACGGGAAAACTGAGATTAATTGTTAGCCAGCTTAGGCAATGAATGGCTATCGCTAGTGTCTCCAAAGGAAATTTCGCCGTGGTATTACTTCACAAACGTACTAGCTTACTGATGACTTTGATATTGGCGGGGTTAATGTTCGCGCCAAATGTTTCAGTCAAGGCACAAACCACTCCTCAAGTTGATTCCTCTGAGTTAGCCCCTGTTTATCCCCCTTCTGCACCACCACCACGAGTAGCACCTTTACCTGATGAACGGGAGTTGCAAGAACGTGCAGTGGAAACTGATTATCGTGTCAGTAATTTACTGGCAGATTTTGCTGGTAATCTTTGGGTGGGTTCTTGGCGGGGATTATCCCGCATTGACCCGAAAACAGGTAAGATTTTGGCTCGTGTCAGTTTACCGAATACAGCCATCGGTGCATTAGCACAGGATAAAGTAGGGCGGTTATGGGTAGGAAGTTATGAAGGATTGATTCGCGTAGAACCGCGCACAAATGAAATTACTGCCCAAAATTTATTGTTACCTTCCAAACGGGTGTTATCACTGCTGATTGACAAGCGTGGCTATTTGTGGGTCGGAACTGACAATGGTTTAGCTTTAGTCAGCCCCGACCAAGGTTTAATTATGACCACAGTGAAGAATTTGCCTGGTGTCAGTGCGAATACCTTGACTTTAGATGCTGAAAGTCAACTTTGGGTTGGAACTTTGGATGGTGTAGTCCGGGTTAATACAGCGAGTGGGTTGATTATGAAGCGAATCAACGATTTACCAGGGACGACGGTACAAGCTTTAGCTATCAGTCCTGAAGGGTTAATTTGGGCGGGAATGCCCAATAATTTGTTAGTAATTAATCCCAAAACAGGAGTAGTGTTAAGGTCTGTGGCGAGGTTGCGAGGTAAGAACGTCACAGCAGTTCGTTTTGCAAAAGATGGTAGTGTGTGGGTAGGGACTAACAATGGTTTGTTACGATTAAATCCAAATACTGGTGCGGTGTTAGATGAAGTCGCAGGACTGCCTTCAAGTCGAGTTTTGGCAATTGTACCCGACATTGCCAATAAATTATGGATTGGGACAACTGAAGGTCTAGCTTGGTTAATGCCCACAATGGAAAGTGCTAAACCTCATTTGGCTTTCAGTCGTGCTGTGAAATGAGGAAACAGGTGATAGGTGCAGGTTACAGTACAAACCTTCTTCTATTACCTGTAACCTCAAAGGGGTTCGCCACTTGCTTGATGCCGGGGAATCCCTTCGGCAGTTGCTCACCACCGCAGTGGCTCACCTGTAACCTATAACCTGTAACCTGTATGGCAATTACTACCCAGCAATTAATTCAATTCAAACAACAAGGACATGCAATTGTAGCTTTGACTGCATGGGATTGTGCGATCGCTCATATTCTCGATGCGGCTGGTGTAGACTTAATCCTGGTGGGCGACTCTATGGCGGCAGTTTTAGGGTATAAAAATACGCTGCCCATTACCTTAGAAGAAATGTTGCACCATGCTAAAGCTGTGCGTCGGGGTGTCAAACGTGCTTTGGTGGTAGTAGATTTACCATTTTTGACTTATCAAGAAAGTATTCAGCAAGCTATCCATTCGGCGGGACGGGTATTAAAGGAAACAGGAGCGCAAGCCGTCAAATTAGAAGGTGGTTATCCCGCAATGGTGGAAACTATAGGACGGTTGGTGCAGGCTGGAATTCCGGTGATGGGTCATGTGGGCTTGACACCTCAGTCAATCCATCAGTTGGGTTTGCGACAACAGGGAAAGACTGAAGATACAGCCGAGAGAATTTTAAACGAAGCGATCGCCCTGGAACAAGCAGGAGTATTTGCGATCGTTTTAGAGCATATTCCCGCAGATTTAGCAATGCAGATTACCCAAAAATTGAATATTCCTACCGTTGGTATTGGTGCAGGTTCACATTGTGATGGTCAAGTTTTAGTCACCTCAGATGTACTGGGATTATCAGAAAAACAACCGCCATTCGCCAAGGTTTACACCAACTTAAGAGAGACAATTACCAAAGCTGTACAAGATTACGCTACAGAAGTACGCGAGCGAAAGTTTCCATAATATTAAATGGGAATGGAGCATTGGTGTGAAATGTCCTCTGCTTCCTCTACTCCCTCTATTTCCTCTGCCTCGTTTTTTGAGAATATATTTATGGTTCTACAACTCACCCCTACCCAAAAAGAATTAAATGTCACCTGGGAAGTACTCCCTGACGATTTTATTTTACCTGACGATCCAGTGGAAAATATTCAGCAACCACCGCTTGCGGCAGCACTAACTGATGCTTTGGGAGCTACCGGACGCATTCAAGCAGAAATGCTTATCGGCTCTAATTTTGGATTAGTAGCCACAGTGAATAAAAAAATCGTTGTTAAAGCCCCAGATTGGTTGTACGTTCCGCAAGTGCAACCTTTGTCTGCTGATGTCATTCGTCGCAGTTACACACCACATTTGGAAGGTGCAGCTGTGTCTGTGGTCATGGAGTTTCTCTCAGATACGGAGAATGGAGAATTATCAATACGCTCAACTCCGCCTTACGGTAAACTCTATTTTTACGAGCGAATTCTTAAAGTACCAACTTATATTACCTACGACCCTTACGAACCAATTTTAGAAGTCCGGTGTTTGCAAGATGGCAAATATGTTTTACAGCCACCAGATACTAACGGATGTTTTTGGATTCCTGAGTTGGAGTTATTTCTGGGAATTTGGTATGGAGAGAGATTTTGCCAAACTATGAATTGGTTGCGATGGTGGGATAGTGAAGGAAATTTATTATTGTGGAGTAGTGAGAAAGCTGAACAAGAACGCCAGCGTGCTGAAAAATTAGCTGCTAAGTTGCGTGAACTAGGTGTTGACCCTGATGCGATCGCCTAATGCCATCAGGGAATAATTAAGTGTAGATTCCCCTGTGCGATCGCAAATTGCATGAAGCAACAAAAGAATAAATTTAGCCATCTCACGGCTATTGACAGAAATTATCTATCATTCCCTGCACAGTTTTTATTAAATCAAAATCTGCTCAACGGTAAGATCTTAGATTTTGGTTGTGGTTTTGGTAATGATGTCAAGTTATTGCAACAAAAAGGCTTCGATATTACTGGTTACGACCCTTATTATTTTCCCCAATATCCTCACGATCAGTTTGATACAATAATTTGCTTTTATGTTTTAAATGTCTTATCTTCTGAAGAACAAACTCATGTGTTAATGGAAATAGCCCATTTATTAAAACCAGGAGGTAAAGCTTATTATGCAGTGAGAAGAGATATTAAAAAAGAAGGGTTTAGAGAACATTATGTTCATAAAAAGTCTACATATCAATGTATTGTCAAACTTCCTTTTAATTCTATTTATGTAGATGAAATGCGAGAGCTATATGAATATATTCATTATAATTATCAACGAAATTCAACTAATTATTGTATATTTTGCAACCCTAGTAGGCATTTAAGTCTATTAACTGAATCTGCAACAGCCTATGCAATTTTAGATGGCTATCCCATCAGCAAAGGTCATGTTTTAGTTATTCCTAAACGTCATGTAAGTAACTATTTTGAATTACCACTTACTGAACAGTCTGCTTGTTGGTTAATGGTGAATAAGGTACAAGAAATGCTCAAATCCGAATTTGCACCTGATGGTTTTAATGTAGGGATGAATATCAACCGCGCTGCAGGTCAAAATGTTATGCACACCAGTATTCATATCATCCCTCGTTACCAAGGTGATAGTGTTGGTGTTAAAAGCGGTATTAGAAATGTGATTCCTAAAAAGAAATAAGTCATACTAATTCAATTAATGATTGCAACATGTCATTTGTGAGATGTGATGAATCGCGTCTCCACAAGTGGTTTATCTGTCGTATTCCTCTTTCAAATTGGTATGACTTGTTGCTCCCTACATTTGTTGATTTGAATGCGAGATAGTTTTACTTATCTATTATTATCTTGGATTTCATTAGCACTTCTCTTAGCTGTATCTGGATACACAGAACCCCATTGTTTTAAAGCTTCACCGGATTCCTTCGCAATTCTTTTCGCTCTTTCAACAGGAGCATCTTCTGTTTGACGAGCTTCCTTATTCCATTCTCCTGTGGTTTTGGGTCTATCAGCATCATCTTGATGTACAACTCTGTCTAGTCTTCTGGTTACAGCATCGCTGCTACGTCCAGATTCAATGCTAGAGTTTAAGCCTGTTGTTAGCACTAAAAAACCTACTAAGGCAATAGCAAAAAAACGCTTAATTTCAAATTCTTGAAATAGGAATTTGATAGAATCGATTGCTTTAGTAAATAAGTTTGACATCACATTACCCTCCGTTAATTGAATGTGAATAATATTCAAGTTAGCAGACATTTATTGATTAGCTAATAATCTGAACTAGTGGTGAAGTTCAGTAAAAGCGTATTGCTTTTATCGCCGATTTAGCTGCTATCCGCATAATTCAAAATTAGAGGTAAAAAGCTAGTTATTCATCTAACAAAAGTTAGAAGTTATTTATAGACTAGGGAAGTTCTTTAATCTTGCTTTATATAGTAGGTAGAAGGACTTGAAAAAAACAAACTATGTTAAGTCATGTAAAAATACTATGATTCAGTTCGTAGTAAAGACTTTAGTCCTTTTTTAAGAACTAAATTTCTCACTACAAACCTTTAATTATTTACCCTGTTCTGACTTAAAAAAGGGGTGTAGGGGTGTAAGGGAAAGACTTTTTCATCTTTTCTTATGTACGCAGTTCATGACGGCTACTTAGTAATGAAATTACTTAATTACTTAACATGTAGGGGCGCAGAGGTTCACGCATTCGCCTTTAGGAATCCCCGTGGGGTAGGAACGCAGAGTATTTGGTAAAAATTTATGATGTTACCAGAATTCTGGTTATTGCTCTGGTAATCTTTTTATTTGTAATAGATCTAGTTCTTGGGAAAATATTTCATCAATTGGCAACATTTGACCATCTGTAGTCATAAATTTATGGTCTTTTGTGGCTCGAATAGTTGAACCGTCTTCTAAGCAATATTCAAAAATTTCTTGTTGACCGTGATTATGCCATTGAGCAATGGGTTGAGTATATACCATGCCATTAATATCAACAGTATATACCGTGCATTCAATCTGTTTTTCTACTATCTTACCAATGGGTAAAAAACCATATTCAACTGTGAAAATTTCTGTGTCATAACTTAAGCAATATTCGGCGAACTTTAACATATCATCAAATAGCTGTTCTGCTACTTGCTTTTTCACGCCGTTTTTTGTTGCGCCATCAATAAACTTTTCTTGCTGTTTCTGCATCTCGGAAACTTTCTTTTTACCCATAGCACGACGTAGCAAGTCAGCTTGTCCCAGTGAATAACCAGCCATATCTTGAGCAATTTTCATGATTTGCTCTTGATAAACCATGATGCCGTAGGTTTCATTTAAAATTGGTTCTAGAATCTGGCTGTCATAATCAATGCTTTCTCTACCATGTTTACGGTTAATAAATTTAGGAATCAATCCTGCGTCTAAAGGGCCTGGTCGATATAGTGCCAAGATAGAAGAAATATCTTCAATGTTAGAAGGTTTCAAATCTCGTACTATCTGCTTCATCCCGGAGGATTCTAATTGAAATATGCCTTCTAACTCACCTGATTCTAATAGTTCATAGGTTTTTTGGACATCTTTTGGTAGTGTTGTATGCTCTCCTTTAGCTAAGATTTTCTGGGCTTTACGTTCTTGATTCGTAATTTCATATGGGTCAACTCTAAAGCCATGATTTTCAGCAATCAAATCAATGGTTTTTTGAATCATGGTTAAGTTTCTTAGACCCAAAAAGTCCATTTTCAACAAACCCATTGATTCCAGGTCTTCCATAAAATATTGAGTAATTACAGACCCGTCATTATTACGTTGTAGGGGAACAATTTCATCTAATGGATCGGCTGAAATGACAACCCCAGCGGCGTGAACCCCAAAGGTTTTGTTAGTTCCTTCAATTCGCATGGCCATGTCAAGCCAACGGCGCACATTGGGGTCATTATCATATTTGGCTTTAAATTCTGGTTCTGGAGTGTCATCAGAAATCATTACCTTGAGTTTAGTTGGTTTCCCCCGCACAACAGGAATTAATTTCGCCATTTTGTCGGCTTCAGCATAGGGAACGTTCAACACTCTGGCGACATCTTTTAATACTGCTTTGGACGTGAGTCGGTTAAAGGTGATAATTTGCGCGACTCTATCTTTGCCGTATTTTTCTGTAACATAATCAATGACTTTATCCCGTTGTTCGATACAGAAATCTGTATCGATATCAGGCATAGATTTACGTTCTGGGTTTAAGAATCGCTCAAATAGTAAACCATGATGTACTGGATCAATATTAGTGATTCCCATTGTGTAGGCGACCAATGAACCAGCTGCAGAACCGCGACCTGGCCCAACAGGAATATTATTATCTCTAGCAAATTTGATGTAGTCCCACACAACTAAAAAGTAGGTGGAAAAACCCATTTGTTGCAGCATTTTGAGTTCATATTCCAATCTTTCTCGATAGACTGGATCAACTTCGCTGCGAGATTTACGATTTAATTTTTGTAATAATCCTTGCCAAGCAACTTCTTCGACGTAGGTGTCAGCAGTGTGGCCGGCAGGAATGGGATAATTAGGAATCCGAGGCTCACCCATAATTTGGTAAGGCTCGACTTTATCGGCTACTTCTTGGGTTGTGGCGATCGCTTCTGCAATGACATCTTCAGGTAAGTGGTCACGAAATAGCAAGTGCATCTCTTCAGCCGATTTGAGATATTCTGTGCCGCTATAACGCATTCTGTTATCTTCAATAATCAGCTTACCTGTTTGAATACACAACAAAGCATCGTGTGCTTCGACATCAAAACAAGAAATGAAATGTGAGTCGTTAGTGGCAACAAATTTAATGTTTAGTTCTTTGGCTATCTTAATAATTTCAACGTTAACAATCCGGTCTTCTTGCGACCCGTGGTCTTGAATTTCTAAATAAAAGTCATCACCAAATACATCTTTATACCACTGCGCTACCTTCCTCGCCGCATCTGGTCTTCCACTCATAATTGCTTGGGGAATTTCTCCTCCCAAACAAGCACTCGTAACTATCAAACCCTCACGATATTGTTTTAACAAATCTTTGTTAATGCAAGGACGAGAAAAAATACCTTTACCTTGCACACCATTGAGGTGAGAGATTGTAGTTAATTTGACTAAATTTTTGTAACCCTTATTATTTTTTGCTAAAACAACTTGATGATATTTAGGACGGCGTTCTTGCTTTTCGATATCGCCGTTAATGATATACATTTCGTTGCCAATAATTGGCTTAACGTTCTTACTGCGACAGATTTTGAGCAATTCCACAGCACCATACATGACACCATGATCGGTGATTGCGATCGCACTCATCCCCAACGCGATCGCCCGGTCAATCAAATCTGGTAGCTGACTTGCGCCATCCAGCAGACTGTAATCACTGTGAATATGTAAAGGTACAAAGGACATAGTTAAAAGCCAATCGTCAATAGTTAATAGTCATAAGTCACTAGTCAAAAGTCAATAGTCACCAGTGTTTTCCTACATTTATACACCCCTATACCCTTATACCCATACATCCTCATAACGCAAAAAGCCACGTTAGACGAGGCTTAATTTGCAGGTTATGTAGTTTAGTGTAGCCAATTCTGAGAATCTAATGCTGTTGTGGCCCTTTGGCATCACACTCTCTATGCCAGCACCGTTCTAAAAGTCCAATTCGCCAGCTATAGGCAAAACGACGGGGATTGAGTTCTAATTTTGCATCACGGCTAAATAAGGGTTGGTTAAGATAAGGCCATAGAGGAAATCTAATTTTGTCGTGTTTATCAGCCATAGTGAGGAACAAACATAAGATAAAAAGGTTAAGCAATAGTTAGCACTGAGGAAAAATACTGCTAAATACTGATTTTCTTGTTAAAGATGCCATGATATACATTCAATTGTCCTGGTGGCAATTGCGGAATTTTACCTAAACATTTCTGCCACACTTGCAAGACTGCTAATCCTGTGAAAAGTTCCTAGCTGGAGTATTTATACTTGTAGCTACTGTAGGTAAGATAGGCACTCAGGTTAGAGCTTTGAAGCTGTATAAGGGGAGTTATATTCATCTCGCTGCAATTCTTTCTTTGCCAAGGAATACTTAGAGTATAGTTGTATAAACTCTGTAAAAGTTTACAAAAATATATTTGTTAAATGATTACTATACAGTGTTAAGCGATCGCCACCAATAGATCACGCACACTATTTATTGATGGAAAAACTTTCACTTTTTCAATTAGGTATAAAAAAGTTACTGTATTGTAACGATTAATATATTTATCATCACAATCTCAAACCCATAAAGCAAGAGGGTTAACATCAAATTTTGCTATCTCGTTACATGTATTTTTTGATGTATTTATTTTTAATAATTAACAGATTGATATTATTTATATAGCAGGGAAAGCAGTTAAAAGCCTTTTGATATGGGTTTTAGGATGAAGTAAAACGGTGGAAAAACCACAACTACGTTAAGAAAACCTGAGTTTGTGTTAAGAAATCCTCTCAGAGACTCCAAAACCCTGGTTTTTAAATAAACCAGGGTTCTGTTAGCTATAGCAGTTCAAAGCGGGCTTGAAAGAAGCGGAGATATTTAGGTTCGTAGATCATTCGCATGCCACTGATGCGATCGCGATTGTAATACACTTCATCTACTGCTTCAGCTGTTAAATCCATGTGAGCTTGAGTATAAACACGACGCGGAATCGTCAGGCGTACTAGTTCTAAATCTGGATAGTAGTGGTCGCCTGTATCTTTGTTGCGTCCGGCCGAAACAATACCCCGTTCCATCGCTCGAATTCCTGCTTCTACATATAATTCTGCTGCTAGTCGTTGGGCGGGAAATTGGTCTTGGGGAACGTGCGGTAAAAAGCGTTTGGCATCCAAATAAATCGCATGGCCACCAATTGGCATCACAATGGGGATATTCCAATCTAGTAGCTTCTGACCGAGATATTCAACTTGTCCGATACGGGCGCGAATATGATCATCTTGAACTGATTCTTCAATACCTCTGGCCATTGCTTCCATATCGCGTCCAGCCATACCGCCGTAGGTATGTAACCCTTCATAGATTACCACCCGATTCCGAGCTTCTTCATAGGTATCAGGATCATTCAGAGCCAGCCAACCACCGATATTAACTAGAGCATCTTTTTTGCCGCTCATCGTGCAGCCATCAGTATAGGAGCAGAATTCCCGTAAGATGGTAGCGATCGCTTGATCACGATAACCCTCTTCTCGCTGCTGAATAAAGTAAGCATTTTCCACCGCACGGGTAGCATCTAAAATGATCCGAATGCCGTAACTTTGAGCTACTTGAAAAACTTCCCGAATATTAGCCATAGAAATCGGCTGTCCGCCAGCCATGTTCACTGTAGCCGCCACACTAATATAAGGAATACGTCCCGCACCAACTTGCCGAATTAAATCTGTGAGTTTTTCGATGTCAATATTTCCCTTAAAAGGATGCAATGATTTAGCATCATGGGCTTCATCAATAATTACATCGATAAATGTGCCACCGGCTAACTCTTGATGTAGCCTAGTTGTGGTGAAATACATATTACCGGGGATGTAGTCACCTGGTCTGATGAGAATTTGAGACAAAATATTTTCTGCCCCTCGTCCTTGATGAGTCGGGACAATATAACGATAACCGTAATATTTCTGTATGTTTGCTTCTAAGTGATAAAAATTTTTACTACCAGCGTAGGCTTCATCCCCCATCATCATTCCCGCCCACTGGTGGTCACTCATGGCAGAAGTACCGCTATCAGTGAGTAAATCTATATAAACATCTTCCGAACGTAATAAGAAAGTATTGTAACCAGCTTCAGCGATCGCCTGTTCACGTTCAGAGCGGGAAGTCATTTTTAATGGTTCAACTACTTTAATTTTGTATGGTTCTGCCCAAGAACGGCGACGACGCGGTGAATTGTGCGTTATATCATTCATAGATTACCCCTGAATTAAGACTGGCTACTTTTTGCATACTATTTTGGTAGCTATAATCTCCAGTGGCAATTACTGTTACAAATATTAGGCAGAAGCCAGTCTTCACAAGTTTCACAGCCAAGAATGAAAATGTCTATGGGGAATGTCAAAATTCTTCTTTCCCCTAAACTCCCACACCCACTACTTTTTTCTAGCTATCGTTAAGATTTCTTTCAAGATTGGCAATCTGAGAATAGTTAATATTTTGATATAGCAAAATAAATATAAGCATCAACAAATATCTTTTTGTAAACTTCTGTTTTAATCTCAGCTAGAAAATCTCTTTGTCTCCAGATATTTTCTAGCTGGATTAATTTATTTACGATCATCGAAGGTGGTGCAGAGCATCGTCGCATCTTTCTAATTACTGGCAATCAGTTAAATCTGAATTTAATAAAAATTGGAGGTTATGAGATGGCAGTTCGGAATAACCTAGTCACTACTTTATGGCAAAAAGTCAGTCAAGATTCAGTTAGTTGGGGTTCTTTGGCTCTTTGGATTAGTAGTTTAGTGATACTTTTACTAATTTTGACAAGATTTTCTCAGATAGCATCATAAATAATATGTTTTAGTTCCTAGGTATTCGCCTAGGAACTGAACTGACTTTTCACGGGATTTGGAAAACCACTCTCCAAACCTCTCATTGCTTATTATTCATTGGTTGCAACCCAACGGTCAGTCCTTTTTTACTACTAAACAACGACACTAGACTGATAAATGATTGGTAAGCTTGGCTATAATCTGTCACTGTCGATTTGATACTTTTTCCATCTATTGCTAACCATTCCGATTCGTCTAGTTGTACGTATTGATTTGCCCAATTGTTAAATATCTGTGTCAATACCTCAAAATTTACCCGCATCATCACACGTCGAATCGTTGAATATGAGGGAACTCTTGATAAAGGTATCGACAGTACTTCTGCTAGACAGTTTTTATGACGTTTGACAAAATCTCCTAAACTTCGATATCCTCTACTGACAAACAACAACACCAGCCACAGGGGATACCTTTGTCCTTGTTGAGTCCGAAAATCTGGTACTTTTTTGAGTTCTGTAATTAAGCTCGTCGTCATTAGCACCCTGATTAAATTCAATTCGCAATGGACTTCTCTTCGAGACGCTGCGCGAACGTCCCGCTACGCTAACGCAATTAAAAAACTGAGATGCAGCAAAACTTTCAGGGTTTACATCTGTATCAGATTTTTCGTGAAATGGTATGAGTTTAGATGTTAATACTTGTGTGTACACCTTAGCCGTTTCGGGGAGAGGTTTGGATAGGGGTCATTAGTATACTTTTCAACTTTTCAAATACCCTCAAAGAGAGATAAATTTAGAATTTTTTTATTTTGAATTTTGTAGGTGAAAGCCTTTACTACACAAGGCTGCATGAAGCTGTAGGCTATTTTGAATTAGTTAACCCCTGTACCCTTTTGCTGATAGTAGCTCAAACCTTTATTCACAAATTGTAAGGTAAAAGCATCTCTATAATTAACGCTAGGTTGGTAAATTCCGGCTTTTACCATACTGTCTAGGAATGATTGCCATCGTTCGTCACTCATAGAGCCAATACCTTGGTTTGCATCTGTTCCAGAAACGATGATGCCATATTCTTGAAACTTTTGCAGACCATAGGCTAGTTGCTCGTTTGTCATTTCCGGGTTATCTTTTTTAATTAATTGATTCCCTGGTTGGGGATTTTCTAAATAGCTATACCAACCTTTGATAGAGGCATCAACAAATCTTTGTACTAAATCGGGATTTTTTTCTACTAATTCTTTTTTAGTTTCAATAGTAGTCGCATAAGGTGAATAACCATAATCTGCTAATAAAAATACTACTGGCTTAAACCCACCTTGTTTTTCAATGGCAAAGGGTTCAGAGGTAATATAACCTTGCTGCGCGGAGTTTTTATCTGTTAAAAACGGGGCAGGATTAAAGTTGTAAGGTCGTTTTTGAGCGTCGGTAAAACCGTACTTAACCTTTAATACAGGCCAATAGATGATGTTAGCAGCCGCAGAAATATAAATAGGTTTGCCTTTAAGGTCGGCAATGGTTTTTGCCGTATTGGGATGGACGATCAGACATTGAGGGTCTTTTTGAAAGATGGCTGCTACGGTAATTTTGGGAATTCCTTGGACTACGGCGTTAATAGCATCAGCACCATAACCCATAAAAAAATCGACTGCGCCGCCTATCAACAGTTGTGTACCGCTTGGTACTTGCGGGCCACCCATTTTAATGGTGACATCTAAACCGTGTGCTTTGTAAATACCTGTAGCGATCGCCTGATAGAATCCCCCGTGTTCAGCTTGGGCTAACCAGTTTGTGCCGAAAATAACTTTATCTAACCCAGAACTGGAGGTAGATGCTTGGTTTTGATTGGTACAAGCAGGTATGATGCTGCTACTTACCAAAATTGAAGCATACTGAATGAATCGACGGCGATTTAGGCAAGGGATAGCTGTTGATGAAGATGAAAACCAATTCATAGAGAAATAGAATGTCCTCTCAGCATTTCGGAGAAACACTACTTACGTATTCTCCTCTATGCTGTTTTAGCTAAGTCTGAGTGTACATTCTAAAATCAGTTTTTGATTCACCAAAGAGTAAGGCTGAATTTCTAAGGCGCGTTTAAAAGCCTTGATTGCTTTACTGTACTGTCCTAAAGCGGCATAACATAAACCCATGCCATGTAACGCGCCGAAATGTACAGAGTTAATTTGAATCACCATCTGACAGTCAGCTAAGGATTTGCGATAATCACCTATGCTGTAGTAAAGAAAGGCGCGACGATTCCAAGCCTCAGCAAAATCAGGTTGTTCTTTGATGAGTGCAGTTAGAGTTGCTTCAGCTTCCGTAATTTCCCCAGCATCCAGCAATTTTTGACTTTGGTCGATTTTTTCCAATCCGTAAACTCCCTTCTGCTGAAACCAAATCCGCCAAAGTTTCTTTGTTGCTTGATCCCGGACTAAAGCATCAGGATTTTTCAAATCTTCAAGTAAAGAGCTGATTGATAAAGAATCCATGAATTTGAGATGAACGATTTTCAGTAATTGTCTCCTTGTATTCAAGGTATCAACTTTCGTTTCAATTTGCTTCGTTGATTTTTAAATTCCTGGTAAAAATTATCTAAGTAATATCATTTATTCAGCAATTAATTAACGGTTTTTTGTATTAAGTAATACTACTATATTGTACTTAAGTATATAAACTCATCCGCAATTAGTAGTGAGCATACGAAAATTTTAAAAAAGAAAACTAACTGGCAAATCTTTTGTAAAGACTCGGTAAATAATAGTTCATCAAAAAATTACAAAATAACTTCAATAACAACTAGGGAATGGGCAAACTAGTTTGACTAGAAAAATTACTGAATGTTAATTTTTCAGTACAAATACTAATCTTTAGCCTTTATTCCTCAAACCTTGTTCCGGTGTGTAAGGAATACCTAAGCCCTGGGGAGGTTTGGATTTACCCGCTAATCCGAGTAGTGCGAACAAAGCGATCGCATATGGTAGCATGACCAAAAATTGATAAGGAATATTCGCACCCAAGGCTTGAATACGCAACTGCAAAGCTTCCGTTGCCCCAAACAGCAAACAAGCCAAGGTAATACCAACAGGATGCCATCTGCCAAAAATTAAAGCAGCGATCGCAATAAATCCTCTACCCGCACTCATTCCTTCTGTAAAAAACTTGATTTGCACCAAAGCTAGATAAGCCCCACCTAAACTAGCTAGACACCCACTCAGCATTACTGCTAAATATCGCACCCTGGTGACTGATACCCCAGCCGTAGCTGCCGCTTGAGGATATTCTCCCACCGCTCGCAAAGTTAGCCCAAAGCTGGTGTGAAATAAAATATATAAACTGGCAACAACCAAAGCCAACAATAAATAGACAAGCATATCTTGCTGGAAAAATAATTCGCCTATGATGGGGAGATTAGCTAGACCGGGAATTACTATCGGCTCAATTCCTGGTAATCTTTGCGTGCTAGCACCATTAAATATAAGTCTTGCCAAAAAAGCAGTTAATCCCGCAGCGACTAGATTAATTGCTAATCCTGAAACTAACTGATTAACGTATAAAGTCACACATAAAAAAGCATGGAGTAAGCCAACTAAACCGCCAGCAATCAAGGCTACTAAAACACCTAGCCACGGATTTCCAGTGTAAAAGGTAGCGGCTGCACTAGTAAAAGCACCAGTCAGTAACATCCCTTCCAAGGCAATATTGAGGACTCCCGAACGTTCCGAATACATTCCCCCAAGGGCAGCAAAGGCTAAGGGTACAGCTAAACGCAAGCTAGCAATGAGGTAGTCATTAGTCATGAGATTTTTCCCCCTACCCCCTGCCCTTTTCCTTCAACGGCGAGGCTGATGGCAATAAATAATACTGTTAAACCTTGAATGGCGTAAACTACAGTGACGGGAACTCCGGCACTACGCTGCATGACGTTTGCACCACTACGCAAAGCGGCGAAGAATAGGGAAGTTAAGATGACACCGCCAATACTACCACGGCTCAAAAATGCGATCGCAATAGCATCGAATCCGTAACCAGGGGAAACTTGTTCAAATAAACGATACTTCAACCCCATCACCTCTGACGCACCCGCTAACCCAGCTAATCCACCCGCCACAGCCATCACCAACATAATGGTGCGTTCTACAGAAATGTGAGCATAACGGGCAGCAGTGGGATTAAAACCGACGGCGGCGATTTGGTATCCTAGAGGCGATCGCACTAACAACACCCACAAGATCCCAGCTACTATCAAAGCTACGATGATTCCGGCATGGGCTAAACTCTGGGGTAAGATAATCGGCAATTGGGCAGATTTGGCAATTAATGGGGAATAAGGGCTAGGTGCAGCTGGTGCTTTTAAGGGATGTTGTACGAGGTAACTCACCAAATTGACTGCAATGTAATTTAATAGCAGCGTAGTGATGACTTCATTCACTCCCCTGACTGCTTTGAGATAACCAGGAATTCCACCCCAAACCGCACCCAAGAGAAAACCGGCGCAAATGGCTAGGGGAATATGAATAAATCCAGGAATGCCTTGCACATATAACCCAACTAAAGTGCTTCCTAATGCACCTAAATAAATTTGCCCTTCTCCACCAATATTAAATTGACCAGCTTTCAGCGCAACTAACACCCCTAAACTAGTGAATAGTAGGGGTGTCATTTTCGTGAGAGTATTACCAAAGCCAAAATAAGTAAAACAGGATTCTTGCAATAAAGCTGTGTATGCTGTGATGGGATTTGCCCCAGCTAATAGGATGAGGATAGCACCAGCGATGAGAGCAGATGCGATCGCGAAGAGGGGAGATAATATTGGTCGCAAGTGTATTTTACTCATTACCACCCCTCATGGAAATTCTTAAAGACGACTCACAACTTCGGCGAATGACTGAGATACAAAAGGCAAAATAGCGCGGTTCGTAGCGTGTTCTTTGCCTTCGGTAAACACTATTAATAAATAGGGACGCTGGTCTGACAACTCGATATAAGCTGCATCATGACGTACCTGACTTGTCCAACCGGCTTTTGACCAGATTTGACTATTTTGCGGGAGTCCGCCACCGAGAAAACCTGTTACTTGGTCTTCTTCAACGTTTTTCGGTAAGTCATCTGGGTTGAGGCTGCGTTTGAGTAAAGCCATCATATTTTGCGATCGCTCACTCGAAACCGCCACGCCCCCCACAATACTATGTAACAAACGAGCGATCGCATTTGTCGTCAACATATTGCGATTTTCAAACATTTCCCCATAAAATGCCCTCTCTCGTCCATAAGGGCCATCACCCCAAGTTTTTTGACAAGCGTTAATGGTTTCCATCTCCTCCCATCCCAAAGACTGGAAGTAACGATTGACAAAATTCCGTTGCTGTTGCCAAGTTTCAAAAGGGCCTGGTGGTAACTCCGGGCCTGATGTCGTCCCAGTCAAAATATCTACAACTAAACTGGTAGCATCATTGCTAGAATCAACAATCATATCGCGCAAAGCCCGCTCCAATTCCTTAGAGGGTTGGGTCATT
The DNA here is from genome assembly GCA_015296085.1 of Trichormus sp. M33_DOE_039. GTDB lineage: Bacteria > Cyanobacteriota > Cyanobacteriia > Cyanobacteriales > Nostocaceae > Trichormus. Next base: position 134,380 of record DVDT01000004.1, on the reverse strand, counting down.
CCTTTTTCTAGCCATTCGTTAGCTGCTACCAAATAAAACAGCTTAACTACACTCGCCGGATAAATCCGTTCTTCACCACGATAATTAAAACCGCGTACAGGATGATGCCAAAAAGCATCGGGAGTCAAAGCCCCACCAGTATTAACTGGGACTGGCGGATCATAAACAATCCAAGTCAACGCTATTTGATGACGGGCTAACGTTGGAAATGCAGACCAAGTAGCCTCTAAAATGCCATTACCCAGATTTTCTAGTTGTTCATCTTTGCTAAAAAAAACCATTGCAGAATGCTCTCTAATATGGAATCTCAAATCCTCAACTTGACCTCAAAAGAGTATAAGTGTCTAGCCGATTTGAACTTATATGATTCTCCTGAATGCACCCGTCTAGCAACTCAGGCCGCAGCTGAGCGACATTTACGGGTAACATCAAATCAGCAAAGTACAGCAGTTGAGGTGTATTTATGTGAGGATGACTATCCAGGGTGGGTATCTTTTAGTGATGTTAGTTTATTACAACCTGCTACTGTACTTTATCAGGCTCAGTCACTTTCCGAAGCTGAAATTAAACAACTGCTACCAGAAGTGATTGCTTTTACCCAAAAAGCCATGCACCAGTCCAATTATTATCTTTGGGGTGGCACAGTGGGGCCAAATTATGATTGTTCAGGATTAATGCAATCTGCCTTTGCTGCCGTAGGAATTTGGTTGCCGAGAGATGCTTATCAACAAGAAGCTTTCACCCAACCTATAACTATTGCCGAACTCATACCAGGAGACTTAGTATTTTTCGGCACACCCACCAAAGCCACCCATGTCGGCTTGTATTTGGGCGATGGTAAATACATCCATAGTTCCGGTAAAGAACAAGGACGCAACGGTATAGGAATTGACATCCTTTCGGAACAGGGAGATGTAGTTAGTAAGTCATACTATCAGCAGTTACGAGGGGCTGGCCGGGTTGTGAGAAGTTATGAGAGTAGGGGTGTAAGGGTGTAGGGGTTTAGGGGTGTAGGGGTGATAAAAATCCAAACCCCAGTCCCCAATTTTGAATTTTGTAGGCGCAAGCTTTCTCGTAGAGTATTTTGAATTTTGAATTGCTTATGAGGAGTGGATTGATTCCAGAACGGGTAAATGAGGACGATGGTTTTATTTCTGCCATTGTTCCAGATGTCTCAGTGGTTGTGCCGGTGCGGGATGAGGTAGATAGTTTGCCTTTATTACTGGAGGCGATCGCATCTACTCTCACCGCTAGTCAGTTAAGCTATGAAATCATCTGTATTGATGATGGTTCTAGTGATGGTTCGGCTGAATTTCTCAAAGAACAAGCGCAAATCCGCCCTGATTTAAAGGCTGTGATTCTGCGGCGGAATTATGGACAAACTGCGGCGATGGCGGCGGGATTTAAATATGCGATTGGTCAAGCGATCGTGACTTTAGATGCTGACCTCCAAAACGACCCAGCTGATATTCCGATTTTATTAGCCAAGTTAGAGGAAGGTTACGATTTGGTGAGTGGTTGGCGGCAAAATCGCCAAGATGGGGCATTAAATCGCTTGCTACCTTCTAAAATTGCTAACTGGCTGATTCGTCGCACGACTAGCGTCCATATTCATGATTATGGCTGTTCCCTCAAAGCCTATCGTGCGGAACTGGTGGCAGATATGAATCTCTATGGTGAATTACACCGCTTTCTACCTGCACTAGCTTACATCGAAGGGGCCAGAATTACAGAAATGCCTGTGCGTCATCACGCCCGGCGTTTTGGTCAAAGCAAGTATGGCTTATCGCGGACTTTCCGGGTATTAATGGATTTGCTCACCATTTTGTTTATGAAAAAATTCCTCACCCGTCCCATGCACGTTTTTGGCTTGTTGGGGCTAATTTCTATGATTTTAGGGACAGGTTTAGGAATTTACTTGACTTTTATCAAATTAGCTTTCGGTGAGATTATTGGCAATCGTCCTTTGCTGATTCTGGCGGTACTACTGCTAGTAACAGGAGTACAACTATTTAGCTTTGGGCTGTTGGCAGAGTTAATGATGCGTACTTACCACGAATCCCAAGGACGACCAATCTATCGTGTGCGGGAAGTTGTGGCAAAAAAAGATAAGTAACGTAACAATAACTATGAAGAATTCTGACTTCTGAATTTTTCCACACACCTAGCATTGATTTGCATCCGCCTTGAAAGCTTTTCATACTTTTGACACAAACCTCAGACGTAACCTGCTGATTCTATTTACGGCAGGTTTATTATTCTGGTCTAGTACATCTATGTTTTTGCCCACGCTACCTGTTTACATGGAGAGTATAGGAAACAGCAAGCAGGAAATTGGCATTGTCATGGGTGGTTTTGCCATTGGATTGTTGTTGTTTCGCCCCATGTTAGGCAAGTTGGCGGATCAATATAGTCGTAAGTTGGTGTTATTGATTGGCACAACGGTAGCCTTTTTAGCACCCTTTGGGTATTTAGGGTTTACATCAATTCCTATGCTGATGCTAGTGCGAATTTTTCATGGCATTAGCATTGCTGCTTTCACTACTGGTTACAGTGCATTAGTGTCGGATTTATCCCCTGTTGCTGTCCGTGGCGAGATCATTAGTTATATGAGTTTGACAGCCCCTCTAGGCTTGGCAATTGGGCCGGCTGTAGGGGAATATTTAGCAGCTAAAAGTGGTTACTCCAGCTTGTTTCTATTTGCTGCAACCCTAGCTTTGATGGGTCTTTTGGGAGCAACAAAAGTTATTAATCCGCCAGCACAGATATATCAGCAAAATTCTGATAGGAACGATAAATTTTGGCAAATTTTGCTGAGTCCACGAGTGAGAGTGCCAGCTTTCGTCATGTTGCTGGTGGGGATCTCTGTGGGTGCTGTACACGTATTTGTCTCGCTATTTATCAAATCAACCGAGGTAGATTTTAACGCTGGGTTGTTTTTTACAATTGCGGCGATCGCTAGTTTTTCTTTCCGAGTCTTCACAGGTAAAGCCAGCGATCGCTTCGGGCGTGGTTTATTTATTACCTTTGGAGTGAGTGCTTATATATTAGCTTGCTTCATCTTGTGGCAAGCCAATAGTACCTATGCTTTTATTTTGGCTGCCTTAGCTGAAGGGTGTGGTGGTGGGACAGTCATGTCTATGATTACTACACTGATGGCAGATCGTTCTTTACCACACGAACGAGGAAGAATTTTCGCCCTGTGTATCGCTGGTTTTGACTTCGGAATTGCGATCGCTGCCCCCATTCTCGGATTTGTAGCAGAAAGATTTGGCTATCACAATATGTATTGCTACACCGCCATCTTAACCTCCTTAGGGCTAATTATCTTTCTCACCCGATCCAGCAAAAATCTCTCCCAATCGCTCAGTTTCGCTTTAGGTCGTGGGAAAGATGCCTATTCGTTGAATAATAGTAACTGATACGATGTGCTGACTTGAAAAAAGGGTGTAGGGGAGGCAGTTGCGTGGGCGGGTTTCCCGACTTGAGCAAACTGCCGTGTGTAAGGGTATAGGGGTGTAGGGGAAAGACTTTTTCGTGTTTTCTTATGTACGCAGTTCATGACGGCTACTTATTCTTGAAATCCCTTTTCTGCAACGAGAGAAACTTTAATTATTACTCCCCTTCCCTAGTAGGGAAGGGGCTGGGGGTTAGGTCGAGGCAAAAGTTTCACACCGCGTTAGCTAATCAACTAAAAAAGCAAAAGTCTTCTGAACTTTTGCCTTTTATCTTTTCGCTGTTGCCTTTCTAAACGGGCGAGGAGGGATTCGAACCCCCGACACCGTGGTCCGTAGCCACGTGCTCTAGTCCACTGAGCTACACGCCCTTACAAGAAATATATAGTAACACTTCCTTAGAGAATAATGCAAGACACTTTTCCAAAAAATTCTGCAAACCTCACTCACCTTGATAGCCAGGGACAAGCACAGATGGTAGACGTGTCAGCGAAAGCCACTACAGTTAGGGAAGCTGTAGCTGCTGCCCAAGTGCGGATGCTCCCAGAAACCTTAGCAGCGATTCAAGCCGGAAACACTCCTAAAGGTGATGTTTTAGCCACAGCGCGGATAGCTGGGATTATGGCGGCTAAACAGACATCGAATTTGATTCCTCTGTGTCACCCCTTACCACTGCAAAAAGTCACCGTCGAAATTACAGCCGATCCCGAACTACCTGGTTATCAAATTCAGGCTACAGTCAAAACTAAAGCCGAAACCGGCGTAGAAATGGAAGCTTTAACAGCTGTTTCTGTGGCAGCGTTGACTTTGTACGATATGGCAAAAGCCTTAGAAAAGTCGATACAAATTGAAGCGATTCGATTAATTAGTAAAACAGGGGGTAAATCAGGAGATTATCTTAACCCCCATTGATTTTTTACGTTGGGTTGGTAATTAATGCTGAGTGCTGCTTTTTTTCAAACCTAACCCCCACCCCCTTCCCTACCAGGGAAGGGGAGCAAGAATCAAAGCCGCCTTCCTTGCAGGGTAGCCAGTTGCGTGGGAGGGTTTCCCGACTTGAGCTTTCCTGGCGTGGGGTTCTCCCCGTTGTAGCAACTGGCACAAGAGGTTGGGAGAGGGATTTCAATAATAAGTTGCACATCCCATTACCAACCCTCAAAAATTATACTTTTCAGCAGATGTCAACCCTAATCTATCTCGCCTATGGCCTTATTAACGTCCGTTGGGGTGTCAAACTCTTCATCTTCTGGTAATTTCTCCAAGAGGGAAATTATATTGCGATCGGCACCCTGCTGTTGAGCGTGCTGAATTAAGTCTTGCTTATTGGCTGGATAGTCAACACCTTTTAAGTGTTTCTGGATTTGCACTGGGTTTGCCTTAGCCATTTTTACCACCACTAGAGGTTATTAACATCTTCACTAGTGAATTTGTTAGCTCCCTCTATCAAACAGGTGAAGCATTTTTGATGTTGAAATGTTCTCAGATCACTCAATGGGGTGATGCAAGTATTATTGAAAGGATATTGCCATGACAATGTGTGTTTAATCGTGTATTACCTGATTCTGAAAGTGGGGATAGTGACGCTCAACTTGATGGGCTTTTTTAACAATGTAGTTAAACAAAATATTAGCTATTTTCAATTGTCTAAAAACCTGCTGCGGATCGGAAAGATGGGTTTGGGGTAACTGTTGTCCCATTTCTTTCAGCACTAAACCCATCGGCACATTAATTTCATCTTGGAGTTTAAGTTGACGGGTAAAAAACTGACCATAAGCGGAAATTAGTGAACCTACACCGCCTCTGGCTTGTCCCGAACCAATAAAATACAGTCCTTTATAATCATCTAAAAACGCGCCACCATAACATTTAACCACTGCACCTTCAACGCGCTGAAGTTCTGGGGGTAGAAAGGGATAAGCGACATAATAACCTGTACAACAAACAATCAAATCAAATGCTTCTCGACTACCATCAACAAATTCCACTGCTTCACCATCTAAGCGACTCACAGCAGGTTTGGTAATGATGCGTCCATGTTTGATGTAGTAGGGAACTTCATTATTGATTGTTGGGTGTTTCTCAAAAATTCGGTGTTGGGGTGTGGGTAAACCATAATCTTGATGCTTACCGAAGGTCAAACGGATGATGAGGTGCGCTGTTAGCCTTTGCCACCATTCCGGCATCCACCATTTAATTAAATCAGCAACGGGAACTCCCGCAAAGGATTTGGGGATGAACCACACTGATTCGCGCATACTCAAAACACACTTAGCACCCACACGCGCCGCCTCAGCTGCGATATCACAAGCGGAGTTACCAGCACCAATCACTAACACTCGTTTCCCACGCAGTTGATTAGGGTGTTTGTAATCTTTGGAATGGATAATTTCACCGTTAAATTCTCCCTGGAATTGGGGAAACCGTTTGCACCAGTGATGACCATTGCAGATTAACACCCCTTTATACAGGCGTTGTTCCCCGTTGTTCAATGTGACTTCCCACAGGTTATTCTCGACTGGACGGACATAGCTGACTGTCCGATTCAATTCTATGTGTCGCCGCAAGTCAAAATGATCAGCAAAAGAGTTTAAGTAATCCCGCATATTTTGTGCGCTGGGAAAGTCGGGATAACTATCGGGCATGGGGAAATAGGTAAATTGGGTAATCTTGCGGGAAGATATGATATGTGCAGTTTCATACACGCCATGATACCAATTACCACCGATATCATCACTGGCATCTACTTGATCGTAGGGAATATTAGCAGCTTGGAGTGCTTGAGCCATACCTAATCCCACAAATCCAGCCCCGATAATTAGATGTTTGTCTGTGGTAGCGACTAGGTTTTGAGTTGTACTTACATTACTTACTGTCACCACTTTTGAACCTCCTACCAAACCCAGCATTAATTCTGTCAAGCAACTGGGGAAAATATCTTTTAAGCAGATGCACAGTTTTAGCCGTCTTATCCGGAAATACGTGCAGTTGATTGCGAACAATTGCTTGAATTGTGGCACGCATGACATCGGCGGGGTCTGTCACCATGTCTTCTGGAAAACCCTGAAATTCTTGGGCAAGAGTGCCATAACGTTCTGATTCCAGAATGGGAGTACGACTAAAGAAAGGATAAACTGCTGTCACTTTCACATTGTAGTCTTTGACTTCTTGGAACAGTCCTTCACTAAATCCACGCAAGCCAAATTTGCTAGTTGCATAATGAGCCATCCCCCCAAATGCTACCCACCCCGCTAAGGAAGATATATTCACAATATGTCCACGGCGGCGAGTAATCATATCAGCTGCAAATAAGGCACTTAACCGCATTGGGGAGAGGAGATTTACCTGCATGAGAAGTTCCCATTTCTCGCTCGGAACTTCATCCATGCGACCAAATAAGCCAATGCCAGCATTGTTAATTAAAATATCAACGGGGATGTCTAAAGCTCTGACTTGATGATAAAGAGTTTCGCATCCTGTGCGTGTAGACAAATCAGCAGCTAGACAAGCTAGCACTTCACCAGTTTTGACTTGTGGTTGAATTTCTGCGACTCGTTGACGCAAGACAGTTTCATCGATATCCGTAAGAATTAGTCGGCTACCTGCTTCTAACAACTGTCGAGTTAATTCCTGTCCAAATCCACCGGATGCACCAGTAATCAGAATAACGGCTTGGGATAGTTGAGTCATTTAAAATTCAAAACTTGTACTGAGCTTGTTGAAGTATTCAAAATTTAAAATTCACACAGAACTTACACAAGTGGTTTTAAGTTCGTAGTCAGGACTTTAGTCCTGATTTTGCAGTGTGTCGTCAAGGGATAGGACTGAAGTCCTCACTACAAACATTGGTATAAGTCTTTTCAAATCTTAGGGGATTGCAGGGCGGTTAAGAGTAAGAGTGACCAAGGGACTTTAATATCTGGGATGAGCCAAGGGTTTTTTCTCAGGCTGGGTATTGCAGCAGGGATGAGAAAACGTAGGGAACGGAGAGATGCGGGTAAGTTGCCATCTTGATCGACTATTCCGTATTGTTGGGCTAATTCGGCTACAACCTGCACGTGTCCTGTGCGGCGGATGATGTTTGCTTCAGTCGCTAATTGGGCGATGACTCTTCCTGTTAATAGAGGCGTTTCCCAGTTGTATCGCTCACTAATGACTGAGTTGGTTGGATTAGTAATTTCTTGCTGTGCCATTTCGGTGGCGAGGGTAGAAAAGAGTTCTGTACCCACGATTCCCGGCCAGATGGAAAGAGCAGTGATATTGTATGGCTTGAGTTCTACGGCCATATCAGATGTTAGGCGATCGCATCCTGATTTACCAGCACCATAAGCCGCACCAAATATATAGGAAAGACCGCCCCAAGAGGAAATATTGCAAATTAACCCCTGTTTTTGCTGTGCCATCATCCGGGTAGCAAACACACTGGCTATATAATGACTACGCAAACCCACATTGTTACAAGCATCCCACAAACTCGGCTCACACTCCCAAAAGGGTCTACCTTGAGCGTCTTTTAATGCCTGGACTCCTGCATATACATTATTCACTAATAAGTCGAGTTTTCCCTGTTGCTCATCTTGGATGCGCTCAAACAGTAACCGCACTTGCTCATCGTCGCTGTGGTCTAACTGGACGGGAATACAAACACCACCCGCTTGTTCTACAGCTGCTTGCGTCTCACTCAGACTACCTGCAATATCATCACTAGAGTTTTGGTTTAACCTGCGTCCTGTAATATATACAGTTGCTCCTGCTTCACCGAGTCCAATGGCAATTCCCTTGCCCAGACCCCTGGTTGCACCTGTGACTAATGCCACTTTCCCCTCAAGGTGTTTCATTATTGCTGGTTTGATCTAATTGTGATACCTGGTCTCATTCTGCCATGATTGTAGCTATTACCTATGGCTTTCATGAAACAGGGGCTGATATTTGTCACAGATGGCGCACTGCTGATGATGCAGCTCATAAGTGTGCAGACACAATATTCAAAACCAAAAATCAAGGGTGCAGATGGGTTGTAGGATGTAAAACGATCAACTCAGATAGCAAGCAGGCTCAGGGTTTGAATTAGTAGCTTTTTAGACTGGACATTTTACACCCTATCCAGTAACCTAGTGCAAAGGTTATCGGTGAGGCGATCGCCAGATTACTACAGTTTAATCATCAACGTTCTTACTTAGAGCCTTTAAGCCTCTGGAATATCTTAATGGTGTTGAATACACTTACTTGCACTAAAACTCTTACCTGTGATGAGAAAGTATAAGAGGTGATTATGGTTATGGAGATTGACTAATTTACTCTTAATGTCAATTTCAATATCGGTTCCCATCTTATCACGAATTAGCCTACTGATTGCAGAAACTATTATTAAAAATTGATAGCTATGCCCAAAAGAATTTATTTTGTCTCTCATGCCATTCGGCATCATTTTTAGCTTACTATCTAACTCTTGCCACAAGATCTACACGCATCTATCGGACATATAAACCCTTTATTTAACGTAATATTAAGATGCTGTTAACTAAATTTTAACAATACTCAATGGTATGGGTAGATATTCTAAATGAGGACATATAAGTTTTTGAATAACAACTGTTATCTCATGCTAAATTATCAAAGTTTAAACCTCGCAACCAAATCATATTTGCAGTAACTAGTAGGGACATTGGTAAATGCCTAGACAAATTGTTCATGCCAAAAAGAATACTCAAGTTTTAACAGCCAAATTAGGTCAATGTACTGCTAAATTTAGAAAAAATTTAGAATTTTTGTGGCAGCAATTAGTTGAATCAGTACCGTTTTTATTGGCTTGTACTGTATTTTTAAGCGTGATCAGTTTAAAAAGTCCTTCTTTGCTGTTTTGTTTACTAGCTGGTAGTTTAATTGCTACAGTCATTCAACAAATTGGACAGCATACAAATTTACCTCAACGGTGGTTAATTGTCTGTCAAATTTTAGCAGTAGCTTTCATCATCAGCCTATTTTGGTTAGATTATTTTGCTGTTCCAGCTCAGGCACAGTTTTTTGGTAAAGCAGAGAATTTTTTCAAAACCACGTTAACCCAAGGCTCATCAAACAATAATAATAGTCAAGCAGCCGTTAGCTTAATATTTAATGTTTTAAGAGGAATTTACTTACTTTACATAGCTATTTCTTTAATTGGTGTCATCAATGCAGTCCGTAAAGACGAAGATTGGCAAAGTGTGGCTAGAACTCCTCTATTAGTTGTAGTAGCTGTCACTGTTGCAGATGTTCTCACAGGGTTTGTGATTGGTGATAGTAGTACTAACTGAAGCAAAATTGATTAATTATGTCTGAGGAAAGGCCAAAAGATTTTCGCCCAGTCAATCAAATTCTCGGCTCTCAACCGTCGTTAGGGCCAATTCCTGCCGATCAAATATTTCCTTGGACAGTAATTATTTTAGCTTCATATTTTATCATCAATGGAATTTTTGGAGGGTTGTTTGCTGATGACTTTCAAAGATGGTTATGGACTGCACTAATTGCTGGTTGGGGGATAGCAACTTGGTGGATTTTAACTGGTGGTAGGAGTTGGCGTTTCTTAAGTAAATTTATTGGAGTTCCCACTTGGACAAGAGGCTTTGCTCGTTATCAAAGCTTGTTGGAAGTTAACCATGAAGCAAAAAATCGGAAAACAAAGCGTCGGTATCGCCGGACAAGAAAATAGATTAACGCCTTTTGAAGATGCGCTACATTTATCAACCATGTTGCGTATTCTATTGGATGGGCGCGATGTTGGCGCGTATATTTTAACTAAAGGAACTCAAAAAGATAGATTCTGCTTTGTTTTTGGTTTTGAGTGTCGTGGTATCCATACCACCTTAAGAAGCGAACAAATAGACACAATTTTTAATAATATTGAATCTGGATTAAAAGATATTCCTGATGGCGAAAGAATGACCTTACACATGGGTTCTTTTAGTTCCGACGGAGAACGGCAAAGGGAACTTTCAGAGTTAATTAAAACTGCTCCTTCACGGGATATCAAATATTTATTGATGGCGGAAAGAGCCAGAATCAAAGAATTAACGAATGCAGGACTGCGTAAGCCAAAGTTCCTAAAAATTTATGTGACTTATACTATTGAACCTAATTCGACTCACGCCAATGACTGGATTGAAAAACTGTTAGGGAAAGTCGAAGGTTGGTGGTTAAAGTTTAAGGGTGATATTGCAGAAATTGAAAATCAACGCATAGAAACTGTAATTATCCAAGCCTACCAACAAGGGTTTTGTCGTTGGGAACAGTTATTATCTAACAAAATGGGTTTGGATATTAAACCGCTCAATGCAGAAGAACTCTGGGAAAATATTTGGCGGCGATTTAACAATACCCCAGCCATCCCAATTCCTCAATTAGTTCACTTAGATGAAAACGGACTGCATGAGCAAGTCTATTCAGATTTACCTAGCACGAAATTACTGATTGAAAATATCCATAGTACAACGATGCTGATGGATTCTGGTGTACCTTGTGCCGATCGCAGATGGGTAAATGTTAACAATAATTACATCGGCGCGCTGACTTTTTTGGAAAAACCAGGTGGCTGGCCGAATAAATTTGCTCAATTGCGGTATCTATGGGAATTACTGGCTAGGGAAACAATAGTAGATACAGAAGTTATTTGTGAACTTACACCTGCAAACCCAGCTTTGGTAAAAACTACCTTACAGCGAGTGCTGAAACAGTCCAATATGACAGCACTCATGGCGCAGGAAAAAAGTAGAACTATTGATGTTAACGCCCAATTAAAGTTAAAAAAATCCGTCGCAGCGCAAGAACAATTATATGAAGGAGCGATTCCTATCTATACGGGGTTAGCAATTTTCGTGCATCGTCCCACTGTGGAAAAATTAGACGAAGCAACAAGATATATTGAAAACTGTTTTCAACGTCCCGCGCAGGTAGTGAGAGAAATAGAATACGCCTGGAAGATTTGGTTACAGTCTTTACCCATAGTTTGGGAAGGTTTATTAGTTAAACCCTTTAACCGTCGTCAGTTATATTTAACTAGTGAAGTGCCGGGTTTGATGCCTTTAGTCTTAACCAAAGCTGGAGATAAAAAAGGCTTTGAACTAATTGCGGAAGAAGGCGGTACACCCATACATTTAGATTTATTTAACCAGCACAAAAACTTAGCTTTATTCGCTACCACCCGTGCCGGTAAATCGGTATTAGTTTCGGGCATTTTAACCCAAGCCTTAGCCCATAATATTCCGGTAGTCGCCTTAGACTTTCCTAAACCCGATGGCACATCTACCTTTACCGACTATGCAGAATTCATGGAAGGGAACGGGGCTTATTTTGATATTTCTAAACAATCAAATAACTTATTTGAGCAACCAGACTTGCGATCGCTCGATCCAGAACAACAACGCGATCGCCTGCTCGATTATACCGCCTTTTTGGAATCAGCCTTAATGACAATGGTGTTAGGCTCATCCAGCGATAATCAACTTCTCGCCCAAACCGTTCGTTCCCTCCTCAACTTAGCCTTAAGTGCATTCTTTGCTGATATCGGCATTCAAGAACGCTATCGCATGGCTATAGAAGGCGGCTTTGGTTCGCCAGCTTGGCAAAAAACCCCCACTCTCAATGATTTCCTACATTTCTGTTCCCCTGATCATCTTAGACTAGACTCAGTTAGTGGCAGAGTTGAAGATGCACTTAGTCAAATTCACCTCCGGTTAAGATTTTGGCTTTCCAGCCGTGTCGGACAAGCGATATCTGCACCATCTAGCTTTCCCACCGATGCGCAACTATTGGTATTTGCACTGCGTAACCTCTCCGATAACGAAGATGCGGCGGTGTTGTCATTAAGTGCATATTCCGCCGCCTTGCGTCGCGCCTTAAGTAGTCCTGCTTCTATCTTCTTTATCGATGAAGCCCCAATTTTATTTGAATTCGACCAAATTTCGGACTTAGTGGGCAGAATGTGCGCCAACGGTGCTAAAGCCGGTATTAGAGTCATCTTATCAGCCCAAGACCCCGATACCATCGCCAAATCTAGAGCCGCATCTAAGATTTTACAAAACCTGACTACCCGATTAATTGGACGCATTCAACCCGTAGCCATAGATAGTTTCATCAACATCTTAAAATATCCCCGTGAAATTATTGGCCGCAACGCCACCGAAAGCTTTTTCCCCCGCAAAGAAGGCGTTTATAGCCAATGGCTACTAGACGACAACGGTATCCATACCTTCTGCCGTTATTATCCAGGCTACGAACAATTAGCAGTAGTTGCCAATAACCCCAATGAACAAACGGCTCGTCAACAAGCAATGCAAATTTACAGCAATAAATATGAAGCAATTTCCACATTTGCCCGCCAATTAGTTGCTGCATTGCGAGGGAGTTAGCCAGAAAAATTCACCATTCAAAATTAACTATATGACTGAGGGTATAGATATATGAAAAAGACAATTTTATTAACTCTGACATTCTCAGCCTTATTAATTTTGCCAGCGATCGCACAATTGGGTAAAGTCTGGACGGACTTTCAATATTACTCTACAGATTTCCAAAACTATTTGAGAAATAACCTCAACGACAGTTTGGACAATAACTCACAAAATGCTCTGAGTAGTTCTCGTGGGGATTTAAATCTACCTAATCCCGTAGATGCTGGAAAACAAGCTCGCCAAGGTATTTTATTTTTTAATTCTATCCCTGATAAATTTGAAAATAATCAGGCTGTACATTCTAATTCCGTTAGTAATGAAATCAATCGAGTCATTACACGTAGTTCAGTAGTAGGAGTTTTAGGGAGAGATGCCCAAATCAGAACCAAAAATAAGTTAGAAAATACAGAGCAAACAATAAACGATATTGCAAGTATTAGTGAAGACTCTAATAATATATTCAACAAAATCGTACAGGGTGTAACTGGTAGTACACCAGTAGATATTGCTTCAAGAGAACAATCTAATTTACAGTTTCAAAGTATTAGAATCCAAAGTGAGCAGTCAAAAATCATGGCTGAGAACTTATCTCAAAGTCTGCAAACAAATCAATTTATTCAATACTCAAATTTAAATTTAGCTACCATTTCCCAACAAATGGAAGAATCAAATCGGGCGCGGAGATTAGATTCTTCCACAGAAGCAGCTAGACTCTTACGCACAACTTCACAAATCGATTTATTCGGGATAAAAACCGATAATTAAAATATGGATAACTTTGTGCCTTTGCGCCTTGGTGCGAAACCAATCATAGCTGAAATTGGCATCACCGACACCATCAATAGTGGTGTCACAACTGCTCGCCGCCTAGCGGAAAGTTGGGACAATCAATGGCTAGATTTATTACAAAATAACACCAATAACAATCTATATGGAGCATTAACTAACTTAGGTGTCTTCTTTGCCGTTGGGACACTTTTATTTTTTATGATTCAATGGCTAAAAGATGTGATTCACAGTGAATATTCTCGTCCCATATCTGCACTTGTTTGGCCTTTTATCGTCGTTATGCTACTTAGTAATGCTGGTAATGGTAGCATCCTTTCAAATTTGACATTGGGTATGAGAAACTTCATTAATACTGTCAATCAGCAAGTTATCACTACAGCCAATGCGAATCAAGTTTATCAACAAGCCTTAAATATGAGTGTGGCGGAAGAAGTCGCAGGTTCTTTACTGCGTCCTTGTCAATCACTGAGTGGGGAACAACAAACCCAATGTTTAACGAAAGCTGGCGAGAGAATTGATAATCTCTGGCGTGAATATAGAAACTTATATGGTAATCAAACCTGGATCTCTAGATTAGAAAATCAAGTCAATCAAATTAGATTCGGCACAGGAATTGTCACTGAAACTAACTTTAATTCTTTGTTGGGGAATACAGTTCAAACCACGATTAAAAACTTTTTAATCTCCTTGCAATTTGCTTTTCAAAATTTAATTGAAGCCACCATGCTGTTAATAGCGGCTTTAGGCCCTTTGGCGGTGGGAGGTTCTTTGCTTCCTGTGGCTGGTAAGCCGATTTTTGCTTGGATTACAGGATTTTTAGCAGCAGGAATTGCCAAAATATCCTTTAATATCATTGCCATTTTTACTTCGTCCGTGATAGTGAATGGCCCTGCACAAGACCCCAACGCCAATCCTGATTTAATGTGGTTTATTATCTTCCTGGGAATTTTAGCTCCACTCTTATCTTTAATTTTAGCTGGCTTAGGGGGAATGTCAGTATTTAATGCTATTAGTAATTCATCCGAATTGGTGAGAGATAGACTTTAAATTATGAGGGTAGAAAATAAGAATGACTAATCTGTTGACGAGAAAAAAAGAACAGAAAATCAGTGCAATCACAATCTTTGCGATCGCCACTTTTAGTTTACATTTTCTAGTATTATTAATTCTCCTCTCACAAGGCTTAAATACTCGCAAATTAAGCTTGCGAAAACCTCTCAATTTTGTACAGACAATTGATGGTCAACCTATTAACAACCTTGATGAATTAGCCAGAGACCCCCAAACTATCCGTCAATTTGTGAGTAAAACCATGATCTCAATATTTAATTGGTCAGGGACTTTACCTCCACAAACCATTGAAGAAGTCGCCAAACCCAAACCAGACCCAGGAATTTTAGTCAGAACACCCAACGGTGGAAGTCAAAAAGTTACTACTAGTAGTTGGGTAGCCAGTTTCGCCATTTCGGAAGATTTTCGCAAAGGTTTTTTGAGTGTGGTGGCTGATATGACTCCTCCAGAGGTTTTTGCTAGCAACTCTAACCAAGTGATGACCGCACAACTCGTAATTAAGCGAGTCTATCCCCCTGTACAAATCGCCCCTGGTCAGTGGCGGGTGGGGATGGTAGCTGATTTGATTCAAAAAAAACAAGTTGATGGACAGAGATTAATTACTCCTTTTAACAAAGACTTACTAGTCCGTGCAGTAGATTATTTTCCCTATCCTTTGTCTACAAATAGCACCGCTTTACAACAAGCAATTTATAGCAGCCGGACTGATAAATTAGAAATTTATGAAATTCGCAATTTATGTTTAATTGATAACTATAAAAATGGCGATAGTAATCAAGCAGATCCTTGTACAAGCAATAGTTTTATTAGATAAATGACTTTTAGATTAAACTCCTGGATACAAAACCAATTTTGCATCATCAATTAATTCTTTCTAGTCCCCACTACCCAGTCCCCAGTTCCTCATGTTATGCAATTACTCAAATCAGAAACTAAAAAAAATAGTATTCTTCCCCTATTAGCAGTCGGCACATTTGGTTTACACCTGTTGACTTTACTGTTGCTGATGTTTCATGGGTCGATGCTAGAACTATTAAATCAGCGATTAACACCACGCAGTTTAGTACAACTTGGCAATGGGGATGCAATCACGGTAGACCCAAAATCAAGTGAGGAGAGATACCCAGAGACAATCCGCCGTTTTGTGGGTGAAACCATGACTCTGATGCTGACTTGGTCATCACAACAGCCACCTGCTACCATCTGGGAAACTAGCTCGCCGTTATTGGCGACTAATTTACAATCAAAATTTTTAACTGAAATTAATAATTTGAATTTGACTCAACAATTTGGCAATACTAACAGAAGTGGTGAACATATATTCATCATCCAAAGAATTTCCCAACCCACTCCTATTGGTGAAGGCAAATGGCAGGTAGAAATGTTAGCGCATCAATTAATTTTTAATAATTCTGATAACTTAGGTAGGTCAATTCCTTTTAATAAACAAATTTTAGTGAGGGCTATAGATGAATCAGCAATTTCTCTACCCACTTCGCCCTTACCCTGGCATTTAGCTGCTTACCGATTGGGTGAAGCTCGATTAGAGATTTATAATATCTGCGACCTCGAAGACAAGAACTGTTCAGCTAATTCTAACTAAGCAATACACCATGACTCCCTATTCTGCTATTTCCGAAACTCCCCCTAAACCACTTACCCCTTTACCCACAGAAGATTACCAATTAGATAATTGGGAATCACAGATGGCGAAATTGGTGGGATTGGAAGAAGAATTCCCCGATGTTGAGCCTCAAACTCTGATAGATCAGCCTTCTCTCGTTACACCGCCAGAAACTCCCACAGCACAACCCCTATCATCTAACCCCTTTGCTAAGTTAGCTCTAGTAGGCACAGCAACCTTAACTTTGGTGATGGTGGCTGGTGTGTTTCTCACACAAATGATGAGTGGTAGTAATCAAAAGCCAAAACCAAGTAATATAGTTGCGTCACCCACACCAGCACCAACGGCTAATTCATCTCCCGAAGAAAATTTACAACAAGAAGTAGAAACACTAAAGACGAAATTAGCCTTAGCTGAACAAGCCCAGGCGGTTAAACAGGCGCAACAAAATCTCCGTAATGCAACTACACCCTCTGCACGCCCAACAGTTACCCCCAGTTTGACAACGGAGAGATCACCTGTGGCGCAGTCTACACCCCGGACTGTGATTGTTGAGCGAGTTGCAACTAATCCCTATCTACCACCCATCCCTGTAGCTAATTCTGCTGTTCCGCAGCTACCACCACCACCAGTAGTTCAACCTACAACTGCACCACCGACACCAAATCCCTTTGAAGAATGGTCAAGATTAGCCAAAATAGGTAGCTATGGAGTTAGTAATATTAGTGATGCGCCTCAAATAACGGCAAATACTCAACCACAGGCCAATAATTATGTGCCGCCTCAGCCTCTTGACGGTAGCACATACCGACCACCCTCAAGAATAGATCCCAACAGCAGTATAGCTAGGTATCAAGCTCCTAAATCTTTGAAAGTAGGTACTAGTGCCAGAGGTGTGCTAGCAACAGCGGTATTTGGTGAAACGACTAGATCTAGAGGTGGTGATGATAATAGCGACAACCTGAATATGTTTGTTGTGCAGTTAAGAGAAGCACTCAAAGATAGTAATGGCGCGATCGCTTTACCTGCAAAAACTGAATTATTAACTCAAGTCCGCTCAATTTCCGAACAGGGTTTAGTCCAACTTAAGATAGCCAAAGTCATCATTCCAGAAAACGGCAACCTGACAGAAAGAGACGTACCCGAAAACGCACTCCTGATCCGTGCGGGTGGAGGTAGACCTCTAGTTGCACGGCAATATCCCAATCGCAGTTCCTCAATAGCATCGATGGATGCAGGACTATTTGTGTTAGGTGGGATTGCTAAAGCCGCAGAGTTATATAACCGCACCGATTCTCAAGTTACTGTCAATGGTGGTAGTACCGTTGTGACCAACGACTCCAACCGCAGAAACATCGCAGCCGGAATCCTCGAAGGTGGCTTAAACTCCGTCGTTCCCCAAATTTCCCAACGCAACCAACAAGCGATCGCTCAAATGATGCAACAAAGCAATGTTTGGTTGTTACCTGCTGGTACGGAAATTGAGATATATGTCAATCAATCAATGCAGTTTTAACATGAAACTTCACTTCGGCAACGGCGTTTCTCTGATCTTTGCTGCTGCAATCTTATTCTTAGCAGGTCGCGCTACAGCTAATAACGCCGTCCTACGTTCCATTTTTTCTTGTCAAGCGCAGGGTTTAGGGGGAGTTGTACCCACAATCACAGTTTGGTATCAACAAGGGACAAATTTAAGCTTTATTTCCGCAGGCGAGACCATTAGAAAAGTTTGGCTCAATGACCCATCACAAGTAACACTAGACTTTGATGGCCCTATGTGTATGCAGTTTGGTCAAGACAATAGTGGAGATTGTAAAAACTCTGGTGCGAACGTTATTCAATTACGACGCATTGCTAAATTGAAAATTCCTGGATTACCTAAAACTAATAATACGCTTTTAACTGTAATTACCGAAGCTCAAGGGCAACCAAAACTATATACTTTCAGAGTTCTCTATGGGGATGACGCACCGGAATATCATACTTTGGCGGTTTTTGCTGATCCCCCTCCTGCTGGACAATCATGCGTTAGAGTTTCTCGCTAATGAGTTACAGCAATTTTGGATGCAAAAGCCTTGATGCAGAGACTATTTCAAAAACTTTAAATCAGCCGACTTATCCCTATTTGGCATGAAAGATTCATCAGGATATTGGGTGTGTGTGTAGGTTTTTTACAAACGATGTTTAAATAACTACAAGAAAGACAACGGTGAATTTTTAATTTCTACTTAACTTTCTCTGCTGTGAAAAACCTACACCGACAACTTTTTGTAAATAATCGGCAATCAATTTTGGTCAAAGTTAAACAAAGATTTTCTTAATAAAATTACACTTTTACGCTTGCGTTTATACTTATGTTTAACGCTAGTTAGATACTGATCAGCATAGCGAAAAGCTGATGCACCATCATAAGCAGCGATCGCGATCGCTTGAAAAAAAACCTTGCTGGGGACTTCTTGATCACACAGCCTTTGCGTCAAAATCAATAAATCTCCGTCTGTTGCAGGAAAAGTAACCTCTTCTGACCATTCGGGATCGTAGTAAATATCTTCAATTACAGCTTTGGACATTTTGAACCTCCCCAAAGGCAAAAGATGCGAATCCTGTAATGAAATTTAATTGTTGTTCCCGTGACTGTAAATTGTCTGGGAGTTCAGCACTATTGCATCCGATTTCTTTGAGAATTTCCAGACAGTAAGCTCTAATTTCGCTACATGAAGCATTTTCCCACTTGAGACCAACTTCTTTAGCTTTTTCTAAATTGCATCGGATGACGTTAGTTACAGGGCTAATCATGAATGTACCCTCATAAACTTGATGATTGCAGTTTTGATCAAAAGCACAAGTCAACGTAACCGTGTTTTTGCGGAATTTATGAAGATACACAACTAAATAATCAGCGCATTTGCGGAAAAATTTTTGAGGCGATCGCGGTTTTCTCTTAAATATCTCATGACATTAATAAAAAATATTATAACTTTTGCAAGTATGCTACTGAGTATCGACTAAGTAGTATCAACAATTTTTAGCAGTGATTTTACTTATACCCAAGAGATATAACTTAAGTAATAGATAATTGCTAGTTTAATCTTATTGCAAATATTCTTTGTTCCTTGAAAAATTAGTATACAATTTCAGTCGATATACCATAAGAATGATTTTATTTAAAACATTAAACTTATAAAGTTCATTCCCTAGGTCGATTTCTTAATTCATTTTTTCATCAAAAATAGAATTAGTGTGCATGCCTGGTTACAAAGCGAATACCTGAGTCCCAATAAATTTATTATTTACCTATCTAAATCATATTAGGAAAATATCAGGACTTTTAACAAGGTATGCAAACATCATAACTTTTTCAATGAATAGAAACAACATATAAATTTTGATTAGTTTCTATTTTTAAAGAAAGTTAAGTTATGAATTGTGTCAAATCTAACTGAGGATGAACAATGAAGATTTTTAGCTTGGTTTTACGTCCATTCAAGTTTGTCATTATAGCTTTTACCTGCGCGTTGCTGTTGCTATCTAGCACCATCCCAGCTTTTGCGATCGAAAGCTACCAAAGTGAACCAACAGAAGCTACTACACAACTTCTAGAAACTCAACGCCGAACTGACGAAGTTGCCAAGTCTCCACCACCAACACTCAAAGAAGTGCAGAAGAAATCTAATGAAGGGCTAAACGAAGTCCAAGGGGCTGCTGATATCGATCAAATGAAACGTCCAGAAAATTCTCAAAGTGCAACTTCTGTAGAAGATGAAGTGAAGAGTTTCTTGGAAAAAGTTACAGGTAATAAGTAAATAGGTAAAAGGTAAAATCCGTTATGTAAGCATTAGTCATAACGTTAAAATACCTCATTAGCATATGCTCTAATTTTGAGAAATTAGGGCATATGCTGCGACTTTAGTTGTAGTGAATGACTATTTTATAATCTTTCCTTTGATTGATGTAAACCTAGGTTAATTTTTGAGAAGTTAGTACATAAGTTAGCTTAGGGAATAAAAGCAATGCGTACTATCAACATTGGTTTGACAGAAGAACAGCGTCAAGGAGTCATTAATTTGTTAAATCAAGATTTAGCAGATTCTTACCTCCTATTAGTAAAAACCAAAAAGTACCATTGGGATGTAGTCGGGCCTCAGTTTCGTAGTCTGCATGAACTTTGGGAAGAACATTACGAAGAGCTAACACAAAATATTGATGAGTTGGCTGAACGGATACGAGCTTTAGGGGGTTATCCTATAGGCACAATGCAGGGATTTCTCGAAATTACTACCCTCAAAGAACACGCCGGCGATGTCCCCAATGCTACTGGAATGGTAGCCCGACTAGTAGAAGATCATGAGCAGATTATTCGGAACTTAAGAGAACACGTAGACCTCAGTGGTGAAGAGTTCCATGATCAAGGAACTGCCGATTTTCTTACCGGACTAATGGAAGATCACGAAGAGATGGCTTGGATGCTGCGCTCATTTATTGAAGGTGAGGCATTGCAACCAAATGGTATACAACCATCAACAGAAACTAAAACCCCTGTAGGTGTTTGAAAAAATTAAAAAGTAAAAAAGAAAAAGGCAAAAGATTATTTTTACCTTTTATCTTTTGCCTTTTTCCTTTTGCCTTAATAGTTCCCTATCAAGGAGTATAAAAGTGCCAGAAGTTTATCAAGCAGAACGTACAATTTCCGCAGTATTAAAAGAACAGAAGCAAATTGATGATGTAATTCGACGTTTATTAGATAGAGGTGTACCCAGAGATCATATTTCGGTCATGGGTAGAAACTTCCAGTCTGAGACTCGCATTGCAGGATTTATTACTAAAAGAGATGTAATTCTGGGTGGACTAAGAACAGGAGCAATTTTTGGTTCTTTGTTCGGTTCATTCCTGAGCCTATTGACTGGGGTAGGTGTACTGTTTATTCCTTTTGTTGGCCCAATTGTGGCGGCTGGCCCTATTAGTGCGATTTTATTAGGGGCTGCCAGTGGTGCGATCGCAGGTAGTGCGGGGGCTGGTTTAGTCTCTGTCCTAACTACCTTGGGAATGCCTGAAGATAAAGCCGCAATCTACCAAACTCGTCTAGAAGCTGGTGAATTCTTACTGATGGTAGAAGTACCAAGCGATCGCGCTGGAGAATTTCAACTATTACTCGAAAGCATGGGTGCAGAAGAAATTAATACCATTGAAAAAACATTAGCTCATCCCTGCCCAGGGCCTTGTAACAGTCCCGAAGACTTGTCTCCTGAAGTTCGCTCTCATCTTTCTTCAGCCGCTCAAAACACCTTCATTCAACGCTATAACCAAGTATTAAGTGAAACTAGCGATGAATTTACAGCTGAACAAGCTGCATGGGAAGCTGTACACCAAAAATTTGATGAAGATGAAAATGGTGTTTGGTCAAGAGAGAAAGTGGGTGTTTAATTTAATTTTTTAAATTTAGTAATCAAGGGTAATGAACTCTAGTTCATTACCTTTTTTTAGTTATTCTTCTGTTAATAAGATTTTTGCCGCACTAAATTATGACTATTAAAAATTGAAATTTTAGACGAGTAAGCGATCGCTCCACGCTAAAGCTAAAATTGCTTCGAGCAAATTAGGAATCAGATTTTGTAGTTCTTTATTTACTGGCGTATCGTCGGAGTCGGGGAGTTTTGCCGAAGATGGCAGACAACCGAGGGGACTGTACTGTACCATGACAGTCCTGAGTGAGATTAGCTGACTATATTTTAAGGTTAAAATAATCAAGCCTTGGGGAAAGTCCAATAGGCAGCCCTTAGCCCCCTTGAACAGATAACATCCATATGAACGCTACACAAGAACAACTAAAGGCAAAACTTGAACAGGCTTTAATGGCTGCTTTTGGCGATGAGTACGCCGGAGTAGATCCGATTTTAGTTCCTGCTAGCAATCCTAAGTTTGGTGATTATCAAGCTAACGTTGCTTTGTCCTTGAGTAAGAAATTAGGACAGCAACCACGCGCGATCGCCTCTGCTATTGTGGAAAAATTAGAGATATCGGAAATCTGCGAAACTCCAGAAATCGCCGGGCCTGGTTTTATCAATCTCAAACTCAAAACAACTTACCTAGAAGGACAACTTAACGCTATTCAAGCAGATCCCAGGCTTGGTGTTCCCACAGCCAAACACCCACAACGGGAAATAGTTGATTTTTCCAGTCCGAATATTGCTAAAGAAATGCACGTCGGACACTTGCGTTCTACCATCATCGGTGATTGCATCGCTCGGATTTTAGAATTTCGCGGACATGATGTATTGCGGTTAAATCATGTGGGTGATTGGGGTACGCAATTTGGGATGTTAATTGCTTACCTGCGAGAAGTCTACCCAGATGCTTTAACTACGGCTAATGCTTTAGATATTGGTGATTTAGTCAGTTTTTACCGCCAAGCTAAACAGCGATTTGATGCGGATGAAACCTTCCAAGAAACTGCACGCCAAGAAGTTGTCAGATTACAAGCAGGTGCAGAAGATACGCTACACGCTTGGAAGTTGTTGTGTGAACAATCACGCCAAGAATTTCAGATAATTTATGATTTGCTAAATATTAAATTAACTGAGCGTGGCGAATCTTTTTATAATCTTTTACTTCCTGATGTTTTAGAAACGTTAGAAAAATCCGGTTTATTAGTAGAAAATCAAGGCGCGAAATGCGTTTTCTTAGATGGATTTACTAATAGGGAGGGTGAACCTTTACCATTAATTGTGCAGAAATCTGACGGTGGTTATAACTATGCCACCACAGATTTAGCTGCACTACGTTACCGGATTCAAAAGGATGAAGCTAAACGTATTATTTATGTCACCGATTCTGGACAAGCAAATCACTTTGCCCAATTTTTTCAAGTAGCGCGTAAAGCTGGATGGATTCCTGATGATGTGGAATTAGTTCACGTTCCCTTTGGTTTAGTCTTAGGTGAAGATGGGAAGAAATTCAAAACGCGTTCCGGTGATACTGTCAGATTACGGGATTTATTAGATGAAGCAGTTGCTTGCGCTCGTGCTGACTTAGAAATTAGATTAAAAGCAGAAGAACGGGAAGAAACAGCAGAGTTTGTTAACAAAGTGGCTGAGGTAGTTGGTATCAGTGCGGTGAAGTATGCTGACTTGAGCCAAAACCGTACGAGTAACTACATTTTCAGCTATAACAAAATGTTGGATCTCAAAGGTAATACCGCACCTTATATGTTGTATGCTTACGCCCGGATTCAAGGAATTAGCCGCAAGGGTGAAATTAACTTTGCCGAATTGGGAAGCAATGCCAAAGTCATATTGCAGCATGAAACAGAATTTGCTCTGGCTAAATTTTTGCTGCAACTAGGTGAAGTGATTAGCACTGTAGAGGAAGACTTACTACCTAATCGTTTATGTGAATATCTTTACGAGCTAAGTAAAAAATTTAATGTGTTTTATGACCGTAATCAGGGAGTACCTGTATTGAATGCAGAAGAACCTTTACGGACATCTCGTCTAGTTTTGTGTGATTTGACGGCAAGAACTTTGAAACTAGGCTTGTCTTTGTTAGGAATTCAAGTATTGGAGAGGATGTAATTTTTGAGGTGCGATCGCCCTGAGTCTAAGAGGTTGTTTGAAAAGTATTCGGCTGTGATTTTAGGCACTCCTGATCCCCCCTAACCCCCCTTGAAAAAGGGGGGAATAAGAATCAAAGTCCCCCTTTTTAAGGGGAGCCACTGCGTTGGAGAGACACTGCGTTGGGCGGGCAATGCCCGACTTGTAGCAAGTGTCGTCGGGTTTCCCGGCTTAAAGCAAGTGGCGTGGATTTAGGGGGATCTAAGCTGATTTGCTACATTACTAGGGATTTTTCAAACATCCACTAAAAAATAGTAGATTGGGTTACACTTTGCTACTCTACGATAACTTCAAGGGTGAACACCCAACCTAAATCTACATCTTGAAATTTTTAGATTTTTAGATCATCAATCCGCAGATATCGCCGCAGGTTTACTTACTGGTGAACGTGCTTTTTTGCGATCTGACTTGCGTGTTCCGCCAGCCATTCCATATTCATCACTATTTTTGCCATAGCGAGACGCAACACTCAACAACATATGCTCAGAATAATCATTCAAAGACCGTTCTGCTTCAATTAAAGCATTCTGCGTTTTTTCTACAATTTTTCGTGCTTGATTGTAGGCGGCTAACTTGTCTCGTAAATCATTCACCCTATTTGTGTAATTAGCGATGGACAAGCCATTACCAAAATCTAAGTCAGAGTTAATTGTTTGCAATCCTTCAATCCGGCGTTCAGCTTTAGTCAGCGCAATTGAGTTTCTTCTCCGTTGCGTCATAAACTTTTCCTTTTGGCAATAATTAAATATAGAGAACCTAATGTTTGTTTACACTGAGTTCTTTAACTACTATCAGAATATGCAATCTGTAGATGTAGTAGCTTGGGTAAAGGCACAGAACTTTTTCAGTATTAGAATTAATCAATTAATAGTAAATTTGCTGAAATTTTTGAATAACAACAGTTTACGAGTGAGAAACTAGATTCACAACTCAGAAACTAGATTCACTACTCAGAAATTTGATTCACAACTCAAAAACTAGATTTACAACTCAGAAATTTGATTCACAACTCAGAAACTAGATTTACAACTCAGAAATTTGATTCACAACTCAGAAATTTGATTGATAAATCAATAAGCCAAGTTTTTCGTGAATAATCTCACGTGTGATAGCTTACATAGCCTATAGCGTTTAATTGCATGACATTCCGTTTCGATGTTTCAGGCGATCGCTTCATTCACTCGAAAATGCTAGGATATCGCCAAACGATATTGCTCACGCCTGGAAGTTAGCATGATGATTGCTTCCACACAAGGAAATTACCTCAATCCAGAAGAATACCTGCAACTAGAGGAAAAAAGCCTAGAAAAACACGAATATATTGATGGGTACATCTACGCAATGGCTGGTGCAAGTGATCCACACGTCACCATTGCGCTTAACTTGGCTGTGCTTTTGCGGAATCATGTACGCGGTTCTGGTTGTCGTGTTTATATGGCTGACATGAAAACACGAATTGAATCTCTCAATCGCTTTTACTATCCTGATGTAATGGTGACTTGTGACCAACGCGACCAAGAAACACCAAACTATAAAAAATTTCCTTGTTTAATTGTTGAGGTTTTATCGAATTCAACAGAGGCTTTTGACAGGGGTGATAAATTCGCTGATTATCAAGCCTTAGAAACTTTACAAGAGTATGTTCTGATTAATACTAAACGCCAAAGAGTTGAGTGTTTTCGACGTAACGAGCAAGGATTGTGGACTTTGCAATCATACACATCGGCGCAGGAATCATTTCGTCTTGACAGTGTGAATTTTGACGGGACAATGGCTGCACTGTATGAAGATGTAGTTTTTGGCAGTTAACCTATTCTTAAAAAAATGAGGTATCTTTGCTCATAATTTAGTAAACTAATTAACTATTGATGACTGCACAGCTTCCTAATTTGGCGGAAGTGTAGAAAAAAGCAGGGATATAAATTACACAAAAGTTATGCCGCTTATAGTTCAGAAATTCGGTGGTACATCTGTCGGTTCAGTCGAACGTATCCAAGCTGTTGCCCAGCGTGTTCATCAAACCGTAAAGGCAGGCAATTCATTGGTGGTAGTAGTTTCGGCAATGGGAAAAACCACCGATGGACTTGTTAAGCTCGCCAATGAAATTTCTCGTAATCCCAGCCGCCGAGAAATGGATATGCTGTTGTCCACAGGTGAGCAAGTTACCATTGCTTTACTGAGTATGGCGTTACAGGAAATCGGACAACCAGCAATTTCCATGACTGGCGCACAGGTAGGGATTGTCACTGAAGCAGAACACACCCGCGCCCGGATTTTAGAGATTCAAACAGAACGGGTGAAGCGTCATCTCAACGATGGCAAAGTTGTTGTCGTTGCTGGTTTCCAAGGTATTTCCAGTAACGGTGAGTTAGAAATTACTACTTTAGGACGCGGTGGTTCTGATACCTCGGCGGTAGCTTTAGCAGCGGCTTTACAAGCTGATTTTTGTGAAATTTATACCGACGTACCGGGGATTTTAACTACAGACCCCCGCTTAGTTCCAGAAGCGCAGTTAATGGCGGAAATCACCTGCAATGAAATGTTGGAACTCGCCAGTTTAGGTGCAAAAGTATTACATCCCCGTGCAGTGGAAATTGCCCGAAATTACTGTGTACCACTAGTAGTTAGGTCTAGCTGGACTGATGATCCTGGGACTTGGGTAACAACTCCTATACACCAAGAGCGATCGCTAATTAATTTAGAAATTGCTCGGCCTGTAGATGCAGTAGAATTTGACAGCAACCAAGCTAGAGTGGCTTTGTTGCGTGTACCTGATAAACCAGGGGTAGCAGCTAAGTTATTTGGCGAAATTTCCAGACAACAGGTAGACGTAGATTTAATTATTCAATCAATTCATGAAGGTAATAGTAATGACATTGCCTTCACTGTGACAACACCCATCCTCAAACGAGCCGAAGCTGTTGCCTCAGCGATCGCCCCAGCTTTGCGGAGTCCATCTCATCCCAATTCTGACGAAGCTGAGGTCATGGTAGAGCAAGATATTGCCAAAGTCAGTATTTCCGGTGCGGGGATGATTGGTCGTCCAGGAGTCGCGGCGAAGATGTTTGCTACCCTCGCTGCAGCAGGCGTGAACATCCAAATGATTTCCACCAGCGAAGTTAAAGTTAGTTGTGTAATTGATGCAAGTGATGGCGATCGCGCTGTAGCTGCATTATGTCAAGCTTTTGAAATAGTAGCTTCCCCTGCTTCCCCAGTCTCCCTAGCTTCACCAAATTCTCCGCCAGTGCGCGGTGTAGCTTTGGACTTAAACCAAGCTCGTTTAGCGATTCGCCAAGTCCCAGATCGTCCGGGAATGTCCGCCAAGCTGTTCGGAACTTTGGCACAGCATAACATCAGCGTAGACATGATCATTCAATCTCAACGCTGTCGGGTAATCGATGGTGTACCGAGACGAGACATTGCTTTTACAGTCCCCCGCATGGATGGGGAAACAGCCCAAAAATTGCTCACTGAAGTCGCCACGGAAATGGGATGGGGTGATGTAGTTTTGGATAGTGCGATCGCTAAAGTCAGTATCGTCGGTGCAGGAATGGTCGGACAGCCTGGTGTAGCCGCGAAAATGTTTGAAGCGTTAGCTCAACACCGAATTAATATTCAAATGATTGCGACCTCAGAGATTAAAATTAGCTGTGTCGTAGCCCAAGAACAAGGCGTACAAGCCTTGCAAGTCATCCACTCCGCTTTCGATTTAGCTGGTAGCGAAAAATTTGTAGTCCCTGCGTAAGAAAGTTGAATATTTACTGTTAACTGGGGATATTGTAGGGGCGGGTTTAACCAACATATTTGTTTTCCCCATGAACAGCTCACAGAACCCGCCCCTACTGACTATTGACTATTGACTGTTGACTAATAACTAATCACAACACTGGCGTTCCATATAAAAACAAAGATAGGAAAAAATCTGCAATAAAAATTGCTACCCAGGTGGTAACAACTGCTGTTGTTGCAGATTCTCCTACTTCTTTCGCGCCGCCTCTAGTTGTTAGACCCCAACTACAGCCATTAATTGAAACTATCGCACCAAAGATTAAACCTTTGAGCAAAATAGTAAATATATCTTTTGTTTCTAAAAAATCTCTGACTGACTCTAAAAAAGCTTCTTGAGTAACTTGATAAAACTGTTCAGCAGCAAAAATACCTCCCATGATGCCTACAATTAACGCAAAAATCATCATGATGGGCATCATGAAACAACAAGCAATTACTCTGGGTAAAACTAGATAATCAATTGGATTAGTTTTGAGCATATATAGCGCGTCAATTTGTTCAGTGACACGCATCGCACCGATTTCTGCTGCAAAAGCAGAACCTACTTGTCCTGCAATAATACTCGCCGTCAAAATAGGAGCTAGTTCCCGACAAAACGCTAAAGCGAAAGCACCTCCTACCGTACTGACAGCACCGAATTTTACTAATTCTCTAGCAGTTTGAATAGTAAAAATCATGCCGGAAAACACACTCACTAACAAAACTGGAGGAATGGAAGACGGCCCAGCAGCTACCATATGTTCCAGAATTTTTCGATAGTAAGTTTTTCCTTGAATTAAACGTAGACATACTTGACCAAAAAGTAACACCGCGGCAAAGCAGCGTACGATCCATAACTGCTCTAAATTTTTTTGGTGTGGCAATTTTAAAACTAATGGTAATTATTAAATATCTACACAATATAGTAGGTTATTAAGTTAATAACATCATATTAAATAATTATTTCAAATCGGTTTCGCAGGGTTTAAACAGGTTCAAACCCTACGATTTAATTTGTATTTTTAAATATAAAAGAAAAAATAAATAACGTCAGTACAAGCAATATCTTGGTTTTTCCAAGTCTGCTTTAACTGACGCACGCTCAAGAAGAAATATTTCCGGTTGGTAATTAAGAGTGGAAGATCACAGTTATTAAGGGCATAAATGCTAAGAAAAAGGTTTGCCAATATGGGAATTTAACTTCTGGGGTTGTAGCTGGTGGTGTAAGTAAAGCTTCAATTCTCTGTTCTAAACGCTCGCCTACACTATCACCTAAAGCTGCACAGCAAATTTCTGATTGAGCAAATACAGAACCATTGCTGACCACTAATAACAGCGATTCTGCTAGCACTAAAGGATCTACTTGGGATGCAGCATAACTATCAGCGCGTAATTCCCTCAGCACTAAAAGTTCTTGCCACAATGGTTCAGTGTTGGGTAGCCAAGCTGTACAGGTGCGAATCCAACCCAGCCAGAAAAACCAAAAGGTATCTCTGTAGTGATGATGTCCTTGTTCGTGTGCTAATACGCTTT
Organism: Trichormus sp. M33_DOE_039; assembly: GCA_015296085.1. Lineage (GTDB taxonomy): Bacteria > Cyanobacteriota > Cyanobacteriia > Cyanobacteriales > Nostocaceae > Trichormus. Next base: position 105,111 of record DVDT01000004.1, on the reverse strand, counting down.
CTACATGGTCTGGAGAAAGAGTTTGTAGTAAACCTTGACTAACGACTAATTCTGGTTGCCAAAAACCAATTTGACCGGCAAATAAAGCTTCTGTGTTGAGGAGTCTGATGGGTCTACCTGCAACATTCACCAAAGGACAATGACGGGCAGATTGTAGCGATCGCCAGCCTTGGTAAGCTAATTTGAGACACAGTCCCGAAAAAATACTCAAAACAATCAAAGCCAGGGAATAGCTCAACCAACCTGTGTACATCCCACCCATTCGACCTTGAGGCCCCATGCACAGCAATGCGATCGCCGTCATCACAATTAACAACGGTGGAAATAAAAACAGAAATAGCGATCGCCGCCAGCGCACCTCCCAACTACCTTGGGAATGAGTCTTAGAGCAGCGTATTATCCCCGCTACTGCCAAAGCAATTAAAATCATGACTAGGTGCATTATTGTTCCTCCCTGGCTTGGCGTGCTGCTTGAATGCGTTTAGCGATCGCCGAGATTTGCTCACTAGCTGCTTCATCCAGACTATCAGCAAAAGCCGCCACTACATCAGGATTACCCACGGCTAGAAATTGCTGTAATTGTTCATGGGCTTTAATAACCTGAGCTTGCTGTTTTGTCAGTAAAGGCCGCCAGTAGAAAGCTTTGCCTTTTTTATCACAGACTAACCAACCTTTATCAGTGAGGCGACGCAAAACCGTGGTGACAGAGGTGTAAGCTAACTCACGATTGGGGTCAGCCAAGATGCGATCGTGAACATCCTTGACCGTAACTGAGCTTAATTCCCAGATGATATTTAAAATTTCTGCTTCCAAAGGGCCTAAAGACAGTTGTTTAGGACGATATTCGGGTAAAGGGGCCATAGGGACTGGGGATTGGGGACTAGTGACTGGGGATTGGGAAAAGGAATTAATGCCTTTCACCTTTGGGATGATCTCCTGTCTTCTTTCAGATTACCTGATTAGACTCAGGCTATAGCAAGCTTAAATTATTGCGTAATAGTTAATAACTCCATTACCTTCAACAAACCAGATTGCTCAAGTCTTATAATCCTCACAAAGCAAATCAGACAGCAAGAGAAAACTATGTCAAAAATTCCACAGCAAGAGGATTAAGATTTTTCTTTCTCAATACCCAGTCCCTACTACAGAATAATCAATACTCTTGCATAACGATAAGAAATACTCGGAGATTAAGTGGCATTATGGTGATGACGAGCAATTAGAATGTAATCTCGGCAATAGTTATTGAGAGCAGGTGTATCCAGCGCGTGAAGCTATTTGTATACCATACCCCGGAACTAACTCCAACTGACAAAGCTCCAGACTGCGCGATCGCAGTTGATGTTTTGCGAGCTACTAGCACTATAGCAACAGTCCTCTCAGCAGGGGGCGAAGCTGTGCAGGTCTTTAGTGATTTAGATCAACTCATCTCTGTGAGTGAACAATGGCCGCCACAAAAACGGCTACGAGCTGGAGAACGTGGCGGTGGCAAAGTCGCTGGCTTTGAATTAGGTAATTCGCCCCTCGACTGCACACCAGAACTGGTGGAAGGGAGACGCTTGTTTATTAGTACCACTAATGGGACTCGCGCTTTAAAACGGATACAGGACTCACCCACCGTACTGACAGCCGCCTTTATTAATCGCGCCGCAGTTGTCCAATACCTAATGGACAAACAACCGGAAACAGTGTGGATTGTCGGTTCTGGTTGGGAAGGCAGTTTTTCCTTAGAGGATACAGCCTGTGCAGGTGCGATCGCCCATAGCGTCGTCGAGAAATCCCAATTACCACCAGAAGAACTAGCTGGCAACGATGAAGCAATTAGTGCGATCGCGCTTTATTCCCAGTGGCAGCACAACCTATTAGGATTATTTCACCACGCTAGTCACGGCAAACGGTTGTTACGCCTGGACTGTCATGAAGACCTGAAATATTGTTCCCAAACCGATATTTTAGCTGTCTTGCCCACACAGCAAGAACCAGGAGTATTTAAAAGTAAAACTTAAAATATGCAAAATCAATAGCTAAATAGCTCCCCTTGTCTTGTTTATTTGTCCTGTCTCGGCAAAACTTGCCAAGGGAATAATAGCAATTCAAAATTCACAATAAACAAAACCAGATTTTACAGCGAAGCTTAGGTATTGAGGTTTTTGTTTTAAAACTTTTTTCTTCCCTTCTACCCTCTGTCCTTTGCCTTGCCTGAAGGGCAGATAACATTCAAAGTTTTACTAATTCATTGACAAATCTCTTAGATATTTTCTCTCAATAAATCTCTAAAAGGAAGCTCATTATTGCCTGGAATGAATACGGTAGATGCTTTTCCTGTGAGGTCATCACAAATATATACTCAGAAAATAACTCTGATGAGATAAAGGAGAGTTATCGTTAACAGCTTACTTTACTCTTACTTGAATCATGGAGTTTTTATCAGATAGTTTCTGTTATTGATATGTTTATCATTACATAACCCTCATAAATCAAAACCTCTGGTAGCAGAGTACCAGAGGTAGTTATGCAATACTATCTTGCTAATTTAAATCTTAGCCAGCATTTGCCAATAGTAATTGGCGTGTTTCTGAGTGGCGTACTTTAACTTGACCATCATCATCGACATCAACAATGGCTGTACAACCTTCATTGATTTCACCAGCCAACATAGCTTCAGCGAGGGAATCTTCCAACAGGCGCATGATGGCGCGACGCAATGGTCTAGCACCATAGCTGGGGTCATAACCTTCCCTGACTACTAGGTCTTTGAACCTTTCGGTAACTTCTAAAGCGATACCTTTTTCTGTTAAGCGGCTAGCTACATCACGCAGCATAATTTCAGCAATTTGCTTGACTTCATCCTTAGATAGTTGAGTGAAGACGATAATTTCATCCACCCGGTTGAGAAACTCAGGACGGAAGTAATTTTTCAGTTCTTCGTTGACTAAGTTCCGAATGCGGTGGTAACTAGCGTCTGGTTGGTTGTCGAATTCAAAGCCTAAACCGCCGCCACCTTTTTCAATTACCTTAGAACCAATGTTGGATGTCAAGATAATTAAGGTGTTCTTGAAGTCTACCTTGCGACCTTTGGCGTCGGTGAGGTGTCCGTCATCGAGAATTTGCAGCAGCATATTGAACACATCGGGGTGTGCTTTTTCGATTTCATCGAACAGCAACACAGTGTAGGGTCTGCGGCGTACAGCTTCGGTGAGTTGTCCACCTTCGTCGTAACCAACGTAACCTGGAGGTGAGCCGATGAGTTTAGATACTGTATGGCTTTCCATGTACTCAGACATATCTAGCCGAATCATGGCATCTTCTGCACCGAAGAAGTAAGTCGCTAACGCCTTGGCTAGTTCGGTTTTACCAACGCCGGTAGGGCCGGAGAAGATAAAGCTAGCAATAGGACGGTTGGGGTTCTTTAAGCCTACTCTGGCGCGACGGATGGCACGAGAAACAGCTGTCACTGCTTGTTCTTGACCGATAAGCCGCTTATGCAGGGTGTCTTCTAAGTGCAGCAGTAATTCTGACTCAGATTCTGTGAGTTTGTTGACTGGGACACCAGTCCAAGAAGCTACGATTTGGGCGATGTCTTCTTCATCTACGACAATGGGGTGAATCGTTTTTTCAGTGGAAGCGGCTTGGATTTCTGCTTCCAAGGCGATTTCCTGGTCGCGCAATTCTCCGGCTGTATCAAAGTTTTGCAGTCTGACAGCTTCGTTTTTGGCTTTGGTGACTTCCCTAAGTTTCCGCTTGAGTTCTTTATCAGTCGAAATATGAGAGTTTCGCAAACGTACCCGTGAGCCAGCTTCATCAATTAAGTCTATGGCTTTATCGGGCAGAAAGCGATCGCTAATATAGCGGTCTGATAATTCTGCGGCTGCCATCAAAGCCTCATCGGAAATTTGGACTCTGTGATGCTGTTCGTAAACTCCCCGCAAACCGTAGAGAATTTCGATAGTTTCGGCGACAGTTGGTTCACCGACTAAAATCGGTTGGAAACGCCGTTCTAAAGCTGCATCGCGTTCGATGTGTTGGCGATACTCATCTAAGGTAGTTGCACCAATACATTGCAGTTCACCCCGTGCTAAGGCTGGTTTGAGGATATTAGCTGCATCTAAGCCGCCTTCAGTTCCACCAGCACCGACTAAGGTGTGAATTTCATCAATGACTAAGATGACATTTCCCGCAGTGCGGACTTCATCGACGATTTTTTTGATGCGTTCTTCAAAGTCTCCCCGGAAGCGAGTTCCCGCGACCAATAACCCCATATCGAGGCTGATGACTTGCTTATCTTGTAAGACTTCGGGGACATCTTGGTTAATGATACGCTGTGCCAATCCTTCGGCGATCGCTGTTTTACCTACCCCTGGTTCACCAATCAACACGGGGTTATTCTTGGTGCGGCGACCGAGAATTTGAATTGCGCGTTCAATTTCTTTCTGGCGACCCACTACAGGGTCGAGCTTACCTTCTTGCGCCAATTTGGTGAGGTTTCTGCCAAATTCCTCTGTGGTGAGGGTTTGATTGCGTCTGGGGCTACTACTACCACCAACTGCAACTGGATCTTCACCTAAACGCCGAATCACAGCAGTACGAACATTTCTCAGGTCAACACCCAGATTTTGCAACACTTTGGCGGCGACACCTTCACCTGATTCGGTTAATCCTAATAGTAAGTGTTCTGTGTTGATGTAATTATGTCCGAGACCGTGAGCCTCTCTAAATGATTGCTCAAATAGACTTTTGACTTTAGGGGTAAAGGGAATTTCTGGTGGAACGAAACCAGAACCCCTCCCAATAATTTTTTCGACTTCCCGGCGTGCGTCTTTGAGAGTCACACCCAACTCATTCAGCACTTTGGCAGCAACCCCAGTTCCTTCTCCCATCAACCCCAGGAGAATTTGTTCAGTTCCTACGAAATTGTGTCCCAGACGACGAGCTTCCTCCTGAGCGAGCATGATAACTTTGATGGCTTCGGAAGTGAAGTGTTCAAACATAGCGGGTTCTTGCTCCCTTGCTGCTTGGACTGTGGGCGATCTAAAAAACTCACCCTTATCTAAACTTTTTTGTATTTTCTTAAAGATAATGTATCTTTATCTCTGATGGGGTGGCAGTGGTGAGAGCCGTATGTACTCAGGGGTGGTAGCCGTCATGTTTAATTCTCGTGCTATGGGCAGATTTTAGTTCTAAACTCGGAATGAAATCACAATTTTACCCCGGTATTAACTATGACTGAACAGCACGGAAGTAAAGACCAACAACACCCACTTTACAACCGCGATCGCCCTCTTATTGATATTCTACTAACTCAAACAGCCACAGACTACAATTTAGCAGAATTAGCCCGACTCAAAATTCGCTATCAAGGCTTCCCAGGCGCGAGGGACATACAAAACGACCTAAATAAAGTTTTGCAACAATGGGGCTTAACTGAAGCCGAATTATTCGAGAAAACCCGACAATTGCATGATATCGGCGGTATTTATAAAAGTCGCGGTAAAAGAGAAGAGCAAGATTGGAATTAGTCATGAGTTTTCCCCTGCTCCTCCGCAATTATTGCTTCCTGCTCCCTGTCTCCTGCCCCTATTCCCTACTTCCCCGTTGATATTGCCGTAGTTTCTGTAAAAGTTTCTCTTGAGATGATTTATCTGATGTGGGAGGGTTAACCGTACTTTCAACGCCGACTGATGAAGGGTTGGGAGTGATGGATTTTTCTGATTGTTTGGGGGTCAACGCTAATTCTGATTGACTGGCCACGGCTTGCATTGACTCCAAAGTAGCAGCAACTTTGACTTGCTCTTGCATTTGGTCTGTGGAAGATACTAAGGTACTCAAACCATTGACTAATTGTCGTAAATTATTCCGAAATGCAGGATCACCAGTCAATTCGTCTAAATCAGAGGTGATTTTTTGAGTATTTTCAAACGTTACCCTCGCAGAATCTAAGGTTTGTTGCAACAGCATCGCATTTTTAGGATCATTTAATGCTTGAGTGGCATCTTTTAAGTTAGCTGAAGCTTGCGCTGCATTGGCTGAGAGCGTTTCTAGATTTTTGAGTAACTCTCCATCGGATAACCGAGTAATAGCAGGGGAAAGACTGCTGACTGTCACCCGCAGTTGGTTACTGGTTTCGGTGATGTTATTCAACGCACTCACCAATGTCGAACGATTAGTGGTGACGAGATCATCTAATTGTGTGAGTAACTTATTGGCTTGAGTTGCAGTTGTGCTGAATTGACTGGCGGTGATACCAAGTTGATCTACTGTCTTGGTTGTGGAAATCGTCAGTTTATTCGTGGCTTGTTGTACGGAATTAGCAGTAGCAGCAAATGTACCTATTTGTCCTTGAAAGCTTCTGCTTAATTTTCCTACATCCCGGCTAAGTGATGATACGCTTGTGGCCGCTTCTGCTGACGTTTCTAAGAGTTTATTGACCCGTTGATAAAATTGGGGATTATTATAAGTGGTTGCTAACTGAGTGCTACTACGGATAAGTTCATCCAAACTGATACCAATTTGTCCTTTGAGTCGAGAACCATTACAAACAATCAGACTGGAATCACAATTTTTATCTAGAGGTTTAGCAATTTTGTCTTGAGTTGCTAGTGATGTTTTAGGAGTAATGTCAATAATACTTTCGCTAATTAAACCAGTTTGATTAGCTTCGACTACTACATCACGAGGAATAATGAGGTCAGCTTGGGCAATTTCAATTTCTACTTCTACTGTATTAGCCTTGGGTTCAATGCGAGCAATATTCCCGACTTTCACACCCCGGTAACGCACAGGCGCGCCTTTTTGCATACCGCCAGCATTGGCAAACTCTACAATAGCTTTGTAGGAACTGCGAGACGCTGTGACTCTATTTAGCCAGAGGATGATGACGAAAAATGCTCCTAGTCCCAGTAATACTAATAATCCTACTGAGCCTTCTCTTAATGTTCGCCGAGATGCAAACCGAGTGGTGATCAAATCGCGCATACTGTTCTTTGCTCAACTAACCAACAACCTGAATTGGCCCTTGTACACTTCCACTCATAAATTGTGTAATTAATGGATGGTCTGTGTCACTTAGTTCACCAACTGTACCTTGCCACTGCACTTTACCTTGATGAAGAAACACTAGTCTATCAGCAGTTCGCCGTATTGTACTATCTTGATGGGTAACGATCGCATAAGTACTACAAACACCTTGAGTAGTTTGTAAGTCACGGATTAAATCTTCTATCACTGTGGAAGCAATAGGGTCAAGTCCTGCTGTCGGTTCATCGTATAGTAAAACCTCTGCGCCTTCTTCGGGGTTATCGGGGTTAGACATAATTGCACGCGCAAAACTCACCCGTTTTCGCATCCCACCAGATAATTCCGAAGGATAGAGATGACCAATTCCCGGTAAACCGACCATTTCGAGTTTTTCTTTGACTAATTCTCGAATGCGCGATCGCGGTAACTTGGAATTTTGATAAAGTAAAAACCCCACATTCTCTTCCACAGTCAACGAATCAAATAAAGCCGCCTGCTGAAATACCATACCAATACCAACTGGGTCATGACCATCTTCAATCAACCCATCTCTTTTTACTCCTTGCACATAAACTTCCCCCTCGTCAGGAGTAATCAAACCAGCCATGACGCGCAAAATTGTCGATTTACCAGTTCCCGAAGGGCCGATAATCCCTAAAGCCTCACCTCGATAAATCGTCAAGTCCACATTATCTAAAACCCGATTGTTACCAAAGGATTTAGAAATGCCTTTTAATTCAATTAGTGGTTCAGTCATCATTAGTCATTAGTCATTAGTGATTGGGCATTGGGAATTTAGATATATAATCTCTCTTGTCTCCCCTACACCCCTCTCATGTCTCCCCAGTCCCCAATCATAGTTATCGGTAGTGGTATCGGTGGTTTATGCGCTGCGGGTTTGTTGGCGCGTTATGGTAAGCGGGTAATTGTGTGTGAAAGTCATACAGTTGCGGGTGGTGCAGCCCATAGTTTTAGACGACGCGGGTTTGAATTTGATTCTGGCCCCTCCTTTTATTGCGGTTTAAGTGACAAGCAAAGTTTAAATCCGATCAAACAGGTTCTTGATACTTTAAGTGAATCCATCCAAGTTATACCCTATGATCCGTTAGGTCACTACCACTTCCCCGAAGCCAGTCTTGCAGTTTATAGCAATCCTGCACAATATCATCAAGAGCTACACAAAATTACACCCCAAGGTGCAAAGGAATTCCAACAATTTGAGCAACGCCTTTTAGGACTCTATGAGGCGATGAAAGGTATACCTACTTTGGCATTGCGCTCAGATTGGCAGGTGATTTTAGTATTATTACAACGTTATTTGCCATCTTTGGCGAAAATGTTACCGTACTTATCCCTGGTGCAGTCTTCTGTAGGCAATGTTATGGATGCTACAGTCAAAGACCCTTGGGTACGGCGACTGATTGATTTAGAGTGTTTCTTACTTTCTGGGTTAAAAGCCCACAGCACAATTGCCCCCGAAGTAGCATTTATGTTGGGTGAACGTTCCCGTGCTGGAGTTGAGTATCCTGTAGGGGGGAGTGCAGCCATTGTCAATGCTTTAGTACGGGGGTTGGAACGCTGGGGTGGTAAGTTACGTTTAGGGTGTCACGTTGAGCAAATTCTGGTAGAGTCTGGCAAAGTTACGGGTGTGCGGTTACGCAATGGTGAAGTTTTGCCAGCATCAATTGTGATTTCTAATGCCACCCTTTGGGATACATATAATAATCTACTGCGTCCTGAAGATTTGCCTGCGGCTTATCGTGAAAGTGCTATAAAGACTCCAGCCGTTGAGAGTTTTATGCACTTGCACTTGGGTATTAGGGCTGATGGGTTAGATAATTTAACTGGACATCATGTGGTAGTCCATGATTCCAATCAAGATATCACCACCCCAAGTAATACTTGCATGATTTCAATTCCGAGTGTGTGGGATAAAAATTTAGCACCAGAGGGACATCATGTAGTTCATGCTTACACCCTCGAACCTTACGCTGGCTGGGAACGCAATGATGGATATGAAGCGCAGAAACAAGAAAAGGCGCAAACTTTATACCGTGCCTTAGAGCGTATTATCCCTGATATTCGAGAGCGTGTAGTATTAGAACTCATCGGTACACCGTTAACTCATGCTCATTATCTCCGCCGTTATCAAGGAACTTACGGCCCGGCTATTGCTGCGGGTAAGGGGATGTTTCCTAGTACTCACACGCCTATCCAGGGTTTGTATCGTGTGGGTGATAGCACTTTACCGGGAATTGGTGTGCCGGCTGTCGCTGCTTCTGGAATTTTGTGTGCGAATAGTTTGGTAAGTGCGGGGCAAATGGCAGAGTTATTGTAATTGGTAATTCATGCTGTGTGGATTTATTTTTCAGACCTAACCCCCAACCCCTTCCCTACCAGGGAAGGGGAGCAAGAATCAAAGCCTCTGTCCCTGCGGGGAATAAGGTATTCTAGCGAGAAGCCGCTTTGCGTCTTTGGACAGGGGTTCTAATTGGCTACTACACAACTCAATTTTGTTACTAAACAATTTGCGATCGCAACAAATCTATATTTTTGGCGTTCTTCTGTCTCCCTACATCACAATCAGATTCGCAGGGAAATCAAGCGAAAATACTATAATTTATCCTAAGCCTAATTTATCCTACTCCTGAGCGCAAAAATGGCAGAGGTATCTTTAAAGCTTTTCTTTTCTTACTCACACAAAGATGAATCTCTACGGGATGAATTAGCTAATCACCTAGCTGCATTGAAAAGACAGGGTGTAATATCGAGCTGGCATGACCGCAAGATACTAGCCGGAGAACAGTGGGATCACCAAATTAACGACAATTTAAACACAGCTGACATCATTCTCTTGCTTGTCAGTTCAAACTTTCTTGCTTCTGATTATTGTTGGGATGTGGAAGTTAAAAGGGCAATAGAACGCCACAATCAAGGCGAAGCTTATGTAATTCCGGTGATTTTGCGCCCTGTCGATTGGACTGACGCACCATTTGCTAAACTGCAAGCTTTACCGAAGAATGCTGAACCTGTGATATCAAAACATTGGCATACTCAAGATGAAGCTTTCACTGATGTAGCCAGAGGTATTCGTGCTGCTGTTGAAAAACTCAAGCGGGAAAGAGAAGAACACCAACAGCAGTTGCAACGCCAACAAGAACAAGAAGCCGAGAGACTACGACAACAACAGGAAGCCACAAGGTTACAAAGACAACGCCAACAAGAAGAAGCTGAAAGACTGCAACGACAACAACAGGAAGAAGAGCAAAAAGAGGCTTATGCAAATAATTTAAGACTTTACGAGCAGGATTTTTCTAAAGCGGTTAAGGCAGAATACCCAATCAGTGAATATGTCCGCAATGGACTAAAACTTTATCAAATGCAATTAGGACTCAGGGACGAAGATGCAACCCAAATTGAAGAATCAATTTTAGCTCCAATAGAAGAAACTGAGAGCTTAAAACTGCAACAACAAGAAGCTGAGAGAATACGGAAACAACAGGAAACTGAGAGCTTAAAACGACGACAAGAACTAGAAACTGAAAGACTACGAATAAAAAGAGAACAAGAAGAAGCTGAGAGGCGGTTACAGGAAACTGACGATCTGAGTTCTGAGAAAGGTGTAGACTATAGGCGGTTGCGTGATTTACTTAAAGCTGGACAGTGGAAAGAAGCAGATCAAGAAACTCTGCAAGTGATGCTAAAAGCTGCTGATAGAGAAAAAGAAGGCTGGCTTGAGGGCACCAGTTCAATTGAAAAATTTCCCTGCACTGATTTACGCACTATTGACCAGCTGTGGGTAAGATACAGCAATGGAAGATATGGCTTTAGTGTGCAGAAAAAAATCTGGATAGAAGTAGGAAAAGATTGGAATGCTTTCTACACTAGTGTTGGATGGCAGAAATTTGGATGGATGTTTTTTTCATGGGTAAAAGAGGATAGTGTAAAATATGATGGAACGGGAGTTCCAGGACACCTCCCCACACCCCCCATAGGCATAGCGTGGAACCGGTCTGGGGGAATCTGCAATAAGAGTCTTTTCTCTCGCGTCGAGACTTGTAAAATTTAACATACAAGGCTTACACAAAATTGTAACGATTTACAAATAGGTCATTTCCTACGAAGTATTGCGGGTTCTAATATTTGTCCTGACCTGACACCACCGCTTTTCATTCTTTTCTAGCTTTTCTTGTAGTATGCTGCCAACAACCTGTGGATTATAAAAATTAGCCAAGATAATGCTCAAGAAAATCTAAAATATAAGGAATGAGCATTATTATTAATAACTAAGTTAAATGACGCGATTTATTCATGATCAATTTTCCAAAGATTATTTAGAAGAATTACTAAAACCATTCGGAAAAGTTCAAGCACCAAGTAGAGTAGCAGCAGAAGTCAGAGAAATAGATGTTTTCTCCCTTCACTACACAAACAGCCAACATAGAAACATTAGGATTATTAGGAAAAATGGCAACCACCGCCGCCATTTTTGAACCATTCCGCAACCCAGCAACCAAAGAAGAAATCACAGATTGTCTATTGAAACTATTAGAAGTCAGAAACGCCATTCAAAGAGAAGCCAATCGCAATAAAACCCCCATCCCAGCCACAGAAATTCCCCAATTATGGGTTCTAACTCCCACCGCATCAGAGGCGATAATTTCCGGCTTTGGTGCGACTTTAAAATCAGACTGGGTAGAGGGAGTTTACTTTTTACCTGAATATTTGCGGACAGCCATAGTTGTCATTCATCAGCTACCATCCACTCAAGAAACACTGTGGTTGAGAATACTAGGGCGTGGTAGAGTGCAGCAACAAGCGGTTGATGAATTGACAGCACTTCCAGCCAATCACCCGTTTGTGGAAGTGACGCTAGAATTACTCTATAGTCTGCAACAAAATTTGAGAATCAATCAGAATATAGAAATAGATGATCGGGAGTTAGTGATGAGATTAGCACCACTGTATCAAGAAGATAGGGCGCGAGCTATCCAGGAAGGAGAACAAAAGGTAATTCTGCGCCTGTTAAATCGTCGGTTTGGAGAGATTGACTTGTCTTTAACTGAGCAAATTAAAGGATTATCTACTGAAAAATTAGAAGCACTGGCAGAACAATTGTTATATTTTAATGAGGTTGCAGATTTAGCGGCTTGGTTAAAGCAACAATCATAATTAGTTAAATGTTTTGCTGATTAGGATGATGATTTTTTCACGCAGAGGCGTAGAGGCGCAGAGAGTATGAGGAGTTTGAGGTTTTGAAGTCTCAAACTCTTCTTAATGCCTATGTGTTTTTAGCTTTCTACCATTTCACGCACTAAGGAAGCTAATTTATCTGCACTATCGGGAACTGCGATCGCTTTCGCATTTTCTGCCATTTTGTTTAACTCGTCGGGTGATTGCAATAAATTTAAAACTTGAGTTTGCAATAACTCTGTCGTTAACTCCGATTGTTTAAAACTTAAGGCTGCACCAGCTTGAGTAAATACTGCGGAATTATATGATTGATGGTCTTCGGCGGCAAAGGGATAGGGAATTAATATCGCTGGTGTCCCACACACAGCTAATTCTGTTAAACTACCTGCACCAGAACGACTAATGGCTAAACTAGCACGTTGCAACAGTGCTGCCATATTGTCATAAAAAGGTAATTCTATATACTGGGGATCCTTTAAACTCCCAGCATCAGGATCGCGATCGCCTGTTAAATGTACTACGTAAGCACCAGCATTAAACCACGCAGGCGCGGACTCTCTGACTAACTTATTGACTGCAACTGCGCCTTGGCTACCACCGAAAACGACGATTAAGGGAACATTTTCAGGGATAGCTAAATCTAGTTTGGCACTGCTAGCATCTAAAAATTGGGAACGAACGGGAGTTCCGACAGTGACGTTTTTGGCTCGGGGTAAATACTTAGTAGCTACATCAAATCCCAAAGCTACTACAGTACACCAGGGGCCAAAAAACCGCGTCACTTTACCGGGTAAAGCGTTAGATTCATGAAAAACTACAGGTAAACCCAAAGAACGCGCTGCAATTACTGCTGGCCCAGCAATGTAACCTCCAGTGGTAAAAACTCCTTGAAATCTCCCTTGCTTGAGGAGTCGTCGCACCTGGAAAATGGCACTAATAAGTTTACCCAAGGTTAGTAAAGAAGCAATGCTCAACCCTTGCTGAAACCCTTCGACTGCAATAGTATGCAAAGGATACTTTTGCGGAACAAGCTGGGTTTCTAACCGATTGGGGACACCTAGCCATTCAATCTCATATTCTGGTAGTTTATCTGCCAATGCGATCGCCGGAAACAAGTGTCCACCAGTCCCACTGGCAGCTATTAGTAATTTTATGGGTGCGTTTGTCATTCAAACTCTACCATTCAGTGCCTAGTTTAACTAAGATAAAACAATTTCCTGACCTTCTCTACTACAATCAGTAAACTCTTACCCATGAACAACACAATTTTATTTTTACTAAAACGCCAAAACCACCTCTCCACAGCTATTGCATTGATTTTGTCTGTATGCTCACTGGGTATAGTTAATTGTTGGCAGCACGCCCAAGCTGTAGAAATCGCTCAAAGTAATAATACCCAAAATGCGCCTACAGCCGTGACAAATTTGTTAACGCAAATTGATACAGCTGCTAGTAAAGGCGATATCAAAGCAGTATTGCAATATTACAGCCCTAATTTTGTCCACGGAGACGGATTAAACCGTCAAACAATGGAAAAAGCTTTAGTGACACTCTGGAAACGCTATCCCAATTTGCGCTACAGCACACAAGTACAGTCTTGGAAGTCTGAAGGAAATGCCATCATTGCAGAAACGGTGACAAACATAACTGGTTTACCCTCAGCTAACAGCAACAATTTGGCACTGAAATCTACCATCAGATCCCGTCAACGCATTGCAGGCGGGACAATTGTGCGTCAAGATATTGTATCGGAACGTACCTTACTATCCTCTGGTAGCAACCCACCCCAAATAGATGTGAAATTGCCCCAACAAGTGAAAGTCGGTCAGCAGTACAATTTTGATGCGATCGTGCAAGAACCTTTAGGTGATGATTTACTTTTGGGTACAGCATTAGAAGAACCAATTCAAGCTGCTAAGTATCTCAACCCCACAAGCGTAGATTTGCAATTACTCAATTCAGGTGGTTTATTTAAAATTGGACGCGCCCCAGCAACACCCGGTAATCGTTGGATTTCTGCTGTGATTCTTCGCGGTAGCGGGATGACTGTGGTAACTCAGCGTTTACAAGTGGTGAAGAAGTAATGAGAGGGGTGTAGGGGTGTAAGGGTGTAGGGGTTAAGAGGGATAAGGGAGGCAAGAAAGATTATATAACCAATGCCCAATGACGGCATCTTGGGGAGACCCCTGCGTACCCGTCACTGCCTCCCCAACGCCCCATGACTAATAACTAATGACTAATGACTAATGATTCTTAACAATCAGATTGTTTTGATTACTGGTGCAAGCAGTGGTATCGGTGCGGCTTGCGCCAGGGTTTTTGCTGAGGCAGGTGCAAAACTGATTTTAGCGGCGCGGCGTTTGGATAAATTAGAGGAACTTGTAGAGACGTTAGGTGTCGCGTCTGACCAAGTTCATTTAATACAATTGGATGTGCGCGATCGCCTGGCTGTAGAATCGGCTATATCTAACCTCCCGCCAACTTGGTCAGATATCGATATTCTGATTAACAATGCGGGTTTAAGTCGGGGTTTAGATAAACTGCATGAAGGTGACTTCCAAGATTGGGAAGAAATGATTGATACCAATGTCAAGGGTCTGCTCTATCTTACCCGTTATGTTGTACCGGGAATGGTGAAGCGAGATCGCGGTCATGTGGTGAATATTGGTTCTATTGCTGGACATCAAACTTACCCCGGTGGGAATGTTTACTGTTCTACTAAGGCGGCGGTGAAGGCGATTTCTGAAGGTTTAAAACAAGACCTTTTGGGAACTCGCATTCGTGTTACTTCTGTTGATCCTGGTATGGTGGAAACAGAATTTAGTGATGTGCGTTTTCATGGTGATACGGAACGCGCCAAAAAGGTTTACCAAGGAGTCACACCACTGACACCTGATGATGTGGCGGATGTGGTCTTTTTCTGTGCAACGCGATCGCCTCATGTCAATATTAATGAGGTGATTATGATGCCTGTAGACCAAGCTAGTGCTACTCTAGTTCATCGCCGGACGTAATCACCACCAGAACCAAATTGCCACGCATCTACTAACCGATGCCAGTAGTATTGTTGTGTAGCTGGTAAATTTTTCACCGCAGGTTCTAAGATGGGACTGAGTGCAGATAAGGCAGAGTAAATACCTAAGTTGCCGTAATGCAACAGCCAATCTAACAGGTTGATTAAACCTACCTGCGGCATAATTTTCGCCACTAAACCCGGATGGTTGATGGCTGTTCTGGCTAGGGTTTGTGTGAGGGCAGAAAACTGCACTATATCTTGTAAAAATGGTTTGAGAACTGGCGTTCCTAATTTTTCCATTTCTTGGAACACCGCAGATAGTAACTGGTTAATTTGTTCTGCTGGAATGGTTTGATTTACACCCACACTCATCGCCTTTTGAAATAACCAAGTCACACTCAAACTAGGTTGGTATGGTTGCAGTTGTGACAATGCTGGAGTGGAAAGTTGTTCAGTCTGTATTGCTTCGCAAATCCCAATTGTTAACCGCTTCAGATGACGCACCATTGCACCAAAACCACCAAAACTCAAGGGTGACTGACTACCACTGCTATCCCCGACTGGTAAAATCCGCGGCCAAGGGGTAGGGAGAGGACTTTGGCGATAACTGGGAAAGAACCCAAACAAAGCACGTTGAAATTTGAGTTGTTGTAATTCCACACCCTGATATTCTGGTAGTAAACGCAGATATTCCTCAAACAATGCTTCTAGGTTGAAGCGTTGCGGATGAGCATCCATATATGTAAATAAGTAAGTTGTTCTCCCATCCCTAGCGGGGAAAGCTTCCCAAAAATATTGACATTGATTCTGCAAAGACGTGAATGACAAGATTAAATCCCCAGAATTGTTAACGGGGAAACCTTGAGCGCAACTTCCCACTACTAAACACAAAGCATCAGGTTGCTTTCCTTGGCGTGCTTGTTGAGTCATGGGTGAAAGATGTCCCATTGCGTCTAGTAGTAATTTGGCTTTGTATTGGTTGTTAACTATCACCCCATCTGGATGCACTACAGCTGTATTAAAGGGTGTATTTTCTAATAATTCTCCACCAGCCGCGAGAAATTTGCTTTTGAGTGTAGCTAGTAAATAAACTGGATCTACACCAATATTTAAGACATTTTCTACCCAAACTTCTGCACCACCTTGAAATTTTACCCTGGCTGGATTGTATTCTGTAGCGATCGCCTCTGCTAATTCCTCTTCAGTTAGCAAATTCAATTCCACAAATACTTCTAATTCTTGGCGGGAAATATTCCACTCTTGTTCTCTCCCCCGCAAAATTCCCCGCTCCAACAACGCCACTCGCAGTCCCCGCACTGCTAAGGCGCAACCAATTAAAATCCCTAAAGTCCCACCGCAGATAATTACATCCCAATCTAAACTAACTAATGGTTGTTGATTTTCTGTCACTACTGCGGGTATTGGTGCAGTGTTTTCTCGAATAGATTTCAGGATGTAATCAGCACGCCGCAAGCCGGCTAAAACATCCCCCGGTAGTTGCGAGAGTATTTCTTCAGTGAGGGACATAAACATTCACCCTAGTCAATTGTTAAGTAGAAGACAGCAGAATTGGAGATTTTGAATTACACAATCTCAAATTCAAGCTTAGGAATCAGTCGGTAAAATCTGTATTTCCCCAGGTTTGACAGCAATCAGTGTGAGTGCATGGAAAATTACTCAGCACTTTTCATAGCTTGCTATTTTACATTTAATTATAGTTACTTGGTGCTGTTGTAACTGTTATTCGGTTGTTTTGATTAAGTCTGAGAACTTGATTTTGCAATCAAGTTTAGTAACATAACTATCTGATATTCGCTTAAACAGATAATTTTTTATACGGATTAAGCATATATAAATGACAAAGATATGAGTTCTTTCAACAGTTCCGGAAATAAGCCGTAAAATATGCCTAAAGAAAGATTATTGCTTTTTAAATTGATCAATAGCACTATTTAATATATGATTGTCCATGTTGTTGCACAAAGCGATAGCAATAATATATTAATTTCAGAGAATTAGAGCAAAATTGGCGTTTCAAAAATCCTCTGAACAGTGAGTTTTTGTCATGAAAATTGCTTTCGTAGTGGGAAGTTTTCCTGTTATATCGGAAACCTTTATTATCAATCAAATTATCGGTTTGATAGAGAGAGGTAATACAGTAGATATTTATTGTATGGAAAATGGGAGTGTAAATGATGATGTGAAGGTACATCCAGATGTGGAAAAGTATCAAATGCTTCAGTTCACTCACAATCAACCTATAATTCCAGAAAACTATTTATGGCGATTTATCAAAGCTTTAGGATTAATCATTACTAATTTTCATAAATCGCCTTTAGTCATATTGCGATCGCTTAATTTTTTTAAATATGGTAAATTAGCTGCTTCCCTACGATTGCTATACTTAACGGTGCGTGTTTTAGCCTTTCCTAATTATGAGATTATTCATTGCCAATTCGGCACATTTGCCCTTTTAGCGATGATTTTGCGTAATATCGGCGCAATCAAAGGCAAGTTAATTACTACTTTTCGCGGCTATGATATCAGCTTATTTGTAAAGCAGAATGGAGAAGATGTTTATAATTCTCTATTCACTCAGGGAGATTTTTTTCTCACCAACTGTGAATTTTTTCGCAACAAAGCCATCAAACTAGGTTGTGAACCTCACAAAATTGTTGTACATGGTTCGGGAATAGATTGCAGTCGCTTTCCTTTAAAAGTCAGATATCCCCATGCAGACCATAAAATTCGCATTGCTACAACCGGTCGGCTGATTGAAAAGAAGGGTATAGAATACGCAATTAGAGCAGTTGCTCAAGTCATTAAAATCTATCCGAACATCGAATACAACATCATTGGCGATGGAAAATTAAGAGAAGAATTGCAGCAACTCATACATACATTACAGATTGCTGATCAAGTCAAAATATTAGGATGGAAAACCCAGCCAGAAATTATCGAAATTCTAGATCGCACTGATATTTTTATTGCCCCTAGTGTGACAGCTAAAGATGGGAATCAAGATGCACCAGTGAATACTTTAAAAGAAGCAATGTTGATGGGTTTACCAGTCATTGCTACCACTCATGGTGGGATTCCTGAATTAGTTAAAGACGGTATTTCTGGATTTCTAGTTCCAGAGCGAGATGCTCATGCTATTGCGGAGAAATTAACTTATCTGATTGAGCATCCAGAAATTTGGCCTGCAATGGGTCAAGCTGGTCATACTGATGTAGAAAAAAACTACGATATCAACAAGCTCAATGATGAGCTGATGCTCATTTATCGCCAAGTTATCCACAATGATTTATCACCGCAACAGCCGGCTTTAGTCTCTAGTGCTGTGAGCGGAGCGGGGCTTTAGTCCGTGCTGATTCTAGAGAAATGTTTATTAACCTATACATAAATCACATTCAGATGATGAAAGGAGATTGATTATGATCAACTCATCAACCGCTACCCCCGATGTAACTATTATTGTTTCCCCTAGAGAACGTTTCAGTTGCACCCATGAAGCTTTAGAAAGCATATATGAACATACGGATTATCCTTTCCAGCTAATTTATATAGATGGTGGCTCTCCCAATCACATCAAGAATTACTTAGCCGCACAAGCACAACAAAAGCAATTTCAGCTGATTCGCACAGATCACTATCTTTCCCCCAACCATGCACGCAACCTCGGTTTGCGTCAAGTCAACAGCAAATATGTTGTGTTTATTGATAATGATGTCGTAGTCACCTCTGGTTGGCTCAAGCCTCTAGTTGACTGTGCAGAATCAACAGGTGCAACTATAGTCAGTCCCCTGATTTGTCAGGGTCTACCTCTGCATACAGAAGTACATTGTGCAGGCGGAGAATCTGGAATCAAGCTGGAGACTAAAGGCGAAACCACCAGAAGAAGAATCATCGAAAAGATTTATAAACAAGGTCGTCAAGTTGCAGATGTGCGTCCTCAATTACAACGCCAACAAACCGGACTAGCAGAATTTCACTGCATGATGGTACGCACGGAGATATTTCAACAAATTGGTCTATTAGATGAAGGGCTACTCAACACCAAAGAACACGTAGACTTGTGCATTACAGTAGCTGAGACTGGTGGAACAATTTACCTCGAACCAGAATCTTTGATGACTTATGTTACAGGCAAACCACTAGAAGCTTCAGACATACATTACTATATGCTGCGTTGGAGTGACGCTTGGGAAATAGCCAGCCTCAAACGTCTACAGGAAAAGTGGGATCTTACTGAAGACGAATACTTTCAAAATAAATTCAAACGCCTGGGATGGCGACGAGATATGGCAATTATCAATCCTTTGGTACGTAAATTACCGATTGGTAAATTGGGTTCAAAGGTAGTGAAGAAAGGTTTACACGTCATAGATAAAGCTGCTAACCGTTACATCACCAACCGCTACGCCGCATTGCAAAACAGTGGGATGAATTAGAGTCAATAGCCAACCAAATTTTCTATTTCATATTACGACGGGTGAGGAATTTTGAAGCGACAACACAGACTTAGTTCTCAGCTACCTCAGAGTATTTATACACCTGAAAGTCAGCTGAGACATCCTCTCAGATTACTGCAAACAATGTGGCGAGACTTGCTAGCCTCGCGTGAATTAGCTTGGCGGTTGATGGTGCGGGATATCAGCGCGCAATATCGACAATCATTTTTGGGTATTGCTTGGGCTTTTTTACCACCAATTGTTTTGGCTGCTAGTTTTACCCTAGCTAATAATGCGCGAGTTATTAATGTGGGAGCAACGGATTTACCCTATCCGGCTTATGTCATGTTTAGTACTGCATTGTGGCAGACCTTTGTAGAAGCTTTAAATGCTCCAGTGCAAGCGGTGACAGTGGCAAAACCCATGTTAGCTAGGGTGAATTTTCCCCAGGAAGCATTAATTTTGGCCAAAATTGGGGAAGTATTTTTTAATTTTGCCATCAAGCTCATTTTAATAGTGGGATTGTTTATTTGGTTTCAGATTCCTGTCAGTTGGACAGTAATTTTAACACCAGTGCCGTTAATTCATTTAGTTTTACTAGGGACATTTCTAGGTATTTTATTAGCTCCCTTGGGAGTCTTATATCAAGATGTTTCTAAAGGTCTAACTTTGATCACAGGGTTTTGGTTATTCCTGACTCCTGTCATTTATCCCATCCCCACCGAGGGGACATTCGGATTATTAGTCAGGTTCAATCCCGTCACGCCTTTATTAGTAACAGTACGGGAATTAGCTACTACAGGTGTTGTCTCAGAGCCTTTTGGGTTTTGGCTAGTTAGTATCATAACTTTCATCGGATTACTACTAACCTGGATTATGTTCCGTCTGGCTATGCCGTTTGTGGTTGAGAGAGTAAGTTCTTAATAATGACTGATTTAATAGAACAAACAATTCCTGTTCAGCATCAAGATGCTGACGTACTAATTTCAGTTGATCATGTTTCTAAGAAATTTTGTCGCAATTTAAAGCGATCGCTATTATATGGTGTGCAAGATATTGCCACTGAGTTACTCGGTGGCGATCGCAAAAGTGATACTTTACGTAGTCAAGAATTTTGGGCGATCAAAGATGTCAGCTTTCAACTCAAGAGAGGAGAAGCTTTAGGTTTAGTTGGCTCAAATGGTGCAGGTAAAAGTACATTACTTCGCATCATTAGCGGTTTAATTAAACCTGATACTGGCTGTGTCAAAGTGAGAGGTAGGGTAGCTCCATTAATTGCTTTGGGAGCAGGCTTTAATCCTATCTTAACTGGGCGAGAAAATATTTATGCTAATATGGCGATTCTCGGTCTATCTACTAAACAAATCACCGAGAGATTTGAAGAAGTTATTGATTTTTCGGAAATTGGCAGTGCTATTGATGCACCTGTACAAACCTATAGTTCTGGGATGGCAGCGAGGCTAGGGTTTGCTTGTGCAGTTCATGTAGAACCGGATATTTTATTAATTGATGAAGTGCTAGCAGTCGGTGATATCAAATTTAAAATGAAGTGTCACAGGCAGTTAGCCAAACTCCGAGAAAATGGTACAGCTTTTATCTTAGTTTCTCATAACTCCCATAGTATTCTCAATGTTTGTGATTCTTCAATTTATTTATCTAAAGGTCAATTGATTACTTCTGGAGAGACAGAAACAGTAATTCGTAAATATGAAGAAGACTTATGTTTAAGTGGCTCTGAAAGTGCTTTAGGAAAATTAATTTTACCAGAAAAGCCAGCACATGAGAGCGTAGGTTTAGATATTACTGCTGTATTTTTTCGAGATGAGCAAGGTAATTTACTCGAAGCTCCCCTTTCTGGTGAACCTGCTTATTTATGTGTGGAATGCAAGGCTCACCAAAAAATTGACCAAGCTAATTTAGGTCTTTTAGTAACAGCTTTATCAGGAGAGAATGGGCTGGTACAGTACATTACGTCTAACTGCGATCGCGAAGATTTAACTATCCTTCCCGGACATTCAGAAGTTCAAATGTATATGCCCTACTGCTCTTTTATTCCTGGTGTATATAGTGCCAAGATTTATATCAGGAAAGGCGTGAAATCTTTCGATATAGTCGAATCTTTTAGATTTACTGTGAAGACTAATAAAACTATTAGTAGATGTTTGTTTTATCAACCCAGAACATGGCAAGTTATTCATCAATAAATCCAGGTATTGCAGATGAGTAAACCTTTACTCAGCATCATCATTCCCACTCACAACCGACCCCATTTAGTAACTCATGCGGTAAAAAGTGCGCTTGAGCAAACTATGGATGATTTAGAGGTAATTGTAGTAGATGATGCTTCCTCACAGCCGATAAATCTACCCAGTCATCCCAAATTGCGGATAATTCACCTTTCACAGCCGCATGGTGGCGCGGGAACTCGTAACGTTGGGCTAGAAGCGGCTCTCGGTCACTGGGTAACATTTCTGGATGATGACGATCGCCTCCTGCCCCACATGGCAGAGGTATCATTAAAGGCGTTATCCTCAACTACCCTACCCACACCTGTGGCGGTGATTTCCGGTTTAGAAGAAGTCAACCCCCAAGGTGAAGTATTGGGTAAGCGTTTACCTCCGCCTATACGACCACGCGGCGCACATTTCTTTCTCGAAGAACTTGAACCTGGTAAATCCTACAATACCAAGCAAACTCTCGTGATTGAGCGTGAGGTGCTGCAAAAAATTGGGGGTTGGGACAATAATATGCGATCGCGTGTCCACTCGGAACTGTTCTTAAGACTCAACCCTGCTTGCTCAATTATTGGTCTACCCACCATTACCTACCAGTTATCTAACCACCAAGGGCAAAGAGTTTCACGCAATCCCAAGCTTCGCCAAGAAAGCTTTTTACGCCTAGTGCAGAAACATCAAGCACTTTTCCAAGCCCATCCGCAAACGTTTGCGAAGTTTGTCTATGAACACGCTCGCAAATGTTACGAAATTGGTCTAAAACGTGAAGCTTTCTCTAATTTATGCTGGGCAATGCAAATAGATCCCCTGCAAATATTTCCTCGCATTGCTTCAAGATTGTATCAATCGGGAATGAAATTTGTAACGCCTAATTCGTAATTTTTAATTACACATTGGAAGATAAATTAACGGATTGCAACAGGTGTAATCATAGGCATTTTACCCAAATATTTCGCATTCATAGTTCCTGCTTCCCTATCATTTGTAACCCATACCCTGTTCCCTATTGAGGATTAGATATGCCCAAAAAAGCATCTGTAATCATCCCTTGTTTTAATGCTGAGAGATGGTTGAAAGAAGCAATTGATAGCTGCTTAAACCAAACCTATTCTAATTTGGAAATCATCGTTATTGATGATGGTTCTACAGATAATTCTTTGGAAATAATTAAAAGCTATGGTAAGCAAATTACTTGGCGAAGTTATCCCCATTTAGGTGGTAATTATGCTCGCAATCGAGGCTTAGAATTATGTCAAGGAGAATATATTCAATATTTAGATGCAGATGATTATATTTTACCAGAGAAAATAGAAAGACAAGTTAACTTTTTAGAAACAACAGGCGCGGATGTCGTTTACGGTGACTGGAGATATCAGCGTCATTTACCCAATGGTTCAAGTTTTTTGGATAAGATCAGGATTTCGGAAAATCAACCAGATATTTTAGCTGCTTTATTGGCTAATTGGTGGGTGGCTTTGGCGGCTTTAATTTATAAGAGAAATGCCGTTGAAAAAAGTGAGGGATGGGATGAAACTTTACTCACCGCACAAGATAGAGATTTTTTTCTGTCAGTGGTGATGAATGGAGCTAAAGTTGTCTATCAACCCGGCTGTTATTCTATCTATAGAAGGTATGGTGCTGTGACAGTCTCTACTTCTTCTAAAGGTCGCTGGTTAAAAAGCCACCATCTAGTATTACAAAAAGTAGAGCAGAAACTATTGCAGAAAAATCAACTTTCACCAGTATATCGTCAGGCTTTAGCCACATCATATTTTGAATTAGCTAGAGAAGCTTTATTCTTTGATTATGCTCAATATTTAATGTTCTTAGAAGCAACTTTAGTCATGTTTCCAGAGTTTAGAACTAATAGTAAAAGAAAACTCTATAGGGTATTACAAAATATGATCGGCTTTCGGCAAGCTGAAAGAATTGCCTGTGGCATTTTATTTGTCAAAAAGTTTTTTAATTCTAGCTTTGCTTAGAGTATGTTGGAAAAATATTCTTGGTAACTTCAAAGCCTCTCTCTGTTTCGGGAAGCCAGTGTGTTGCGCCTAAGCCAAGCTGCATCTAAGGCAAAAATTTAGATCTGTGTCAGTCCATTATCATCACTGTCAGAAGCGATCGCTGTTAAGTTGATCATTCATTCTGCCATCGACTGTGGCAATGTGGATATAGGTACATAGCTTTAACTCACATTGCAGGAAATACTAATGAATCGCTCAAAAATAGTAGCAATTATTACAGGTGCAATTTCTATTCTGTTAGCCATCGCCTATCTGATTGTCGTGCAAATATTAGACTATCGTGATATGCAGCCTGCACCCATCGGTCAGATTAACCAATTATCAGCTGTTGTTGCTTTGATCGGCACATCTGTTGTTAATTAATTTCACTATCCCAATCTGCACTACCTGAGCTAGAGACGTTATTCACTGCGTCTCTTTAATATGTTGTTAGTTGATATTCATAGATAAAAATCTATGATAAATATTATTTAAACTGAAGATCTATCCATAGACTTTAATCTATGGTAAAGCCAAGAAAATCGATTATATAAGAATTAATTAGAGTATCTATCGCAGATTTATTTTGTTCAGTAATTTATTTTTTGTCCATAAAACGATAAGCTGAAATCAATATTAAGCAAAAATAAATTTCCTTCATTTACAAATACTTGGCTTGACTGGGAGCAAGTTTACACTTGCCCCCAGTACGGTTAGTTTTTGCTACACATCCAGAGGTTAATTTCATGGCTCAGTTTCTACTAGAGACTGTTTGGCTAGTCCCGTTCTATGCCTTAATAGGTGGACTTTTAGCTATTCCTTGGTCGCCGGGAATCATTCGCAAAACGGGGCCAAGACCAGCAGGTTATCTCAATTTAATCATGACATTTTTGGCGTTGGTTCACAGTGCGATCGCTCTCCAAGCGACCTGGAATCAACCGCCACAAGAAGTATTTATACCTTGGTTATCAACCGCAGGTTTAAACCTCACCATTGCCTTAGAAATTTCTTCTGTAAGTGTGGGTGCAATGGTCGTCATAACTGGCTTAAATTTGCTGGCGCAAATTTTTGCGGTTGGTTATATGGAAATGGACTGGGGTTGGGGACGCTTCTATTCTTTATTAGGATTATTTGAAGCGGGACTGTGCGCCCTAGCACTTTGTAATAACCTATTTTTCAGTTATGTAATTCTAGAAGTCCTGACTTTAGGAACATACCTATTAGTCGGTTTATGGTTTAGCCAACCCTTAGTAGTAACTGGTGCAAGAGACGCTTTCTTAACTAAGCGGGTGGGGGACTTATTTTTGTTGATGGGAGTCTTGGGACTGTGGAATCTCGCCGGGACTTGGGATTACTCAAAATTGGCTGATTGGGCTACTACAACTCAGGTTGACCCAACTGTGATGACATTGGTAGGTCTAGCCTTAGTAGCTGGACCGATGGGTAAATGCGCGCAGTTTCCTTTGCACCTGTGGTTGGATGAGGCGATGGAAGGCCCTGTTCCCAGCACAATTTTGCGGAACTCAGTGGTAGTTGCGAGTGGTGCTTGGGTACTGATTAAACTGCAACCCGTCTTAACTCTATCGCCTGTAGTTTCCGCGTTTATTGTCGCCATTGGTGCTGTGACAGCCATTGGTGCTTCCTTAATTGCGATCGCGCAAATTGACGTAAAACGCTGTTTATCTTATTCTGTCAGTGCTTACATGGGCTTAGTGTTCATTGCTGTAGGCGCGCAACAAGACGAAGCAGCATTATTGTTGGTACTCACCCACGCTTTAGCATCCGCTCTTTTGGTGATGAGTGTCGGCGGTATTGTCTGGAACAGCGTTACTCAAGATGTAACTCAACTTGGTGGGTTGTGGTCACGTCGTCCCATTTCCGGCATATCTTATATAGTTGGGATTTTGGGATTAATTGGTTTACCACCTTTAGGAAGTTTTTGGGCGTTACTAGAATTAGCTGATGGACTGTGGGGAACTCACCCTTGGTTAGTGGGAATTATCATTGCAGTTAATGCTTTCACAGCCTTTAGCTTAACCAGAGAGTTTAGCTTGATTTTCGGTGGTAAAGCCAAGCAAATGAGTGAACGTTCTCCCGAAGTTCTCTGGCTGATGGTGTTACCAATGGTAATTTTATTGGGCTTTATCCTGCATCTGCCGTTGATTTTGCAAAGCTTATCACTCCTACCCAGTTGGGCAGAACTAAATAAAGACGTTGCCCTATTACTAGTTTGGTCAAGTATTTTCGGTTGCAGTATCAGTGCCATCATTTATTTAGGCAACATTCCCAAACCAATACGTCTGCCTTGGAAACCTTTACAAGACTTGTTGGCTTACGATTTTTACACCCCCAACCTCTATCGCATGACTATCATTTTCAGCGTTGCTCAACTTTCCAAATTCGCTGATATGGTTGACCGATTTGTAGTTGATGGCATTGTTAACTTCGTTGGTTTGTTTTCCTTATTAGGTGGCGAAGGTTTGAAATACAGCACCAATGGACAAACTCAATTTTATGCCTTAACCGTACTCCTAGGCGTAGGTGTTTTAGGCGCGTGGGTAACTTGGCCATACTGGGGAATCCAGTTCTTAAGCTTGATTTTTTAACTTCAGGGGAGGCCTCAAGACGACACTGCCTCCCTAATGCCCAATTACCAATTGTCAAATTAATATGTTAAGTGTTCTAATTTGGATACCAATTATCAGCGCGATTATTATCGGGTTTTTACCTGGTAAAGTCGTCCCAGCTAGTCGGGTTAGATTAGTTTCTTTAACAGTGACTGGCATAGTTTTGTTGTGGAATTTGTTTATTCTGCTGAAATTTGATATCAGCAATCCAGGAATGCAATTTCAAGAGTATTTACCTTGGAATGAAACCTTGGGTTTGAGTTATCAACTAGGTGTTGATGGCTTATCAATTTTGATGTTGCTTCTCAATAGCCTCTTGACTTGGATTGCAATTTACAGCAGTAGTAAAGACACTGAACGCCCCAGACTTTTTTACTCAATGATTCTATTAGTGAGTGGTGGCGTAGCTGGAGCATTCCTAGCCGAGAACTTGTTATTATTCTTCCTGTTTTACGAATTAGAATTAATCCCCTTTTATCTGTTAATTTCCATTTGGGGAGGCGAAAAACGGGCTTATGCAGGTATCAAGTTCTTAATTTACACTGCGGTTTCCGGTGCTTTCATTCTTGCCACCTTCTTAGGGATGGTATTCCTCACAGGTTCTACCAGTTTTGCTTTTGATGCTGTATCTACACAAAATCTCTCAGCAGGTTTACAACTTATCCTCCTAGCCGGAATTATTCTAGGCTTTGGCATCAAAATTCCCCTTGTTCCCTTCCACACTTGGTTACCCGATGCTTATGTAGAAGCTTCCGCACCCATCGCCATTTTGTTAGGTGGTGTGTTGGCGAAGTTGGGAACTTATGGACTGTTGCGGTTTGGGATGGGAATGTTTCCCCAAACTTGGAGTGTGGTTGCACCAACCTTAGCTATTTGGGGGGCAATTAGTGCAATTTATGGGGCAGTAATTGCGATCGCTCAAAAAGATATCAAGCGCATGGTAGCATACAGCTCTATCGGTCACATGGGCTATGTATTGCTTGCTACCGCCTCCAGCACAGCTTTAGCAATGGTGGGTGCTGTTTCCCAAATGTTCAGTCACGGTCTAATTCTGGCAATCCTCTTCCACCTAGTCGGCGTTGTGGAAGCCAAAGTTGGCACACGAGAATTAGATAAACTCAATGGTTTAATGAGTCCTATTCGCGGTTTACCCTTAATTAGTGCGCTACTAGTTCTCAGTGGGATGGCGAGTGCAGGCATTCCTGGCTTAATCGGATTTATCGCCGAATTCATCGTTTTTCAAGGCAGTTTCTCCGCCTTTCCCCTGCCGACACTCCTATGCGTAGCTTCTAGCGGCTTAACAGCAGTGTACTTTGTCATCCTCCTGAACCGCACCTGCTTTGGCAAATTGGATAATAAATTAGCCTACTATCCCAAAGTTTTGTGGTCAGAAAAAATGCCCGCCTTAATTTTGGCATCCCTCATTATCTTTTTAGGCATTCAACCAACTTGGTTAGTTCGCTGGTGTGAACCCACGACTACAGCAATGGTTGCAACAATTCCTGCGGTGGAAAAAACGACAGTCTCGCAAGTGGCGTTGAAGGCAGGGGTGTAGGGGTGTAGGGGTGTAAGGGTGTAAGAGAAAAAAAGAAGAATTTACTATTAATACCCAATCCCCAATCCCCAATCCCCAATCCCCAATCCCTAGTCTTCAATTTTGAATTTTGAATTTTGAATTGATTTGTCCCCAATCCCCAGTCTCCAATCCCCAATCCTATGGTACAAACTCCCGACAAACCCGTTACCAAAATTCCCCCTTCCCGCCACGAATTTGCCGACATCATTTATCGCCTCGAAGCTGGTGGTTCGATGTTGCCAGATACGCCAGAAAATTTGATGCAAATTATCGGTATTTATAAAGCTTATGCTGTACCGATGGATTTTTACTGGCGCGACTTGCTATATATAGCTGAACGGGTGTTTTTAAATCCCTTTCCCGCTTTCAAATACTTTATCCCCCAAGAATATTTAGACAGACATAATCATTACGCTGGTGATGATGCTGATTTAAGAATTTGGCGCGGTGAAGCTACAGCCCATCCCGAATTGTTGGCATTTATGGAAAAGGGTGAAACCTTCAAAATGCCAAAAATCCTGCATCATTTACTGCACGATCGCATTAACATGGAGTTTGCTGAGGCTTGTATGCAGGCAATGCTTTGGCATCGTCATATGTATGCGCCAGTCAACCAATTTGATGCGTACCTTGACTCGGAAGAATACAAAGCCAACGCAGATAGAGCAATTAAAGCCTACTTTAAAGGCAACCCATTCATGCTGGGACTGTATAAGCTGTTCCCTGATATGTTTTTGGAACAGTGTCGTCAGATGTCTTACTATGCCAACCTCGGTTTATTCTGGGAAGTCATGGCCCCGGTATTCTTTGAAATGTCGGATATCTATGATGAAGGTGGCTTTAAAGGTGTCCCCGATGCAATGAACTTTTTGGTGAATGGCATATTTGCGATCGCAGGTCGTCCGATTTACCATCATGTCTATATTGATGGAGAATGTTACGAAATCATCCCCAAATCTAAAGGTTTTACTTGGCTATACGAAGCTGCATTACCCTATGTAGAAGCTGTATTTTACCGCACAGCCCCATTCAGAGGCACAAAATCCTATAATGCCCAAGCCAGTCAAGTCCCAGAAGACCAAAAAGATTTCCACTATGGCATTCTTTACGCTGACGTGTTTCCTGTAGGGACTGCGGGAATTCCACCGACATTGTTAATGCAAGATATGTTGCATTTCTTACCCCAATATCTGGTTGATTATTATCAACAATATTGTCGTGGTGAAGAAGATATGTTGATTCAGTTGGGCATTAGTTTCCAACGTTCCATGTACAATGTCACCTCTGCGGTAATTCAGGCTTTGCGGACTGCCTTGTTATATCCTTTAGATGACCCCAACCCCAAGCATTTGCAAGCTAACCGCGAATTCTTTGAAGCGCAACTCAGCCGCTTTACTCGTCCTGAATATGGTATGCGTGATGCGGCGCGTCTGCGAGATATCCAAAATCAAGATTATCGCTAAATTAACGTGAATTCGACAGACCTCTCCCTCCCAACCTCTCTCTTCTTGCAGGCTACGGTGTACACACAAGTCTAATAACCTAGCCCGACAACGTTTTGATCCCCCCTCACCCCCCTTAAAAAAGCAGGGTGGTTTCATACGAAAAAAGAAAAATCTATAAGTTTTGATTTTTCGTTTTGTAGCTGAGATTTTGACCCCTCTCCAAACCTCTCCCCCACGGGGGGAGAGGCTTTGACAGCTAGGTTTATTTTTTTCTCTAGTTGTATGAAACAACCCTGCTAACCCCCCTTAAAAAAGCTATCCATTACCCGCATATTTCTTAACAAGACAGGAATGTAGATGGTGAGAGGATAACAGAAGTAAATAAAGCTAGCAGAGTTGACAAAATCAAAAAAAACGAGAACCGCTATAAATTTATCCCTGGTAAATTAGAAACAGTCAACCAAACTCAAGATTAACGGTGTCTGCACAAGAAATTCCTCAGCATTTACATCTTCTTTCCAGCGATGAAGCAGGATGGGAAGGTTTACACCTTATTTATGAGCGTGAACCAGCTGATGAAATGCCGGAAATTAATTTGTATCAGCATCTGATTGTTATCTGCCAAGATAATGTACGTGTAGGATGGCTGTTAAATGGCAGATGGCAGTATATTGATTACACCGAAGGTGATATTGTCATTTTCCCTGCTGATCAACTTCTTCCTAAAGCGCAAGTTGATCGCGAAGTGGGATTAATTGAGTTATTTCTAGAACCGGAAACTTTGACGCGTGCCGTCTGTGAATCTATCTGTGTGGACAGAATTGAAATTGTCCCTCAGTTGCAGTTACGTGACCCTTTAATTCAACATATGGGAATGGCACTGATGGCTGAGTTGGAAACAGGAAAAGCTGACAGTAAACTTTATGCAGAGTCAATGGCTACGGCACTTTCTGCACATTTATTGCGGCGATACGCTGCACACCAACCGCAACATCAACACTATAACAATGGATTGCCCAAGCATAAACTGAAAGCAGCAATCGACTATATTCATGCACATTTAGACCAAGGTTTAACCTTGGACAAAATTGCAGCTTCAGTGTATATGAGTTCTCACTATTTTTCTAGTTTATTTAAGCAATCTACAGGCATTACACCGTATCAGTATGTGATGAAATACCGCATTGAAAAAGCCAAACAATTGCTACGAGAGCAAGAGTTATCATTAGTAGAAATTTGTCAGCAAGTAGGCTTTCAAAATCAAAGCCATTTCACTAGAGTATTTCGCCAACACACTACAACAACACCAAAAGCCTATAGAGATGGATTTTAGTTAAGGCACTTCAAAATTGCACATTTTCTTGTAGGATAGGCATCTGTTCGTCTTAATATTCGGAAGAATAGAACATTTTTCGGAAGTATTGGCAAGACAGCAATAATGAGCGATCGCTAAACTGATTACCTATCATAAAAAATTACTCAAAATTTATGACAGGTAAGAGATTTTCCTTGCAAGGATGGGGCATCGTTGGTTTTTCTACCCTGGCGGTTGGCTCTATCGTAACTGTGATTTTTCTGTTTCAGGGTATTGATGAGTTAGGAATGCGGATGGCGATTAGGGCAACTGCTCGTACCTCATGTATATTTTTTATCGCTGCTTTTGTGGCTTCAGCCTTACACAAAATTTGGTCAAACCCTTATACAGCTTGGCTGTTAAAAAATCGCCGCTATTTTGGTCTATCAATGGCAGTATCACATACATATCATGCGATCGCCTGGACTGGTCTTTGGTTGGTCACATCTGGTAAAAGTCCTCAATTTGCTGGATTGGCGATTTTAGGCTATGTTGTCTTGTTAGCGATGACCATCACTTCTTTTCGTCGTCCCGCTGCTCTATTAGGTCAACGGGCTTGGAAGATTTTACACAGGACGGGAATGTACTATTTTTGGTTAGCTTTTACAGCAGAATTTAGTGTGAAGTTGACCCAATCCCCATTGATCTATTTACCTTTTTTCACCTTACTAGTATTAGCTATATTTCTACGTTTGTTAACTGCAATCAAACCAACAAAGTTAGCTAGTTAAGTTTATATTGATGAATCACGGTAAAATTTAGAATTCAAAATTACCGTTTTTGATCACTCTGGAGGAGGTAAATAGGAAGCAAGAATTTCATTTAATAAATATAATAGTAATGCAGATGTGCCACCCGCCATAGTAATGAGGAAGATAATATTAATTAAATCTTCCACTCCAACTACTTGTAATTTCAAAGGAATAATTAAAACATAAAATACAAAACAAACGAGAACAAACAGCCTTAGAGCATTTTTATCGCCAATTGGCCAAAATGACTGGCATTTAAACTTCTTATAAACCTTAACTATATCTTCATGGGAGTTTAAAGGATATCTATTTTTTTCATCTTCTGGAGTGATAAATTCTCTAAAATATTCTACAGGTTTTATTCCCCAGACAATATTCTCGATTAATTTAAGAGGATTTCGCAGGAATCCAAGAGGAAGAAACTTAACCAAAGATGGCAAGGAAACTCCAAGAAATCCTATAAGCCAAGCTATTCCTATTACACATTGACCGGTATCAGGAAATAATTTTTTTATTGATATTTTTGCCAATGCTCTCAAAAAAGTAACGAAAGGTTGGGAGCTATTTATAGTTTCTCTAGAAACCCATCCTAAAGAATAATTTTCAGGTGAGACATTAGCATATCTACTAAATAATAAAGCTATACCTGCTAGTACTAATATTAATATTTGTAGCCGAAAGCTTTTATATAAATCCGATAGACCAAATGCTGAATTTGGATCTTCAAAATCTAGAATAATATATTTATTAGATTCCCTTTGTGGAGTGTGGCTTCTAATATATATATGAGTTAGATAAAAAACATTATACTTAAAGATTAAAATAATTGCACTCCAAGTCATAAATATTATTATGAATTGATTTAAATAGGCAGACAGGGAAAATAATAAGTTCATATGAGGACTAACTAAAATATAATCTCTTGGAAGTTGCAAAGACTGTGACTTAATAATATTTTTTATTAGAAAAAAGACTGCCCAATCTAAGTTAACAGATTTAGGTTTAAGAACATAATCATCAGGATGTTTATAATATTCAACATATTGTCTTATTTCTGATGAATTATCGAAAATATGAAAGAGTATGTCTAGATATAATACCAAAAAAAATGTTTTCTTATCTAGGGCTATATTTATAAGTTCTTTCTGAATATTCAATAGAGTTTTAAACCCTTTTTTCTTCTGGTAAAAATGTAGAATAGGAACTTCTTTATAGTAATTAAAACTATAAATTGTGGGTAAGCCAAATAATCTATTACCTATCCGTCTAAGACACCACAAACTAAAAGGTAAAATCAAGGGATAAATCATCCAATTCCAACTATCCCAATAACCCCTAAATTCTCCTTCAAATCCGGGTATTTTGATGGTGCGGCTTACTCCAATAAGATAAGAAAAAATTATTGGGAACAAACCCAAAAAGAAAAGGTAGAAAAAATCTTGCCGTTTGCGAGAATCAAGCAAGCGCAATTGAAAGCTAGTAAGCGTCATTTTAGTTCACTGACTAAAGTCTTCTGCTTCTATACAAATTGATTAAAACAGGATATCAATCCTCAAGAAGATATATACCAACCGAGATAGAATCACGAGAAAATACAATTTATAACTACCTGATTTTGGTTTGATAACCTTATAAACTAATATTTTTCGGTAATGAAATAGCCCTGGCTTTTAAGAGAGGTTAATGTAGTCAAAAAAAATCCAATGTCAAGTCTAACCAAGTTTCAAAAAAACCTTTAGAAGAGTGATGTTAATAACAGCATATTTTAGTGTCCCTAACCTCTTAGCTCCTTTTCCTAAAAGGGAAGAGAAGAAAGAGATATACTCAGCAATATCTCTACATTGGCGTTCTACTACTCATAGTCTTTTTCTGCTGTTAACTATGAACATTTGACTTAATTTTTGAGATAAAATTTATTCTTTTTTCACTATTAAATCCAAGATGATAGCAAGCGCAAAATTAGACTATATTTTCACTAGAAAGAATAAGACAGAGCGATCGCTTGACTGTAAACTATCTTTTATCATTATCCTTTAGGCAGATTAGGGAATAGCCAGAAGACAGTATATTTGGTTGGATAACACAAAATGGATCAAAAATCTTCATGCTAATTAAGTAAACTCCATCACAAAATTTCCTTTACGGATTCAATTCTAGTTAACTTGTTTTGTAGGTTTGCTGTCAGCTATGTCATCCCCTGAATCTCAAACTGATTTTCCAGACAATTTCCCTCAATCATCCTATGATCCCCCCCCAGAAAACAGGCGGGGGCTGCGGTTATTGATAGCTGCTACTCTTGTGTTAGTTGGTGGAACGGCTGTAATCTGGCGATTATTGACTCCTATGAATCAAGCACCAGCCGCTAACGCTCAATCATCAGGAGTAAGAGTCAAAGTCTCACCAGTACAAATAGGAACAATTGAAGACAGTACGGATTTTGTGGCTAGCCTAGAATCACGGCTATCTGTGAAGCTGCAACCGAGAATTCAAGGGCAAGTTACCCAAATATACGTCAGATCAGGAGATGCGATCGCAGCCGGTGCCGCAGTGATGCAAATCGACCCCAGACAGCAACAAGCTGCATTATTGGGTAACGATGCGGCCGCCGATGCTGCCAAAGCCCAGCTAGAAAATGCTTATGCCACCCTGAGATCACTGGAGGCGGAAAGATTATCTAAGCTAGCCGATTTACGCTTAAATCAGCAGGATTATCAAAGATACTCAACTTTAGCGGGACAAGGTGCAGTTTCGCGACAAACTAAAGATCAAGCAGCCAACAGACTATCCATAGCTACGGCTAGTCTCAATGCCCTAGATTCTAGAATTCAAGCCCAACGAGCCAGCATTGCCCAAGCACAAAAAACTTGGCAGCAGGCTCAGACGAATACTGCTCAACAACAACTCCAACTGCAATACTACAGAATTACTGCCCCCTTTACTGGTACTGTGGGCAACATTCCCGTAAAACTGGGTGATTTCGTCACCACATCTACACAATTAGCTACCATCACTCAAAACCAACCTTTAGAAGTTAATGTCTCCGTCCCCCTAGAACGCGCTTCCCAATTACGTAAGGGAATGCCGGTGGAGATTATGAACCCTCAAGGTCAAGTTTTGGGTACAAGTCGAGTATTTTTCATTGCCCCTAATGCTACCAACGATACCCAAACTGTTTTGATTAAAGCCATCTACCCTAACTCTAATCAGCAACTCAGAGCCGATCAACTAATTAGAGCCAGAGTAATTTGGAGTCAGCGTCCTGGGGTATTAATTCCGACGACAGCCGTGTCGCGCATAGCTGGGAACACCTTTGTTTATGTAGCCCAAACAGAAACCTCACCCCAAGGAGTATCCCAACTAGTCGCCCGTCAAAAACGGGTGCAACTAGGTGATATCCGCCGCAATAATTACCAAGTCCTCTCAGGATTACAACCACAAGACAAAATTATCATCTCAGGGTTGCTTAATCTTCAAGATGGTGCGCCCATTGTTCCTGACTCTTTGTAGGGACTAGGGACTGGGGACTGGGTACTAGGTAACAATCTCAATTCCCAATCCCCAATTCCCAATCCCCATTACCCCTTATCCCCAGAGGGGGCCCCGAGTTCCCCAATCCCCGATCCCCAATCCCCAATGTTTGTTGACTTCTTTATTAAACGACCTGTATTTACCAGCGTTTGCGCCATTATCATTTTTTTGGTGGGTGCAATTAGTATTCCAACGCTGCCAACTGATAGATATCCAGAAATTAGTCCCACACAAATTATTGTTAATGCTAATTATGTTGGTGCGAGTGCGGAAGTTGTAGAAAAAACAGTTACGAGTGTCTTGGAACGCCAAATTAATGGTGTGCAAGGCATGAAGTACATGACTTCTAGCAGTAGTAATAATGGCACTAGTACAATTACTGTTACCTTTGATGCGTCACGAGATAAAGATATTGCCGCTGTTGATGTGCAGAATCGCATATCTCTAGCCCAGCCACAATTACCAGAAGCCGTGCAGCGTACTGGAGTCACTGTTAGTAAACAATCTAATAATCTGTTACTGGCGATTGGATTGTATAGCGATCGCCAAGAATATGACAATGTATTTTTAAGTAACTACGCTGACTTATATTTAGTAGATGCCCTCAAAAGAATTAATGGTGTCAGCGAGGCGCAGATTTTTGGCGAACGTCGTTATGCTATGCGACTCTGGCTTGACCCCAATCGCTTGGCTAGTCGGAACTTGACAGCCCAAGATGTCATTGATGCACTGGATGAACAAAATATTCAAATAGGTGCAGGACAAATCGGCCAACCACCAGTCCCAGCCGATCAGATGTATCAAATTGACCTGACGGCTGTGAGTAGGTTAACTGAAGTCTCGGAATTTGAAAATATTGTCCTGAAAACCGGTGCAGATGGCTCACTGATTACTTTTAGGGATATCGGCAGGGCAGAACTGGGGGCAGAAAACTATAATTCGTTTCTACGCTTTCGTGGCAAAGAAGGGATTGGGATTGGGATATTTCCTGTACCTGGGAGTAATGCTTTAGAAGTCGCTAAAGCTGTGCGGCTAGAAATGAAACGCTTGGAGAAAAGTTTTCCCCCAGGCATGGAATATCAAGTGGCATTTGATACGACTGACTTTGTGGAAGCGTCTTTAGTAGAGGTAGTAATCACATTACTACAAGCGATCGCTCTGGTTGTATTAGTGATTTTTCTGTTCCTACAAGACTGGCGAACTACCCTCATCCCCGTCATTACCATTCCCTTGTCATTAATTGGGACTTTCGCCTTCATTAAAGTTTTTGGCTTTTCTATCAATACTTTGACCCTGTTTGGTATGACTTTAGCTACAGGAATGGTAGTTGATGATGCCATTATCGTAGTCGAAAATATCTCCCGCCTCATTCAAGACCGGGGAATGTCACCGCGTCAAGCTGCTTCCACAACTATGCGCGAATTATTTGGGGCTGTAATTGCGACATCATTAGTCTTGATGGCAGTATTTGTACCAGTGGCTTTTTTCCCTGGTGCAACTGGTCAGATTTATCGGCAGTTTGCTTTAACTATCGCCTTTTCGATTGCCATTTCCACCTTTTTGGCTCTCACCCTCACTCCAACTTTAGCGGCTTTATTACTACGCGCCAAACCCAAGCCACGGGGAATATTTGGCTGGTTTTTTAGTCGTGTGAACTGGTTTTTAGATACGATGCAAAGGCAATATGAGCGATCGCTGCATTTCTTACATCGGGTGAGAGCGATCGTCATCGGCTTATTTATCGCCTCCCTAGCATTGACAGGCTGGCTGTACATCACTGTCCCGACAGCCTTTATCCCCGATGAAGACCAAGGTTACTTTATCACGATTATTCAAGGGCCGGAGGGAGTTTCGCTCAACTACACTAGCAAAGTGATGACGCAGGTAGAAACGGAAATTCTGAAATTACCAGAAGTTACCGGGACTTTTGCCATTGGTGGTTTTAGCTTTAGCGGCAACACAGCTAATAGTGGTGTGATTTTCACCACCCTGAAACCTTGGCATGAACGCCAGCAACCAGGACAATCAGCCAGCGCAATTATTAACCAGCTACAAGGGGTATTATCTAACATTCCCGAAGCGCGGATTTTTCCTGTGAACCCGCCATCTATTGATGGTTTAGGGAATTTCGGCGGCTTCCAATTTCAACTACAAGATAGATCAGGAACTACCAGCTTAAACGCCATGCTGGAAGTTATGGGACAGATGATTGCTCAAGGTAATCAGACCCCAGGATTACAAGGTGTGTTTAGTACCTTTAACGCCAACACACCGCAGATGTTAATTACAGTAGACCGCAACAAAGCCAAAGTCTTGCAAGTCCCGGTAGATGATGTTTTTAGAACCTTACAAAGTTATATGGGTTCGCAATACGTCAACGATTTTAATTTTTTATCGCGGACATATCGGGTATATGTGCAAGCCGATGCTAAGTTCCGTTCTGAACCTGGAGATATTGGGAAATTATATGTGCGTTCCGAGACTGGGAAAATGATTCCCTTGAGTAACTTAGTGAAGTTATCCCCCACCACCGGAGCGCAAACCATTAATCACTACAACTTGTTTCGGTCGATAGAAATCAACGGGGGTGCCGCTCCTGGCTTCAGTTCTGGACAAGCGATCGCCGCAATGGAAAACATCGCCCAAAGAGTTCTCCCCGCCAGCATGGGCTATGAATGGTCAGGAATCACCACCGAAGAACAAGCTTCTGGTGGTCAAGCACCATTGATTTTTGGTTTAGGGTTGGTGTTTGTGTTTTTGGTACTAGCCGCCCAATACGAAAACTATATAGACCCCTTGATTATTATGCTGTCCGTCCCCTTAGCGATTTTGGGAGCATTGACAGCCCAATCTCTCAGAGGTTTAAGTAACGATGTGTTTTGTCAGGTGGGGTTAGTCATGCTCATTGGTTTGGCGAGTAAAAACGCAATTTTGATTGTGGAATTTGCTAACCAATTGCGTGATGAGGGTCTCCCCATCACCAAAGCCGCCATTCAAGCAGCCCAAGAACGCCTACGCCCGATTCTCATGACAGCGTTATCAACACTGTTGGGGATTTTTCCACTGTTAATTGCTGTCGGTGCAGGTGCGGCGAGTCGTCAATCCTTGGGAACAGCCGTATTTGGCGGAATGCTAGTAGCCACATTCTTAAGTTTGTTTGTCGTGCCAATACTATACATTGTCATTAGTAAAATGCGCGATCGCATCAAACCACGCCGCAAGCCTCCCCTCAAAGATTCTAGTCAAGAAGATAAAGTTCCTTCAGTCACCCACTACTAAATTGAACCTTGTGGTTGTAATTGAAAGCAGAAGCCAACAGAAACAGAGGCGCAAAAGCATCTCAGGAAAGTGATCGCATTTGCTATAGATGTCAAGAAAAATGTCTATTTCTGCTCACAAACAAGAAAGTCAAAATTCTACAAGCTTTTAAATTTATTTATGGGTATTGTTAATTTTGAGTTTGGAGCAAAGCAACGTGAAAAATTTAGCTGGAAAAGTGGCCATTGTCACAGGTGCATCACGGGGGATTGGCAGAGCGATCGCGCTCACTTTAGCTAATAAAGGTGCATCTGTAGTAGTGAATTATGCAGGGAGAGCAGATAAAGCTCAGGAAGTTGTAGCAGAAATTGACAAACTTGGAGTCAAAGCGATCGCACTGCAAGCAGATGTCAGTAAAGTAGCTGATATCGAGAGGTTATTTGCAGAAACGATCGCTCACTTCGGCAAAGTTGATATTTTAGTCAACAATGCTGGCACAATCATTTACAAACCCATCACAGAAATTACAGAAGAAGACTTTGACAAGATTTATGCAGTCAACGTCAAAGGTACTTTTTTTGCTTGCCAACAAGCTGCACGCCACATGACAGAGGGGGGAAGAATTATTAACTTTTCCTCATCTACCACAGCGATGATGTTGCCAACCTATAGTGCGTACGTGGCAACAAAAGGTGCAGTCGAACAGATATCACGAGTATTAGCTAAAGAGTTAGGTGCAAAAAATATTGGCGTGAATGTAGTTTCACCTGGCCCCACTGGCACAGAATTGTTTTTGGAAGGCAAAACAGAAGAACAAATCAACCGTTTATCTCAAATGGCAGCCTTCGGTAAACTGGGCGATGTGCAAGAAATAGCCGATGTTGTAGCTTTTTTAGCGAGTGATGCAGCGCGATGGATTACTGCACAGAATATTCGCGTCAACGGCGGGATTGTCTGAAGCAAACAATGGCTTCTTTTCATACTCATTCAAGTAGATAACGAGAAAATTTCAATTTGGAACAAGAATATTTCTATCTAGAACGAAAGTGTTTTCGTTTTAAACAAGAACATTCATGTTTAGAACAAGAACATTCATGTTTAGAACGAGAACATTCATGTGTAGAAAGAGAACATTCATGTTTAGAACGAGAACGTTCCCACTTGGAACGAAAAAATTCCCATTTGGAGCTTGATGATTCTCGCTTAGAACGAGAATCATCAAGCTCCAATGCCCAATTCCCAATTCCCAAAATCATGAACACAAGCATCAACCTATTTACACCAGTTCAACTAGGTTCTTACACTCTACCCAACCGGATTGTTATGGCCCCCATGACACGCTTACGGGCAATTGACAACATCCCAAATGAGTTGATGGCGACATATTACGCTCAAAGAGCTAGTGCGGGGTTAATTGTAACCGAGTGTACAGCTATTTCGCCCTTGAGCTTGGGATATATCAACTGTCCAGGGATTTACACAGAAGCACAAATTGCTGGATGGCGGTTAGTGACAGATGCAGTACATCAACAAGGCGGACGCATCTTTATACAACTGTGGCATTCTGGAAGAGTGGGTCATCCGGCTTTGTTGGGTGGAGAATTGCCAGTAGCACCAAGTGCGATCGCGGGTGTTGGTTCACTACATACTCCCATTGGTAAAGTATCTCTTGAAACCCCCCGTGCTTTAGAAATTAACGAGATTGCGGTTATTATCGAACAATTCCGCCAAGGTGCAGCCAATGCTTTAGCAGCTGGTTTTGATGGTGTGGAATTGCACGGCGCATTCGGCTATTTAATCGACCAGTTTTTACAAGATTGTTCAAACCAGCGTACCGATGAATACGGTGGTTCAATGGAGAACCGCAGTCGCTTTGTATTGCAAGTAGTAGAAGCAGTGGCTAGTGTTTACGGAGGCGATCGCGTCGGGATTAAACTTTCCCCCAGTAACACCTTTTATGGGATGTATGACTCCAACCCCAAAGAAACATTTAGTTATGTCATCAATGCTCTCAATTCCTTTGGTTTAGCTTATCTCCACCTCATGGAAGCCAACGAAGTTGATTTATCAACTCGTGCAGTGATCAATCCTGTAACACCATATTTCCGCCAAATCTTCAAAGGTACATTAATTGCTAATGGCGGTTATGATCATTCAACTGGTAATGATATTCTGGCAAAGAACGATGCAGACTTAGTATCTTTTGGCAGACTATTTATTGCTAATCCCGACTTACCACAAAGATTCCAAATTAATGCTGAATTAAACAACCCAGATCCGCAAACATTCTACGGGCCAGATGCTCAAGGGTACACAGATTATTCATTTTTAGTCAATAGTTGATAGCGATCGTCCGGTGCAGAACGCTATACGTGATAAAGTTTTGTAAAGTAAATTATCAAAAACCTCTCTCGATGGAGAGGTTTTTGATTGTGTAGAGAGTTTCATTTATACAGGGGAAATTTAAGATTTATTACTTAAGAAAATTCGCTAATCGTAAAAACACTAATCATCAATACTTTTATGGCTTTTAGTATAAAATTCAGTACATTTACGGAAACATTTTATTAAGTATTCAGATAAACTCGACTAACTCCTGAGTTATTACTTACTTGGTTTTACATAGTAGTACTAATTCTATAATTGCCTAATCATTGCACCTACTCGTTAGGTGCATTTGTTTTGCCAGTGATTTACACAGATCAGCCAAACCTCAAATCTACAGAGAAGAATTGCTAATACCATTTCACTGAATACCTGATACAGATACTTAGATAAGGGCATACAGATAGATGTACAGATGTACGTCCTGACAAATTCCTTGGACTTCTGCGGCAATTTTCCTGTGGCAGTTAATAAAACAGGTAAATAAATATGGGCTAAAAATTTTGTATAAACAACTGTAAATTATACAATTGATAGCTCATGTACTCTATTTGAGAGTCTGGATTTTCCACCTCAATTTGACTTTCCATCCCCTATAGGGATAAATAGTCTGGTTCAAAGCTTCGTAATAGCCTATTAATCAAGGCTTTTAAACCAAAATCTCAAATTCAAAATCGGTATCAGGTATCCAAAAATTATGGATCTTTCAAACTTTACTACTCTGCAAAATTTAGAAGCTGCTTTTGGTGGCGAATCAATGGCAAATCGGAAATATCTGTTTTTTGCTGAAGTAGCGCGTAAACTGGGGTTTAAAGATTTAGCAAAACTGTTTCGGGAAACAGCAGAACAAGAAACCGAACACGCCTTTGCTCATTTTGAATTGTTACACCCAGAACTGGTTGTAGAAGATCCAGAGGCTTTAACTGATGAACAAAAGCGGGAAATTGTGTCTCGTTGTTTATCTTTAGCAATTGAAGGCGAAACTTACGAATACACTATTATGTATCCTGAATTCGCCGCCGCCGCTCAAAGCGATCGCGACAACCCCGCCGCCGAAGAATTTCTCAAGCAAGCTCAAGAATCCGGCGAACACGCCAACACTTTCCGCGCCGCTGCACATCGGTTTGGCTTATTAAAGTTTATCGAAAATTACCACGCCGATCGCTACACTGAAGCCTTAGAAGTAATTAACGGTGGACAGCCTGCAACTAGAGTTGCGAGTGAAGATCCCAGCACCCGCAAATGGATTTGCAGACAATGCAGCATGATTTATGATCCTGTAACTGGTGATCCTGATTCTGGTATTGCCCCTGGTACAACCTTTGAAGCCATTCCGGATGATTGGCAATGTCCAATTTGTGGGGCTACCAAAAAGACTTTTATTCCCCTTGAGGAAAAAACTGCCGCTTAAAAGACTGAGCAATTAGATCTGACTTTTCACCTTATGTGGAAAAGTTAATGCAAAACCTAACCCCCTAGCCCCCTTTCGTGGTAGAGAAGGGTGAAAATGTAGAAGGCTTAAATATCTTTAATGATCAACGAAAAATTAA
The DNA here is from genome assembly GCA_015296085.1 of Trichormus sp. M33_DOE_039. GTDB lineage: Bacteria > Cyanobacteriota > Cyanobacteriia > Cyanobacteriales > Nostocaceae > Trichormus. Next base: position 62,722 of record DVDT01000004.1, on the reverse strand, counting down.
GGTTTTTAAGCCTCTCTCCTTGCAGGGGAGAGGTTTGGAGAGGGGTTTTCTAGATCCCGTGAGAAGTCAGAATTACATCAGTTATTAATTACAGTAACGCGGAGTTTATATATAAAACTTCGCGTTACTTTTATCATAATTCTGTCAATGTGACAGGCTAATCTAGCCACCAAATAAAGCAATAATAGACAAGACTAAACTCAGATAAAAACTGTAAACTTTCGTGTGCGTAACTTTTATGATAAACAAATGATTGCCCCAAAAGGGGGAAGTCAAATATATTCAACCCCCTGGCTATGAACGAAAGAAACACTTTTTCTCCCTCCATACCCTTGTTTACGAAGAAAGTAATTACTTCACTGATAGTGCAATCCTTATGTGGTTTATGTTTTATTGATTACAATAGTTATGCACTAGCTCAATCCTCTCCAAGTTTAGACATTGACAGTTTTGAAGCGGATACTACAGCAGCGCAAATCACCTCCGTCAGCCAACGACAAGATGTGCAACCCCAAGATTGGGCGTTTGCAGCTCTCCAGTCTTTAGTTGAGCGTTATGGTGTGATTGCGGGTTATCCCACTAGCACATTTCGAGGCGATCGCGCCATGAGCCGCTATGAATTTGCAGCTGGTATCAACGCAGTCTTAGAGCAAGTTAATGAATTAATTCGCACAGGTAAATCAGATTTAGTTGCATCTGAAGACTTAGAGAAAATACAGCGACTTCAGGAAATATTTGCGCCAGAGTTAGCCACGTTACGGGGACGGGTAGATAGCCTGGAAGACCGAACTGCAATCCTAGAGGCTAATCAGTTTTCTACTACAACAAAATTACAAGGTCAAGCTATCTTTGCCTTCAACGTCGGCGGATTTGATGGTGATAGAATTATTGCTCCTAGAGGTAGGACAATTACAGATAATAACCCCAATGCGACATTCATTTATCGAGCCAGCTTAGATTTAAACACCAGTTTTTACGGTACAGACTTACTGAAAATTAGATTAGTCACTGGTAGCGATGGCGCAAATGATAATGCAGCTGGCTTTCTTGAACCTAATCTTGGTAGTACCTTAGACTTTTCTATTCCAGGACGGGATGGCCGATTCAGTTTGGCAAGATTGTACTACACCTTTCAACCTGTTGAAGATTTGCAAGTGACGGTAGGCCCAACAATTGTCGCTCCAGATTTCGTAGATAAAAATCGTTATGCCAATGTCAGCTTTTTAGACTTTTCTACCCAAGCATTAGTTAACAACTATATATTACTTCCCAGACCAGGGGGAGCTGGTGCTTTTATTGATTGGCAACCAAAATCCAGCCCATTTAAATTAAGAGCATTATATGTCGCTGGAGATGCAACGAATTCATTACCGGAAAACAGCAGACTAATTGGTGGTGGTGCAGCGGAAGATATCCGCTTATTTCCTACTGCTGGAGGTGGCGCAGATGGCGGTTTGTTTGGTGATCCCTACCAAGGATTTGTAGAACTGGAATATGCTGCTAGCAAATCATTTACAGTGCGGTTGCAATACAGCGGCGGTAGGATATTTGGTAGCGGTTTTAATGGAGTCGGGGTCAATTTTGACCTAGCTTTGAATAATCGCTTCGGCGTTTTTGGTCGTTATGGTTATGCCAATTATTCAGATACCAGTTTAGGAGAAATTAATCCAAATTATTGGATGGCTGGGTTAGGATTCCGAGATTTATTTATAGAGCGAGCGATCGCAGGTATTGCAGTCGGGCAACCTTTCATCGAAAATGCTGTAGGGGATGCCACACAGATGAATTTTGAAGCTTTTTATAACTTCCCCGTCAGTGACAATATTAGGGTTACGCCTTTGATTCAAGTTATAGCTAATCCCAGTAACCAAGATGCTAACGGCACAATTGTAACTGGTACTTTGCGAACAGTATTTTCTTTTTAACTCCCCCAGAACATGATGTTCGCCTCCAAAAAATATATAAACAACCTATCGTAATATCACCTTTCACCTATTACCTGTTCCCTATATTATTATGAATTCACTAGAAAAGTCTGAACAATTAGAACCACGTAAACCTGTATTTCAAGATTTAAATTTTCAGATTATTTGTGCAGTCACATTAATCGCTGTCATGGGAGTTTCTAGTATAACTCCGGCCTTTCCACAGCTAGCCAAAGCCTTAGGAATAGACCCTCAGAATCTAGGTTTACTGATTACAGTATTTACATTTCCTACGGTGATATTAGGCCCTATTTTGGGTGTGTTAGCTGATAGATTAGGCAGAAAAAAAGTTATTGTACCTTCACTATTTTTATTTGGTATTGCTGGGACTGCTTGCGCTTTTGTTCGCAATGTTGATTCAGTATTAGTCCGCAATTTTGATTTATTACTGTGGCTACGTCTGCTGCAAGGAATCGGTGCGGCTTCTCTGCTATCTCTGAGTATCACCTTGATTGGTGATTTATACACCGAAGCCAGACGGACTCAGGCGATGGGCTACAATGCCAGCATTAGTAGTATTGGTACAGCGAGTTATCCCACTATTGGTGGCGCATTGGCAACATTAGGTTGGTATTATCCCTTTATGCTGCCTATCGTAGCTATTCCTGTCGCGTTATTAGTGTTATTTGTATTGGATAATCCTGAACCAAAAGGCGATCGCAACCTCAAACAATATTTAAGAAATGCGGGAAAAGTTTTGCAGAATCGCCGTTTATTTGGTTTGTTTATCGCTAGTGCAGGTAACTTTATTTTACTCTACGGTGCTTATATAACTTACTTACCCCAACTAATTAATGATGTCTTTAAAGCACCACCCGCGACTATTGGAATCTTACTATCTAGTGTTTCTGTAGCTATCACAATCACATCTGCTCAAATAGGAAAATTAAGTAGACATTATCAACCATCAACTTTAATTAGAGCATCCTTTATTTTATATGCTGTCGCTTTATTAATTGTTCCCTTCATGCCTAGTATTTGGTTTTTATTAATTCCCACCACAATTTTTGGTGTTGGTTTAGGCATTGGCTTTCCGAGTATTCAAACATTATTAGCAGATTTAGCCCCAAGAGAATATTTAGCGACGATTTTATCCGTTAACGGCACATTTTTTGGATTAGGGCAAACCTTAGGGCCTTTGTTGATGGGGATAGCTTTTGGTTTTGGCGGAATTAGTAGTGTGTTTTATGCAGGAGTGGGATTTGCAATTTTTATATTCTTTGTATTCAGATACTGTACTTGCCTGTAAGCTTTCTAACTAACAGACTGCATAGTAGTAGATTTCTTGCGTCCTCTATGACCGTGACTTACATCTGGGCGGACAGGCTTTATCCTCCGTTCCGGAGGCTTCTTGCTGTTTTAGCTAAATTGCTGCACCATTTGGCTTAACTCCCCATCCAACTTTTATCCTTAGCTATCACCTACACTAAAATAGTTCCAATTTCCATCAACAACTCCATTACAGTCAAATTATGAGATTTGCAGCAGTCTCACTCCAGTATGACTTTTTGCCCCGATTTTACAAAATGGCAAGCATTAACGTGCTTTCCAACATGATGGTGCCTTTAGCGGGTATTGTTGACATTGCTTTTTTAGGCCATTTAGCAGATATTCGTCACTTGGCGGGAGTTATCCTCGCAACCATACTTTTTGACTACCTTTACCGGGTGTTAAAGTTTTTACGCTCTAGTGTCAATGCTCTCACGGCACAAGCGGTAGGAATGGATGACCACAAAACAATATTATTAGTTGGGATGCGGAGTGCTTTAATTGCGCTAGGACTGGGGTTACTGATCCTATTGCTGCAATACCCTATCCAAAAGATGGGCTTTTTGATTTTAAGTGGTTCACCAGAAATTGAAAGCTCTGGAGTTGACTATTTCAACGCGAGGATTTGGGCTGCGCCGGCGGTGTTACTCAACTTTGTGTTGATTGGTTGGTTTACGGGACGAGAGAAGAATAGTCTGGTGTTGCTGATATCTTTAATTGGCAATGGTTCTAATGTGCTGCTGGACTATGTGATGATTGTCAAATGGGGTTGGGAAAGTATGGGTGCGGGACTGGCGACAGCAATCAGTCAGTATTTAGCACTATTAACTGGTTTAGTGGGAGTCTGTTTCAGTATTCAGTGGGCAAAATTACCCGCCGCCTTAGAAGAAGTGTTTGATTGGATAGCTTTGAAAGATACTGTTGTCCTCAAAACTAACATTTTGGTGCGATTTTTAATCTTGATTTCTACCTATGCCATCTTTACTAATCTGAGTGCCACTATGGGAACAATCACCTTGGCAGAAAATGGATTGCTGTTGCAAATTGCGCTGTTGAGTCAGTTCACTATTCAAGGTGTAGGGTTAACAACACAAACCTTGACGGGTAATTTTCAGGGTAAAGGTACAACAGAAAAGATGCTGCCATTATTGGTTATTTCTGTAATTACCAGTTTATTTATTGCGCTAGGTTTTGCGATCGCATCTGTAATTTTCCCAGATACAGTATTTGGTATCCTGACTAATCATCCAGAAGTGAATGAACATATTAGTAGTTATGTCATTTGGTTACTGCCACTTTTGGGCTTAACGGCGATCGCTTTCATGCTGGAAGGATACTTTATCGGCTTAAAAGAAGGCGCAACTATTCGGAATGCCGTTTTATTAGCTTTTGGCTTAGGTTTTGCTCCGCTAGCTGCTACAGCTTGGTATCTACACAACAATCACCTTTTATGGATGTCGCTGGTTTTTTATATGAGCATCATGATTGTTGTGTTGGGATTCAAATTGCCTAGGACACTGGATAGCAAAATAGCCGATCAAGATTTATTAACCAATCTTTAAAAATGCTAGCAATTAACTCCCATAAATGTTGCGCTCATTGATGGGAAAAATCAATTGTATTCCTCACAAGTTCCTCACATTTTCTGTTTATAACACCTTTGAAGGTGATGGTCAGCAGCCAACAACTCGATCAACACCTGATATTCCATTCAATAGAGTCAAGATATCGGTGTTATTCTTATGAGTCACTACTTATTCCATGACGAAGCTACCTTGTCAGAAAAGACAGAAGAACTGGGCAGAAAAGCAGTACAGTTGAAACTGATTCCTTCATTTGTAGTCCGTTACTATCCAGATAGCTGGGAATTTTGTCTTCCAGATGATACTAATACCAATGAGTATTGTTTAACACCACCGGAAGCATACTTGAAATTGAAAAAATTAGTTGATTCTGCCCTCTCACAAGTTTAGACCCATCATAATCACCGCGATCGCATTCCATGAGTATTGAATGGTATCATGCGATCGCTTTTATTTTCCTCCAGCTAACGACTACGGCTAAAAAACATTGCCGCCAGCACAATTAAACCCAAAAGCAGCAAGGGAACTAAGAGATTAGGCAAATCCGTTACACTCATCACATAGCAGTTTTCAGGGATAATTCCTGTTATACAGCAAGCAGGGAAAATGGGGAACTCATGATGACATCTCCAGACACGGTTATCTGGCTACAGGAACGTACAACTTTAGGAATTCTCTCATCAGCAGTGTTAAATGCGATCGCTCCCCTGATGCAATCACAAGTCATACCCCAGGGAAGTCGTCTCATTCAAGAAGGTACTCCGCCAATAGCACTTTATATTCTGGTAGAAGGTCAACTAGAAAGTGAGATTACTAATAAAAACAACCCCGTTTTTCCCTGTGGCTTCCTTCCTGGTGCAGTCATTAACCTCAAAGAATTACTTTTAGATGAGTCAACTCCATATACAATTACCGCTGTGACAGAATCTCGTCTCTGGGTCGTCCCGGCGGCTGAGTTTCGCACTGTGGTTAGTCAGTATCCAGAAATTACACAGGTTTTGTCTCGACAATTAGCGCAGGAATTAGCCCAAGTAACATCTGCTTTAAGTTATGAACAAGAACGTTCCGTGGCTTTACGTCCCTATTTGGTGACGAAAGCGCAACGGGGAATTGTGGGGACAAGTCGCTACGCAGTCCGATTAAGAGAACAAATTCGAGAAGCTGCGGCTGACCGGAAATCTGTGGAAATTTTCGGCGAACCAGGCTTAGAAAAAGATAATATTGCAGCTCTCATTCACTTTAGTTCCCCCAAACGCCGTGAACCCATCATTAAAATTAATTGTGGAATTTTGCAAACTAGCGGCGCAGATTTATTTGGTCGGGCTGGGGGAAAACCGGGACTGTTGGAATGGTTGAGGGAAGGAACTTTAGTTTTAAACAATATTCAGGAGTTACCCCCAGAATTATTGCAACCTGTGGCGCAGTTACTTAAAACCGGGACATATAGCCCCGTGACTCGGACGGGAGAACCAACAGCTGCACCCCGCACCAGTAAAGCCAGGATTTTGATAGTGGCTGAAAAAGCCCAATCTCAAATTGAACGCTGTGTGGGTCATGTGATTAAAGTCCCACCGCTACGGGTGCGGAAGGCGGATATTCAAGCCCAGGTGGAATATTACACTAGTTTGTATGTGCGATCGCGTGGTGTAGCTAAACCCCGCATCACGCCAGAAGCCTTGCGCCGTCTTCAGTCCTACGATTTCCCTGGAAATCTCAAGGAGTTGAAAAATCTTGTAGAACGGGCAATTGTGCAAGTAGGGAAAGGAAGGGAGTTAACAGAGGAGATTTTCTGGGCGGCGGAAACCAAGAAAAAGCAATATCGGGTGAATTTATTAAATCTGTATCCTGGGTTGCGGCGATTTTTACGGAGTGATTGGTGGCCAGATAAAATTAATTATGGCTTTACCGTGGCGGCATTTGCATTGATCGTAGGTGTGTTGTTTGTCGGGCCGCAAACACGCGATCGCAATTTTGCTTTAAATTTATTTTGGGCTTGGTGGTGGCCTATCTGTTTATTTATCTTCCCCTTTGTGGGGCGGGTGTGGTGTGCTGTTTGTCCCTTCATGATTTACGGCGAAATCACCCAAAAGTTATCCCTGTGGTTCTTTCCCCGTCAACTCCAACGCTGGCCAAGAGAGAAAGCTGAGAAATGGGGCGGTTGGTTTTTATTTGGGTTATTTACATTAATTTTCTTGTGGGAAGAACTCTGGAATTTAGAAAACACCGCTTATCTTTCCGCCTGTTTACTCTTACTAATTACCGCTGGGGCAATGATTTTCTCTACTCTGTTTGAAAGGCGGTTTTGGTGTCGCTATCTTTGCCCCATCGGCGGGATGAATGGTTTATTTGCTAAACTCTCAATGACGGAACTACGGGCGCAGCAGGGAATATGTTCAGCTACTTGTACCACCTATCAATGTTATAAAGGTGGCCCCGAAAAAGGCGAAGGGATGGAAACAGATGGCTGTCCTTTATATTCCCATCCTGCACAGCTAGAAGATAACCGAGATTGCGTATTGTGCATGACTTGTCTCAAAGCCTGTCCCCATCGTTCCGTGGAATTCAACTTGCGTCCCCCAGGAATTGAACTGTGGACAACTCATATCCCTCACAACTATGAAGTGGCGTTATTGTTGTTGCTGTTGGGCGGAATATATCTGCATCGTTTACCGGAGTTACAAGCTGGGTTGGGTTTACAGTTAGATTTAACTCAGTTTTGGCTACATTTGGGTATATCAATCCTAGCTTTATTAATTCCGGCGGCGGTGGTATTTATCGCTTATGGTGGCATTAAACTATTTAACGTCCGCCGTAAGCCTCGACCATTTATTGAACTTGCCTATGGTTATTTACCCTTGGTGTTAGGAGGGAATTTAGCTCATTACTTGCGTTTGGGTCTGGGTGAAGGGGGAAAAATTATTCCTGTCACCTTTGCTACCTTTGGCTTACATGGCGAACAATTACCTATATTGGTAGCACACCCCGCAGTCATCGACTTTTTGCAAGGTAGCATTTTGATATTCTCCGTGTTGTTAACTATGGTGTTAACGCAGAAGATTGCGAAACAACCTTTTAAAAATATGCTTTGGCAACATTTCGCAGCTATAGGACTGGCTGCTAGTATGTGGGGGATTATCGTGTTTTAACGAACTTCTCACCCCTCGCTTAAGGATGACAGCTCATGAAAGTGTTCAAAAGAACCATCAAACCACAAACATATATTTCGTTCCTCCATATTTACGAAACCACTTGGGGAACGGCTGGTGATATCTGTTTAATTCGCCAATCTGTAGCTGAGTCTAGTACAGTCAAGTTTGTGGGTCACAAAATCCAATTAGCTCTACCAAAAGGACTGGAGCGCGATCGCTTGGTCAACTGTCCCATAATTAAAGTTGCGGGGAATGTCGGCGACGGACACCCGAAAGAGCATCCTTTAGAATGGGAAGCTTATGAAGGTGTAGATCAAGAAATAGCTTTAGCCGCGCTCAAACCTTGGGGTTTCAAGTTAATTGAACTCTAAGGGACTTCCAGAAAATAAATTATTCAATGGGTCAGAGCAAAGATGATCATTGTATTCTTCCTCCCCTGCTTCCCCTGCTTACCAAAGCGATTGTATATTTTTTTAGTTGGAAGTCTCTAATGTGGCGATGCTCAAGAAAGCATACTACCAAACTGCTTGCACCAGTATCTTGTCAAGGCTAAGTTGTTAATGCAGAGGATACATTACGAATGTAACACCATACATTGTTAATGCAGAGTGATACATTACGAATGTAACGCCATACATTGTTAATTCAGAGGGATACATTACGAATGTAACCACATACATTTGCTTCTATGTCTCTTGACATTTGGGCATCTGCCTTAAATTGACACCAATAGCTGTCCGGCCCATCCCACAAAAATGTTAAAATAGGTAACTAGGCATTTATGTAATGCCCTCAAAAACTGCATTAACGATAGTATCAATATGCGTGCGGGTGTTCTTTGAAGCGCAACACAACGCAGTGATCATAATAAAAAATGAGTCAGTGGGGCATCCCGACTTTAAAGTTTAATTCTTATCTGACGGGATACCCGAATTCCCTGAGAAGTCTACACTCACCGTACTAGCGGCAGTGTAGGACTAGATCACGCAGGAATGACTTGAGCAACCAGTGAACGTTTATCAAGCGACTGGACTTTACCAACTTGACCTAGAGCAGTGACAATCCGCTCTAACAGTTCTCCAGCTTGTTCACGATATTGATGTTCTCGACCGCGTAAACGAATCACAAACTTGACAGAATCGCCTTTACTCAACCACCCAACAGCTTGCTCGATGCGTAAGTTGTAATCAGCCACACCTACATTCGGACGAAGCCGAACTTCCTTGACCGTAGGTTTAGCACTGCGTCCCTGACGCTTTTTCTTTTGATACTGAAGCTTACCGTAGTTGACAATCTTGGCGACTGGGGCATCTTTACCTTCGGAAACTACAACTAGGTCAAGCTCTAGGCTTTCTGCTAGTTGTAGAGCCTCATGTGTATCGATGAGTCCCCGATTATTATTTTCATGGTCAATCAAGAAGACTTGAGGAGACCTGATTTGTGAATTAATTAGTTGCTTTTGGATTACGATAACAGTTTACTCTCAACTATGTTTAATACTTGGCTAATGCAAGTACTGCCAATATAACACAACACTTTATTTGTTGTAGATCAGAAGGGAAAGGCGATCGCTCTTCCCCTTGGCCTTGATTTTAAGTTTATTCTTAAGCCTTTTGTGCGCCAGCTTTTCCGTTTTCCACTACAAAGGAAGCTAGGGTACTGATAGTAGCATTCTGGTCAAGAATGCTGGAGACAATACGGTAATCACTTTGCCACTCGTTTCTAGTCAATTTGCAACGTACATAACCACGGTAAGCACCATCAAAGAATTTTGTATGTGGATTACCACTGAGTGCAGCTTGTACTGGGGCAATAAAACTAGTAGGAAAATCGGAAGTAATAGAAGTACCGACAAACTCAGTCCCTACGGTTGGTGATAAGGGATTATTAAAATCAGCTTTTAAGTCAAATACCCAACTGGAATGGATATCGCCAGTTATGACCACTGGGTTAGAAGGTTTACGCTGTTCTAAGAAGTTTAACAACCTCCTCCGGGCTGCTACGTAACCATCCCATTGATCAACGTTAAATATTTGTATTCCAGGACGAGGATCAAAATCAAATTGAGCCAATATAGTTTGCTGGGCAATTACATTCCAGCGTGCTTGTGATTTATCTAGTCCCTGAAGTAACCAATCCTCTTGTGCTGCACCTGTCATAGTCCCTTGGGGAGCTACAGCTGCATCACATAAAGGTTTGAGTCCATCATCACAAGGTTGGTCTGTACGGTACTGGCGCGTGTCTAAGACATTGAACTCCGCTAAATCACCAAAGGTCAACCGCCGATACAGCAGCATACTAGATTGCCTGGGTAGGGAAGATAAGCGCAATGGCATATGCTCATAATAAGCTTGGTAAGCATTGGCTCGTCGCTGTTCAAAGGCTTCTGGGGTTTGGCTATCTTCGGGGATTAAGTTGGCGTAGTTGTTATCTACTTCATGGTCATCCCAAGTAACTACCCAGGGAAAATTAGCATGAACGGCTTGTAAATCTATGTCGGTTTTATAAAGTGCATGACGGTTGCGGTAGTCAGCTAGGGTAATGATTTCTGGGCCGATATGCTGACGTGGCGCACCAGTTTCGGGGCCGTATTCATAGATGTAATCGCCTAGATGCACAACTAAATCTAGGTCTTCTTTCGCCATGTGTTTGTAGGCTGTATAGAGGCCGTTTTGCCAATCTTGGCAGGATGCAAAGGCAAAGTTTAGCTGTTGAATGGAACTATAAATTGCGGGGGCTGTACGCGTGCGACCGATGGGGCTAACTTCGCTACCAACTGCAAATTGATACCAGTACCAACGATTAGGCTCTAATCCCCGCACATCAACGTGGACGGAATGACCTAGCTGTGGCATTGCCAAAACTGTGCCTCGCTGTACAACCTGTCTCATGTTTTCATCCCGTGCAATTTGCCAACGCACGGGTACATTTACAGGTGGCATTCCGCCGCCATTCAGGGGTTCTGAGGCAAGACGAGTCCATAACACCACACTATCGGGTAAAGGATCACCAGAAGCAACACCCAGCTTAAATGGATAGTCAGAAAACCTCCCTCGCGCCATCACAGGCTGCCATTGACTAGCGACTGTTAAACCTGTCAAGAAGCTTGCACCCAGCAAAAAATTACGCCGTTTGAGCAGGCGATCGCCATTGATAAATTCCATACTCACCGCTACTCTGATTCACATATGCTAGGAAAACCTACCAACCCGGAATCAAAGCAGGATTAAGAAGATATTAAGACGAGTTAACTTAAATTACTAAACAAATCTGCCAGAACCACGTTAGAAAATAAAAACCCTTGGGGGTCAGATAACCGCAATCTTCCCTTGGTGATTTCTACCAGACCTTGTTCAACGTATGGGTTGAGACATTTGTAAATTACCTCTAGTTGCTGTTGACCAAATTTTTGAGTGAGTGCGGTTAGATTCACCCCTTCAGCTAAACGTAAACCCAACATTAAAGTTTCTAATAATATTTCTTCTGATGGTGTGACTTCACAATCAATCACGCAACCTGCTGCCACCCATTGATAATACTCCTTAGTCGTGCGTGGACGAGTAAAGCGTTTCCCTTCTAGATAACTCGCCGCACCCATGCCAAAGCCATAATAAGGGCGATTTTCCCAATACACCCGATTATGTTGACATTGATGTCCTGGTTTGGCATAGTTGGAAATTTCGTAATGCTCATAACCCGCAGATGTTAAGATTTGCTGCGCCAGTTGATACATTTTGACAGTGGTTTCATCTGTGGGTAGGGGAGTATCTCCTGGTTGATAGTAACGACCAAAGGGTGTTCCGGGTTCGATGGTGAGATCATATATAGATATATGAGTGGGTGCGATTGCTACCGCTTTGGAGAGAGAATCCTGCCATTGATCTAAAGACTGATGCGGCAGTCCAGAAATCAAGTCTATGCTAAATTCGGGAATTTTTGCTTGGTGAATTAATTCTACAGCTGCAAAAATATCTTCTACCGAGTGCGATCGCCCAGCTACTTTGAGTAATTCTGCTTGCAATGCTTGTACACCCAAACTTACCCGATTTACACCCACATCACGATAGCCTGTAATATGGTCTAAATCAAATGTTCCAGGGTCTACTTCCATCGACATTTCAGCATGAGCAGTAATACCAAACCGCCTTTCTAATATCTTTAAGATTTGTGCTAACTGTTCTGTGGATAACAGCGAAGGAGTTCCACCACCAAAGAAAATAGTTTGCAGTGGTTGACTAAAAACTGGTGCAGTAGCGATTTCTTGACACAATACTTCAACATATCGAGAAATGTTACCAGAATTTTCTCCCCGCAAGCGATCGCCCACCACAAACACCGGGAAATCACAATAAAAACACCGTCGCCTGCAAAACGGAATGTGTATATAAGCAGAACTGACAATGCTATAGTCATTAACTTGTGGCATTTTTGTGTAGAAAAAAGAATTTTATTGACAGAAAATTAGAAATAATGAAAATAAGTAGTTTCTTTACAACTTTTTATTGTTTTTTGACAAAACTATGAAAAATATTAAGAGAAAGGTCTTTAGTTATAATATTTGCAGACATTCCCTGCATCACACTCTAATCTAATTAAATATTGCTTGCTCTCAATGAGTAAATTCACATTATTTGACTTGATTGAGTAAAACAATCGCAGGAATACATCATAACCATGCTTGATGCTATTATCATTCTCTCATTTATCCTGGCAGCAGCAGGCATCGGGTTCTACAGCACCGATCTACTACCCAACGGGACGTTAGATCGCGTTACGAATCTCGATGCTTTACGCCTTACTGTTGCAGTTTTTGCCGCCATCATTGGCGGTGCTGTCGGGCTGAGTTTTCAAACGACCTACCGCCGTTTAGAAGCCCAAGTCCGAGAAATGCCTCTAGAAGTAATTCTAACGCGTGCCATTGGCTTGGTGATTGGGTTATTGTTAGCAAACTTAATGCTAGCTCCATTATTTTTACTGCCAATTCCAGCCGACTTTAGTTTTATTAAACCACTAGTAGCAGTAGTTGGTAGTATTATCCTGTCAGTCACCGGTATGAATTTAGCCGACACCCACGGAAGGGGTTTGTTGCGCTTTATTAATCCTAATACAGTCGAAACGATGGTAGTAGAAGGGACACTCAAACCCGCTAGTACCAAAGTTTTAGACACCAGTTGTATTATCGATGGTCGGATTGAAACACTACTAGAAACTGGATTTCTAGAAGGACAAATCATCGTTCCCCAGTTTGTCTTACAGGAATTACAGCAAGTTGCTGATGCGAGTAAAGACCAAAAACGGGTGCGCGGAAGACGCGGACTGGAAATTTTGAACCGTGTCAAGGAAGCATATCCAGATCGAATTATTATCAACCAATCCGATTACGACGATATTGCCACAGTAGATGCCAAATTAGTGCGTTTTGCCCAAGAAATCAACGGTACGCTCCTCACCAATGACTACAACCTGTCGAAAGTAGCTAGCGTGCAGAAAGTGCCAGTGTTAAATGTAAACGACCTTGTGAATGCAGTTCGTCCTACCTATCTACCAGGGGATAACCTTGACTTGAAGATTCTCAAAGAAGGGAAAGAACCCAGCCAAGGCATTGGTTACTTAGACGATGGCACAATGGTTGTCGTCGAGGAAGGTAGAAGTTATGTAGGTGGTGAAGTGCGGGTAGTAGTTACCAGCGCATTACAAACCACAGCCGGACGGATGATTTTTGCCAAACCCCAAGCTTCAGCATTGGCGTGAGGGTAATGTCTGGTAGAAATAGAGTTAAATTATGCGATCGGTGCAGTTACCCTGCACCGATTTTGTATAGAGTGAAATTTGAATTAGGTGGAGGGTGGGTTTTTGTCTGTCCTCAATGTTGGACTGATGTGAGTGAAAATAACCCATTTTACGTTTACGGTGGAACGTGGAAAGCGAAGAAGCGGAGGACGTAGGGGAGCTTGTGAAATCTGGATTTCTTAATTTACGTCTAATGTGAATTAAAATCTTATAATTCCGTGGACATTTGTAGGGGCGGGTTAATCAAATATCATGAACAATTAACGATGATCCCGGTGAACCCGCCCCTACCGAGTCTCATTAGCTCCAAGCATAGGCTATTTTTTGGATATAGAAGGTTTTTCTAATTCACATCAGGCGTAATTTTGAATTGTGAATTGGTGTAACCCCTGCATAAAACACCATAGTCAAACCTATTGGACAGTAACAGCTTGCAAAATCACAAAATACAAGCTGATTAACAACTTTGTGAACCAATGAGGTTTTCAAAATTATGAATATCAAAACTATGTTGTCGGCTCGGTTCTTGTTGATGCTGAGTCTCACTGTTCCGACTATGATGTTGTCTACAATAGCTGGAGTTAAAGCCCAACAGCCTGCACCTGGACAAGTTAACGTTCGTCAAAAACAGCCTTTTATTCAAGATACTTTCCGACGCGATACTTTGTTAGATTTACATAAATCACCCGTGTTTAATACAGATGGCGGGACTGGGAAAGAAGCATCTGATAAAGGTAAAGATGCGTCTGATAAAGGTTCTGATAACAAAGAAGCTTGCGATAATCCTTGCGGTGGACATTTTAACTCTAGAGATCCCGTAATCTTGCCAGCCGATAGATTACTTCTGCCTGCACAATTACAAAATATTCGTTCTAAGTCTTTGCTCAAAGGCAATAACCCGATTTTCTAATTTAAGGGTGTAGGGGTATGGGGGTGTAGGGGTGTAGGGGAAAGTGAGGAGATTGTTACCCTGTACCAATGCCCCATGCCCATGCCCATCTCATCAATAAAAACTATGGATTTAATCATTGTAGGCGATCGCAGCGATCGCTTTTGTACGGAAGTTCTCGATTTAGTGCAGCAAGCTGGCTACACGGCTGATATTTTCGATGTCTGTGATGCAGCTCGTTTATTCTCTATTGGTATGGAAGATGGACAGGTTTTTGTCACTCCCGATATCCCGATTTTACTGAGAATTCAATCACCATCTACCATCAGAACCAGTTTTGATGATTCATTTATCTACGGTGAATGTCTCTCAACTTTATGGGCGGCTGCCACACTAAATAAATCACCAGTAATTAACCGTCCCACAACACATAGTATTTGGGGTAAAACTTCCTATTCTTCTGTGTTAACAGCAGTACGCGCAGGCTATCAAGAAAACGATATTGAGATATTTTCTTCCCAAATTTTACCGCCGCATACTGCCAAAATTAATCAACAATGGTACGTCCAAGATTTAGTTACTTATAACACTACCGCTTACCCTAATATTCCTGAAGGAGAAGGGCCTTATCGGGGACGTTGGGCAGATATTGATCCTGGGTATGAAATTGTTGTTGTCTTAGAAGATAAAGCTTGGCGTTCTACCACCGTTCCCCTTGAACACTTAGCACTAGAACAACAAAGTATTTCCCTAATGAGAAATTTAGACCTAACATTCGCCACTGTCACCTGGAGCATTTCCGAAAACTTAGAAACCGCAACTATTGCCCGTATTGATTCCTTCCCTTTAATGGAACAAATTCAATTTGTTTGGCCTGCTCTTGCTCCTGCACTCTTGGAGGTTCTATTCTCATGATTTACGCCATTGGCATTGACTCAGACCGCACTTTTCGTCATTTCATCCGTGAAACTGGTAAACGTGGTATTGAGGTACAAGCAATTAATCTCCGCGAAGTGATTGTTTCAGGGGACTGGCGGTTAACGCTTCCTGATGATGGTATGAGTTGGGTGAGTGTAGGCGATAAAAAATTTACTCTAGATCCCAATGGTGCTTATTATTGCCGAATTATTGACCTTTCCAGTGTGCAATCAGACACGGCTGCCGCTATGCGTTGGCGGAGTTTATTAGCTGCGCTTTGTGTTTGGTTAGAACATATTCCTGGCGTAGTGATTAATCGTCCTGGTGGTCGTACTGATAATTCTTCTAAACCATTGCATGAATATTCCTTGCAATCTTGGGGTTTCAATGTTCCCCCCGGCCTCACTAGTTCTGATCCCGAACTTTTGGCAGCTTTTGCTAGTCTGGGTAAAACCATTGTTAAACCTGCATCGGGTATTCGTGCCGATAGTCGCTTAGTTGAAGCAGAAGAATTTTTCGATTTTCACCCATCCCAAGGGCCAGTACATCTGCAAAGATATGTTGCTGGTGCGGATGTCCGCGCTCATGTAGTTGGGGATCAGGTTCACGCGGAAATTATTAACTGTCAGCAAGTTGATTATCGTCGTTCTTATCAAGAGGCGAAATATTTTCCTTGGGAATTACCTGAGTCTCTAACTAAACAAATTATTCAAGCTACTGCTGCCTTTGGGTTACAGTTTGCTGGTTGGGATTTTAAGGTGACTGAAGACCATCAATATTGGTGTTTAGAAGCTAATCCGATGCCGGGATATGATGGTTATGATCTTAGAGCCAATGGACGAATTACTGATTCGTTATTAGCATTGCTGACTCAACAAAATACTATTAAACAATTCCTTGATCATAAAATTCTCACAGAGCAAATCTTATCGGAAAAACAATGTGCTGAAGTTTATGCAACTATTCAAAGCTTAAAAGAACATTGGATTACTAGAGGACAAGAACCAGCTAGTTTTTTCACATTGGGAACAGCGTCCTATTTGGATTTTCTAAATTTACCTGACTTTGCAGGTGATTATTACAATAGAGCTAAACAATATAAACCTCTGTTACAAAAACATTTTAGTCAGATTTATGAGTTAGTTAAAAATTCTCTAGAAAAACAATTACAAGCACCAGTTAGTTATTACCCTGAATTTGCTCTGCCAGGATTTCATGTTTGGGAAACACCTGCGATTTTTACGAAATCAACAGCATCAGTTCATTTTGATTTACAGTATCAGAATCTCAATTGGCAAGACGAAGAAAATATAGATTTTCAACGGACAATTTCTTTTACTCTGCCAATAAAACTACCTCATTTGGGCGGGGGTTTGAATATTTGGGATTTAACTTATGAAGAATATACTGATGGTCGTGACCCAAATTATTTAGGCGATGTGGAAGTGATGAAACGCTTTAGAAATAAAACGGTTCATCCTTACAATGTAGGTAAGATTGTCATACATGGCGGACATTCACTGCATCAAATTGCGGCGATCGCTCAAGTTCACCCCGGTGATGAACGCATTACGCTACAAGGTCACGGCGTATATCACAATGGGCAGTGGCTACTCTATTGGTAAATTTTCCCATTCCCCATTCCCTACTCACTAAGCCCTTCGTTTGCCAATTGAGCTTTTGCTTGTTGCCAAAGATTTTCTAACTCCTCCAAACTGTAATCAGAAAGGGGACGCTTAACTACTGCTTCCATCTTCTGTAAACGCTGAATGAAACGCTGATTTGTACCTTGTAAAGCTGCGCTGGGATCAAGATTATGCCAACGGGCTAACTGAATCACTGCAAATAGCAAATCCCCTAATTCTGCTTGTTGGCGTTCTGGTGTTTCTTGAGCTAAAGCCTGTTGAAATTCTTCTAACTCCTCATGAAACTTTGCCCAGACTCCATCAATATTTTCCCACTCAAAGCCCACCTCCGCAGCTTTTTGGGAAATTTTCATTGCGGCTGTGAGTGGGGGAAGAGTCCGTCCGTAACGGCTGAGTTTGGTACTCAACTTTTGACTATCTGGAGAGGTTTCACCTTTCTCCGCCGCTTTGATTTGTTCCCAGTTTTGCCGCACTTCATCTGCATTCTGTACCGACACATCACCAAACACATGAGGATGACGGCGGATCAACTTTTGGCTAATCCCTTGGGCTACTTCTTGCAGAGAAAATTGACTAGATTCACTAGCAATCTGTGCTTGTAATACCACCTGTAGTAGCAAATCACCTAATTCTTCGGCGATGTCTGCTTGTGTACCATTTTTAATTGCGTCTACAACCTCGTAAGCTTCCTCAATTACGTAGGGTGTAAGTGTTTCAGGAGTTTGCACCAAATCCCAAGGACAACCACCATCAGGCGATCGCAATTTCGCCACGACATCAATTAACTCTTGCAACGCCGCCAAAGTATCAGCATTATTTTGTTTTTTGTCCTTTGTCATTGGCTTTTACTCCCTTGCTTACTCTGCGACGTGTAACTTTACGTTTCTTAATTTTGCCACTAGGAAGTATTCCCTTGAATCCTTGCTTGCGAAACCGTTTGTAAGCCGAACCGCCCCAATCGCTGAGAGAATGGCTCATTGCGCCCAGTTCTAAGCCCAAGAATAAAGCCAGACATTCTGTAGCGTAAGTTGATAGCGATCGCCCTACAGTCCCCTCTATATCCTGCCAAGAAACTGTGATATTCCATAACTTCTCAGCGATCACTACAATCACAATTGCCACGATAGCCATCACGCTGCTGAGATAAACCACCCTGAGAGTTGTGCCAATAATCGGCCCGTGGGATAAAAAAGAACGATGACGGAGACTCTTTTGGTAAGGTAGCCAAATCCAGCGCAAAAAACCCCAGCGTTGGTATTGACGGGAGTAGATATCCAAGTCAGGGCCGAACATCAAACCGCCAAACATAAATCCACCAGCCACCAACAAAGTAACATTGCCACTACGAGTTTGCCAGAAAGCCACACCCGCCACTGCTGGCAACGCCCATAAAGTAATGCGATCGTGCGTTCGACCAGAGGGCATTTACAGGTTCTCAAAAATACTTAAAAAATTTTTCCTCAAAATACTAGCGCGATTAAAAATATTTTGCTATATTATTTGTTAGTGAAATTAACGGGCGGTTAGCTCAGTTGGTAGAGCGCCTGCCTTACAAGCAGGATGTCATCAGTTCGAGTCTGGTACTGCCCATATTTAAAGAAGCCGCTAATTAAGCGGCTTTTTTATTGTAAGCACATTTTTGTCCATCAGGTTGTGACACAACAGAGGCGATCGCAGCAGCTTGTAATGCTCACACACCCCTACAAGGAGAGAGGCTTTAATTTTCCCCCTTCCCTACCAGGGAAGGGGATTAGGTTTTGCGTTAACTTTTCCACATAACGTGAAAAGTCAGAGAAACTAAAATAGAACAGTTTCTGTCTTCAGAAAAAACTATTCATGTTTAACAAAACTCTAGCAACATTCATATTAATAGCTACCGCAGGCTCAACTTCTCTTGGGCAAGCTCAAGAACCTACTAATACTGAACCGACGCAATCAAACCCAGTTATTAATGCTTGTTTGCAAAATCGAGCCGAGACTTTGCCTAATCCTTTTTCTGATGTGCCTACAGAGCATTGGGCGTTCAAAGCTGTGATGACAATGCACTATTGTGGTGCTTTCCGTCAAGCAACGCCACCTGCTTTATTTCCCAAGTTTCGTTCGATTGAAAGCCAACAGCAGCTAAAAAAAGAGCATTTTTCGCCAAATCCACACAGTGATAGCTCAACGGACTCTTGATGCACGCTCTGCTAGTGTTTCATTCATCGCTTCATATGCAGGTTTAAAAGACATTATCCGCTTACACTCCATCAACCAAACATACAAACCAGAAAAATCTTCAATGAATGCCCAATGTTTCAAATTGCTTGAGAAAAACCGCTGCTTGCTCGTTCACGTAGATAAACATCAAATACAGACGCGATATTACGGATGAGTAGTCGTCCACTTGGTGTGACTTCAATATGATTCGGAGAAAGTTTAATTAAACCATCGGCTGCTAATAGTCGCAGATGAAATTGTTCTCGTTGGAAATATTCGGAAAAATTACTATCAAAATGCAGATGATATTTTTCTTCGATGTTATCTGGTGAAAGCTGGAATTGGCACATTAATTCCATAATAATTGTGCGCCGAATAATATCATCTTGATTCAGTTTTACTCCTTTTTCAATGGGTAATTCGTCACCATTAATCGCTTGATAGTAATTTTTTAATCGCTTATGATTCTGTACATATACATCATGTAGCATACTAATTGAACTCATGCCGAACCCTAATAAATCAGACTCTGGTTTGGTGGTATAGCCTTGGAAGTTGCGATGTAATTGACCATTTTGTTGTGCGATCGCTAATTCATCATTAGGTTTAGCAAAATGATCCATGCCAATAAAAACATAGCCATTGCTGCTTAATTCTGCAATCGACATCTGCAAAATGTCCAATTTATCTTCAGCCAATGGCAATGCCTGTTGAGGAATTAAACGTTGAATTGGCTTTAACCAAGGGACATAAGCAAAGTTAAACACAGCAATACGGTCTGGATTGAGTTGAATTGTCTTGTGAATTGTACTTTTAAAAGTCTCTAGAGTTTGATAAGGTAAGCCATAAATCAAATCTACATTAACACTAGCAAACCCAGCGTCTCGTACCCATTCCATTACTTGAAACAGCATTTCTTCTGGCTGGACTCGGTTAACAGCCTGCTGTACTTGGAAATTAAAATCTTGAATACCAAAACTAATGCGATTAAAACCCAAATCTTTCAAAGTAAAGAGGTAATCTCTATTTAATAAACGAGGATTGACTTCAATTGAGATTTCTGCATCATCATCAAAATCAAAACAATGATTCAGAGTGTACCAAAGAGCTTCAACCTGACGCAAAGATAAATAGTTAGGAGTACCACCACCCCAATGCAATTGTTGAACAGTACGCTGGTGATCAATTAAAGATGCTACTTGCTGAATATCACGAATCAAATAATTCAAATAAGGTTCAGCAAGTGTTTTATTCGGGGTAATGACGGTATTACAACCACAGAAATAACATGCACTTTCACAAAAGGGAATATGGCAATACAAAGATAAGGGTGTTTTTTTGTAATTGCCAACAGCGATCGCAGCTTTAAAATCAGCTTCTTGAAAATCTGCTGTTAACTCTGTCGCTGGAGGATAACTAGTGTATCGAGGTAAAGGCTGATCATATTTTCTCAGCAAGTCAGCATCAAACCTAACATCTTGTGACAGAACGCTCATAAAAATCACTAATTCTTAATTCGTCATTAAAAGTTCGTAGTAAGGACTTTAGTCCTGAAAATTCTAAGGACTAAAGTCCTTACTACAAACTTATTCAAACTATTCTTCTCACTCAGCACTTTTAAATGCTGTAATTTAATTCCTTACTTTGTCCATGAGGATGTTCTGTGCTACCCGGTTTATCTTGGCGAGTCATCAAGTCAAAAATATGATCGCCAACCACAGCTTTCACATCTGCTTCTAGTTCATGAACTACATCGCGATTTAGAGCAAAGGCATAGTTAGCTTCATCTACAATTTTCTGAATCATGGCTTCATCTATAGCCAAAGAATTCAACGCCTGACGGTACTTTTCTTTAAATGCTCGTCTTGCTTCTGGAGTGGGAATTTGTTCAAATTCGTGCATTGCAGTGCCTTGATCTGCGGGTAAATCCATTGCGGAACGGGCGATATTTCGCAATGCTTGTCCACCAGATAAATCTCCCATGTAGCGGGTGTAAGCATGAGCAATTAATAGCTCAGGTTGCGTGTTAGCAATTTCCCGCAAACGATTCACATAAACTTGTCCAGATGGAGAAGGGACAATTTCCTCTCGCCAATTTTCACCGTAATAATAAGCTAAATCTTTCTCTAAATTCCCTTGACGATTTAATTCAGGAAAGTACATCAACCCCACAACAGGATGATTGTGATATCGCTGTAATTCTGCCTCTAATACACAATAAACAAAGTAAAGATCCGCCAGTAATTTCCTAAAAAAGCTCTTTTCTACAATTCCTTTCAGGAAACATTTCATAAACGCAGTATTTTCCGCCAAAGTATGGGAATGTTTTGTTCCTTCCCGTAAATTCAAATCTAAATGGCTACTCATAGCGAATACCTCATTCATTATTAAAAAACTTTGGTTATGTTTGAAGTAAAAAGTTAAAAGAAAAGAATCTTTTTACTTTTTACTTTTCTACGCCCAATCCCTAGGCTGGAGAAACACTTCCGTCAATTCTGCTTCTGGGCTTCCTGGTTCTGGTTCATAGCAATATTCCCAACGTGCTAGAGGTGGTAAAGACATGAGAATCGATTCTGTCCGTCCCTTGGTTTGCAACCCAAACACTGTTCCCCGGTCGTAAACTAAATTAAACTCGACGTAACGACCCCGACGGTAAAGTTGGAAATTACGCTGGCGATCGCTATACTCTGTTTCTTGTCGCCGTTCTACAATCGGCAAGTAAGCAGGTAAAAAAGACTGACCACAAGACTGCACAAACGCAAAGATATCTTCCCAATTCCGTTTTACATTTCCCACTTTTTGGCTGTAAATCGCAGCTGGACTATCTGCTTGTGTACCGACATACAGCTTACCGCTAGCATCTTGATAATCAAAGAAAATCCCGCCAATACCTCGCTGTTCTTGACGATGCCGTAAATAGAAGTATTCATCACACCAGCGTTTAAAAGCTGGGTAATATTCTGGATTATGGACATCACAGGCATTTTTTAACGTTTGGTGGAAGTGAACTGCATCTTCTGCAAAAGCATAGTATGGCGTTAAATCCGCTCCACCACCAAACCACCAAATAGGGCCAGCCTCAAAATAGCGGTAGTTGAGATGTACTGTTGGTACGTAGGGGTTACGGGGGTGCAATACCATTGAAGTTCCCGTGGCAAAAAATTCATGTCCAGCGGCTTCTGGACGTTGTGCCAAAATCGCTGCGGGTAAGCTCTTTCCCCACACTGCGGAAAAGTTCACACCACCTTGTTCAAACACTCGCCCTTCTCGAATCACGCGGGTACGTCCTTCTCCGCCTTCTGCTCTCTCCCAATAATCTTGGTGAAAGCGTGCTTCCCCATCAATTTGCTCTAACCCTTTGCAAATCTCATCCTGTAAGTTCTGCATGAATTGCTGCACTCGTTGCCGTGAATCCTTGGGTATGGCATTGGTAGGTGATGTCAGCAATATGGTGTGATTTGAAGATTCTCGCAGAGAATTATCGGAATGACGACCCATGTTAAAACCTCTCAAACTTTGAGTAATGGTAATTACCACTGTTTAATAACTCTATAGTTATTAAGTTTATTTTTTGCATATCAGTTTTAAAACTTAATAAACTATCTAAACCCAGTCTCTCAAAGCTTTTTAACTAAAACCTATTCAGGAGCATATCCCACTTTGCTGAAGGAATGTAAAGAGGGCTAGCTAAAGAACTCCACTTATCATAACTTGATAGCTATGGAATTATTTACTTGATTACCGCATTACTTATGGTTAATACCTTACCCAAACCAGGAATTAAAACTCCCAGCAAAGAAACTATACTCACGCCTCGGTTTTATACTACAGATTTTGAAACCGCTGCCAACCTGGATTTATCTGCTCAGGACACAGAATTGCAGGCGATGTTGGCAGAAATGCGCGCAGACTACAACCGCCACCATTTTGTGCGGGATGAGGAGTTTGAGAAGTCTTGGGAACACATTGAAGGTGAAGCCAGAAAGTCGTTTATTGATTATTTGGAACGCTCTTGTATTTCTGAGTTTTCCGGCTTTTTGCTGTTCAAGGAATTATCCCGCAAGCTGAAAAACCGTAGTCCACTGCTAGCGGAGATGTTTCAACTGATGGCGCGGGATGAAGCTCGCCACGCTGGATTCCTCAACAAAGCAATGGGCGATTTTAAACTCTCCCTGGATTTAGCCACGGTGACGAAAACCCGTACCTATACATTTTTCCCGATTGAGTGGGTGATATATACCGTTTACCTATCAGAAAAAATCGGCTATTGGCGTTACATCATTATTTTCAGACATTTAGAAAAGCACCCGGAAAACCAGTTTTACCCCATCTTCCGTTACTTTGAGAGTTGGTGTCAGGACGAAAACCGCCACGGAGATATTTTCAAAGCCCTGTTACGTTCTCAACCGCAACTATGGAAAACCTGGAAAGCTAGACTGTGGAGTCGCTTTTTCTTGTTGTCGGTATTTGCTACCCACACCATGACAGTTCATGAACGGGCTGGTTTTTACAAATCGCTGGGATTAAATGCGACAGAATTTGATCGCCAAGTTGTGGAAAATACTAATGAAACTGCTGGACGCGCATTTCCCGTAATGTTGAATACCGAACATCCGCAGTTTTTCCCACGTTTGCAACGCTGTGCAGGTTATAACGTGCAAATTACAGAGATTGAGCGCAGTTCTCTGCCAAAATTCGTGAAACTGATTCGCAAACTGCCTTTAATTGCAGCCATTGTTTGGAATCTGTTGTTAGTTTTCCTGATCACACCCATTGATACTGAGGCTTTGCGGGGAACTGTACGTTAATTTGGGCAGGCGATCGCATTCGTGAGATGATGGAGTGCGATCGCCTACTCTTGACTATTACCTGTATTCATACTTTTATACAAAACTGCGGAACAAACAGTTAATATACTGGTGTCTATCTTTATATCTGCTTCATAAGACAGAGGAAAAAAGCAACCCACTTAGCTTAAATGGGAAAGCAAATTTTGTGCTGATTATTTAAAAGTACAAAGTTAGGAATGTAAGGTCTTGCGCTCCTACTTCACTCGACAAGCTTGGTTGATTAATATTTCTCCTACTGATGATTTTAAATCAGATTTTTAGGTGATAATTTTATGCTGCAAACTAAACAAGCCCGAATTTTTACTGCTGTAATATTGACTGGTATTTTATCTGTTAGTAGTGGTTTCATTCTAACAAAAAATGCTACCGCTTTATCCGCAAATTTTTTAGCCGAAAATTCCCAGGCAGTTGTTAAACAAAATGGGAAATTAGCTCCTTTACCTCGCTCTGTGGCTAACGCAGTTTTGCAAGATATCAGCCGTAGAGAGGGAATTGCCATTAACAAACTCAAAATTACTGATTATAGTCGCCAAACTTGGCGTAATGGTTGTTTAGAACTGCCAAAACCAGATGAACTTTGCACTCAAGCTTTAGTTCCTGGTTGGCGGGTTGTGGTGACTCATGGAAGACAAAAATGGGTTTATCACACTAACAATACAGGTTCTATATTGAGAATCAAAGAAAATAATCCTAGCACTATACGTCCAGTGCCGATTCCTGCTAGCGAGTTACCACCACCTTTAGATAGAAATATGGTATTTAGAGAAATATCTAGTGGTGGTTTTGCTGGCAGAACCTACGAAACAGTATTACTTAATGATGGCACATTAATTCGGGTCAGAATTGGTGATGCTAATGATTCCGAAAGGAGCGTGCGGCGCGTTACTGTAGCACAGGTACGTCAGTTTCAAAGAGTCATTAATCGTGAAAAAAATATATTTCGGAATGTAAGTTATCCAGCACCTGGAGGCGCGGCTGATTTTATTACTTACACTCTCACCAGCCGCAGAGGTACAGTACAGTATAACGATATTTCTCGCAATAATTTACCAGAGGATGTACAGACAGTAGTAAAAGCTTGGAGTCAGCTTGTTAGCACGGCTAAGTAAGGCAAAATAAAAAAGGCAAAAGACAGAATATTTTGCCTTTTTCCTTATTACTTACTAGGTAATACTTTGCTTTTCCCAGGGTTCATTAATCCATAGGGATCAACCATTTCTTTAAATTTTAATTGTTCAGGGTCAATCACTTTTCTGCCCCCATCTTCAATAATATAAGTGTGGGGATTAGCAATAAACACGCCTTGGTCTTCATGGTAGTGGATAATTTCATTGAGGCGTGCCTCTGTGGTGTAGCGTACTAGTTGTAAAGCGGCGGGAACTACTGCACCATTCATCCGAATAAATTCTAAGTGCATCATCACTTCATCGCCAAAGTAATGATATAAATGCTCTACTAATTGCAGACCTTTTTCTGGGGGGATGATACTTTGCAAGTATGTAATGTTGGTATCTACATTTCGGGCGTGTAGTGTGGTGTGATTCCAGGTAAATTCAGCTAAATTCCAACCTTTACCTGCTTCTTGGGCTGGTTTTTGGTAAGTAATTTGTCCATCATATTTTTGTACTAACCCTGGTAATAATTCCAAACTGGGTTCAGCTAAGAGCAGAAATGCTGGGTGAGTACCTTCAGGGATATATGGCTGGAGGGGATGAAAGTATTGGGGAATGGGCGACGCAAAGATGCTAATTAACTTTTTCATCATCCCATCGGCGTTAGCTAGGCTTTGCCCAAACTTAGCGGCTGTCATAAAATCTGCAAAGGTGACAATGACCTCAGCCCAAGGATAAGCAGGCCCCAAGGGAATTTCCACTTCTGTAATAATGCCGTTAATACCCCAAGCATGGTTTACCTTCTGTACATCGTCACCACGCAACTCAATCACACGAGGTTCATCTTCTACGGTGACAACTTTTAATGCTAATAGATTACCGCGATCGCCTAATAATCCATACTGAATTGAGCCAATACCCCCACTCCCGCCAGCCACAAATCCCGCAATAGTGGCTGTACGGTAGGTAGAAGGAGACATCCGCATTTCCCAGCCAATTTCTCGCGCTTTTTTATCTAAAGCTGCCAATTTCACCCCTGCTTCTACCCGTGCTACTCCCGGTTTTACCCAGAGGATATCTTGCATTTTGGTCATGTCTAAAATTACGCCACCGTGCATGGGTACGCATTGACCATAATTTCCAGTTCCCGCACCTCTGACTGTGATAGGTATACGGTATTTCGCACAAGCAGCAGCTACTTTTATGACTTCTTGTTCGTTAGCGGGACGGACTACAATATCCCCAACTTTACCTGCAAGCTTGGGGACTAAGACTGGGCTAAATGTATGGTAGTCTTGGGATAATTTTGCTACTTGGTGGGTGTCTGTAATAGTTTCTATGTTTTCGAGGGTGTTAATGAGAGTATCGATTGCCATTAGCTTATATCCTTTTTCTAACGCATAGATACGCAGAGACTCCGCATAACTTTCCGTTTTCCTTCGCGTTCCCCTGCGTTTTAATCATGGTTGATGGAGCTATCGTGCCACTTACTTAATATAAAGTCAGATAAGGCACTTAGGGCAGCGAAAATCAGTACACCTAAACCTGTGGTGAGTAATAAGGCGGCAAACATCCGGGGTATTTGTAGATTGTAGCTGGAGATTAAGATGCGGTAGGCGATGCCAGATTTTTCTCCGCCAGTACCCGCGACAAACTCGGCGACAACAGCCCCAATTAATGCTAAACCACCACTAATTTTTAATCCGCCTAAAAAATAAGGCATAGCACTGGGTAAGCGCAGATAGATGAGGGTTTGCCATCGGGAAGCTTTGTAGAGTTGAAAGAGATTGAGTAAGTTAGGGTCTACGCTTTTTAAGCCTAGGGTAGTATTAGAGACAACGGGGAAGAAGGCGACTATCCAGGCGCAGACAACGAGAGCAGCAAAGGTATTGTTTTTTAACCAGAGAATAATCAGTGGTGCGATCGCTACTATCGGTGTTGTTTGTAAAATAACTGCATAGGGAAATAAGCTGCGTTCAATCCATTTACTCTGGGTAAACAAAATCGCAATTAATAACCCAGAAATCGCCGCAGCTATAAAAGCGATAACTGTAATTTGCAGGGTAATTAATAGTGAAGGAAATAGTTCACTCCAATCAGTAATTAAAGTTTGTAAGACTAATAAAGGACTAGGTAAAATATAGGGTGGCAGTTGTGTCACCCGCACAAATATATCCCATAAAACAAGTGCGAAAATGCCCACTACTATCGGGGCTACAACTTCCACCGAAATAAATTTTTGAGATTTCTTTTTTGATTCAGGAGAACGAGCAAACAACATCTTCATGATGCTTCTTGATGTTTATTAGCGGTTCAAAATCCTACCATATCCCCACATCTCATAGCGGTTGCTAAATGCTGCGACACTTCTCGGCAATATTCGTTATATAACGATGAGGTGCGAAAATCTTCACCACGAGGAAAGGGGACATCAATATTAATATCTGCTACCACACGTCCGGGACTTGTCCCCATGACTAACACCCGATGTGATAAATATACCGCTTCATAAATATTATGGGTGACGAAAACCACTGTCCAGCGATGTTGCAGCCACAAATCCACTAAATCGCTGTTCAGTTTACTGCGAGTGATTTCATCTAAAGCCCCAAAAGGTTCATCCATTAATAAAATATTGGGCTGAGTCACCAAAGCCCTAGCAATGGAGACACGCATTTTCATTCCCCCCGATAACTCACGGGGATAACTATTCACAAATTTTTCTAACCCTACAAGTTTTAACGCCTGCTGTACCAAGATATGAGAATGCTGCGGTGACATTCCCACCAATTTCAATGGTAAATAAACATTCTCTCTCACCGTTGCCCAAGGCATGAGGGCTGCATCTTGAAAAACAAACGCTAGCTTGCGCTGTGCGGTGGTTATTCCCCAATCAATAGTTCCTGAACTGACACTTCCTAGTCCAGCTATTAACCGTAACACTGTACTCTTACCGCAACCAGAAGCACCTACCAAACTGACAAACTGTGATTCTGGAATCACTAAATTCAGTTCTTGGAGGGCAACTGTACCATTGCTGTAAACCTTACTAACCTGATTGAGTTTAATAACAGGATGGTTACTCATCGCTAGCGATATGCTTTTTAGGGGTGTAGGGGTGTAGGGGTGTGGGAGGATGTTTGAAAACTATTGTTGCTAACATCAAAGCCCCAGAAACCTCAACCCATGAGCCTGCCCTTCCCTTGTAGGGAAGGGGGTTTCATACAAAAAAAGAAAAATCTATAAGTTTTGATTTTTCTTTTTGTAACCGAGATTTTGACCCCTCTCCAAACCTCTCCCCCACGGGGAGCTACAGTGTACACACATCTTTGTGCTAGGCGCAAAATTTGGTTTGATCCCCCTAAATCCCCCTTAAAAAGGGGGACTTTGATTCTATTCCCCCCTTTTGTAAGGGGGGTTGGGGGGGATCAAAACGTTGTCGGGCTAGGTAATTAGACTTGTGTGTACACCGTAGCCACGGGGAGAGAGGCTTTGAAAGCTAAGTTTATTTTTCTCTGGTTGTATGAAACCACCCTGCTTTTTAAGGGGGATTTAGGGGGATCAAGCCACATTCTGAACTTAGCACAAAGATATGTGTACACTGTAGCCTACAAGGAGAGAGGCTTTAAAACTTACTCCCCTTCCCTACAAGGGAAGGGGCTGGGGGTTAGGTCTGTATTAAACTCAGCTATAAACCGCAGTATTTTGCTATGTACTCATGCGAAGATCAAGACTCGCTCCCTGCTCTCATCACCAAAGTGACGAAGACTAAACGCTTAGGACTTCCCGCAGGGTCAGTTAACTTGATGAACAATTTTTCAGGATGGGATAGTTTTAACTGGTAACAGTAAGGTATCTTCAATGTGCTGTCGCACATCACGGCTTACGTAGCACTCGCTGTTGAGGCAATCGATTAGTAGTTTGTTTGCGTCGTAATATTGCTGCAATAATTCTTTTTGTTCTTTGCTGAATTGCCAATCATGACCAATATTGCGATGCTCAATCATGAATGCTCTGAGTTGTTCAGTCCAAGCTTGACCATTTTCTTTCCACCAATACTTGAATGCTTCTGGTGCGTCTGGATCATAAACGTTGAGCAATTGGTCTTTGAGTTGTTGTAATAATGGCTTTAATTCGAGGTAGAGGTCGAGGGAGCAGTCGAGGTAGAGGTCGAGGGAGCGGAATAGGTCGAGGAAGCGGGATAGGCCGAGGGAGCGGGATAGGTCGAGAGAGCGGGAGCGGGATAGGTCGAGGTAGAGGTAGAAGTCGAGGTAGAGGTCGAAGGAGCGGGAAAGAGAGAGGGAGAGGGAGAGGGAGCGGGATAGGTCGAGGTAGAGGGAGCGGGATAGGGAGAGGTAGAAAGCTCTGATAGCAGAAGATTTATAACTGGTTTTTACAGAACAAGATTTTTCTTCAACCCAAGTTAGAAACTTTTGTAATTGATCATCAGTTGCTACTAGGTTATCAATGCGATGTTTCATTAATTGCAACAATTCATCAGCATCACCCAACATTCCCACAGTCAACAAGAAAACTTCTCGCCAACGCTTGTCAGTGATATGACTAACTAACTGTTGAAAAGCCTGCTGCGGATTACGGCTTAAAGCAATATTTCTAGCGGTGAAAAACTCATGAAACGTTAAATGAGAAAATGAATAAATTCTCCTTGCCCGTTCTACTAGTAGCCCATGCTGTGCCTCAATGGATTTTAATACTGCTTTACTTTCTAACAGCAATGCTTCTGGGTCGTTTTGGGTATCTGGTAAATTTTGAATGTAATTACTAATGTATTCTTCTGCATCCTTTTCCTTGAAAAAGTAATTTCCTTTCTCAAAGGTTTCTAAGGCAATCTTACTCAGGAGGTCTTGTTTACGTTTGAGAGAAAGTTTGTGATATACCTGATTGCGGTCAATACTGCGCGTACCATCCCATTTTTTCAGTAATACATCTACGCCTTCTTGATAAAGCTCAGAACGGCTGGAAGGAAAATCTGTTGATTCCCCAAACAGCAAACATAGCAATGTCAAGAGTAAGGGATTGGTAGCTAATTCTTTAATCGGCAGATTTTGTTCCAGCTTTTCAATAAACTTTTGGGCTTTTATGGGGTCTTTTTTAGTCTGAAACCATTTATTAGCAAACTCGGTAATCTGTTTTTCATCAAAGTCGGCAACTTCGACCTCAGTAAAATTTTTAAACTTATATTCATTGGCAGCAATCCGGCAAGTGATCAAAAAACAGTTGCCATAATACTGAGTAGAAAACTTTTCAATTTCTCTGATAACTCTATCGTTGTCTGCTTGCTTAACTTCATCTAACCCATCAAGCAACATTATTGCTCGACTCTGACGCAATACTGTTTTAGTTATCTCCTGGGCTGAAATATCATTGAGAGCAAATTGTTCATTTATGTAGTGCAGTAAACTTGGTTGCTGAGGTTCTTCCGCAAATGCTTTGAGGGTGATGAAAATGGGAACGCGATCGCCTAAAAAGCACCCTAAGTTACATTGCATTGCTATTCGCTTTAAAAAGGTAGTTTTACCCGCTCCCGGCTTTCCTAAAATCATCAGTTTGGAGTATTGCTTAACAGCTTCCAATCCTGACACTCGCTCTTGTACAACCCGACCCAACCCAATACGCTCAAAATTTTCCCAATTAGAGTTTTCTAACAGTTGAGCTATTTTTTCACGCGCTTGGAGTGCCGTAATTTCTTCCAGAATATTGACATCAGTGTAAATGTCATTTGACTCAATAGGCTGACTCATATCCAGCACTCGCATTTTACCGCAAAGCTCTTGGATATAAGGTTTAATCTTTTCCCGTACCTGTTGCACCAGTTCATCAATAGAAGTGTTGACTGTTTGTTCTTCTTGCTGAACTCTACCAGTGACCTCCTCCAAGTTAAGTTGTAACTTTAGGCAAATATTACGGAAAATATCATTTCTTACAGCTTTACCAATAAAAAAATTATCAACAGGTTGACGGCTTATCTGTAATTCTCTGGCTAACTGCTGTTGACTCCAACCTTTACGATTTAGAGCAGTTCTTGCTTTTTCGATACCTGCTGCACAAGCTATGAGCGAATTTTGTGGCATAACTTCATTCGGATAAGCCACCCCAAATTTTATGATAAAAGCCAAACTCATGCAAAAGTCATGCTGTGACAAAGCCAGTCTTTGGCTGAACTCTAATTGCTCAACTGCGAGACTTTAAGCAGTTGAGTGATGGATAAATTAATGACTAAGTTGACGGTATCTTCTAACTCTGAATCCAATTTTAACCAGGAAGTTTTTATGGAACGTCTGCGCCAAGCCCGTTATAGTTTTAACTTAACTCTATTTGCTACTGGTATGTCTTTCTTAGTGAGTTTAGTGGGTGCTGGGTTACTGCTTTCGGGCAAAACTTCAGAGGGAACTGTTACCACCACCGGAGGAATAGTTGCTAGTGTGCGATGCACTAAACTTGCCAAGGAAGCTAACGATAGACTTGATAAAATTTTAGTCGAGCTTAACGACGCAGATTAAAGACTTATTTCATTGCACAGGAGCGATCGCTTGTTTATTAGACCTAACTTTCACGTTATTTTGAAAAGTTAACGTGAAACCTAACCCCCTAACCCCCTAACCCCCTTCCCTAGTAAGGAAGGGGAAAATGTAGAGACGTTGCATGCAACGTCTCTACAGTTGCAGGGGAGAAGTTTGGAGAGGGGTTTTCCAGATCCCGTGAAAAGGTAGGTCTATTCTAGAGTGCGATCGCTTTCTTTCACTGTTACATTACAAATGTATTGCCTGACATTGGCAATGTATTGCTTCACATTGTTAATGTATTGCCTGACATTGGTAATGTATTGCCTGACATTGGTAATGTATCGCCTTGCATTGTTAATGTATCGCCTTGCATTGTTAATGTATCGTCTGACATTGATAATGTATCGTCTGACATTGATAATGTATCGCCTGACAATAAATTAAATATTCTCTCTTTTCTTGAATAACTTTATTTTTACGTGCTTTTACTCATGCAAATTGTGGTTGCAATTGACACTCTAAATATAGAGTTCACCACGGATATACCAATGACTATCCAAAATACAAATCGCCGTCTGTCTCCTCAAACTCTCAGCCAAGACATTGATTCACTCCACGGTTTGCAAACTATCAACAATTATGAAACTAGCCGTAATGATGCTTCTGCTGTTAAATTACAGCAAGCTTATCAGAGTATGTTAAATTCTCAACAAACCGAAACAGAAAGACTAACTTTATACCGTGCTGCTGCTGATGCGGCTCGATTAGCTGAGTGGGAATTTCATAATGCGGTGTTAGCACTGAAAGAAGTAGTGCGCGGACAATACGGTTCAGATAGCGATGAAGCTCAAGCTGTAGGACTGAAGAAAAAATCAGATCGTAAACGTCCCATGAAGAAAAAGTTGGTTGCAGCTACGAGTTAATAGTCCAAAATTATAGTGTAGAGACACGAATCATTGCGTCTCCTAGTAATTTAGTGTGAGTTTGATGAGTGCTTTTTGACCTCACCCCCGGCCTCTCTGACTTGAAAGGGGTGTAGGGGTATTAGCTAAAAATTAGGAGTCAAAATATTTATCATATTTTGACTCCTGAAGGTTATTTAGATGCTATCAATCATCAACTTGCGTGCAATTAATTCCTCACTAAGCTAGATCGAACAGCAAAAATTCTGTACCAATGTCAGTACCAATTTCTAACTGTTCTTCGCCGTTGATTTGCACACCGTCACCGGCTCGCAATTCTTCCCCATGCAAAGTAGCAACACCTTGAGCAATTTGTAACCACGCATGACGACTGGCTTTGAGATGATAAGTAACTACATCACCAGGTTCTAAAACAGATGCGTAGATATCTACATCTTGGTGAATAGTAACAGCACCATCGCGTCCATCTTTAGCAGCAACTAGGCGGATTTGACCGCGTTTTTCTTCTGGGGAAAAGGCTTTTTGCTCATATCTGGGTGTTAGTCCTTGTTGATCAGGTAAAATCCAGATTTGCAATAAGTGGAGTGGTTCTGTTTGGGAGTGATTGAATTCACTGTGTTGAATACCAGTACCAGCACTCATAATTTGGACATCTCCAGGTCGAATGACTGACCCTGTACCCAAACTATCTTTATGTTCTACCGCACCTGATAACACATAGGTCAAAATTTCCATGTCCCGATGGCCGTGGGTAGGAAATCCGGCACCGGGTGCAATGCGGTCATCGTTAATCACTCTTAAAGAACGAAATCCCATCCGATTGGGATCGTAGAAACTGCTGAAAGAAAATGTGTGGTAACTATCGAGCCAACCAGTTTGACTGCGACCGCGATCGCTGCGATCATGAATTAGGTAGTTAATGGTATTAGGAGACATAAATTTACCTCGCTTTGTATGCCTAATCAAAGTGCAAAAATGAAAATCTTTTAGTGCGTTTAACCTAATATTTAAGTAATTGAATTACTAAAACTTTTGTCTAAATTTGAACTATCTAAATAGTAAAATATGTCCATACAAAATGAAAAGTACGCACTCAAAAGTGGCGTACTTACCAAAAGGATACTATTCAGTTGGAAAGATAGAAATTCCCCAAAAATATTTATCTCACTGCCGCTGTTTGTGGAGTTTTAGCACTAGCTGCACCATTTCCTGCTTTGACTGCTGATGCTTGTAGATGCGCCTCTAAGAACCATAACCGTTTGTCAATGGTGCGGGAAATCTCGGTGTAAAGGTCAGCAGTATCAGCATCACCTAAATCATCAGTTTTAGCGATCGCTGCTCGGATATGCTTGGCATAGGGTGCAAAGCGGTCTGCTAAAGCTGCTACGTGTTCTTGACCATCCAAAATATCAAACGGATATTCTGGCAGGATAGAATTTTGAGCAGCTGAACGAGCTGTACCAACAGCATATCCGCCTAAAGCGGTGACTCTTTCTGCCACCATGTCAACAAACTCTTCCAACTCGCCTGCAAGTTCATCAAACAATTCGTGTAACTGATAGAAATCAGTGCCTTTCACATTCCAGTGAGCTTGTTTAGCTTGAGTTTTCAAGTCCAACGTAGCCGCTAAAGTCTGATTGAGGAGGCTAACAACTTGCTCTCTGACTTCAGCAGGAATGTCAATGCGAGTAGGGTACAAACGTGTGGAGAGAGTATTTTCACTCATGATTCTATCTAATGGCTTGTCAGAATTCACTCTACAGATACTATTGCGAATAGTGTGTTGTCCGAAACTTCCTGACGATAGATAGCGGCTATGGAAGCAAGAAAACTGACGATAGATGCCCAAAATAGCTAAATATGCTAATGCAATGCCGTTTTTGCGATAAATTTAACTGTGATGGTTATCTATGATGCTAAATGTACCACCAAATAGGCGATCGCGAATGGCATCATTTTGCAAGAAATCATGAGGAAAGCCTAGCTCAATTTGACTAGCCGCATTCAGGCGTTGCAGATGTTCTGGTGATAAAGTGATATCAACAGAGGCTAAGTTATCTTGCAACTGAGTGAGTTTGCGAGAACCAATAATGGGGATAATTACACTGCTTTGAGCGCGTAACCAAGCTAAAGCTACCTGTGAGGATGTACAGCCAATTTCTGCGGCGACTTGACCAACTACTTCCGCGATCGCTAAACTTCTGTCAGAAATATTACCTAATGCTGCATTTGCTAGTCTTCCTTGTTCTTCCCCTGGTTGCAGAGGTTTATTATATTTACCTGTTAGTACCCCACCCCCCAAAGGCGACCAAGGTGTCACAGCTAAATCCAAAGCTTTAGCCATAGGTAACAACTCTCTCTCTGGGGTGCGCTGAATCAAACTATACTCAACTTGCAGAGCCACAAACTGCGTCCAGCCTTGATATTGAGCAATAGTATTGGCTTGGGAAACAATCCAAGCTGGAGTATCAGAAATACCAATGTAAAGTATTTTACCTTGACGTACCATATCATCAAGCGATCGCATCACTTCTTCGATGGGGGTGGTAAAGTCCCAAGCATGCAACCAAAATAAGTCGATATAGTCAGTATTCAGGCGTTTCAGGCTACCTTCTAAAGATTGCATCAAATTTTTGCGATGGTTTCCGCTACCATTAGGGTCACCTTTGTGTTCACCCATGCGCAGGGGAAAAGAGTATTTTGTCGCTAGTACAAAGCGTTCTCGGTCTTTGGCGATTAGTTCGCCAACAATTTTTTCACTACTACCATCGGTATAACCATTGGCAGTATCGATAAAATTACCACCAGCTTCTACAAACGTATCAAAGATTTTCTGGCTTTCATCTTTGGACGCACCCCAACCCCAGTCTTCACCAAAGGTCATAGTTCCCAAACACAGTTCAGAAACCCGCAGTCCACTTTTGCCTAAAAGTTTGTATTTCATAGGTTAAGAGTTCAGAGTCATTAGTCATTAGTCAACAGTCAGCAGTTAACTGTCAACTATCAAAAGTTTAAATTTTGACTTGTTCTCTGTATGCTCTAGGTGTGATACCCATGATTTTGCGAAAGACATTAGTGAAGTGACTTTGACTTTGAAAGCCTATTTGTTCACAGATTTTTTCTATCGATTGGTTAGTCTGAATCAAAAGTTTTTTGGCTCGCTCAATTCTGCAATTCATCACATATTGATGTGGTGCAAAGCCTGTTGACTGTTTGAATAGGCGTGAAAAATGGTACATACTCATATCCACAACCGCTGCAATTTCTGCCAAGGTTAAATCTTGATCGAGATTGTCATTAATGTAGGCAATTGCTTGTTTGAGTTTCCAATGGGAAAGGCCTCTATCCTTTGAATAATAGAGATTGGTATTACTAGCTACGCAATAATTTTTGAGCAGGTGAACACACAGGGTATTTGTGAGAGATTCAATATAAACACGATTACCATCACCATTAGATTCTAGTTCTGATTTGAGTACTAAACCGATGTGGTGAATTAATGGATCTGGAGCTGCAAAACGTGGTTTGATTTCAAATTCTTGCCAATCTCCTGTGTCTATTGCCACTCTTTTCAAGAAAGCTGGTTCTATACTGACAGTAATAAATTCCGTGTCTGATTGCCAGCGTGATATGTGATTGATATTAGCAGGGATAATAGCTACGTCTCCATTGATGATATTTTCTTCTTGAAAATGTCCGTTAAAAAATCGCTCTGCTTTCACAAGTTGTGGGTTGAGACTGATACTAATCAGGTGTTGTTGAATGAAGTGTTCTGGGGTTTCGTGGCTCGGCTGTTGGTGAACATCAAAACGCAAACCTTCCCACTTATTATGGTAACTAGAAATCACTGGCGATCGCGGCAGAACTTCCCCATAAGGATCTTCTTGAGCTATATCGACACTCAGGATTTTCTTTTCCGACATCATTCTCACCCACAAGATTTTAGGTTTCAGCGTAAAAATGTACTCTGTGTTTTAAACAGATTAACAGGCATCTATTAAAACGTGTATTTATTGAGCATTTATCAAACAATAATACTTAATTAGAATGAGGTTCAGTAATTAATCACATATTAAGATATTTTGTATATAGTTGTTAACATAGATAATGGTTATTGCTGATGAATTATTGTATTATTTACGATGGTAACTGTAATCTCTGCGTTACACTGGTACAGTTACTAGAGGTTCTAGACCAAGGTAAAATTTTTCGTTACGTTCCCATGCAGGATGAGCAAACCCTGGCTCAATGGAATATTACACAGCAAGATTGCCAACAGGGGGTAATTTTAATTGATGCAAATGTACCTGATAGACGTTGGCAAGGCAGTAATGCAGCTGAAGAAATTGGTCGCCTGTTGCCGCTTGGTAGTATTTTTTTAGAGGCGTATCAAGCTTTACCGGGAGGAAAATGGACAGGCGATGTTTTACGACAAGTCGCTTCGCATCTACGCTTCTACGAACAAATTCGTGACCATCGCTATAGTCTGTTTGGTAAACGTGCTAGTACATATCAATCAGCTTATTGTATTGATGAAAATTGCAAGGTTTAGGGAATAGGCGATGGGAAATAGAACAGCGAAGAACGCAAAGGTAAACTGATGACTGTTGAGCAATGACTAATGACTAATTACTCTCTTTGTTAAACACCTCTAAAATCTGCCGACAAACTTGTTTTAGCTTTTCCGCGACTTCGGGCGCAGGGAGAGATTCACCGACAAAATTCCAGGTTTCTACTGTAGACAAACGCCAAACTTCGCCGCGATGGTCAAACCCTGCCACTTCTAAGCCAATAGCTCGTCGTGATTTCGTAATTGGGTCTTGGTGAAAACGGATTTGAATTAAAATGCTGCGACTACGCCAAGATTTACTTACCCCAGGAAAATGAAAACCAATATCTATAGAATCTGGATCAACTAATTCTCTGGTATCTGGATCATTTGTCCAGGGTTTTAAATCTGATTTGGCATCAGGAAACTCGAATTTGAACAAGTTAACTGCTGTAGCAATCTTGCTAGCGAGTTCAAGGTTAGTTGCCTGTTCAGCTGCATTCACTAAAAACACTCCTTGATTTGGACTGACTTAGAGGTGATGAGTAGGGAGTGGGGACTGGCGAGTCAGCACGGTCTTCTCTACGAGACGCTACGCGTTCGCGGAGCGTTCCGCAGGGAAGGGGGTTTCCCCCATATAGCTTGCTTCCCCGGAGGGGTGCGACTGACGATAGCGCAGCGTGAGCGACGTTAGGAGCGTTACCCCGTTCGCGTTAGCGTCTCTGAAAGAGAAGAGGAACTGGGTGTTCATTTAATTATCCAGCCTCTAGCCTTTAACCTCTAATTAAGTAATTGTACTTAAAATTTTTCTAAAAATAGCTCATATTGAGCTTTTTGTGAGAAACACCAAGAGATATATCAAAAAATTTCTACAAAATCATTTGCAGGTAGGAACGATAAATTACCTCAGCGATATAAAATTACACTGTGAATCGGCAAAAAGAAACCAACCAATTTCAGTGTATGGCGCGTCAACGCTCAATCATTTCATTACTCATCGTACTTGTAGCAACATTTCTAGTTAGTTGCGGCAGTCCTACTACCGCAGTTGTACCTCCAACTTACACATCTGCTCAACTTGAGAAAATTCAGGTACACTCCCCTGAGATTCAAGCTGTGCGCGATCGCGCAGACGAACTGAAAACCCTGATTCAAAAACGTGAATGGATTGATGTGGGTAATTTCATCCACGGGCCAATGGCAGAAGCTAGGCTAAGTATGACTTACATCACACCCAACCTACTACCCAAAGAACAATCCACAGCCCGGCAAATCAACAAAGATTTGCTGACCCATCTGGTAAAAATCGATCAGGCAGCTAGTACTGGTAATACTCAACTAGCCTTAAGTAACTATCAAGCTGCTTTTGCTGATGTTGATAAATTCCTACAACTACTGCCTGCAACCAGCAGCGAATCAGAAGCTAGCTAGAACAGGGAACAGGGAATAGGTAAAAGGTAAAAGGCAAAAGGCAAAAAAACGAATATTTTACTGTTTGATGCTGCTCATGCCTAATGCCCTATTCCCCATTCCCTTATTCTGAGGCAAAAATGTATGAATATAGCAATTATTGGTTGTGGTGTAGTCGGGGCGGCGATCGCCTATGAACTTAGTCAAGTCCCAGGACTCAAAATTACGGTATTTGACAAACAGCCCCCCGCACAAGCTTCTACTGGTGCGGCATTGGGTGTTTTGGTGGGGATAATTAGCCATAAAATTAAGGGTAAAGCTTGGAAGCTGCGACAAACTAGCATCCAACGTTATGAAACTCTGATTCCAGAATTAGAAGCATTAACAGGGCATACCATCCCTTTTAACCGTCAAGGAATTCTTAGTCTGTGTTTAGAAGCGGAAGATTTAGCAGGCTGGGAAAATTTAGCGGAAATTCGTCACTCCCAAGGTTGGGAATTGGAAATTTGGGATAAGGCGAAACTCAAAGATATTTGTCCCCAAGTCAATAGTCCTCTAGTAATTGGTGCTGTCTATTCTCCTCAAGACCGCCAACTTGACCCCACAGCGTTGACTTTGGCTTTAGTTGAGGCAGCACAACAAAAAGGTGTAACCTTTCATTTTGGGATGGATGTTTCCAGTATTTCCACACCAGAAAATAGTAAATGTAACTCTGTGGAAACGACAGCAGGTAATTTCGCCGCCGATTGGATTATTATCTCGGCTGGCTTGGGTTCTACTGCTTTGACAGCGCAGTTAAATCAAAAAATAGATATTCGTCCAGTGCTGGGACAAGCCCTACAAGTATCTTTAGGACATCCTTTAGGGAATCCTGACTTTCAGCCAGCCATTAACGGTAATGACGTGCATATCGTCCCCATTGGTGGCGGAGATTATTGGATAGGTGCAACAGTAGAGTTTCCCATAAATACTGGTGAGATTACTGCTAATCAAGAATTATTAGAGTCAGTCAAGCAACAAGCGATCGCCTTGTGTCCAGAGTTAGCTACAGCTAAGATTGTCCGCACTTGGTCTGGGCTACGCCCCCGTCCCGAAGGTCGCCCCGCACCAGTAATCGGTGAATTACCCGGCTTAAGTAATGTTCTATTGGCAACTGGACATTATCGCAATGGCGTTTTACTTGCTCCAGCTACAGCTACTATGATTCGGGAAAAAATTATTGGTCAGTAATCAACAGTCAATAGTTTGTCTCCCTTACACTCCTACTTTCTGTCCCCTCTCCCCAACTGAGACGAGATGACCATCTTCCATATAAACGATTCTGTCGGCTATATCTAAAATACGGTTGTCGTGGGTAACTAGTAGAATGGTACAGTTTTGCTCTTTGGCTAGTTTTTGCATCAGTTCCACAACATCGCGACCGGATTGTTTATCTAGTGCTGCTGTTGGTTCATCAGCTAGGACAATTTTCGGCTGGTTGACCAAAGCACGCGCGATCGCTACCCGTTGTTTTTGACCTCCTGATAAATTATCTGGGTAATAATGCAGTCTATTGCCTAATCCCACTGCTTCTAACATTTGTTGCGATCTCGTCAGCATTTCTTGGGGTGACATCTTTCCTTGAACTTCTAAACCCATACGGACATTTTGAATTGCTGTCAAGCTACCATGCAGGTTATGTGCTTGGAAAATATAACCATTGTTGCGTCGTGCTTGGGTTAACTTTCCACTACTGGCGTTACATAGTTCTTGCCCTAAGATTAGCAAACTACCCGACTGAGCAGAACGCAAACCACCCACTAAGGTCAGCAAGGTAGTTTTCCCAGAACCCGAAGGCCCTGTCATAATCACAATTTCACCCGCATTAAT
Source organism: Trichormus sp. M33_DOE_039 (assembly GCA_015296085.1). Taxonomy (GTDB): domain Bacteria; phylum Cyanobacteriota; class Cyanobacteriia; order Cyanobacteriales; family Nostocaceae; genus Trichormus. The sequence goes on along the minus strand of DVDT01000004.1, from coordinate 22,057 downwards.
TTCCAGGTTAATATTAAATAAAACCTGTTTACGGAGTTGACCACTACCAAAGTAATGATCCAAATTTTCAATAGTAATCACAGGCTCAGAATTCATGGCTTACATCTTGAATTTTGAATTTTTTAAAACATATCCGCTGGGTCAGCAGATTGTAATTTCTGAGTAGCGATCGTTCCTGAAATCGCACACATGATGAAGGTTAATAATAAAACTAATATTGCTCTCACAGCGGTCATATATATCGGCAAGTTTGTAGCATTAGCAGCTAACTGATACAGTCCTAAAGGCACAATAAATCCGGGGATAAAACCCAAGGATGCTAATATAATTGCCTCTTCAAAAACTACACCCAATAGATAAGAATTACCGTAACCCATTGCTTTAAATGTGGCGTATTCTTTAATGTGGGCATTAACATCTGTTGAAAGAACTTGATAAACAATAATCACCCCGACGATGAAACCCATTGATACACCTAAACCAAAAATGAAACCAATAGGGCTTTCTGTTTTCCAGTAATCTTCCTCCATCTTGATATATTCTGCACGAGTTAAGACTTTGACATCTTCACTTTTTAAGTAAGCTTTTAAACTGGCAGCTACTTGTTGAGCGTCATACCCTGGTTGAATATTAACCAGTCCTAAACTAATACTTCCAGCCTGTCTTCTAGGGAATAATCGCAAAAAGTTTTCATCGCTGGAAATTAAAGTACCATCTGCACCAAAGGATGCTCCTAATTTGAATAATCCCCCAATAGTAATGGTACGTTTATCTACTTCTGTGGTGACAGCTTTTCCGGCATCAATTTGCTGAAAAACTTGTTGGTATTCTCCTCTAGCAGTGCGGTCGAAAACAAAGGTGTCTGGTAGCTTAATTTTATCTAGCTGACTGTTAACCTCTGGTATATCCAAGGCTGGTTGTTCAGGATTAAAACCAATTGCTTGTACTGTAGTTTTACTGCGAGTTTGAGGATTTTTCCAAGTAATCGTACCAATATATACACCTTCCGCTGACTTTACACCAGGTACATCCGCCGCTTGTAAGAGTCGCCGCCGAGAGAATGTCGCTAAATTCTGCATATTGCGGCTTTGGGGACTGATTAATATGATGTCTCCCAAAAAGGTACGATTGAGGCGAGTGTTACTGTCATACAAGGCATTTTGAAAGCCAAGCTGCATAAAAATCAACACATCAGCAAAAGCAATACCCGCTAAAGCCACAAGTAAGCGATTTTTATTATGGCTAAGTTGTAACCATCCGAGGGGTGTACGACGTTGTATTTGTTGAAACATAATTATGGGGACTGGGAAGTGATGAAATCCAAAATCTAAAATTGTTTTGCTTTACAACTCGATTACTGCCTTGATTTGCAAGTTAGTAAATTTGGCGGCTTTCTCGGTTGAGGGTTTATCTAGTTGCACATGAACTTCTACCACTCTGGAATCAATATTTTCACTGGGGTCAGTGTTAATGATGTTTTGTCGTTGCACTTTCCAGCCAATCCAATCTACTGTTCCCTGTAATTGCCCTTTGAGTGAATTACTTGATATCTGCACCTTTTGTCCCGATTGGACTTTGTTGATATCGCTTTGGTAAACTTCTACTACCGCATACATCTGGTTAGTTTGCCCAATTTCTACGATGCCGTCGTTTGATACTACTTCACCTGCACGGGTATGAATGTCAAATATCACACCGTCTTGGGGCGATTTGACATAGGCTTGGGCTAGATTGGCTTGGGCTTGTTTGGCGGACGCGATCGCCCGGTTTAATTCTGCTTGGGAGGCGGCTACATCTACAGGCCGTACTTCGGCTATTTTGTCTAAGGTGGCTGTGGCTGCACTCACCTGCTGACCGCCTGTGGCGTTAATTCTTGCTAGGGCGGTTTTAGCTTCGCTGATTTGCCTGCGTCCGGTGGTATCAATTCTTTGCAGGTTGGCTTTGGCTTCATCCAATTGTTGGGTGATGGTATCGACATTCAGCCTTTTGCTGTCAAAGTCAGATTGGGAAATTGCTCCATCGGTATAAAGTTGCTGGTAGCGTTGAAATTCGATTTGAGCGTTTTTTAGCTCTGCTGCTAATCTTTTGATTGTGGCTTGTTGGGCTGTGGTTTCACCTTGCCATTGGGCTTCTAACCTAGCTACTGTTTGCTCTTGTTCTCTGTCATTCCCTACTTTCTGGGCTTCTAAGCGAGCTATTTCGGCTCTTTGCGCTGCAATTTCGCCAGATTTTGCCCCTGCTTGCACTTTTGCTAGGTTAACCTGGGCAACTTTCACGGCAGCTTGGGCTTCCTGGTAAGCAGCTTGTAGGCGATCGCGACTATCTAAAATTGCTATTATCTGTCCAGTTTTTACCCTGTCCCCTTCTTGGACTAATAGCGTCTCTACCCGACTTCCTTCACTAGATGAAGGTGCAGAGACTGTAATTACTGTTCCTTTTGGCTCTAATCTGCCTAAAGCTGTGACTGTTGTTATCTTCGGTGGACTGACTTGGGTAATTGCGCTGGCACTAGATGACTGTACTTGACTTTGCCAAAACCTGTAACCATTGAGTCCAGCGATCGCAAAACCTGTAGCTGCTGCCAGTATGATTAATGGGCGAGAGCTAGGCTTGAAAAATGCGGAACTTTTAGCTGCTATATCACGCACCATAAGCCCTCTTTTTTCTTTCGTGTGCTAAATAAACTATTTAGTTTAGTTGTCTATAACTAAACTAAACTGTGCATTACAATAATGTCAATATTCCTCTGAAAAAATCAAAGACCAAAGACCAGAGGCTAGTATTTTTCCCAGTCCCCAATCCCATGAAGAAAAAGAAGATCCAGATAGAAGACAAAGTAGACGCGATCCTTGCTGGCGCGATGCAAGAGTTTTTGACACACGGCTATGCTGCTACCTCAATGGATAGAGTGACAGCCGCAGCAGGTGTTTCTAAAACAACCGTATATAGCTACTTTCAAGACAAAGAAGGACTATTTACCGCTTTAATTGCACGTCTAGCACAAGAAAAATGTCTTGCAATATTAGATCCCAAATTTTTGCAAGGAGAACCACCGATAGTTTTGCGTCGCATAGCAAACAATATTTTGGATCAAGTTCATCAAGAACAAGAGTTATTAAGCTTAGTGAGATTAATTATCGGCGAGTCTGAGAGGTTTCCTACACTAGCCAAAATCTTTGTGAGCAATATAGATAAGCCTGGCATAGATTTGGTTACTCAGTATTTTACGGATCATCCAGAATTACAATTACCTGACCCGCTAGTAGCTGCACGTATTTTTATCGGGACGTTGATTCATTACACAATTATTCAAAATATGCTGCATGGTCAGGATATTTTACCAATGGAGCGCGATCGCCTCGTCGAAAACCTCGTCAATTTGATGACTGTCAATCTCACCCATCATGGGTCTATCAGCCAGTATTCCGGGACTAAACAGAAATCACCGAGACGCAAACGCAACTCTTCAGGTAAGTTTCAGATGGACTACACTAATGAGCCTAAGCAACTCAGGTCGATTAGATTGACAGATACAGCTTGGGAAAAGTTAGCAGAATTAGCAGCTAAACATGACTTAACACGTTCTGAAGCCATTGAAATCTTTGCTCGCCAAGGTTTTGTAGACGTTCAGGAAGGAGAAAATTCTGAGCTATAGGCTCTTGTAGTGATGTATATACATGGAAGAGAGAAACTTTTCAGAGTAGATGAGTCAATGTATATACATGGAGTGAATTCATTTTTAACTCAGCATTGATCATTCGGCTTTTCCTTCCCTTGCTGCTTGTGAGATGGATGCTGTTTCTCAGCCATTTGTATAAGTTCTTGTGGTGATTTTTGTCGATTGACCATCAATCGAGGAATTTGATAATAGTTATTTACGCAAGTATGATTTAACAGTTGGTCATTATATAAATATCCCGTGAGATAATATCGCGAAACATATGATGCAACCTGTTTATTAGTAGCACCATAGGGATAAGCAAAATGAGATGCTACTTGCTGTTTAGGATCTAAACCTTTTGTGCAATTTCTTAATATAGTCCTAGACTGTACAAGTTCTCGAAGTAGCTCACGCCGTGATAGTTGAGTTAAATCTCGATGCTTTAAACCATGAGATTGAATATCATAAAAACCTTTTTCTAACCCTTCTCTTAACTCCTGACATCCAAGGTGTGTTTTACTGTTAACTCCTGATTTAGCTAAATTACCAGGATTGATAAATAAAACAACTTTTACTTTTTTTTTATACTTCTTTTCTAACTTTAATAAGATAGGTAGCAATTTTGTATGCACTGACTTATAACCATCATCAAAAGAGATCATAATGGGCTTTTGTTGACGATGTGCGGATGGAATTGCTTGAGATTTAGTTAAGAAAAAATCATATAAATCTTGAGTCGATAGAAACCAGTAATCATTAATAATCAAATAATTTAAAAGTTTTTCTATTTCTTGTTGGGAATACTGCATCTCATTTGTCTTGAGAGCTAGAGTAGTATTTTTCATATCAACAAGACCATGAAACCCTAAAATTGGTACTGTTGGTTGAGTGTGATTTACATTAAGCAATGCCAAGGAAATGACAGACACTATAGCCAAGCTAGACGGAAAATTCTGGGTTTTGGGAATTGATACTGATATTTGTTCGTTATCTTCTGCCATCGGGTTAGTTGTTTCGCACCAAGTCAATCATAAAACCCTAACTACAAATAATGAAGAATACTAAGTATTATTTGTCAATTTTAGTAAAATATTACACGTATTTAATTGTCATATACCCGTAATTATGACATAATAATAAATTAATTTTATATAGAGCGATCGCCTGTTTACTACTGTCATTAATGACAGTAGCAATATGATCAATAATTTCACTTAAAAATTAAATCCAAACGTTGTTGGCTGGCCTGTAATGCGGCTTCGGGAGAACTCTTACCCAGCATAACGGCTTCAACTGCTCTACCTAGACTATCTGAAATGCGATTATACCCAGGAAAAATAGGACGACTACGACCATATTGAGCTTGTTCTAAAAATATCTTTACCTGTGGTAATCTCTGCACAAATTCTTGAAACTTGGTATTAGTACGAGACTTTAAATTAATTGGTAAATAACCTGCTGCCAAAGCTAATTCTGTTTGAAACTCTTCACTCATCGTATATTCAGCAAACTTAAACGCAGCCTGTTGGCGTGTCGGCGTTGTTTTAAAAAAGAATAAATTTTCGCCGCCAATACTGGTTGCTGGACTTTGATTTGCAGGTAGTGGAAACACACCAAAATCTACATTAGTTGTTTGTAATTGTCCTAAATTCCAAGGGCCGTTAATTTGCATTGCTACTTGTCCCGAAATTAGGGGGTCTGTCTCATAACCCCGTTCCGGGCCAGATAGCATTGTCGAACCATCTTGGACGAGATTACGCCAAAATTGTAAAGCAGCGATCGCGCCTTGATTATCACGCAACATCACACCTGCGGCATTTTGTGCATCACCATTCACCAATTCGCCACCACTACTCCACATAAACGGTAGCCAAGTAAAAACTGTAAATTCCCCCTTCCCCAATGGCAAAAACATGCCATACTGATCGATTTGTCCATCACCGTTGATATCACGAGTTAATTTTTTAGCCACTTGACGAAACTCCTCCCAAGTGCGGGGTATGGCTTTGATACCTGCGGCTTGAAATAAACTCGGACGGTAGAATATGCCGACATTATTCGTCGCAAAGGGAACTGACCAAAGTTGACCTTGATATTCCATAGATGAATAGAGAGTGGGGTCAATTTCCTTCTTAACTGGTGATTGAGACAGCATCTCATCCACAGGAATTAACGCACCCAATTCTACTAATTGCCCTGTGATCGTGGGATTAAACCACAATAAGTCAGGTGGTGCATTACCGACGACAGCAGCCAAAATTTTTGGCATTTGTTGGTCTTGCTGTCCCACATACAGCGACTCTACCTGAATATCTGGGTGTGTTTGATTAAATTTATCTACCAGCTTTTGCAACACATCCCTATTCGGCGGCGGATTTACCCCATGCCAAAAAGTAATATGTGTCACTTTCCCCGCTTCTACTCCAGACCGCAAAGCCTGACATCCGGTAACAGTTAATATACCTACTAGCAGTAACAGCAAAAAACGACATAGGTTATACTGCAACCTGCTTTTTTTGACTTTGGCTGTGCCAAGTGGGGACAAAAACCGCATAGGAGTAATTTGTAATTCTCTACAGACAGACTATGCCTATATGGGGACACAACCCAAGACCCTGAAGGCTAATCTTTTTACCCAATCGCCAGTTCTTAACCATGCCTTTGCATCTGGGCAGAAGCTATGTATATCCTAGTTTATTGGAGAGTGCAAAAATAATTTCAGCTTATGGCAGGTCATAGTAAATGGGCAAATATTAAACGCCAAAAGGCAGTAGTTGATGCCAAAAAGGGGAAAACTTTTACACAGTTATCTAGAGCCATTATTGTAGCTGCGAGGAACGGCATACCAGACCCAGCAGGAAATTTTCAACTACGTACAGCTATTGAAAAAGCTAAAATTGCGGGTATTCCAAATGACAATATTGAAAGAGCGATCGCTAAAGGTGCAGGTACATTTAGCGGTGATAACCATACCCTAGAGGAGATTCGCTACGAAGGTTATGGCCCTGGTGGTGTAGCAATTTTAATTGAAGCTTTGACTGATAATCGCAATCGCACGGCGGCTGACTTGCGGGTAGCTTTTAGTAAAAATGGGGGAAACTTGGGTGAAACTGGCTGTGTTAGCTGGATGTTTGACCAAAAGGGTGTGTGTATAGTCCAAGGTGTCGTGGATGAAGACCGACTGCTAGAAGCATCCTTAGAAGGTGGTGCAGAGTCTTACGAAATGACCGAGGAAGAGACAGCTGAGGTCTTTACGGAAGTAGCAAGCTTAGAACTTCTCAACCACACCCTCAAAGAGCAAGGCTTTAAAGTCACTGAGGTAGAATTACGTTGGATTCCCAGCAATAATATAGAGGTGACAGAAGCAGACCAAGCACGATCGCTCCTCAAGTTAATTGATACCCTAGAAAGTCTAGATGATGTGCAGAATGTCACTTCTAACTTTGATATGTCAGAACAGTTATTAACAGTAAGTATGGTTTAGAAACCAATAATCATGATTACTGTCAGTAGCAGTACCGTCTTGGTCAAGCGATCGCTTCTGGGATATATGGGGCAGGCGATCGCTATGACACAACTTCCTCAACACCTATTTTTCCTGCACTGTCAGAGTGTAATTGTACCTAACTCCTGGTTTGAAACCACCTACCCAAACTCTATAAGTGCCACGTTCCCATTTTTCGTCATCAATACTTGCGTCTTTACTTTTACCATTATCATCGCCGCAACGAATTGTGCTGTCTGGGCCTTTAATTACTAAGGTCGTGTCGCTACCTCTACTGTTGACCAGCACTTGCAAACGGGAAAAGTCTTTTTCTAAAACCATGATGTAATCTGGGTTAGGATCAGCAAACCCCACACAGAGATTGCGATCGCGATCGCGGTTACTAATAGCTGATAAAGAGTAAGAACCGCCAGTATAACCGTTCATTTTTCCCTGTGCAGGACTAAAACCCGGTGACAATGTTAATGTCCCGAAATTTGATGACGTTTGTGCAATTACAGGGGTAGCAATTACAGCAGCTAATAAAGCTGACAGCCATGCACCACCAGAATACAGCCCTGGGCGATGAGTTTTCATATTAACCTGCGAAATATGCTTTTATAAGAATAAAGATATATACATATTCTAGTTAAGAATTTTCGGTGAAGTAACGCAAAATTGTGACACATTTTCATGTGCCACAATTGAAATTTTAGTAAGCATTAATTATGAAGCAAAATTAAGGAATATACCTGCTAACTTTGCAGTTATTTGCTGAATATTATTCAGTCATTAAGTTTCAAGAATACTGCTCCTTTAAGCGTTCCCCCCTCATCACCATAACTGCTAAACGTAAGCGATCGCAGTTGATTAAAAAATGGTTTACCAACCACTTCTAAGAGTTTAAGAATAGGTAACTGTCGCTCTAACAAATTGTGGCTTTTATCCCAGTCGAGATATACGTAACCTTGATTTGGTTCAGGAATTACCGCAATACTATTTTGAAAATTACGGTTTTTTAGGAAAGAACGATCCTGATTAGTCAAAAGTTCATTAATTGTTTCTAAATCAGAGGTAAATACTTCATACTTTTCTAAAGTTGTATGTATACCTTTCACGTTAGCTTTCACTGTGAATGATGGTCGTTCTTGAGCCTCAGACTTTGTAGTATTGGCGATTAATTCCGTCCAAGCTGCGACTTTTTGCTGATCCAAACTCAGAGAATTAGTATTGAGTCCTTGCGCGGAGGCGATCGCATCTAAACGCGCAATCCCTTCTGAAACACTGTCTTGTTTTTCCACTACAAAAATCCAGCTAGGAGCAGTTTTGCCAGCACGGGGTATGAGTCCGAGTGCATATTCCCCTTGTACCCAGCTAAATACATCCTCTCCTAAGTTAAGACCCCAAGCTTTTTGGATAGCTAGCAGAGGTTGTTCTAAGCGGGAAATTATATCTGTTTCTGAGCCAGAAATAGCTGTTTTAGCCTGTCGCCACAGTTTGCCTAAATCGCTGTCACCCAAATTATTCAAATGAGAGCCAGAAACTACGACACCTGCTGATGCGGGAATGTATTTTAATGCCTCTACAGGTTGAGACAATGGTGGGGATGCTGGCGTAATTTCTGATGTAGTTAGAAAGCTAGTTTCTGCTAACAGTCCCTTGGGGTTGAATGTCAGAGCAATAATTTGAGTATCATAAATTGGTTCAGGGAGTTCTAACCCCTGCCATTGTGCCAAAGTGGGGAGATTAAAGAAAGTCACTGCCACAGCACCCTTTGGCAACTGTTCGATAGCTTTTTGGTATTGGGGAGAACTAGTCAAATTCAAGTCAGGTGCTTGGACGTTATTAATCGCATCCCGCAGCACTCTAACATCATTGGCAAATAACACAAAGTTATCTACCACTGCACCCGCTAATGGTTCTAGCTTGGGTTGTGCATCGTCATAAATCAACTTTGCACCATTATATTCCTCTGTAGCGAGGGTTGCTCCTGCTAAGACTCGTTTGGAGAATAGCAACTCCACCAACTCACTACTTTTTTCTGGTTTCTGGGTAGCTAGAGCCATCAAGTATCCCGCCTGCTTGCCATTTTCGACATCGCGGTCAATATCTTGAGTGGTGACAGCCAGCGTAATTTCATTTCCTAACCAGGGTTGAATATCTTGCCCATAATCTAGACCACTCTCGGCTAATAAACTGGTTTTGAGTTTAGATAATTCCCCTGCACTTTCTAAAGCCTGTAAACGGTCGGGATTGACTAGTAAAGACACCGTAACTGGCGCAAGCTTAGACACAAATATCGCCGCACCAGATTGGGAGGTAGAAGCAATCAGGCTGACTGGACTTTTTGTAAAAAACCAGTAACCAGCTGCGATCGCTGCAATTACTAGTGCGATCGCGCCAGCTACGATAAAACCAGAGAATGAGCGTTGTGTATTCACAATAGACCTATCTAGCACAATTGGATTTTAGATTTTGGATGGGGATTTAATTCCAAATTCCCATCTCCCAGTTCCCAGTCCCCAATACCCAAATTTCTGTCAACATGAATAATATAGGATTGTTTACAAAAACGACATGACAGGGAATATTTCTGGTCAACCCATAACTCCAATTAGTGTAGAAGAACTCGCGCAGCGTCTAGTTACTAATGATGCAAATATTCAGTTAATTGATGTACGTGAACCCCAAGAACTAGCATTAGCAAAAATTAACGGTTTTATGAACCTACCACTAAGCGAATTTACTCAGTGGTCAGAGCAAATTCCTACTCTGTTGAATCCTGATGCAGAAACCCTGGTACTGTGCCATCACGGTATGCGTTCGGCTCAAATGTGTCAGTGGTTAATGGCTCAAGGCTTTACAAACGTGAAAAATATTGTCGGTGGGATTGATGCTTATTCTCTCCTTGTTGACCGTTCTATTCCTCAATATTAGGTAGAAAGGGGTATAGGCATTGAGAGGCGGTCTCACCCATTCCCAATGCCCTATTCCCAATGCTCCATTTTTAATGTCCCAAGAAATACGTATTCCAAAATACAATTTGCCTGATTAATCTATAGAATAATACTGAAAAAGACAAATAATAGTTAGAATTAAAGGTTTTTTACGTCAAAATGTGCTATGCCAAATAGCAGGTCAATTCTTTCATCTTAGCCGTTAAAATAGAACTAAATATTTTGCTAATTTAATTAGTCAATATTCAATTTTTGACATTCAATTCAAAAAGTTTTTTAAAGCTTGATTAAAATTTGCTTCCCGTCAAACATATCTTATGCAAGTCCAGTTGACAAATCGACAACAGCATATACTTTGGGCAACAGTACGTCATTACATAGCTACAGCAGAACCAGTAGGTTCAAAAGCTTTAGTCGATGAGTATGATCTGGGCGTGAGTTCAGCTACCATTCGGAATGTAATGGGTATGCTAGAAAAATCTGGGTTACTCTACCAGCCACATACCTCCGCCGGGAGAGTTCCTTCTGACTCAGGTTATCGCATTTATGTTGACCAGTTCATTACACCCTCTTTGCAAGATGCTACACGAGCCGATTCTCTAGCCAAGAATGTCGAGCTGGCTTTACAACAGCGTCTCCAATGGGAAGATTGGAGTATGGAAATCCTTTTGCAAGGAGCAGCGCAGATTTTAGCTAGCTTGAGTGGGTGTATTAGTTTGATTACCATGCCACAAACCAATACAGCAATTGTCAGACATCTGCAATTAATGCAGATAGAAACGGGACGCATCATGTTGATTTTGGTAACGGATGGTTATGAAACCCATTCCAAGTTGATGGATTTACCCCCAACCCGAACAGAAACACAACCCGACGCAGAAGTAATTGATCGGGAATTACAGATTGTTTCTAACTTCCTCAATAGCCATTTGCGGGGGCAAAGTCTACTAGAAATCAGCAATTTGGACTGGAGTAAGTTAGATCGAGAATTTCAACTGTATGGGGAATTCCTGAAAAATTCCGTTGCTGAATTGGCGCGGCGGACTGTTGCACCAACAGCTACCCATATCATGGTGCGAGGCGTGGCGGAAGTTTTGCGTCAGCCAGAATTTTCCCAACTCCAGCAAGTGCAGACAATTCTCCATCTCCTGGAAGAAGAACAGGAACAGCTGTGGCCTTTAATCTTTGAAGAGCCAGAGGTAGACGAAACCACCAAACCGAAGGTAACGGTACGAATTGGCACAGAAAACCCACTAGAACCAATTCGTAACTGTAGTTTGATTTCTTCCACCTATCGCCGTGGTGCAGTTCCGTTAGGGAGTGTGGGAGTTTTAGGCCCTACACGCCTAGATTACGAAAATGCGATCGCAGTTGTGGCGGCTGCGGCTGATTACCTCTCGGAAGCTTTCAGTTAATTACATTAAATCATGGTCAGAAAAATTGCCTTTGGGGTGCTGTGGTTAGGGTTTATTGTTTATGCTTTTGTGTTTGTGCCTCCAGACCGTCCCGATAATTTAGAGTTAATCAAAAACTTGTGTGTCGGTCAGTGGCAAGGCATAAATCCCTTAGTCATCGCTTTATTTTACCTCATGGGCATTTGGCCTATGGTTTACAGTGCAGTTTTATTGGTTGACGGGAGAGGGCAAAAAATCGCCGCTTGGCCGTTTGCGGCTGCTTCTTTTGCTGTGGGTGCATTCGCGCTTTTACCTTATTTAGCGTTACGAGAACCTCATCCTCAATTTACCGGACAGAAAGACGCTTTGATTAAGCGGTTAGATTCTCGTGTGACTGGTATTTTTCTCACCGTAGCAGCAGCAATTCTCGTAGCCTATGGTTTCAGTATGGGTGATGGGAGTAACTTCATCCAACAGTGGCAAACTAGCCGCTTCATCCATGTGATGAGTCTAGATTTTTGTCTACTTTGTCTATTATTTCCTGCACTTCTCAAAGATGATATGACACGGCGCAATTGGCAAAATCAGTATTTGTTCTGGTTATTTGCAGTAATTCCCCTCTTCGGTGCGCTGATTTATTTGTGTGTACGTCCACCTCTCCAAGAAACAGTAACACTCCTACAGGAAAAATCTCAAATTGAATTAGTTTGAGCTATTGCCGATATACATCGAAACCACTGACAATTTCCCGTGATTTTTCAGGAACGTTTCACCTGCAAAGAGTATAAATTAATAACATCAAACGATAAGATTGCAAAACTACTTACAGCTTGTGTGTAGATATAGTTTTTACCCTTTGATGGTGATTAACATTTACGTTCCTAGGTAACGACGATGAAATATAATCTGCGGATTTTCTTATTATTATTAGGGGTATTTGTCGGCTCTTTTGGTACTGCCATTAATACAGTTTTTGCTCAAGAGATAAATTTAAACTCCAATTATCAACTGCTGAACCACACTACAAAATCAGCAGCTAAAAACTATAAAGATAACGAACTGCGAGCTTTTTTAACTAGTAAATACGACTATTGGGACGCGCGTGTTTTAGCAAGTTTCTGGGGTGTGACTGTAGACAATGCAAAAGCTAGAATGGTCAGAAAAATTATTTGGGGAGGAGAAAACATTGCGATTCTAGAACAGTTCCTTGTAGATGCTAGGTTGCAAGCACTCCGAGCCGTCAAACCAGCCCGTGCAGGTGATTCCAGTCCCTACAAATTTTACCAAGATTCTACATATAACTATAATGATGCGGAGGCACTGGCAAGATTTTGGGGTGAGCGATCGCCTACAGATGCTAAAGTTCGCATCGAACGAAATTTAATTTTGGGCAATGACGAAGTGATTGACCAAGCCTTAAGATACGCGCGTTCTCGCAATAGATAAATTATCCAACTTGATATTTTTAAATCAATATGGGGTGCTGAATGCACCCTGATTTTATGCAAAATTATGTCTGAATTAAATTGGAAAATTGGCTTTGAAATTGAGTTAATTGCACCGAAGGGATTTAGCCGACAGGATTTAGCAAAAATAATATCCCAACAACATCAAGGTTCAGTGCGTCGCATCTTTCATCCCCAGTCAGAACCGAGTCATGTACCAGGGACTCCTCTATTTCATAATCTCACTTTGGGGTTTGAAGTAATTGATCAGCAGGGAAATTTGATAGCAGGATGTGTAGATGATTTAACCTTACAAGATGACTTAGATAGAACTCAAGCACCCCAGTTGGGATGGTATCGCATTGTCAGCGATGATATGAGATTACTACATTTAATTATCTGTAATGCTGATGCGGCTGCTCCCTTAGATGAAGTTCTCCAGCCAATTGCGAGTTTATTTGCTACCGATTTAGAAGCCGGGGAAGGAGGAATGGTACGTGTGGCTGATCATATCGGCAATCCGATCGCGATCGCTGCACCCTTACCAGGAGAAAGAGAACGTCCTTGTGAACTCATTACCCCACCCATTGATACTAATCATTTCCAACGTCTAGAAAGTCTTCTAGCATCAGCACGTTCTCTAGATTTTAGCATTCCCCTTGAGGGTGCAACTCATCTCCACTTTGATGCTACACCTTTATGTTCTACCAGGGTTTTCGCTAACTTAGTTAATCTTTTATGGACTCACGGGGAAAACATTAAATATCTTGTTGGTACTAACCCCAAATGTAGACGTTTGGGAAAATGGGATGAAGATTTATTGATGTTAGTTAATGAGCCTGATTTTTGTGAATTGTCTTGGGCTGAGGCTAGAGAGTATTTGATGAAATTGCAGTTAACCAAATACTGCGATTTTAACCTGAAAAATCTCATTTATCAGATTACAGAAAAACATACTTTTGAAGTGCGGATTTTCCCTGCATGGATAGATTCACAACCTGTAATTGAGGCAGCAGCATTAATAGAAGCTATTTTACGTTATGCCATAGTCGCACATGAAATATTACCTACTTCACCCCTAGCATGGGAACTAGAATCTGTGCAGAAGTTTCTTAAAGAAATACCTCTACAAGCAGATTTCCGTCAAATTTGGTTATCTCATGCTGCTAGAGTTGATAGAGGGTAAAAAATTAATTTTTTTGTATTGTACCGTGTTGTGCATAGATACTAAAACCATCTCGAAATTGCACCGCAGGTTGATTTTCAGCGTGCAATTGATGATTTTCATCTAGTAGAATTTGCATTGGGCGATCGCAAACAATACAAGTGTCATTTACTATCAAAATCCAACCGCAATTTTGCACCAGATTTTGCAATGCTGTCCATTTCCTCACATCATGAGGATAATTCAACACAGAGAAAGCAAAATCTAACCAAATACAGTTAATTATTAAGTCTGTAACAATTATGGGTGAATGCTCAAACATGATCTTTTGTTCTGATGGTGCTAAGGTGTTGAATATAGCACCTTGAAATTGGGGATGATCAACACCGTGTACTTTAGCGGTTAACGTGCCTTGTAACATCTGCTTCAACCATCCGCGAAAGAACATTTTTTTGGCGGGTAGCCAAGATAATTGAGCATCAACATTAGTAGCTGTCATTTGAAATGACTCTTGCCATTCCTCTGGTTGTTTATCTTGCATGGCTGCGGAAACGGTTGAATTTCCTTGACTGTCTAGCCGTTTACCAAGGGAATCAAATAGTGGTAATGAATTCACAAAAGAATTTTCGACAATATCTTGCGTTGTTAAATCATTAGGGACTTGACGCTCGATTTCTTGTATTAAATGTTTATGTGCTGCGCTAGAAAGCTGCTCATGTAATTTCTGTATTGCTTGGGAAGCTGCTTGACGTTGTTGATTAATCAACTTGAAGGTTTCCCAAACAGCTTTGATAAATAAGAAAGGATCTCTTTGACTAGGTTGTGAAGAGTGACTTGTATTACTTTGTGCTATTTCCTGAAGTTGTTGTAGTGCAGCATATGGACTAGTAGAGAAAATCACCTTTGGTTCTCTTTGACCCATAACCGTATAGACTGCTTTCACAGATGCTTCAGCTCTAATTTGGTCAATAGGTTGAGTCGATAGATAAATGGGTTTCCATTTTTCCTGATATTCAGGGATAAAAGCTTCTTGTTCGGGAGTGAGAATTTGAATTTGAGGCATAATGCAATCCCTGCTCAATTTTCATACGAATATTGTTCCCAATCAAAAATTGAGAACTATCACATCCGAAATTTGGCTTGATTTTGCCTCAGTTTTCTTACTTCGATTCACACTCGCGCTTAGTCACAAAATGACGGTAACGAAACATCGCTTCTAACTGCGCTTGCACTAACCAACCGCTAACAAATTCTACAGTTTCCCCTCCAGGCATAATGTAGGAGATATCATCAGTCAGCTTGGTTTTATTACCTTCTGCTTCAAATTGATGACGATGTATCCAAGATTCAAAAGGGCCGGATATCTGGATATCGGTAAAGTAGCGATTTTTCTCGCATTCAGTGTGGCGTGCTAACCAAGTTAATGGTAAAAGTCCTAAAAACAAGCGAAACTCAGTAATTGCACCTACTGCTAGTCCTCCCTCGCGGCGAACTACTTGCACAGGTTGCCAAGGTGGAGTTAGTAGCTGTAGGATATCTGGTCTTTCGTGGAATTGCCAGACCACTTCCACTGGTGCGTTAATGACTGAGGAATGTTGAAAGTGCAGCATGGAAAGGGAAACCTAAAATCTAGCCTTCGTACTCGGTATCAATTTCAATTTCTAGGGTGTCTTCATCCACTCGGATGTATAAAATGTTAGGACGACAACAGACTTGACAATCTTCAACGTAAGATTGCTGTCCTCCAGCACTTAAGTCAATAAAGGTTAAGTTGGGTTCACCGCAGTAAGCACAATAAAATTCGGCTGTGTTTTGCATTCACTTGTTAACTATAAATTTAATGGCTGTAGTTGCCTGGGGAAATGACTGGTAGCTTCAGCCAAATGTTTTAGTAGTGTAGACTGTGGCAGTGGCCCTTGCAAGTGACTCCAGGGTAATATCTGATCGTGTGACCAATTATTGTGGACGTAGTAATCTAGACCAGGAATTTGGCCTTTGAGTTGTTTAAAAGCACGCTTGTAACTTCCCAAGGAGTCGCCAAAGTTGCGGGTAAGTTCGAGCAGTTGAGAAATTCTGCGATCGCCTCTCGATATCAAAGCCTGTATAATCGACCAATTATAGCTTTCTGGGCGAAAATCTATCCCTTGGGGTTTGAGTTGCTTCTGCAGCCACTGCAACCGCTTCTCTGCTTGACGATTCACCCCAAACCATTGAAATGGTGTATGAGATTTGGGTACAAAGGTGCTGCAACCAAAGGTGAGACGCAGTCCTGGCGCGGCTTTTTTAATACTCTGCATCATCGCTACTGTTGCGTCTAAATCTTCCGGTTCTTCCCCAGGAATCCCTACCATTCCGTAGAGTTTTAAGCCTGTCAAACCGCCAGTTTTCGCATTGATGGCTGCTTGAATGATTTCGTCGTTATGCAGCTTTTTGTTGATGATTTGGCGTAATTTTTCCGAACCACTCTCTACAGCTATGGTAAGCGATCGCGTGTCTCGTTTCGCCAAAGTTTTGGCTAATTGTTCTGTTACGGTATTAGTCCGCACTGAAGCTATACTCAGCCGCACATCCTCATATTTTGGCTGACTAATATAATCTAGTAGAGTTTCAAATTCGGGATGCTGTGTTACAGAAGCACCTAATAAACCCAACCTATTTGTAACTTGTAAACCTTTTTCAATAGCGGGAATTAAAGAACCCTCCAAACTCGCAGTCCTAAAAGGTAATGTGAGATAACTAGCTAAACAAAAGCGGCACATTTCTGGACAACTCCGCACCACCTCCACCATAAAAATATTTTCCCAAGCCGCCTTTTCCGTGACTACAGTTGAGGCTGATAGAGTGTTCCCTCGATAAGTTTGCTTCTGAATCACCCCAGGAATTTCTGAAGAAATTGGTTGAATAGAACTAATTTCCCCATCTAAACTTTGATACTCAGCTGTATACAAACTCGGCACATAAATTCCTGGAACTTGTGCAAGTGCTTGCAGTTGAGTTTGTCTAGAAGCATTTCTTACTTCTTTATAGGCTTCTATGAAATTCCCTAATAGATTTTCCCCATCCCCTAATAAAATGACATCAAAAAAATCAGCAAAAGGTTCGGGGTTAGCTGTAAGAACCGGCCCACCACCAAAAACAAGGGGGTGAGAATCATCACGATTAATTGACCTAATCGGAATTTCTAAAGACTCCAACAGATTTAAAATATTCACATAGTCCAATTCCCAAGAAATAGAAAATCCCAAAATTTCTGGTTGTCTGGGAAGTGGTTCGTAAGTATCAGTAAATAGACGACTTACCTGCACATCACTACGCATTGCCAAAGTTGCCCAGACTACCTGATAGCCCAAGCTAGTGATACCTACTGTATACTCGTTAGGGAAAGCAAATATCAGCGGTATGGCGTTGGTTTCTGGCGTAGCAGGAGTAAATAACAGGCGTTCAGCAGTAAATAAAGAAGATGTCACAGGTATTTAATCAAGGCATATTTATCTATATTTAATTTTAAGCCATAGAATTACAAAGTTTAGAGCCAAAGTTGTACCGTTAGCAAAAATGATGGGCCAAGCTTGGAGATAAATGCCATATATCAACCACAAAAATAGACCACTCATAAACGTAATCAGCATGAGATAAGAAACATCTTTTGCTGATTTTGT
Source organism: Trichormus sp. M33_DOE_039 (assembly GCA_015296085.1). Lineage (GTDB taxonomy): Bacteria > Cyanobacteriota > Cyanobacteriia > Cyanobacteriales > Nostocaceae > Trichormus. The sequence continues at coordinate 4,292 of DVDT01000004.1, read as the reverse complement.
GCGCCATGTTTGAAACACTTGTGGCAAGAAAGCGAGCGTGGTTAATGTAGCGGCTGCTAGTCCTAAAACTGTAATAAAATTCATATAATATTAGTCATGGATTAAACACAAATAATCAAGAATATACTCACTAGTACCTTCTTCAACAATTTCATTCAATGATTACAATAAGGTAGGTTTTAATGATGAGTATATGGAGGCGATCGCTGCAATTATGATAATAAGTTTAACTCTCCATCATTTAAATTTTGATCAGGATTATTAGCGAAATCTAGTAATTAATTCTTCACGAGACAATTGTAAAAGTAAAGGGGTAAAATCTTCTGATGTTAATGATAATAAATGTTGAAGTTAGCACCAAATCCTGATAGGACTGGTGCTGATGCTGCAGGGGTGAGAATCCATAGTTTTGGTAACTCAGATTCAAGCAGACGCGTCTTATTGCAATTTGCTTGTCGTTGTAAATCGCCTCTTACCTCTAATAATTTTAAAAGACAATCGCAAATTTCTGTAATGGATGCAGCGTTGCGAAATGGTTCAAATAATACAGGTGTGGTAGTAAATTGGGGTAATAATCCGAAAGTTTTGGGAATAGTGTTTGGTTGTGAGTTGGGGATGAAATAAACATCGATTTCTCTGACTTCCCCTGCGACTCGTCGTGCAGCTTGGACTTCGCCATAAGAAGTTAGTATTTGTTTGAGATAGTCTTTTGCAAATTGGTCATGAATAAATCTGGTCATGTGTTAAATTTATCTACTATTTTCTTGCGACTTTCTGAGATAAGATTCTGCCCAAGAGTAGCGTTGTGCATCTTTTTTCAATAAATATTCTGCGGCTTCATGTCGTTTGTTCTCATCTTTTGTACTCGTGATCACTCTTTTTTTCTCAGCATCTATATCTTCAGTGTCAGCACCTCTTGCTATTGCTTGTTCAAACCAATAATCACCATGCTCATAATCATATCTGTCATAACATATAGCACCCATTAAGGTGTAAGGTTGATGAGCATCAGGCTGAGACTCCATAGCATTTCTTGCACAATTTTCGGCATCAGCTAAGTTGTCCATATCTCTGAAGGCTGCACCTCTAGTGACTAAAATAGCTGACTTCAGCTTATTTTCTCTAATTCTTCCTAAGTCTAAGTTAGTAATTTTTAATGCTTGCTCAGGTTCATTGGCTTTACGCCAATAACTACTAGCTGTAGGTATATTCCATTTATTGCCAGTACGCTTAACTTCCTGTTCGTAAAATTCTGCTTCTAGTCTGTAATATGTTAGAGCAATTTTGCCCCCAGGAGATAATAGATTCTCTTCCATAAGCTGTAAAACCAACCTAGGATCAAGCCGCTCTTTATTTTCCAGCTTTAGTATTATCTCATAAAATGGTTCTATTCGATTATCTACTAATCCATACTTCCTTTTGAGAATAGTAAAGTGCTTTTGTTGAGATGATTTGATAATATCGTCATATCCATGATGGTCTAACCATTCAATTTCTGAGTCACTTAATATTTCTACTGATGCTATTTTTATTCTTAAGTGATGGGCATATTTCTCATAGGCAATTTCTAGTGTTTCAGTTAGTTGATAACGCTTTAAAAAATGAATATCATCTCCACTTAACTGATTTTCCATCTCTAGTCGTTGAAGAAGCTGATATAGATAACTATCAGGTGATGAATCTTCATATTTATTCGCTTTATACTTGGTTTTTAATGCAGCAAATTCTCGTTTCTGTTCGAGTACCTTGGTAATAGCTATTGTTTCTGTAAGTCCTTGTTGTTCTAACCAGTAAATTTCTTCATAGTTGAGTTTTTTATCTGCATCAAGTTTTTGCAGTATTTGATATAGTTTACTAGCTAGAGACGTATCTGGGTGTTTAGTCGCTTGGTACCTAACTTTGAGTTCAGTAAATTTAGCTTGTTTTGCAGATTCTTGTTTTTCAAATATTTCTATGGTTTCAAAAAGTTCATGATTTAGTAACCACTCATATTCAGATTCGCTCAAACTTACTTCTTTGTCTAGTTTATTCAATATTTTATACAGTCTACTATCAGAGGATAAATCTTGATATTTGGTAGCTTGATATTTTTTCTTTAAAGTCACAAATTGTCTGATGTCTTGAACAATCGCAAGGGTTTGATTTAAATTATGTTCTTGCAGTAATTTTAGTTCTGAATCGCTCAAATCATTCTCGTATTCTAATTTCCAAAGTATGGGGTACAAAAAACTATCTACTGAATATTCCCAAACTTTGGAAATTTTATACTTAGTTTTCAAATGAGCAAATTCAGCTTCTAGCCTTTTGGCTTCTCCCATGCTAAATCGTTGAATTTCAATTATTTCAATTGTTCCAAAAAGTTCTTCCTTTCTTAACCACTCCCACTCTAATTCAGTTAAATCAATTCCTAAATCAATCTTTCGTAAGATGAGATATAGCAGACTAGAGGGTGAGGAATCTTGATACTTAGTGGCTTGATATTTGGATTTGAGTGCAGCGAAGTGTTTGAGGCGATTTTCAGATTCTTGGTTCATATAGTAGATGCAATATCACGTAATATAAAGTATTATTCGCTACTATAGCAAAGATGCTAAAAAAGGGCGAGTATCTGACTCGCCCTAGGTATATCAATATTTTCAGCAATTATACTGGTAAGTCTACAGCACCTTACACTGTCCATTATGGCGTAGCAAATGATCGCACAAAACTAACGCCACCATCGCTTCTACCATTGGAACTGCACGGGGTAAAACGCAAGGATCATGTCTTCCCTTTGCAGCCAACAGCGTTTCTTCACCTTCACTCGTTACTGTTTTTTGCTCTTTTCTAATGGTGGCTGTAGGTTTAAATGCAACCCGCAAAATGATATTTTCCCCATTAGAAATACCACCTTGAATCCCACCAGAACGATTAGTTACGGTGCGAATTTCCCCATTTTCATCTATATAAAATTCGTCGTTATGTTCAATTCCTGTTAATAGTGTCCCTGCAAAACCCGAACCAATTTCAAAACCTTTACTTGCAGGGAGAGACATCACAGCTTTAGCAATATCAGCCTCTAATTTATCAAATACAGGCTCACCCAAACCTTTGGGGACATTGCGCGCCACGCATTCCACTACACCACCGATAGAATCACCTTGTCTACCAGTTTGCTCAATTAATTCAATCATTTTTTGCGCGCAGTCTCCATCAGGACAGCGCACAATATTACTTTCAACTTCATCCAACGTGACGGTATTGGGGTCAACTACACCCTCTAAATCCTTGATGCGCTTGACATAACCGATAACTTCTACATTCCCAACTTGACGGAGAATTTTTTTAGCGATCGCACCTGCTGCTACTCTCCCTATTGTCTCACGGGCTGACGACCTACCCCCACCTTGCCAATTACGAATCCCATACTTTGCATCATAGGTAGCATCCGCGTGGGAAGGGCGATACTTTTGCGCCATCTCGTCATAGTCTTGGGGACGAGTATCTTTGTTTCGCACCAAAATTGATATTGGTGTCCCCAAAGTTTTACCTTCAAACACCCCAGACAAAATCTCACAAGTATCTGCTTCTTTACGCGGGGTAGTAATCTTACTTTGTCCCGGCCGTCTTCTATCTAACTCTACTTGAATTTCTTCAGCAGAAATTTCCAGTCGCGGAGGACAACCATCAATCACAACTCCCACCCCTCCGCCGTGAGACTCGCCAAAAGTAGTGATCCGAAATAGATGTCCAAAAGTATTGCCCATAATATGTAGAGGAAAAAGGATGAAGCTTATGTATTGTACCTAGAGTTTTCGTCAAAATTAATTTTTATGCTTGTGCTTTCTTTGGCAATTTTAAGTAAAAAAGTTCCTTGACGATGAACATCAGTTCAGATAAGCCAAATACCTTCGTGTAATGATGATAAAAACCAAAAAAGCGTCCTTCTGTGTAAGAAGGACGCTTTTTTATGAACTAAAGCTTTTTAGATTAGCCGTTGATAGCGGGTGCGCTGATAGCAACAGGAGCAACTTCACCAGCAGCCAAGTCTAAGGGGAAGTTGTGGGCGTTACGCTCGTGCATTACTTCCATACCCAAGTTAGCGCGGTTGATGATGTCAGCCCAGGTGTTGATCACGCGACCTTGGGAGTCAATCACTGATTGGTTGAAGTTGAAACCGTTGAGGTTGAACGCCATTGTGCTTACGCCCAATGCTGTGAACCAGATACCGATTACAGGCCATGCAGCTAGGAAGAAGTGCAAGGAACGGCTGTTGTTGAAGGACGCGTATTGGAAGATTAAGCGACCGAAGT
>DVDT01000017.1 GCA_015296085.1 Trichormus sp. M33_DOE_039 | reverse complement strand
GTTTCTGTAATACTACAGAGGCTAAGTTATATTTGTAACTAACTATACTTGTCCGTTTTGATTTGACGGTTGTTATAGTTTTGGACTGATTATTGGTTTTTTTACGGGTATCTACGCTTGGTGCAAGAAATGAGTAACCAAATGCAATACCTACCTGCTTACATTACTAATGCAGCAGAGGGAGAAGGTTTTTGTGAGTTGTCGAGTTATATTCTGAGAGGTAGGAGAGATTGAGAGAAGACAGACAAGGGAGATTTTTCCTAGTCTCCCATCCCCAATCCCCATTGCCCCTTATCCCCAGAGGGGGCCCCGAGTTCCCCAGTCCCCAATACCTACACCAAATAACTAGTATTCGGCACAATAGGGAAGAAAGCATACTCATACCAAGCAGTCCAGATGAAACTGCGAATCCAGCGATCGCGTTTTTCTGGACTTAATTCATACTCAAATTTGCCATGAGATAAATCAATCGCCGATAGGTGCGAGTTGCAACCGCAACCATGTTGATAAGTAAAACCATATTTTGAGGCGATACTCTGCACCTTCATTTGCATGGCAAAAACTTTACACGCATGAAGGATGGCATCCCAAGAACGCTTGTGTTCGATATCCCGCTTGTCAAATCTTAAAGCACGTTCTTCAAACACATGATCTCGATAAATTGGTGCTAAATGCACATGATAAAAACTGGCGGGAAGTTCGTAACCAAACTCATCGAAAAGTTCTAAGCCAATTTTTGCTACTTTGATTTCATCTGCATAATCAGACCCCTTACTTTCTAAATCACGCAAAATTTCCGCACAATTGGGATAGTTATGAGTCAGGAAATCATGACCGTAGAATTCTAGGGTTTCTCGTGCTAATTGTCCAAATAATTGACAAAATGATGGCTTGAGGTGGGTCAATTCTGGGCGTTCATTAAACAAGTCAACATCACCCTGTTCTAGCTTGTATAAAAACAACTGCGCCATCTCAACATAAATTTGTGGATTGCAGAGTCCAGTATTGGCTGCGCCTTGAGCAATGTCTTGCCATATAGGAGGAAGTTGAGTGACAGCAACAGCATTCTCTCCGGCTATAACTGCGACACTAGGGAATTCAAGAACCTGCATTAGCAATCTCCGTAAGTAAGCTTGAGATTTATTGTGGTTGGAAATACTTACACGCGGCGTAAGCCATTGTAATCACTCCTGTCACAATAGCAGATTCATCCGCGTCAAATTCAGGATGATGTAAGGGATGGTTGATAATTCGGTCTGGATAGCCTACACCCAAGCGAAACATTGCACCGGGAGCATGGTCTAAATATACAGAAAAATCTTCTGCACCTAAAGAGGGTTCTGGTAAAATCTGGACGCGATCGCTACCCCAAGCTTCTTCACCTGCTGATTGGAATAGTTGCGTTAATTTATAGTCATTATTTACACTGGGTACACCTTGGTGATAGTTAACTTGATAACTTGCACCATAGGAATGGCAGACATTAGCAACAATTTTTTCAATCCAGTTGGGGAGTTGAGCGCGGGTTTCTGGGTGGAGCGATCGCACTGTTCCCAACAACTGTACCTTATCAGCAATCACATTTGGCGCTCTACCACCATTAATCTTACCAATACTCAAAACCACCGGGCGCAGGGGGTTTTGGGTGCGGCTGATAGCTTGTTGCAAAGCGGTAATTACCTGTGCAGCAATCCAAATCGCGTCAATCGCTTCATGGGGACGCGCACCATGACCAGATTCTCCCATAATGAGAATTTCTAAATCATCAGCCGCCGCCGTCAATGCCCCATAACGCACACCAATTGAACCGGCGGGAATAGAAGGGAACACATGAACCCCTAAGATAGCAGAGACATTTTTCATTGCCCCATCTTGAATCATCCAACTTGCGCCTTGGGCGATTTCCTCCGCAGGCTGAAATAAAAACCGCACATTTTCGCGTAATTCCTCCGCCATCTGGGAAAGTACCATCGCCGTTCCCAGACCCACAGTTGTATGCACGTCATGACCACAAGCGTGCATTACGCCCTCTTTCCGAGAAGCATATTCCAATTCAGTAGATTCTTGAATGGGCAAAGCATCCATATCAGTACGAATTGCCAAGAAAGGCTGATCTTTACCGCTACCATGCAGTTCTCCCACCACACCAGTTTTCCCAACTCCTTCTTGTACACGCAGACCACTAGAAGATAAGACACCGGCCACAAACGCCGCAGTTTGATATTCTTGACCGCTCAGTTCAGGATGAGAGTGAATGTGGCGACGAATCTCGATGAGACGGGGTGCTAGTTTTGTGGCTAAATCTTTAATATGGGTCAGCATTGCTTGGTTTTAATTTACAGGCTTTGTTCCATGATAGATAGGGATTTGAAATTGGACATTGGGAATTGAGTATTGGCAATGGGGAAAATCCTACCTTGTTTCTCCTTTTTCTCTTTAACTTTGGGTGATCATTCATCTATTGATTAACCAAGTGGCAAAATCTAGGGGTTGAGAATAACACTTAAATCCAAGATAAACCCAGGTAATACATCTTCCCCAGAAAGTTGAGGGGGTTGCTCAATGGAGATATTAATTATTTCCACCTCAACACCAGGACGATAAATTTCTACTAATGGTGTTTTGGGGTCAATTAACCAACCGAGACGAACGCCATTATCTCGATATTCCGCCATTTTTGCCCTTAACATTGTTAAGGAATCAGTTTCAGAACGCAATTCAATCACAAAATCTGGACACAGTGGGGGGAAGCGTCGCCTTTGTTCAGCAGTCAATGTTTCCCAGCGTTCTTTTTTTACCCAAGCAACATCCGGGGAACGAAAAGCACCATTAGGTAGACGAAATTCTGTTGAGGAGTCAAAAACTTTTCCTAGTTTTACTTGACGATTCCACAACCCAAGTTGTAGATTCAAATCCGAATTTCTAATGCCACTTTCGCCGCCAGTGGGGGGCATAATGATTAATTCTCCTTCCCCTGTAAGTTCTATACGCCATTCTTCATTGGCTATGCACAGTTGATAAAACTGTTCATCCGTGAGACCTACAGCGGGTGGGATGTTGAGGGTGACAGTTTCCATCGGTATTTTGCCAATCGAGTTTATTCTATTATCAGCGATGTCTACGGCAGACGAGTACGCCAAGGCATGGCGGGTAGGTACATGATAACTACAACCAGTTACCTACCAGAATATAGGGCGACCAATAGAGAGGATGCTTATATTGCGGATCTTTTAAAAGAGCTAATTGAGCATTACGTAAAGCTTCTGCCTTTGTTTGTTTACTATTAGCTAATTCTTTATAAAATAAACCCATTAAATCAGCTGTGGCTTCATCATTCACAGACCAGAGTGTAGCTAACGTACTACGCACTCCTGTCCTGACTGCAATTCCTGCTAATCCTAAGGCAGCACGTTTGTCTCCTGTAGCCGTTTCACAAGCACTCAGCACTAAAAGTTCCACTGCCTGTTGCTGTTTTTTACCTGGTGCTTGCAGTAGATTATCTAAGTCATCAATCCTAATTTTTTCATTCCAAGTCAAAATAAAAGTTTCTATTGCCTTGGAGCTAAACTTGCCATGAGTGGCAATATGAACTATTGGGAAAAATTTGGTTTGAATTTTCTTTTGTAGATTTTCTAGGGTGAATTCTTGATTGAGCAACACTTGACTAGTTACTTCAGATTTAATCATCTTCATCTCTTGTTCAACATAATCTAGAGCTGAAAAACCCTGCCGTGCTTCAGTTAATCCAGCACCAAGTACCTGCATTTTTTCCTGTTGTAGTGGCGATGAAGGCAGTAGTTGTAACCCTGGGGTTAAGGCGATCGCATACTTTTCTATTAAATATTGCTGACCATCATGTAAGCTGGCCATGGGAATATTACGTAAAATCCCGTCCAGTACAAATACTAATGTTTTGGTTTGACTATTCGCTAAATCTTTTTCTGCCGGACGAATTAACCAATCGTACAGTTGTCTCGACAACGGCATAAATGATTGTCTACTGCGGATCACTAGATTTCGACGCAGCTGCTCCACATAGCTTTCTAATTGAGTTTGGGGAACAGGAATGCTGTAGTGTCGTAGTGGTTGTTGTGGCAAACTGAGAATAACTTCTAAACGGTCAGGCAAGATAATAGGATAAATAATTGCGGCTTGAGTATCAAATTTATCTATCAGAGTTGGTTTTAGATCCAAACAAGCTTCCCGAAAGAAATCTTCTAGTTCAGCTAATTGTAAAGACTCCATCAGTTGACGTGCTTGAGCCAAAGATTCTTGGTCAGACTTTGTACCTGGTTGCAACAGTAAACTGGCTAGTCCTCGATAAACAGGTTCGACACTTTCTTGAAATGAAAACTGAATGTCTGGGTCAACTGCAACTAAGTCATTACGCAGAGATTTGAGAGTTGTGACAGCTTGGGTATAAGCTGCGATCGCTTTGGGAATATCTGCTTGTTCTTTTAAAAGTCTTCCTAATTGCCATTGCCACCGATAAGCAAGTTCTGGTGCATTGATAGCTTCAGCTAACAAGAAAGCTTGTTGTGTTAAATCTTGAGCAATAGACCACTGCCGTGTTTGTTCATAAAGTCTACCTAGTTTGCCTAGTGCATATGCTTGGGCGTATCTGTCTCCTAAATTTTTCCCTTGGACAATAGTATTAGCTACTAACTGAGCAATAGTCTCTAAAGTAGGAGTATCAGGAATATTTTCTTGGTGGAGACGAGTCAAACTTTGAGCAAAATTTAACTGTGCGTAGATAGTAGTGCGACTACTAGGTAGATCATTGAGTGTGGGTTGAATTGACTGCCATAAAGATTGAGCTAATTGCCATTGTTTGCTGTCAATAGCAACGTTTAATTGATTAAGTTGAGCGCGGACTTTCAGGTATTTAGAAGGGGAAATAATCGCAGCTTGTTCATATAATCTCAAGGCCAATTGTAAATCTGAGCGGACACGAGCCAAATTACCTAAATCAATCAATGCCGCACTAATATCTTGTGGTGATTGTAATTTTTGGGCGATCGCTAAACTCTGTTGTAAAACTTGCTGTGATTGTTCTAAATCACCGACTAAGCGCAAGCTAATACCTAAACTACGTAAACCAATTGCTTTAATTAAAGATTCAGATTGCTTTTGTAGAATTTGATTTGCTTGAGTTAGCTTCAACAAAGCTTGACGGTTTAATCCTAGTACCTTTAACGCTTGTGCTTGGTTCAGCAGAGTGCGAATCACCCCAGTCTGATCGTGAGCTTGAGTATAAGTAGTGTTTGCTTTTTGCCATGTTGTTAGTGCTGTTTGTGTATCTCCCGTTGCTAAAAGTAGACTTCCTTGAGTATTCAACGCTTGCGCTAATACTCTTAATTGTTCTCGCGTATAATAATTCTGTTTAACTGATGCTAATTGCAAACTTTCAGAAATAGCTTGAGTTGCTTGTGACCATTGTCCAAGTTTCTGATAAGCCAACGAAAGATTACTTAATACTCTGGCTTGATTGAAGCGATCCTCTTGTGATCGATAAATCTGGAGAACTTGTTGCCAAACTTTGATGGCTTCAGCAAATTTTTCGGCTTCATAGTATGTTCTCCCTTGTTGTTCCTGCTGTGCAGTCTCAGTAACTACCTGGGCGATCGCTAACGGAAATGATGCTGGGATAGAAACAGGCAATATTCCTACTGCTAATACAACCGTTAAAACTATACCTAACACTATCCAAAGGAGGAAGACAAAAAATCGACGATACCCATGTAGAAAGTGTCTGTCGCTAAAAGGGAAATATTTCAGAGATTTTTTCGGGCGCATAACAATGAGTTAAGAGCAACCAAAGGCTATGGAAACATCAGCAGTAATCTGCATTACCAAAATACCTGATCTGACAAATTGAGTGCTTTTACTGAGATTTTTATTTTTTTTCTGAGATAAGAATCAGATCAATCAGAATCAACTAAACGTTAGCAACAATTATATTTAGTTATCTGAGACAAACACCAATATCATGTTTAACAAAGCTATTGGGTAATATAATCTGTATTATTACGTAAATATAAGATTTATGAACCGAATCTTTCTATAGTTACTATTTAAAGTCTAATGTGGTTGTTTTTGAGTATTGCGCTGTTGTTTATCAATTGGCTCTACTGATAGTGATAATCTGTAGGAGAGCATCATCCAGAGGTCTAGTGATTTTAAATCAATCCTTAAAAGACCATCTAAAAAATACTTATAAATACCCTGTTTCATCAACTAGCCCTAGTATAAAATAAACACTTGCAGTCAATCCGCCACTAAATTAAAAATAAATAGTTATCTATTTAGTCTGGTTTTTGACTATGTACTTAAGGTTTGCTTACACACTTTTATATTAGTTAAATCAATTCAAATCTCAATAGAATAAGAGTTATGATTTATTTTATACTAGGCTGCAATCAGTGTTTGATTTTTTAAAAAAGCTATCTTATACACCACGAATCAGGCTAGGCATATGTTCAGTAAGAAAACTCGGTTAAAAAAAATTTTCACAGTTCTTTCCTTGTCATTCTTTGTGATCCTTGCTAATACTGATACACAACAGGTAATGGCACAATCTACAAAGGGGAGAGAAGGTTTACCTGGGCGAAGAGTGGGCGGTGGAACTCGTGGGGAATGTTCTTTCGGCGATAAAAAGCTCATCGCATTAGTACCAGAGAGCAATTTGCTAGTGACAACATCCTCACAACCAAATTTACTTATTTATCTACCTCCTACTACCACACCAAAAATTTTGGAGTTTGTCTTACAAGACGACCAAGAAAATATAATTTACGAAAAAAATTTTACAACCAAGAAATATCCAGGAATTGTAAGTATTAGCTTACCTGAGCATAAATCTCTACCGCAACTCGCTATTGATAAAAGATACCGTTGGTTCTTTTCAATGATTTGCAATCCAAACATGAGAGAAAATGATGTTTCTGTAGATGGTTGGATCACCAGAGTCAAATTAGAACCGAACATGGCTCAAAAGTTAGAATCGGCAACATCTACAGAGCAAGTGAGTATGTATGCTAATTTAGGCATTTGGCAAGATGCACTAGTAAAGTTAGCAAAACTGCGTTACAACAATCCCAATGATCCTGAGCTTGTTGCCCAATGGTCACAAATGTTACAGGTACTAAAATTAGAAACCATTGTCCAAGAAGGGATTGTAGATGTCAACCTCAATGAAATATCTTCTGGTGTGAGATAGGTGTGAAGTTCAGAGGCTAGAGTTGAGAAGTTAATTTTCCATCTAATTGGGAAACTCCTAAATAATTTGCTCACGTACTAAGATTTTCGGTATTGCTGAATCAGGAGATGAGATTTGATGTATGAAATCTCAAACTCCTGATTCTTTCTGAGTGACAGAGCCTTTGCTCTGTGTGGTAAGCTGCGATCGCGTCTGTAATCAGAAGACTCTTTAAAAAGTTCCACTGCATTGCGGGTCTATCCCCGTTTTAGCAAGTGGGACTTAATCGCCACGCCAGTATCTGCCTCTAAGCTTCTGTGTGGCATAAATCATTCTAAAATCATAATAATGCCGGATTTTCAGTAATCACGAGCGTTGGCGGTGCATTTCACAGAAAGGTGTAGTAACTGCCAATGCTAATTTTTTGTCAACTAGTGCCTAAGTTATATGCTAGGAGAAGGGATGGTTTTTTATACTGGAAAAAAATATCAAATATTCATGATTACAATTTTGCTGTTAGTAAAAAGTTAATGGAGACTCAGAATTTTATGAGCAATCATTTTGTGAGACATTTAAACTAAGAGTGTAATCATAATCTGTAAATGTTAAACACTTTTTGATTCCAAAGATTTTTTAGTCAGAAATTACCTTATTCAGTAATACTTTTTGTGATTATTCAATCCTTCAAAAAGCTTGATTCACTAGCATCTGTAGTAACTTATCTCAAACGACCGTATCCACATTTGAGTATAAAGCAAACTGTTATTGCAGCCAGTATTGTGATGACTGGGCTTTTGTGGGGCATCAGACAGCTAGGCGGATTGCAGGTGTTAGAATTGATCACTTTTGATCAGATGGTACGTCTTCAACCAGAAGCAAAACCTGATCCGCGAGTATTAATTGTAGGAATTACTGAAGCTGACCTCAAACAACAGCAACAATGGCCGCTTTCCGACCTCACCGTCGCTCAAGTTTTACAGAAGTTACAAAAAGCTCAACCAAAGGTGATTGGCTTAGATATTTATCGCAATATTCCTCACCCGCCCGGACAAGAGGTGCTGCGAAAAGAACTCCAAAAGCCGAATGTTATTACTATTACTAATCTTGGTGACACAAAAACAGAAGCAGTTTCGCCCATTCCAGGTATAGCTAAAGAACAAATCGGCTTTAACGATTTCGTTGTCGATCCTGATGGAGTTGTACGCCGTAACTTAATGTATGCTTACCAAGGTGAGGAGAAGTATTACTCTTTTGCTCTCCGCTTAAGCCTAAAATATTTAGCTGCTCAAGGTATTAAACTTCAAGTCAAACAGGATGGTTTACATTTAGGCGACACAGTATTTCATCCTATATCTTGTAATGCAGGCGGTTATCAGAATGTTGACAGTGCAGGTTATCAAGTCATGATTTCCTACCGTGCTTCTGAGAAAGTAGCACAGCAGATATCACTTAATGATGTGTTACAGGACAAGTTTGATCCTAATTGGGTGAAAAACAAAGTGGTGATCATTGGTACAGTAGCACCTAGCTTAAAAGACTTGTTTTTTACTCCCTACAGTGCAGGGAAATCCACAAATCCTGGGATGTCAGGAGTAGTTTTACATACTCAACTAGTGAGTCAGATTCTCAGCACCACCCTCGATAAAAATCCTCTGTTTTGGTTTTGGCCAGAATGGGCAGAAGTGCTATGGATTTGGATTTGGGCTGTAATAGGAGGTATCTTAGCTTGGCGACTGCGACATCCACTTTATTTAGGAATAGCTGGAGTTGTTGCTTTGGCGGTGTTATGTGGTATTTGCTTTAGTGTATTTACTCAAGCAGGTTGGATACCTTTATTACCTCCTGCCTTAACATTGTTTGCCACGGCAGTCTGCGTCATAGCTTATAAACAATGGCAGATTGCACTCTATGACAGCCTGACTAGACTACCTAACAGATCGCTATTTCTCAAGTATCTGCAAACAGCCATCAAGAAGTCGAAAACCAGCAGAAATAATTGCTTTGCCCTACTTTTCTTAGATATAGACCGTTTCAAAGTTATTAATGAAAGTTTCACTCACTATGTTGGTGATCAGTTTTTAGTCAACTTCAGCCAAAGATTATCCACCTCTATAGGATGTAAGGGAATTATCGCCAGGGTTGGAGGAGATGAATTTGCCATTTTGCTAGACAATATTCCTGAGACTTGTGTTGCCACCTGCATCGCTGACCAGTTACAAAAACAGATGACCTCTCCCTTTAAAATCAATGGGCAAGAGATATTTACTAGCATCAGCATTGGTATAGCTTTTAATCAAATTCAACTTGAGCATCAACCAGAAAATATGTTGCGAGATGCTCATACAGCCATGTATCTAGCCAAAGATTTAGGTAAAGCTCGTCATGAAGTGTTTGCCGTCGGGATGCACACTCAAATCGTGAGGCGTTTTCAGTTAGAAACTGATCTGCGTCGTGCTATTGTGCAGCAAGAGTTTTATCTTCATTATCAACCAATTGTATTGCTAGAAAATAATCAAATTGTTGGTTTTGAAGCCCTTGTCAGGTGGCAGCATCCTCAGCACGGATTTATTTCTCCTGGAGAGTTTATTCCGATTGCAGAAGAAACCGGCCTCATTATTCCTTTAGGAAAATGGATTATCGAACAAGCTTGTTCCCAATTATTCAGTTGGCAATCACAATTTCCTCAAGATCCGCCACTGATGATGAGTATAAATATTTCTGGACAACAGTTATCCCAACCCGATTTAGTTGAATATATTCAACAAATTCTTGAGACAACAGAATTAGATGGGGAAAGTTTAAAATTAGAAATTACAGAAAGTGTAGCCATGAAAAATGTAGAAGCAGCCATCACAGTCATGCTACAGTTGAGGACTTTAAATATTCGCCTTAGCATTGATGATTTCGGAACTGGATATTCCTCTTTAAGTTATTTACACCGTTTTCCTGTCAACACTTTAAAAATCGACCGTTCTTTTGTTAGTCGCATGGGTGAAACCGATGAAGATGCGGCAATTGTGCGGACAATCATCTTGCTGAGTGAGACATTAGGAATGAATGTGATTGCTGAAGGAGTGGAGACAGCAGTACAGAAAAGTACATTGCAATTACTGGGTTGCGAATATGGGCAAGGATATTTCTTTTCCAAGCCTATGGATAGTAAAGCAGCAACGATATTACTTAGTAATCAATCGGATGAAAATAGGAGTTAGAGGTGAGAGAAAAAATATTAGTAGGCAAGTAGGAGGAGAAATTTCATCAAGTTGTGATGATCTCTCGACTCATTAATGCCGAAATCTTTTTATACTATTTTGTTTGATACACATTAGATAATAGCTGGGCTATCTGTTGATTCACATTTGCTACATCAAAACGCTGCCTAGCAATATTCTTTGCCTGACCAGCAATTTTCTCAGTCATTTCTATCTCTTGAATGCAGGTATTAATTACTTGTGCTAGTGCTTGTGGTTCTCCTGGTGTCACCAGAAAACCATTCACTCCATGTTCTACTAATTCCATTGCACCGCCAGCTTTGGCTGCTACTACAGGTGTGCCGCACAGCATCGCTTCCACAATTACTCTACCAAAGGGTTCAGGAGCGGTAGAAGTATGAGTAACTAAATTGCACGCTGCCATTAATTGAGGAATATCAGTACGAAATCCTAAAAAAATCACCCGTTTTTCTAATCCTAACTCAGCAATTTGTTGATGTAATTGTTTAACATAATTTTGTTCACCAAATAGGGCATCACCGACTAGAATTGCTGTAACTTGTGGTGGTAATTGAGCTAAAGCATCAATGAGAATATGCTGACCCTTCCAAGGTGCAAGTCGGCTGAAGTGTCCAACAACAAATTTATTTTCTAATCCTAACCGTTGCCGTAGTTTTTGAATATCATCATTGCTAGTTTGATAATTTTTAGAATTAAAGCCGTTATACACAACTCTAGTAATATCTGGTTTACCTCCCGCCTGCACAAAAGCTGTTTGGCTAGCTTGAGAATTAGCTATAACTAAGGATGCACAAAGGTTGGCTAAGTTAACGGCGACGCGTAGATTAGTTTTGCTAAAGTGTTCTAAAGAAAGAATATCGTGTAAATGATATACCAGGGGACGACGAGTGATCAAACTAGCCATCGCACCGACAACTAAGGCTTTTTGAGTGTTGGCGTAGATTAAATCATATTGATAAGCTGTTTCTACTACCTTGGCGATTAATGGCAAAATTTGTCCTAAACTGGTGAAAGCTTGGAGTAAATTACTTTGTTTACGAACTGCAATTGATTGACTGGTCAAAACTTCTACGGGAATCTGATTTTGTTCTAGTAACTTTCTAAAATCTCCATCAGCAAATAAACCCACTAAAGCGCGATCGCGGTAAGGTTGAGCAATATCGATTAAACACAGTTCTGCACCGCCTGGTTTACCGCTTTGGTCTAAAAATAATATTTTCATATGATTAAATAATGTCAATGTTTAATTAAGCTAAGATTACTTCTCGCACTCTTTGACCAACTTTTTGCCAATCAAAGTTATTGATCGTATATTGACGGCAATCTGTTCGTGAGGGAATAGGGAGTTTTTCTAGTAAAATTTGTTCTAACCTTTCTGCAATTGCTGAGGTTTCAGTAGAACTAGTAATTAATTGTGGTGAGAATGGTTGTAAAATTTCTGGCATTCCCCCAATTGGTGTACACAAAACTGGTGTACCACAAGCTAAAGATTCAACAATTGCTAAACCAAACCCTTCAAAAGATTGGCTAGGCATTACAGTGAGGTTAGCAGCTTGATAAGCTAAAGGTAATTGTTCATCAGGTAGAAAACCTAAGAATTTCACGTTATTTTCTAACCCTAGTGCTTGCGTTTGTTGTTCTAGGGTAGTTTGCAGATGACCACGACCAGCGATCGCTAGCCAAACATCAGGTATTCTAGGTTTAATGATGGCTATGGCTGCTAGGAGTTTATCTAATCCCATTCGCTGGACTAAACGCCGTGATGTAAATAAAATAGGGCGATCCTGTGGCCAGCCTAGTTGTTGACGCGCAACTTGGGCTGAGAAGTTGGGCTGGAAACGATGAATATTTACACCACCAGGAATAACATGAATTTTGCTCCAGGGTACTTGGTATTTTTGGTGTAAAATATTACCAAAGGCTTTGCTTAAAACTACAAAGCGATCGCAGCGATTATAAGTAGTTTGTTCTATCAGCCGACGCTTGATTAAAATACTCAGTTGATTATTGCCTATTTCCTGTTTACTTTCAAACGCCCAAGGCCCATGAAAGTTAAATGTAATTGGTACTCCCTTGGGGAGAATATCTAACACCGGAAAACTATACAAGGCAAAATGTAAATTAATTGCATCTGGTTTACTGACTCTAGTTTTCTGGAAATTACTCCGAATTGACCACAATCTTTGCCAAATTGGACTTGCAGGTGATGCTAAGTTAGTCAACCTAATTGATGTATTTAATGTATTTTCTGGCAGATCAACTCCACATAATTCTACTTGGTCTTGGTGTGCCAATAAGGTATGAATTAAGTCATAAACATACCTTTCTAATCCTCCTGGAGTTTGAGGAAACCAGCCTGTCCCGATGGTAAGAATAGACGCAGACTTTGTATGATAATTTTCTTTTTTATCTTCCACAACTGCTCTCCACAATTAAATTTCGCATGATAAGTTGATTTTTATACCAAGATGATTATTTTTTATATACAACCGAAAATTAACACTGCTTAATGTTTATATTTCGCCATTCTCCAACACAATCAGTAAGCTTACGTCTGACTAGATGGATATTTTATAGAAAATTTATTGTGGAAATTTTCCATAAGATACAAAATCATAAATTGTGAGAATCGTCAGTATGATTTTTTGTTACAAATGATGCAATATCTTTTTACAAGTTCAACCAACAAAATAAATCATGTTTTATTTATATCAATAATTATTTGGTTCTACTGAATACAATCTGTCTGTAAAATTTTTTCTTATTAATTACTTGTTTCCTGCAAGGTAGCAATCCAGATAATTTCTACTTGACAATCAGTTTTTGATAGTTAACCATCAACAGAAGTCATGAGTGATTTTATGGTTTTAAGGCATAATACGATACACTAAAAACACGTTTAAAAAATAGTATAATTCTTAAAAAATATATGTTTTTGATAAAAATATTGTAAATATGAACCGCCGTACAAAAACAATTTGATATTGTTCTATATATGTATTGCTGATCAGTATAGGCTCATAAGTTTAGTTGAAATATGTGTAAATCTAGTAGACTTTTGTACTTAATTTAATTTGAGATTTACAATTATTTGCGCCCCTTTTTATATCTGGTATTTGAAATTTTTCCTGTTGACGTAAATTAATTAAGTATCTATGATTTAGAAAATATTATTTTTAGTTAGGTGAGTTAATATTAATATCTCTGATATTTAAAATCTACATAAAAATACCTTGAGTATTTATTTGAATATATTTAACGACTCCACACTTTATTTTAAAACTTGCAACTATTCAATTTTTTAAATAAATGATGTAGATGATATCTCCGTTTTCTTAGAGAAAACGGAGATATGAGTTTCACATATACGAATGTTAAATATAAACTATTTTGTGTTTTTTATAATTAGCAGTGATTATTTAAAAATAAACTAAATATTTTTCACACCAAATCTTTATTATAGTTTGATGGGTATTGACTTATAATTTTGGTCGTATCTGTAAAGAAAAAGTGAAATTTGTGAGTTATCAATAAAATAAAAATATGCTAAACATGAAATTTTATTTACAAAAAATTCAAAAAGTAATTCCCCAACAATGGCTAGAGAATTTACAATATATACACTCTCGTTTTATATGGCAATGGCTATTATTTGATGGCAGTCAACCAATAGTATTTAGTCATAAAACAGCAATGGTATTTTCTCCCCATCAAGATGATGAGACTTTTGGTTGTGGGGGAATGATTGCCCATAAAAGAGAACTAGGAATTAACGTTGTAGTGGTATTTCTCACTAATGGAGAAGGTGCAGGTGGTTTAAATCAAGATTTACAAAAACAAATTATCGCTACTCGTAGACACGAAGCGGTAACAGCACTACAAATATTGGGGGTGGAGTCCTCGAATATTTACTTTTTATCTAAACCAGATGGACATTTACAAAGTTTAAATAGCGAAGAAAAACAACAGACAATTGAAGAATTAGTTGACCTGTTAAAGTTGTACCAACCTGAAGAAGTCTATGTTCCTCACCACAAAGATTGCCATAGAGATCATGAAGCAACATTTACATTAGTCAAAGCAGGAATCAAGGCGGCTGATATCAAACCAGACTTGTTACAATATCCAATTTGGTTGTTCTGGCGATCGCCATTATTTTTGATGTTAAAATTGCCAGATTTAGCGGTTGCTTACAGATTTTCTATTACTACTGTACAAGAGAAGAAACGACAAGCGATCGCTGCATACACTTCGCAACTTCAAAGTTTACCCCAAGGCTTTGTTAAGCAATTTTTAACTTCTTATGAGGTTTTCTTTAAAACTCAGTTTTAGAGAAAATTCTCTAGATATATAAAATCATGAGGGCTGCATCTCAACCAGTGCTAAAAGTGTTTAATAACTTTTGTTTTTGGGTGAACAGCAAATTAAGTAAATAAAAATATTTCTTAATCTAAACACCACAATTAAATAATTGTATGGAGAAAATTTAAATGAGAATATTACATATTACGAATCACGTTCAAAAAATTGGTAATGGCATCGTGAATGTAGCCGTAGACTTAGCCTGTTTGCAAGCCCAAAACGGTGACGAAGTTGCTGTGACTTCAGCCGGAGGAGAATACGAAACATTACTAGCAAGTTACGGTGCTAGACATTTTCATCTAGATCAATCCCGGCAACCATTAAATATTATGAAAGCCGTTTGGCGGTTGCAGGAAATTATCCAAAACTTTCAGCCGGATATTGTTCACGCCCACATGATGACAGGTGTTGTGCTGGCGGGAATTTGGAAAAATAGTAATAACTATAGTTTAGTTTCTACAGTACATAATGAGTTTCAACGTAGTGCCATCCTGATGGGATTAGCAGACCGGGTAATTGCGGTCAGTCGTGCGGTATCTGATGCAATGGTGCGGCGTGGTATTCCCAAATCGAAACTAAAAATCGTTTCTAATGGTACATTGGGTAGCCCCCGTCATCGCCAACTATCAAATTATCAACCACTACCTCTGCATAGCCCAGCAATTACTACCGTCGCAGGGATGTATTCTCGGAAAGGCATTGCAGAGTTAATTGCTGCTTTTACGAAAATTGCGGCTGAATTTCCCCAAGCACATTTATATTTAGTCGGGGATGGCCCCGATCGCCAGATGTTTGAGAGAATGGCACAAAATACCAGTTTCAAACACCGGATTCATTTTGAAGGTTTCCAACCAGAACCCCAACGCTATATGCTAGCGACCGATATTTTTGTTCTCGCTTCCCATTGCGAATCCTTTGGGCTGGTACTGACAGAGGCGCGAGAAGCTGGTTGTGCAATTATTGCCAGTAATGTAGATGGCATTCCTGAAACCTTAGATAATGGACAAGCTGGTTTGTTAGTACCACCCAAAGATAGTCAGACATTAGCAGATGTTTTAAGCCAATTACTCAGAGACCCTACCCAACTCTACAAATGGAAAAGCCGCGCCCCACAAAACTTAGAAAGATTCCATGCAGATAGAGTCAACGAGGAAACATTGGCTGTTTACCGCGAATTAGTCACGAACTACAAACCTCCCAGGATGATGCTGAGAGAAGAAGTTTTAGTTAATTGGTAATTTAATGCTTAGAAAGCAGAAAGTTAGTGGAATCTAGACTTCGTGCGTCTAACCTGGGAATAGTGGTTTCCACGTATCGTTTTAAAGAAGGAATATCAGCCAACGTTAAATCATCAACATTATCAGGTGCATTTCCGGTTTCTAGAAGAATCGTCCGTGAAATAACTTGTTCTGGAGTTGAACCGGGTTCTCGTGTCCAACTTCCTCCAGAAAGAATACTGACATCGGCAGCGACTTCTATCGAGGATAAATCCACAAAAGTCCTTGGTAGGCAAGAGAATTCATGAAAAACCCCTGAAGGTAAAATCAACATATCTCCTACTTCAGCTGCAATATGCTTCACTATTCCATCTTCTTCGTAAATGAATACAACAGGGGATACACCTCCACAATGAAGTTCGTATGGAAAATATCGTGAGCATTCGGAAGCAAAAATAGCACCTGTTTCTGGATTGTAAGAACTGATCATCTTTACTGAAAAAATGATAAATTCCATCCCTGCATGAGAATTACTACAACCATGAAAATGAAGGGGATTTTCATCGGAAATTTGACCAAACATTCGTAGACTGTTAACGCAGACTACAGGCGATTCAATTCCAACTTCCCTACAGACTCTACCAACATCAATGGGATGACTCACCTCTGATTCCGAGTTTCCCCTAGTATGTAAACTCCCCATTTTATCCTTGTTTGCTGGTCTATCTGTGCGGTAATTAGCCTTGTTTTTTAGCAATGTACATTTACCAGACTTGATAGCTTCAATGATTAGCTCAGTCGTATGATTGAGCAAACTCAAGTCAAAAGGTGGAGCAACATTAATCAGTTCAGGTTGAGTCCTTTTAGCCATGTAAAACCTCAAAATCCCAAATAAAACATTGAACTAGAAGATTTTTACATGACAATAAATAGGTTGAATACGTTCAAATCAGGCTCAGTTAAGGATCAGCAGATAAACTCAATACCAAAAATATGAGGTTGAGCAAAGTTGACTTAATCACTAATCTGGTTCAAATTTGTTATGGATTGCACAATCCTAAACCGCCAAGTCAAGACTATAGCTGCACTAGCTAAACCAATTGCTAATCCCCACCAAAGACCAATTGCTCCATACTCTAGCCATATGCCCAAAATATAACCAGTAGATAAACCCACACCCCAATAAGCAAAAATACCAATTAGCATGGGAATTCGCGTATCTTTTAATCCTCGTAATGCTCCGGCAGCATTGACTTGCACTCCATCAACAATTTGAAAAATCGCAGCTACTACAAGCAATTGAACTGCCAAGTTCACTACATTTTCATTACTGGGATTTTTGATGTCGAGGTAAAGAGAAATAACCGACTTGGGTAATAACCAGAAGATAATTCCTGCCATACCCATAGAGAAAGCACCCAAGCTCATACCCACATATCCAGCCAGACGAACACCAGCTGAATCTTGCTCTCCGGCTAATTGTCCAACGCGTATAGTAGTTGCTAGAGAAATACCAAGGGCAATCTGAAAAGACATAGCACTTGTCTGCAAGGCAATTTGATGGGCAGCTAAGGAAATCGTTCCTAATTGTCCTATTAAAAACGTCACCACTGTGAACAGTCCTGCTTCCATTGCAATTAGCCCACCAATAGGCAGTCCCAACTGAAAAATCTCCCCAACAATGCGGCGATTTTCTGGGGTTAAAGTGTAGCTGAATGAATTATGAAATATGCGGTAAATTTTAAATTGATGCTGACTATATATATAGATAAATAAAGCAATAAACATACTCCAAAGTGACAGTGTACTTGCCCAACCAATCCCAGCTAGCCCTAGGGCGGGTAATCCTAGTTTGCCAAACATCAAAACATAGTTAGCTGTAATGTTAAGCAAAGTACCTAACACCACAGTGATCATAACTATCTGCGGTTGCGAGAGAGCAGAAAGAAAACTTTTGAGTACAGCAAAGCCCAAAGCCGGGATAAAACCCCAGGCGATCGCTCTTAAATAAGTTGCTGCTAGTGCTGCTGCATCTGGGTTTTGACCTAATAGTAGTAGTACAGTTTCTCCATACCAGAGTACTATAACAATCGGTATCCCTAAAAACACAGATATCCCCAATCCTTGGCGGACAATCTTGCCCACTTGCTCAGGCTGTCCTGCTCCGTATGCTTGAGCCGCTAAAGGACTAACGGCAGAAACAACACCCGTGGTAATGAAAATTAAAAAAGTAAATATTGCACTACCCAAACCTCCAGATGCAATAGTCTGACTTCCCAACCAGCCCATCATGACCGTATCTACAAAGCCAGTTGCCGACTGCGCCAGCTGTGCTGCTGCTAAAGGAACAGCTAACAAAAGAAATTGTTTAACTTCAGATATCAATCTGTCTCTACTGAAAATGTTATTCATGAAGCTAAAAAATTTATTTTTGTTAATTTTTTTAAACTTTTTTAAAGTTACTATATCATGCGATTCTATTCATGATTACTCAATTCTGGAGTTGCACATTTTATGTCCCTGTACCCCAAGGATTTGAGAAAACTAATCTGAATGTGCTGCTGGCATTGTTGGCTAGTGGCGATCGCTACTAGGTTGATGATGTTATACCAATTCAAAATGCCAAATGAAAAAACCCAAATAGTTTATGTGTTTTACAGGATGTTTGAAAAGTCCCTAGTGATGTAGCAAATATTTTTAGATCCCCCTAAATCCACGCCACTTGCTTGAAGCCGGGAAACCCGTTCAACGCAGTGGCTCCCCTTAAAAAGGGGGACTTTGATTCTTATTCCCACCTTTTTTAAGGGGGGTTAGGGGTAGGGCTAATTCATGTTCTACAGAGAAAAATCAGACTCCTAATTTCTGCGTAGCCTACTTAGCGAAACAAAATAATCAAGGAACAAAAGTATTGGATTCCTAAATTTTCTCTGGCTACAAAGAATCAGCCCTAGGGTTAGGGGGGATATGAACGTACTGAAAGTCACAGCCGAACACTTTTCAAACACCCTCTTAGAGTTTTTATCTGTTGCTGAATTTTGGATAATTCGTAATTAGGCGCAAAATTTGAATGACGGATTGACACTTTCTCGACTGTAAAAATTCGGGGGAGAGAATTCATGAATTTTGTGAAAAGGGAAACCCACACCAGAAACTTTTCGTCAAATCTCCAATTCTCTTCTACTCCCTACTTCCTCTTTTCACTCAGGAAAAATCGCTAACTCAGTATCTGGGTCAAAAAAGTGAATTTTCTCTGGGGTGAGAGATAACCAAAGTTCTTCACCTACACTAACTAAACGTTCTGGAGGAACACGTACTTGCAGAGGATTGGTGCTGTGAGCAAATTGAGGTTGCTGGTCAACTAATTTAGCTGCAATAAAGGCATCGTTACCCAGATTTTCGACTAAATCTACTTCTACTTGGAAATTTTTAGTAGCAGGTACACCCACGTTTAAATGTTCTGGACGGATACCTAAAATCAGGGTTTGTCCATCGTATCTTTGCAATGATCTAGCCCAAATTTCTGGGAGAGTTAGACGGAATTGTGCATGGGTAATTAACAGAGGTGCGTGAAATTCTACGGGAATAAAATTCATGGGTGGTGTACCGATGAATTCTGCTACAAAGCGGTTAACCGGGTTGTTATACAGTTCTAACGGAGAAGCGACTTGTTGAATTTGACCTTGATTCATGATGGCGATGCGATCGCCCATTGTCATGGCTTCAGTTTGGTCATGGGTGACGTAAATTGTTGTTGTCCCTAATTGGCGTTGTAGTTTGACAATTTGCGTGCGGGTTTCTGCACGTAGTTTTGCATCTAGGTTAGAAAGCGGCTCATCCATTAAAAATACTTGGGGATTGCGAGCGATCGCCCTTCCTAATGCTACCCTTTGTCTTTGTCCGCCCGATAGCTGTTTTGGTAAGCGATGCAGCAGCGTTTCAATTTGCAACAACTCCGCCACACCTCGCACCCGTTGCTCTACTTGTCGTTCTTTTTGTGATAGATAACGTAGTCCTTTGGGTAGCTTCCTGGTTGTTCCCACCAATAGATTTTCTGCAAAATCAGGTAGTCGAGAGGGCTGATTGTCCCCCGTTCCTAATTCCCGACGGCGTAATCCAAAGGCGATGTTGTCATACACCGTCATGTGGGGATAGAGGGCGTAATTTTGAAACACCATCGCAATGTCTCGTTCTTTCGGGGGTAAGTCATTCATCAAGCGATCGCCTACCCAAATATTCCCCCCTGTCATTGTTTCCAAGCCAGCAATTAACCGCAGGAGGGTACTTTTCCCACAACCCGAAGGCCCCACCAACACCATAAATTCCCCATCGCTGACTGTGAGGTTAATTCGGCGTAATACATTGGTATTTCCTGCTTGTTCTGGTGGTGTATCGCTTTTTTTCCCAGATGCAGCTGGTGAAACCGCACTTTCCCCTCGACGGGGAGGGAAACTTTTATAAACGTTTTCTATAAAAACTTTCGCCACGGGTTTTAGTGATTAGTCAATAGTCAACAGTCAACGGTCATTTAGTCAAGAGTTAGCATAGCAGTAAGGCGATTAAGAATTACACACAACTGTCCATACTCTTTACTCCCTAGACCTTATGACTATCCATGACATTGTAGACGTACAAACTACAGATTGTTGCATTGTTGGGGGTGGCCCGGCTGGGACAGTTTTGGCTTTGTTGCTAGCGCGTCGGGGTGTGAATGTGATGCTGTTGGAAGCACACAAGGATTTTGACCGAGATTTTCGAGGTGATACGATTCACCCCTCGGTAATGCAAATTATGGAAGAGTTGGGGTTGAGCGATCGCTTGCTACAATTACCCCACGCTAAAATGCGCCAAATTAGGATTCAAACGCCGGAAAGTACGACGACTTTGGCTGATTTTAGTCACCTGAAAACCCGATATCCTTACATTACAATGCTGCCCCAGGTGAAATTTCTCGAATTCATCACTCAGGAAGCACAAAAATATCCGAGTTTTCAATTAGTCATGGGGGCAAATGTTCAAGAACTAATTGTAGAGGATGGTGTAATTCGAGGTGTACGCTATCGGGGTGGCGGTGGTTGGCATGAAATCCGCGCTATGCTGACAGTTGGTGCAGATGGTCGTCATTCCAAGTTACGACAGTTA
Organism: Trichormus sp. M33_DOE_039; assembly: GCA_015296085.1. GTDB lineage: Bacteria > Cyanobacteriota > Cyanobacteriia > Cyanobacteriales > Nostocaceae > Trichormus. The sequence goes on along the minus strand of DVDT01000017.1, from coordinate 11,022 downwards.
GGTAATTTCACAGCTATTGAAACCTCACCACCAATGGATGTACTTTGGTTTCGCTTACCGCGTCAAGCAGGAGAAATTGAGGGAGGAATGGGACGCTTTGCTCCTGGTCACATTGTAGCAATGCTTGACCGTGGCGATGAATGGCAGCTGGCTTATGTCATTCCCAAGGGAGGTTATCAAAAGTTGCGCGCTGAGGGTTTAGCCACCTTAAAAACCTCTGTGGTGGAAGTTGTCCCAGAATTAGCCAACCGCATTGATCATTTACACGATTGGTCACAGGTTGCTTTTTTATCTGTAGAGTCTAGCCGTATGCAATGCTGGTATCGTCCAGGGTTGTTACTCATTGGTGATGCGGCTCATGTCATGTCACCCGTTGGGGGTGTAGGAATTAACTACGCCATTCAAGATGCTGTCGTCACTGCAAATGTGTTAACGAAGCCGCTGCAAAATCACCATGTAGAATTGAAAGATTTGGCAAAGGTGCAGCAGCAACGCGAATTACCCACACGCATCATTCAAGCATTTCAGACTTTGATTCAAAAACGAGTATTTGCTCCCATCCTCTCCTCTAATCGTACTTTTCAACCTCCATTTTGGTTACGCTTGCCGATTTTGCGCGATTTACCAGCCAGATTAATCGCTTTAGGTATATTTCCTGTTCACGTAGATGAGTAATGTCAGAGAGACGTTGGAAATCTGCAATTGCTGCTGATCAATCCCCCGCTAGTGTACGATTCACAATGCAATAATTGTAAGTATCAATATACAGTGGTACAATTATACTACTCATGCAGAAATCAATGCTCGTTTTAGTCAGGCGGGAGTGTTCAGCAGTTTTATCACTGTTGTATAACGCGATCGCTTGGCTTTTATGCTAGGAATAAAGCACAATAGACGGTTTATGAATGAATTCATAATTATGAATACGTTAGCGTAGACAGTTCCGAATTATTAAGTCAGGAGGATGCGATGAACAGCTGTGTGTTGATGGCGGAAATTATTCAAGAACCGCAATTACGCTATACATCAGATAACCTAGCAGTCACCGAAATGTTGGTGCAGTTTCCCAATTCTCAAAAACCAGAAGACCCGCCAGCGACCTTAAAAGTGGTGGGGTGGGGAAATTTAGCTACAGAAATTCAGCAAAATTATCACCAAGGCGATCGCGTGATCATCGCAGGACGTTTAGGGATGCACACAGTCGAACGTCAAGAAGGTTTTAAAGAAAAACGGGCTGAATTGACTGTACAACAAATCCAATCTGTAGGCGGCAGTGATTTTACCGCATCACCAGCACCAGCGAGAACGTCAGCATTTACAGAAACATCCCCACCCCCACAACCAGTCAACGTTCCTAGTTACGAACCTCCACGCCCAACTCCCACCCCAGTTGCAAGTCCCGCAAATGTTACTCCCCAGGTAAACACCTACGAACCAGTCACCAAACCCAGTAGCTATCAGCCAGTGGAAGAACCAGATCCAGATGATATTCCGTTTTAGGGATAGTTCCCAAAATAATCTCTCGATATAGCCTTGCAGCTATATCGGGAGAGAACATCAAAGTTATATTTAAACTTAATCAGTCAGTGCGATCGCTAAAAAATTGATGGTATTGAAAATAGGCGATCGCAAACCGGGAAATCGAAAAGTCAACGCACCTCTGCTTTTCTTCAAACAATAGCTAAATTAGCTAGGTACTGGAGAATTTTCACTACAGTAGCCTGATTCTCAAGACAAATATTTACGCTCATCTACTTAAATGCAAAACTACTGTTAAAATCCAAATAATTTTTACTCAATAGTCAAGACCGATACTCCTATGAGAGAAACTATCCTAGAAGTTCGCAATCTCCAAGTAGAATTTTCCAGTGATGGCGATACTACCAAAGCTGTAGATGACATTTCTTTTACACTAAAACGAGGCGAAACTCTAGGTATTGTAGGAGAATCTGGTAGTGGAAAATCGGTCACATCCCTAGCGGTCATGGGTTTGTTGCAGTATCCCGGTAGAATTAGCGGTGGGGAAATTTGGTTTCGCCATCAGGCGAATGCTGATCCGATCAATTTGGTAGAGTTACCGCCACAAGAAATGCAACTCTACCGAGGTGGGGACATCGCTATGATTTTTCAAGAACCGATGAGTTCCCTCAACCCGGTTTATACCATCGGGTTTCAGCTAGCGGAAGCCATTCAACGTCATCAGGATGTCAGTATAGCCCAAGCCCAACAAATAGCGATCGCAGGTCTGCAAGAAGTTAAACTTTTACCTAGTGATGAGCAACTACAACAGCAATTCATCGACACCTGGCCGCAAACTAATCCTAACTCTCCCCTCGATGAATACAAGGTGGCGCAGCTAGTTAAGGATCATAAGGAATCAATGCTGGAACGCTACCCTCATGAACTTTCTGGGGGTCAACTACAACGGGTGATGATTGCAATGGCAATTTCTTGCAACCCGTTGCTACTCATTGCAGATGAACCAACCACAGCTTTAGATGTCACCGTCCAAGCGACAATCATTGACCTCCTCAGAGAATTGCAGCAAACTCGTGAGATGGCGTTAATTTTTATCACCCATGACTTGGGGTTAATTTCGGAAATTGCTGATCAAGTGGCGGTGATGTACAAAGGCAAAGTTGTAGAATATGGCCCTTCGGAGCAAATTTTTAGTCATCCCCAGCATCCTTATACCAAAGGTTTGGTTGCTTGTCGTCCCACCCTCACCCGCCATCCCCAAAAACTGCTGACAGTCTCTGACTATATGAGTGTGGAGACAACACCAACAGGACAATTGTTGATTCAAGAGAAAGAACCATCGCCACCACCAGAAGTTTCTCCAGCCGAAATGCGTACTAGATTGACGCAATTAGAACAGAAACCACCTTTACTTAAAATCCATGATTTGCAAGTTGGTTTTCCGGTGCGGAGTATCTTCGGGACTAAGAAACGCTACCACATGGCAGTCAACAGTGTCTCCTTTGATGTCAAACCAGGGGAAACATTGGGATTAGTCGGAGAGTCCGGTTGTGGGAAGACTACCTTGGGTAGAACTCTGTTAAGGTTAATTGAACCGATGGGTGGACAGATTATCTTTGATGGGCAAAATATTACGCATCTCAAAGGTAAAGAGTTGCAGCAGTTACGGCGGGAAATGCAAATTGTTTTTCAAAATCCCTTTAGCGCACTCGACCCCCGGATGAAGGTCGGAGAAGCAATTGCAGAACCTTTGTTAATTCACTCCATAGGTAAAAGCAAAAAACAACGCCGAGAAAGAGTAGCCGAACTTTTAGAAAGAGTCGGTTTAAATGCAGATGCAATGAATCGCTATCCGCATCAATTTTCCGGTGGACAACGCCAGAGGATTTGTATTGCTCGTTCCTTGGCTTTAAACCCGAAATTTATTATTTGTGATGAGTCAGTATCAGCTTTAGATGTGTCCGTACAGGCGCAGGTATTGAACCTCCTCAAAGAATTACAAGACGAATTTCAACTCACTTATATTTTCATCTCCCATGATTTAAGCGTCGTCAAATTTATGAGCGATCGCATTTTAGTCATGAATCGTGGACAAATTGTGGAACAGGGTACAGCCGAAAGCATTTACCGCGAACCTAAAGAAGCATATACCCAAAAGTTAATTGCCTCTATTCCCACTGGCAGCCCTGAAAGGATACGCTCTAAGAATTGAAAGGGATGAGATTTTTATCAGTGATATCTCCCCTGGTTGAAATACATGAGAGATATCAAACAATTAAATTCTGCTATACAGTGAAGCTTGTTCCAGAATGTTTTGCCGTCTTGTCAATTCCTGCATAGTCTGAATAGGCTCAAATCCGACATATTGTCCACGCATCTTGAGACAAAGGTAGTTTAAGATGGCTTGGCGATCGCTTTCACTACCTTTAAATGAACGACTGACATTTTCTAATTGGTTTAACCAAGCTATATGCTCTGGCTTGACAGATTCCTCATTGATCAGCAGTAGGGAAAGAGACTGCACATCTACCGATGGGGCGGGAAATATTTCTGCAAATCGCCGATTATAAGGGTTACGTCCCAAACGATAAACTACAGACATGGCTGGTTCTAAATACTCAATATAGTGCCAGAACATCATCGGCATGAAAATGGTTTCGCCAGGATGAAGTACTACCTCGAAAGCATTGGTATATTCAAGAAAATTCGTTTTCTGGACTTCTGACATATTTTCTAGAAAGAAGCCACTGCTACAACATAAATTCGGCTGATCAATGGGATCTAGTTTGTGAGTTTCACGCGGATGAATCAAGACAAACCGCTTTTTACCAAATACTTGAAATAGCAAAACGTTACGCTGATCGACATCATAGTGCAGATGAGCGTAGTTACTACCACCAGCGGCAAACATATGGGAATATAAATCGTTCTCATCCCAAAAATCTTGGTATTGTGTCAGGGGTAATAACTCCAACAAATTTTGTGGTGTCGAATAATCGACATATATATCCGCATTTAAGGGTTGTGCTTTCAAAAAGTCGAGATATGCACCTAAGTTCATCATCCGGGGATCATCGACTGTTTTTCCACTCACTAAATGAGCAATGTAATTGTGACAGACTCGAACTGGTAGGTCAGCCAGTCTAGTTCTTACCTTGTCCAGTGTATCCATTTGAGACAATGGTGTATGTTCAAAGAGATTAGTGATAATCACTGGACGTTGGGTAAGAATATACTCTCGATAAAACTCATCTTTTGGAGGTGCTGGTATACGCTCAATTTTATTGATAACCACTTGATTTCCGCGCCGCTAACTTGGCGTAATGCTCCTGTAGACTTACCTTAATTGTCAATATTTCTTTTCTAGATTTAACAGAATCAAGGCAGTCCATATGAGTAACGAATCAAATCCAACTCAAGAATTTACTAATGACAACTGGGAAACTGGGGAATGGCTGCAACTTAATGTAGGACTTGTCAGACAGCAGGGGGATGCACTACCAAATGCGCGTCTGCTCTTTGCTAGGATCGCCACCTTAGTAAATCGCTGGCGGGATCATGGTTTACTGCACTGGTTTTTCTTCATGAGAAAGCCACCAGATGTGCGGTTGCGCTTTTTTACTAAAGTAGATCAAAAACAAGCGATCGCAGAGATATCTGAGCTAATGTACACTCTGCAACAAGAAAATTCTATTCATCTCTTCTTTTTTAGTGAATATCAGCCTGAAACTGATCGATTTGGTGGGACAGCAGCCATGCAATTAGTTCACCAGCACTTTGACACAGACACTTCCCTATGGCTTTTTCTCGACTATCTCTATCAACATCATCTAAGTGTTGTCCCCAAAGATATACTTCTCTCAACCTTGTTACATGATCTTTTTACCCGTGTTATGCCAAATCAGCGATCGACTTTGGCAGCTTGGCAGAGTTTAGCAGCTTTGATTCCCATACCTGGTGAAACCACAATTCCCAGAATTAAATTACTTTCTATGGAAAACTTATCTCAGTTTTACTCTGTCAGCGGTCAAGAAGCAGATATATTACAAGGATATACAATTGCTAATCATATTCTTGCCCAGGAATTAGTGAATCTCCAGCATCTTGGAGAATTAACTCAGGATTTAGCTGATATCCTTGCGGCTATAGCAATGTTCACTTTTCACCGCCACGGCTTTGATTCACAGCGTTCCGGTAGGCTAATCCCAGCTATCATCGACTTTCTAGAGAACGAACACCAACAGGATTCAGATTAGACCATATGATTTTAGTTAAGAATTATTGGTGTAGATGGTGGTTATTTAAAAGCAAGTATTGACTAGTTTTATTGTTTATTAAAAGACACATCAAGTTTATTAATCTGTATTGGCGTTGTCCCTAAACCTGATTGTGTATGGCGAATAGGGTGCAGGAGATGGACTTACTTTGATTTTTTCGTCTTATAGATTACTTAAATAAGTAGTGTTTTTATTTTATTGAAGATTTAATTGATACTACTGTGTACATACACAATGTAAATTTTTTGTAGTGTGCGTAACAAAATTTTATGTAATTTGTCTAGACACAAAAAAATACCTCAATTATTGTATTGATTATGATTGATTTTTCCGTGTATTGCGTAATCAATCTGTTCGATTTTTTGCACACAAATATGGACATAACACTTATATAAGTGTTGTATCTATATCAACCATCCAAAATTTCCAGGAGCATACAATAATGTCACAGCAAAGTTTTGTTAACTACTATGAAGATTTTTTAGCGCGGGCAGAAAATTCTGCTTTGCGTGAAGCTTTAGATGCTGCTCAAGCCGGTGATTTTGCCGCGATCGCCGTTGAGCAAGGTGCAGCTAATGGGTTTGATTTTAACGTTGAAGACGTGAAAGCCGTAATGGTTGCCGCTGAGAGAGTGGTTCTGGGATTGCCAAGTTCTGGGCCATCTGTGAATATCCGCTCTATCGACAGCGTTAACGGCATTAAAGCCAGACCTGCTAACCGCGAATTGTCAGAAGAAGAATTAGAAAGCGTAGCTGGTGGAGCTGCTGTTAGAGAAGGCTCATCAACAATTATGTGTTGCTGGTAGTCTTGATTTCGTGCTGGTAGCGTAATTTCTGATGAGGGCGTTGCTGAATCAAGCTAATCCAATGCTTGACAGCTAGATATCAAGGCACTTCCATCAACTTCAATGGAGGTGCTTATATTTTGCTGAATTGTAAATTATTCCTGATCTCCTTCTAGGGGTTCTTTCATTTTGAATTGATATAACTCGCTGCAATGGTTGAGCAACAAAACAAGCAGATGTGGCAAAATCTGATTGCGCCTAAATTAAATCTGGATGGTACATTTCGCACACAAGAACCCCACACCACATGGGAGCGACTACAAGAATTTCTGCCTATTTTTGGCATCACACGGATTGCGGATATTACTGGTCTTGACTGCATTGGTATTCCTGTTGCTCAAGCGATTCGACCTAACGGGAAAGCCTTTTCAGGTTCTCAAGGTAAAGGAATTTCCTGGCTGTTAGCGATGATTTCCGCCACAATGGAATCTGTGGAGTCTTATCACGCTGAAAATCTGCCAGAGCCAGAGATAGTTGCTTCTTATGAAGAAATATGCCGTAATCACCAAGCGATCGCACCCAGTGTTTTAGAGCCTGGGAAAAATTGGCCGTCTTATCATCCTCATAGACCACTAGATTGGATTTGTGGCACTGATCTATTCACCAATCAACCCGTTTACATACCACAGGCTTATTTGGATCTAGACACCACCGCAGAAAAACGTGACACAAATCTATTTAGTTCATCCAGCAATGGACTAGCATCAGGCAACCATTTACTAGAGGCGATCGCACACGGACTATTTGAAGTCATAGAACGCGAAGCCGAGTGGCGTTGGTGGCAATTACCAATAGAACAACGTATTAACTGCATAGTTGATACTCAGTCCATCAATTCACCGATGTTACAATCATTACTTCAGCAAGTGAAAAAGGCAGGAGCAGCAGCCGTAGTAACTGATTTAACTAGCACTGTAGGCATACCTACATACAAATGCTTGATCAGTGATCAAGAAAATTGGTCTGGACGACCCACAGCAGCCGGATGGGGTTGTCACAGTTCCAAAGAGGTAGCTTTAGCACGGGCGATTACAGAAGCGGCTCAGTCGCGTGTAACAGTGATTGCAGGCAGTCGTGATGACATTCATCCTGACAGTTATGCCCTCGGACGCTTCAAATTGCCAGGTAGCCCCGCTGTTAAATCTACTAGTAAAAGACCCATCGCCACCCTGATTGATTTTGAAACTCAGCCGGAACTCCCCCCGACTTCCACTTTTGCCGAGGAAATTCAGCAAATTCTCGACTGTCTCAGCAATCTAGGGTTGAATCAAGCAGTTTACGTCAATCATACGCGCCCAGAGTTTGGCTTTCCTGTAGTCCATGTCGTCGTCCCAGGAACGCATTTACCTTCGGTTTATTGATGATGGGGACAGGGGATTGCTGACAAGTGTAGGTTTCTAATAGAGCAGTGAGTGATGACTATCAAACCAACGACAGAATGATATTTTTATTCACCCCTACACCCCTACACCCCTATACCCTTACACCCTAAAACATTGTCTTATAGGCAAAGCGGAAAAAACCTACACCTGTGAGACAGGGGATTGGCGGATGACGGGGCTTTAGACCCAAAATTTCGGTAAACATCAACATGGATTCGATACCTTTAGAACCTAGTCAAATTTTCATTTATCTTGGCCCTACTCTTTCTGTCAGCGAAGCTAGTCAGATTTTACCAGCTTGTTATCTTTCCCCTGTCCGTTGTGGCGATATTTTGGCTTGTCTGCGATTGCAACCGCGTGTAATTGCAATCATTGATGGTTTTTTTGACCGCAGTGCTTCAGTTTGGCATAAAGAAATCATGTGGGCGATCACTACAGGGGTACGGGTATTTGGGGCAAGTAGTATGGGTGCATTACGGGCGGCTGAACTAGAAGCCTTTGGGATGGAGGGATTTGGCGCAATTTTTGCTGCCTACCATGAGGGTAAGTATATCGGGGATGATGAAGTAGCCGTTTTACACAGCAACGCTACCGCCCGGTATCAGCCTTTGACCGATGCTTTAGTCAATATCCGCGCCACAGTTAACCATGCGGTGTCTGAAAATATTATTGATCCAGCGATCGCTAATTTAATTATTAGTTGTGCCAAGCGGCAATTCTTCACTCAACGACACTTGCGCCAAGCTGTAGTGGACGCTGAGGTACAGGGAGGTAATCCTAAAGTTTTAGCCCAGTTTTGGGAATTTGTGAATAACGGCGGCTATGTGGATCAAAAACAATTAGATGCTATTGGACTGCTGAAACATCTAGCTACTATGGTGGGGGATAATATCAGCCAGAATCAAGTCAAGTTTCAACTCAATAAGTCAATTTTTATAGAAGAACTCCAAGCCAGAATAACCATCCGTCCATTCCACACCAAATATTCCTGGCTACCTCTAACGGAAAAAGTCTGCCAAGAAGCCCGCTTTCTCGGTAAAGTTTACGTTCAATTACGTAATCTTGCTGGGCTATGGCGATGGTGTGATGCTGTGGCTCAAAGCCTTAACTTACAACCCTTGGGGACTGATTTAGCCAATGCACTTATCAAATCTGAGGAATTAGAACCAAACTTAAGAGAACGTTGGGGACGCATTCAAGCATTGCTCAAAATTTATAGTGAACAGGATAGCTTTCACCAACAGGTTGAGAAACTGCATCAATTCATCTTAACGATTGTTGGTAAAGATATCTCTGCTGTAGAGGAAGAAAGTCAGACTGCATCAGAGTTAGCAAATTGTGAACGGCGATTGTATCTTCAGGTAGCCACTCTCTGGGCCTTAGCAGAACAGACTAACAGCCAGTCTGAAACCAGTCTGAGGATGAGCATTATAGAAAAGATCAAGTACCGTTTTTTACAAGAACGAGGATTAAGTAACGAGGCCGACTTAGAAACTTGGCTGCGGGAAAATGGCTGGAGTCAAACCGAATTTGCTCAGATGATCACAGCGATCGCTCGGTTAGAGGGATTCGTAAATGTACCCCGATGGTGGGGGCGAGGTATGAGCAAATATTTCTCCGTCAGTGAATGTTTTCTGCCTGATGCCTTACATTTATCTGGTTTTTACCCAATTTTAAGCCAAAGAGTCGAACGTACCGCCCAATTCCCAAATGATACTGAAGAAATTGAATTCAAAAATTGGTGCCAACTCAATTCCTTTCCGCCAACTTGTAACAAAACCCAAGTAGCTTTTTGGTTGGATTTTAATGACCCAGAAGAATTTGAAAAGGGGTGCAGGGGTATAGGGATGTAGGGGAAACTGCCTTCAGTATCAGATTTCTGCCTTCCTCGTCTGCGATCATAGCAAATTAGTATTACTACGCGAATTGTTTAAGGAACGCATATATCTGGCAAGTGGATGTGGATTTTGGTGTCTACTAATTGATTACCAACTGGTAAGCGACTACCAGTAATCCAAGCCTGTTGCGGTTGAAACTGGTAAATTCTGCGGGGTGAATCACCTAGATAATCCGCCACCGTTCGGGGAATTGGCTTTTTTGCCCGTGAACGCAGCAGATTAAAAGCTGTTTCTGCATTGTTTTGGTTCACCTCAGATGCAGAACCATCAAAATACACACCTTCTACAGCATCTTGATTCAGACTCGAATCAAAAATAGCAATAGCAACTCTGCCGTGATTGTAATAAATATTTTGTGAATGTTTGGCAGCGATCGCCGAAGACCAATAAATATTTAAGCTGTGATCGTAGGCGAAAAATACAGGTGATGCCCAAGGAAACCCCTCTACTGAGCAAGTAGATAAATTACAGTAAAGATTATTGGCAATAATGCGTTGGGCATTGGCAATAATTTCTGGTTTGTTGGAGTCGATGGTATTCACCCATCCATTAGCAACACTTGCTGATTCTCCTGGTTTCATCACAACTTCACCCTCATATGCGGCACTTAATTTGCTAGTGCGATCGCCTTCCATATCTAAGTTTATGTCCCAAACACCCTAAATTGATCCTACTGAGTAGCTGCTTCCGATTCATTCTCCTCAAAAAGTTAAGTTTTTGCTTCGTCATCAGCTTTCAGTGATCATAATAGTGGACTGGCTTAAGCAAAAGGGAGCAACCACATTGGTTTTAAAGTCCTTATCTGTTTGTTGCTGAACTTTGGATGATTGGTATAACGTGTTTTGGAGCATGGGTTTAGCAGTAAAGAAATAAGAATTCCGGGGGAAGTATGCTTAGATACTGAATAGGACTAATGTTTAACTAGAATGCTTCATGCGGCGTGGTTCGATTTTTTATAAACTATTTCAACAATCGCCCACTCTCTTATTTGAACTTTTGACTAACCCTGTTTTGTCACTCTAGGCAGAAGAAAAATAGAATTCAGTGTGAGTCAGGAATATAAAAATTGGAGATGTGAGGCTATAAACAATAGACTGGAGTTTAGAAAAACCCTGAAATAATTGAGGAATAGGAAAAATTGT
>DVDT01000056.1 GCA_015296085.1 Trichormus sp. M33_DOE_039 | reverse complement strand
GTTTCTGTAATACTACAGAGGCTAAGTTATATTTGTAACTAACTATACTTGTCCGTTTTGATTTGACGGTTGTTATAGTTTTGGACTGATTATTGGTTTTTTTACGGGTATCTACGCTTGGTGCAAGAAATGAGTAACCAAGTGTTATTATTGTCAGGAAATTCATTGACTTTCATATTTATATATACTCCTCATTTATATATACTCCTCAAATTCAAAATCAGACTATTTTGGTTTACATTCAGCAATTAGCTGAACGTAATCTTGTAGCAGTGCTACACATCGGAATCCAATAGTTTCTATTGGTTGTTCATAAGAGAAGAGCTTGCGTGAATTTGAAATAATTTGAATGTACGATTCTAATTTGCTGTTTTTATGACATCCACCAGTTTGAACCCATCGATTTTCTTCCTCACAGTAGACAACTTCAATAATATTTCCCACTATGTCACATACACCTAGTGAATTTTGAGGAGGAAATTGATAGATAGATGTCGGTTCAGGCGATAAATGATATTTAGATATAACATTAGGATTATTCGACCAGTATTCTTTATGGTTGCAGCGTTGTTCATCAAATTCATTTCCCCAAGGATAAATAGTTATTGGTTCAATACCACCACTCGCGGCTAAACACCATTGCTGTAATGTTGGGAGACTTTTATGAAAGCTTTGTGCATAGTTATGTGCATCTTGTATTGATACATCTGTAACCGGACAGTTTCCTGCTTCTGGCCAATTATGACGTATCCAAAATGATTTCCAGTTTAGTTCGTTTTTATTTAATCTCAAATGAGCCATATATTGAAATGCGGTTACTGGATATTTATCTACATAAAACCAATTATGATTTTGAGGTTTAACTAAAAGCATTACTTTGCCATCAATCCACCTTATTACATCTGGATATTTATCAATAGTGTCAGGGGGTGGCTGAAAAGTAGAAGGTGGATCACAAGATTTTGGAGATTCTTGTATATTTTGAAGTTCTGATTCTATTTTTTGAAGTTCTGTCTCTATTTTATTGATTTCCTCTTTTGATTCTTTAATTTGGCGTTCTAATTTGAATTTTGTACTAGGATCATTTTCAAGAATAAAAGCATTTTCTAGTTTGGTTAATTTATCTTGTTCTTCATCCCACCTTGACTGGAGGCTTGCTTGTTTTTTTCTTAATCGATATTTCTTGAAGTTTGATATTTTCAACGTCGAAGTATCTACAGATGAACCCCAATCTCTAGATATCGTTTCACTATATTTGACTTGAATAGTAGGTAATACAAATTGGGTTAAAGTCTCATCTCGTGACCAAGATTTTTCATCTGTGTTTGGAGACTTAGCAATCTCAAGTTCATCTTCTGCATTTTTTACAATAATGGTTTTTGTATTTTGTAATAAATCATTATTTTTCAATCGATTCACATACTCATAAAGCTCTTGAACAGAAATTATTCCATCACGATTTTGATCCGCATTACCATAAAGACCATTTAATAAACAATTGGTAAAATCTGACACTGATGTATTGGGGAAGTTGACACCACTAGAGGAGTGTAAAATGAGCAATCCCGGTATAGATTGAAATTTATTTTCTAGATTATTATTAAGAATATTTTCTCCATAAATAAAGCAACAATCCCAAATAAGTACCTTATTTTTTGCTTTATATGACTGAAGAATTTGATAAATTTCTTCTAATGAAACTGCTGTGTTATCTTGTGATTTTCTGTTACCTTGTGGCAATTGGCTATCAACAGTTGCAAGATAAATATGTGTATCAGATTGTGTTATAACAAAACCATATCCAGAAAAATATACGAAAGCTAGATCATCTTCTTGGCAGTAATTACGGAATTCAGAAATATTATCTAGCATATCTTGTTGAGTAGGATTAAGAAGACTTTCAACTTCAAAACCGCCTCTATCTGGATCGCTTAAAACACTATTCAAATTGTCTAGATTTAATTCTACACTTGGTAAGTCAGGCAACCCTGCACAATTTTGGCGACTAGTTTGGTAGTTGCTCACCCCAATTAATAAGGCTTTCTTACTCATAGCTTGATATATCTAAATACTTTTTTAAAAGTTAGTTAGTAGGATGCATCAGTATGAGGATTTTCTTGGTGTAGTTAGAGTCTGTTGCACTGACACACCCTACATATTGAATATCTATTCATCTAAAAGTTTCCTATATCTCAATGGCTATCGTCAAATTGACGACATCTTAATACACCAAATAGAAGATTTGTTGACTAAAATTAATACTGTCTTTTTAGAGTCTGTCTATAACCATCTCCCAAACTTTATTATTTATTAATGAGAGAATTTAAGAATAAGTATGAACTTGTTCTTAAACTTATCTGGTATTGCTCATTCCCTGCAATAGATAGTTAAAGAAAATTCATCAATTGGTATTGCAATTGTATGGTAATTCCAGAGAGATAAAATCAGATTTCTGGGATTAAAAAAGCTCTTGTCTAATAGATAATACCAAATAGACGTGAACAAATTTACCCTCACCAATTGGTGATATGGATTGCTATGTATGTATGTAAATAAATTTGAATTGTACGGTTGGCGATCGCACACTTGATTAAGTGCATATCAATTTGATTGATGGTTAGATGTTGGCAATTTAGTCAAGGAAATTTTGGGGAATTTGGTATAAATTATGAACGTTGCTTGCTTGACAATTAAAGAACTTACTGAAGTTGTGGGGGGTGGAATTACTCCTCGGATGGTGCGACATTACCATGAATTAGGTTTGTTACCACAGCCTCAGCGATCGCCCAGCAACTATCGTCTCTACACTGAACAAGATGTGATGAGGCTCAAAAGAATTGTAGCTTTGAAACAACAAGGCTTTCAACTCAATCACATTCGCCACATTTTGGAATTAGAACCAGAAGCAGATACCAATCATCATTTAATTGCACAGTTGCAGCAGCAATATCGTGCAGTGATCCAACAAATTGTCCAACTCCGACAAACAGCTTCAGCTTTAGAAGGATTATTGGGACGCGATCGCCATTGTCAAATTATGCAAGCCGAAGTCCTAGCACATCTGAAGTTACTAGATGTGGAAACCCAAACCGGATTAGGTGATTTAGCAAAACTGTGGAGTGGTTTAGATGCAGAAGTTCACACCCACTCAGAAGTTTTTACCGAATCTTTGCAAAATTTGCTTCCTGACTTATCAAACCGTTCCGAGATAGAACAACATTTGATTTCGCAATTAGTTTTGGCCTGTGGTGATGTAAGTTTGGTGTCTTTTGTACGGATGAGTCAAGATGCGATCGCGGCTAGTCGTGATGCTCTGGCTGCGGGTTGTGAGATTGTAGTTGATATCCCTACAATTGCAGCGGCTTTAGACCAAACAAGATTAGCTCATCTGGGTTGTCGAATCACAACTTTAATTGATAACCCCCACATTACCACTGCCACAGAAGCCGAATTAGAATTTTGGCAGCATCAGCAATGGCGACAAAAATTAGAACAAGTTAGCCTTGGCTGCATCTTCATCATTGGTTATGCACCTTCAGTATTACTAGAAGTCTGCAATGCCATTCATCAGCAAAAAATTCAACCGTCCTTAGTCATTGGAATGCCCATTGGTTTTAGTCATGCTCCCGCCGCCAAGCGGCAACTTACGCAACAAAAGTCATCTTTTATCACAATTGAAGGGACAATTGGTGGAGGCTTACTAGCGGCCACTACTCTGAATTCCCTAGTTGAGTCATTGATTGCCAAACCCGATTGTCATTGCTATTTGGGTAAATCTTAATACTGCCATCTCTACTTTTTAGTTTCTTTGACTCTGATAGACTATGTAAGTTTGGTTGTGGTAGGCGATCGGCATCTAAGTTTTTGTTTACCAATCAGATCTGAGAGATTGTTACTAATTGCTAATTTTCATGATTTAGTAACTTTTTTGTTCGCTATAATCTAGAGTTTTATATGCTACTAGTTATTTTTCATGAATCTTAAGTATTTGATGATACTAAATAAAAATATTCGGAGACGGAGAAGAAAATTGACACCAGATGTATAATAAGCGCGTCTCCTCCTGTATCAAAATATGAATTTCAGACTGGTCGGCTTTCTGTTTCCTGTACCTTGACGAGCGGCATATGTGGCAACAAGACAAACAAGATAGTGGGATAGTCCGTCTGGCATTATTGCTAGCCTTAACTACCTCTCCCGTAGCAACCAACTTTTTGATGTCGGCCCCTGTGCTGGCGCAATCTGGAACTGAAACCCCCTCGTTTCCATTGCCACAAACCGTGGCAGGTGGAACTACCTTGCGGGTAGATGATTCTAGTGGCTTTGCTGCCTTTAATCGCAACTTGCAACAGGGTTTTGAGCAACAGTTTTCTGGTACAAAGGTGGAAGTGTCTGCCAATGGTACGGAAGCAGCACTAAAGGCTCTGTTAGATGGACAAATCGACCTAGCAGCAATTGGCCGAGGTCTTACTCCACAAGAGAAAGCTCAAGGTTTGGAACAAGTCCGCTTGCACAGAGAAAAGATTGCGATCATTGTAGGAACAGACAATCCCTTTCAAGGCAGCCTGACAGATAGACAGTTTGCCAGAATCTTTCGGGGCAGAATTACTAACTGGTCACAAGTAGGAGGCGTAAGCGGTAAGATTCGGGTGATTGATCGCCCAGATAATAGTGGTACAAGGGAAGCACTAAGTAATTACCCAGTGTTCCGGGCTACTAAGTTTGCCACAGGCGCGACAGCTACTCAAACAGCACAGGATGACACAGTAGAAATTGTCAAACAACTGGGTAAGGACGGAATCAGTTATGCTAGAGCCAATCAAGTCTCAAAACTACCTGGTGTGCGTGTCCTGAAGTTACATGACACCTTACCAGATGATCAGAAGTATCCTTTTTCTCAGCCTTTTGTTTACGTTTACAAAAAAAATCCTAATCCTGGTGTAGCGGCTTTTCTGGGATTTGCTTTAGCATCTCAAGGACAGCAAGCAATAGAAACAGCTAGAACAACTGAAGCAGAAGCGATCGCCAAAGGTGAATCATCCGCATTTTTAACAGCTACTAATCCCGCTAGTACCCCTGAGTCTACGCCAGCCACTTCTGTTTCTCCCACCACAGCAGCCACAGCCGCTGCTACCACTCCCCCCTCAGCTGAAGCTACTCCGACTACAGGCACTACAGCAGAGACTTCTGCTCCTTTTTTACAAAGTAATAATAGTTCTACAGTAAATAATATTACTCAGCCAACAGTAGTAGCACCACCAGAAAATCCTCAAACTGATGGTAGAAACTTACTGTGGTGGTTGTTGTTACCTATAGGTGCGATCGGTGGATCATTATTGTGGTTTATGCGGCGGTCTTCGCCGCGTACAGAAGAGACTGACTTAGATTCAGTCAATAATGCAGCCGTGGCAGATCCCTCTCAAGACAGTATTTACCCTGTAGGAGATAGCCCCAGCAAGCAAAATCCTAATATTAAAGACAAAGTCAGCCAGTTTTCCCTACCTCTACCACCAGAATTAGAGCAGTCCCCTTGGGATATGGAAGCACCAGCAGCTATTGTGAATACTTCCTATCCGCAAATTGTAGACACTCCTCAGAAAGAAGATGTCACTCCTGAGAGTTCAGAAGTGGTCTTAAATGAACCAAATATTGGGGAGGAAGTTACGGCAACTCCAGAAGCAGAAACCGCCATCTGGGCTGTGACAGAAGAACTAGAAACTACAGATGAATTATCCGCACCAGTTGATTTGTCAGATGTTATTCCCGATGATGTTAGTGCTGAATTACCCCCACCGGAGACTAGCAATATCGAGTCTATATTTGCCCAGCCAGAAGCTACTACTGAATTAGGAGATGAAACATCAGTCACAGATGCACTGGCCGATTTGCCAGATATCACCCCTGATAATTTAGATACGGCAGATGAGCAGATAGCCTGGGGCGATGAAACTCAACCTGACGTAAATAATATTGATATTGGTTCACTATTTGACGAACCAGAAGCTTCAACTGAGTTAGTTGATCCCGGAGTGTCTAGCGATGTTGGGGAAGATTTATCCAGTTTTATACCGCAGTTTGCCGAAATTCCAGAAGATGCTCTTAATTTAGTTGCAGATGAGGCTGAACCACCTGAACTGGAGATACTGGAGGATACAAATGATACTCCTCCCATTAATTTAGCAGCCTTAGCTGGCGGTGCGGCAGTCATAGGTGCGGGAATTGGGGCTTTGGCCAGTATTGATGGGACGCAGGACACTCACCAAGCAGAAACACAAGCAACAGATACCACAGTGGAAAATTTACCAACGGTGGATACAATGTCTGACAACATTCAAAATACTGATGAAGATAGCAGTATTGTTTTAAGACCTCGTAGTGCAGAGTGGGCTTACGTTTCCTGGTATATTTCTCAGAGCGATCGCCAGCAAATACAACAAGATGCTGTTTCAGAATTAGCATTGCGGCTCTATGATGTGACTGAGATTGACTTGAGTTATCAAGAACCTTCTCTAGTGCAACAGTATAAATGTGACTCAGCAACCAGTGATCACTATGTATACATTCCAGCGAGCGATCGCAATTACATGGTAGAAATTGGTTACGTTACAACTGGCGATCGCTGGGTCAGAATCGCCCAATCCGAGGTTGTACGCGTTTTCAGCCGTCCGCATACAACCAATCTAGTTGCAGATGTTGCAGTCATAGATGAAGAAAGTCAGATTTCCTTCACACCTCGCACTCCTAAATGGGCTTATGTCTCTTGGGAAATTTCCGAGATGCGCCAAAAAACACTGCGGGAGGCTAGTGTTTCTCAGTTAGCACTAAGACTGTATGATGTCACTAACATTGACCTGAGTTATCAAACTCCCCAGTTAGTACAGCAATATGAATGTGAAGAAATCATTCGCGATCGCTATATAGCCATTCCCCATAGCGATCGGGATTACATGGTAGAAATTGGCTACATTGCTGATGGGGAACGTTGGGTATTCATAGCCCGTTCCGCTAATGTCCATGTCTTCAGTCGCCCTCATGGGGACTTTTGGTTTGTTGCTGATGCAGAATTAATTATCCACGGAGCAACAGAACCAGGTGCAACAGTCAATATTGCTGGTAAACCTGTCACACTCAAATCAGATGGTACATTCCATTTACGTGTTCCCTTCTCTGATGAGTTAATTGAGTACCTGATTACTGTATCGGCTGCTAATGGTAAACAAACTACCAGTCTGCACAAGAAGTTTTCTCAGGAAACCGTGGACAGTTAGTCAAAAGCGGCAGGAGAAAGGGATAAGATATGAATTCTATTCCCTATTCCCCTGACTTATCTTCTTGGGTTAATTCTAGATAGATATGCTCTAAACGCACATTTTGACGGGAAATTGACTCTATTTCTATACCTGAAAATTTGTCAATAATCTCGGCTAATTCTAGGGTTTTTGGTAGCAAAAAAGCTAACTCATTACCATAATATCTATAAGTAAAACCATAGTCTTGAGCGCGAGCGATCGCAACTTTTTCTGCTGGGGTTCGCATCATAACTATTGTTTGCGCTGGAATTAAATTGCGTAATTCTGCTAAATTCCCTTCTACTAAAATTCTGCCATGTTTCAGAATGCCTATTCTGTCACATAATCTTTCGGCTTCATCTAATAAATGTGTCGTCATTAAAACCGTAACACCCTGACATTTGAGATTTTTAATTAATTCCCAAATTTCATATCTAGCTTCAATATCTAATCCTGTGGTTGGTTCATCAAGAATAACTAATTTAGGCTGATGTACTAAAGCCACTGCAATATTTAAGCGGCGTTGCATTCCTCCACTTAATGTTTCTACAGGACTTTTAGCTCTATCTAATAAATTTACAGATGCAAGTGCTTCTTTAACTAGCTTTTGGCGTGTGGTTTTATTTAAACCGTAAATATCAGCAAAAAAGTTTAGATTTTCTTCACAGGATAATGTTTTGTATAATAAATTTTCTTGTGGTGCAACACCAATAATTTTTTTTGTATCTTCTGAAATAGATTCATGATTAATTTTAATTTCACCACTATCAGCTTTAAGCAAGTTACAAATAATATTAATTATCGTGGTCTTTCCCGCACCATTTGCACCTAATAATCCGTATACCTCTCCTTCACTAATTGCCAAATTTATATTTTGAAGAACCTGATTATCTCGATAAGACTTATTTAAGTTAGTAATTTTTAGCATATAGGATTCGTTTTATAAACTTCTTTCTGCAATTAACATCTGTCTATAACATAACCATCCCCCTAGAATCATAACAATTGTAAAGCTTAATAAAAATCTAAAATTTCCTGCTATTTCATTCATGGTTTTACTTTGAGAAGAAACAGCTACAAGAGCCTCATTCATATGATAAATAGGGTTAAATCTTGCAATATTAATCAGAGTTTTAGGAAATAAACTAGCAGGTAAAAATGCTCCACCTAAAATTAATAAAGGAACACCAAAAGCTGCCACCAAAGCATTCACATCTTCAATCCGTCGTGCTAATTGTGTACCTAAAATAAACCCTAAGCCGACATAAGCAGCGATGCTCATCAAAATAATTGTTAGCCCTAATAAAACAGAGCCATTAAAAGTCGCCCCCCAAAAAGTCGCAATTGTATAAATTAAAATAGTTTGTCCGATACCAATGCAACTATGAGCCAAAAAAATTCCTAAAAAATAAGATGTACCGCTTAAAGGAGATAGAAATAAACGTTTTATAGTTTGCTGTTCTCTTTCTGCAACTATAGTGGCGACAGTTCCACCCAAACAACTAAAAAATAACGCTGCACCTACTAAAGTTGAAGGTGCAGCATAAGCGAAAGCATCAGATAATGGTAATTCGGCTCTTTCTGCCAAAATATATCCACTGAGAATTAACACTGAAATAGGAAATATACTCCAAAAAATTAAACTGCGACGGCGACGGAGTAATTCAGTTAAAATGCGTCGAGCCACAGCTATAGTTTCACGCCAATATTTCATAAATTATTGATAATTGAATCAATGTAGATAATATAGACTATAAAAGCTTTTATATTTATTTTTACAATTTTATTAATTAATGAGAATTGTTTAAGCAAATCAAATATGATTATCAGCATGGTTTGGTTCAAACCAAAATCCACACTCAACAACTGATACTAAATGACTGACCGTGATTGTCTTGAGTTTTCCATAATGCTGGCGATAATACAAATTAAAAATTTGAGAAAATAAATGCGGTTCTTCATAAAAATAACGATAAAAAACAAAGCCTTGCCAATCTATATCAAAGTATTCAGAAATTTTATAAAATATTTCCTCAACTTCATCACCATCTATTTTTAGGTCTTCCCGCAGTCGTGTATTAAGGGAAATCTCATCAGTTGGTATACCCAACTGATGACTCATAATTAACCTGAGTTCGGGATAAGAAATCCTCGAAACCCTTGAGTTCTCGTTGTTCGGTCTGAAGCTATGTTTTCATCTATTCTCAATAAAGCATGTTGTTGAGATTAATCTCATTTGTGAAACTTAGTGACAAAATGATTCC
>DVDT01000066.1 GCA_015296085.1 Trichormus sp. M33_DOE_039 | reverse complement strand
TATTTTTATTACGCCTCTTAATCAGCTTCAAAAACAGATTCTTTCCGCCATGAAAATGCCTTTCTCTCTTTATTTGCTAGAACCATTACTCTGCAAGACTTAATTCCTTTTTCTGAGGTGAAAATCAGCGAACGGACAGTCTTGACGTACTCATCAAGAGACCTACCAAAAGGGACAACTTGCTCTAACTGCATCACCATTAACTGTTCTCCTCAAAGCAAATTTATTGAAGTGTTTAATCAGTTCCCGCAACTTGACATCAGGAATCCGATTTTTACCGCCTTGACGATTGAAATCAATATGTTTTAATACGTCTGTCAAAACACATCCGAGGCGCGTTTAAAAAAGCATCCCGAAGATGTTTCTTTAAACTCTGAAGCGTCCATTTTTCCCCGCAGAATATCCGCAGCCGAAAAAAGATGATGTTCTAGTTGCGGCAGTGTGAGTTTGCCCATAGTAGATACTGAGATTCCGAGACTAATGCTTTGCCAGTACATATCTTGTTGACAGACGCTCCAATACACTTTTAAATTGCTTAAGCCTAATCTTGCAACTTGCTGGCTATGCTCGCGCTGCGTATCCAACCATACTAGAATGACAGATTAGACTGCTTTGGTTTGAGCAATTGCTGGTTATAATTAGTTAATGTACAGACAGATAAAGTAAATGGGTGACGAGGGATTTGAACCCGCAACCAATAGATTAAGAGTCTACTGCTCTACCGTTGAGCTAGTCACCCACACAAACAATCATAATAACAAAATTATAGTTAATTCGTCAATATTTAGTCAACAAAAGATTTACATTGTAGTAGCTTTGGGGAATTTGATGATGAAGGTAGTGTGACCGGTTGCACTTTCTACCAAAATTGAACCACCCAAATGTCTGACCATTTTTTTCACTAATGCCATTTCCAAACCTGTACCGCTATATTTCCAGGGGTCATTTTTAGAAATGTGGTAGAACGGCTCAAAGATGCGAATTTGATCGTGAGCGGAAATTTCTAATCCCGAATTGCTAATACTCAGTTGTAGTGAGTCTGCTGTTGTCTGAGCGGAGACTGTAATTGATTCTCCAGATGGTGTGTATTTGCACACATAGCTCAGGAGTTCGGTAAGAATTCGCTCTAGTTCAGTGATGTCGGTGGCTAAGGGTGTGAGAGTAGTAGCAATATTGAGTTTTAATTGCTGTCCTTGGCAGCTGGTAAGGTCTAAAAAAGAGGCGATGATGGGAGGAAGCCAAGTTTGTAAGTCAATAGTGATTAATGTTGGGGGTTCAGGTTCTACTTCTAGATGAATGAGAGTGAGCAGATCGTTAATTAGTCGGCTTTCTCGACTACACTCTTTATGTAGAATCTGTAGGAGTTGGGGTACTATTTCAGTGTCTAATGTGTCATTGGGTAAGAACAGACTTTCAAGGGTTTGAGCTGCAAGACTAATGCTGGTTATGGGTGTTTGCAGTTCGTGGGAGAGGTTCTTGAGGAACTCTTGAGTTAGGCGTTCTCTGTTCTCTAGTTTTTTAATCTTGGCTTGTTTGCTGGCATTTAGCCTTGTTTGCCGAATAGCGATCGCGCATTCATGGGCTAAAATTTGGACTAAGTCCATTTCTAACTGATCAAACATCTGCTGTGTAGGTTTAATCAGCCAAATATTGCCTAGAATTCCTTGCTCATCATAAATAGGACAAGCTAGCTGAGTAATTACCAGTAATTTGGGATGCCATCCAGGGACTATTTCCACAGACTGGAAATGTTGCTTTTGCAGGAGTGGTTGATAAATTTCGCTCAAGTCTTGCGGCTTTCTGGTCAATCCCTGGTATGTAGGCTGGGTAGCCGCATACTCATATACTACGCTGGTGACAGAACAATCAGAGTTGTAGAGTTCGATGTAGCAAGATTCTAGTTGCAGTAACTTGGCTAACTCTTGAGTAACATAGGCAAAAACTTGCTGTTCCTGGGGATGATCTCGGATTTGTTCTGTAATGCGTAACACTAAGGCTTGAAAGTTTTTTGTCTGCTGTGACTGAGTTTGATGTTCCCGCTTTTGTAATTCTAGTTGGTTTTTAAGTTGTTTAATTTGCTGTTGTAGCTCCCCCTGCTGGATAGCTATTCCTAGTTGAGTGGCTATTTGTTGGAGTAGATCAATTTCGATTTGCTGCCACTGGTGCGGTTCATGGCAATATTGAGCAATTAATAACCCCCACAACTTCTGTCGGAATAGAATGGGGACGACTAGATGCGCTCTGACTTGCATGGAGTGTAAGAAGTCTCTTTGGCAAGCCTTGACCCCATCTGCATAAATATCTGTAACAATTTGATGACAACATCGCCCACGATGTTCTTGATACTGGTGATGTAAGCAAGGATCACGGAAATGTTTACCCAGTAGCGAAATATCAGGTGTGACTGTCGCTTCAGCGGTGACTACGCCATTACCGCTAGTTGAGATTTGATAGATCAGAATGCGATCGCAATTTAAACACTGTCGTAAATCCTGGGCAGTTTGCTGGAAAATTACATCTAAATCGAAACCATCATGAATTCTTTGGGCTACTGTCGCTAATAATTGCTCTCGTTCGGCTTGAATTTCCTTGGCTTGAGCTATCTGTTTATTAGGGGTGATATTACTACTAGTCCCGATGATGCGATAAACTCTAGAGTTAGCATCCCGTAAGGGTGTAAGTGTGGTACTCCACCAAGTTGGAACTCCCTGAAATTGTAAACATTGTTCATAGGCAATAGTTTTACCCAAGCGCACGCAATCAGTGTAATGCTGACGCACCTTGATGGCATCTACAGGAGTAAGAATATCCTCTGGTTTTTTACCCCGCAAATCTTGGGAACGAATACCTATCCAACGTTCATGGGTGGGATTGAGTCCCACATAACAAAAATCCCCATTCTCTAAAACATCGACTACAAAGATAGATGTCTGCACAGAGTCATACATACTTAGTAGTAACTGTTCAGCACTACTGTTGTCATCTACTACTGTGCCGAAAATAAGACGAGCATGAGATTCTTGTGCCAACTCGACCGAAAATTCTACTGAATTCATATTCATGCGAGAGTCCCTGTCTGGTGTTAATGACTCTTTAAGGCACTATTTGATGAATTTCGCTGGTATAAAATATTTTTAGTGCCTAAAGCGAATTATTTTTGTCCCTTGCTTACTATATTTGAGTCTTTCTTTAATTCTTATCAGAAATCTAGGCAAGTGAATAGCAATAAGCTTAACAAATCCTACAGGGTGAAGGTTAAAACGCATTTGCAAGCTAGGATAATTTTATTGATTTTTTTTATTAAGATTTAATTAAGATTGTTGCATAAACCTAATTCTATACAAATACCAAGTTAATTAATATTACGTTTCTTAACAAAGAGAAGTATGAGTGGAGTAGGAGGGGAAATAATTTATATTCATTCTTTCCCCTAAACTCTTAATCCACGACACAAACCGCCGATTTAAGTGCAGTACTATGGGATGTAACATTGGGCGATTGAGCAACGAGGACGACATTCCCATTAGGAGCTAATACCCAACCTTGAGCTTCAATAATTTGCTCAGAGCGATCGCCTAATTTCCCACTCACTGTATCTTGTTCTATATGGGGCTGAATCTTAGCAGAATTGTTTTCTCTATTTACTGGTAATTGAATCCAGTCTGTTAGCACTGCATCATCTGTCAATGTATCCATAGGAGTCGGTGAAATACCTCCGCGACCTGAAGCAATCAATGAACTTCTGCCGGCATTTTTTCCAGGGCTGCAAGCGGAAGTGATTTGCTGAGAAACATCAGCTGGAGTTGTAGGTAGTTCTACTATACCTTGGCTGGCATCAACATCAGGGGTGTTAATTTCTACGATACCGCTTAATGAAGGATTTAGCTGTGAAATAGCTGTAATATCGTTGGTTGGTAGGTTATTAGGATTTAACTTGTTTGGGTCTTCTCCTAACAATCTCACTAATTCAGCACGACTACGCGGCACAAATCCAAAAATGCTCTTAGCCTCAATTGTGACTCTACCACCAGTGTCAGCGAAAGCATTGGCAGTGATATCGTTATTTTCTAAAGGAACACCAACAATAAAACCTTTAGGTGCATTGACATTGATATTACCTCCGTCTCCAGGAGTCTGTAGTGTACCTGCATTAGCAGATATGAGACTACCACGGCGCATCAGTAATAAGTCTCGCACCTGTAGGTTAATATCTCCACCCCTACCGGCATCACTATTAGATGTCAATCTTCCTTTGTCATCTAACACAATGGAGTTAGCAGTGACATTTATCTCACCTGCATTCCCTAGCTGGTAAGGGTTACTTAATAATGGAAACTTTTGACTAATTACACTTATTTCAGCGCGATCGCGAATTATCAATTTCCCTGTAGTGACCGTCACTTTTCCTGCATTCCCAGGAGTGCTAGTGGAAGCAAATAAACCACTGGTAACATTTCTATTTCTTTCTGCACTTCCCACTAGTTCTACAGACTCAGTGGCATCCACTGTTATATTGCCTCCTGCTCCTATACCCGGTATAAATTGTCCATTGACTCTCCGTACTAGGGAATCTGTTGCTACTTCTCCTCCATCTTGGATCAATAACCTTCTAGTTGTGATAGTTATATCACCTGCTTTTCCAGCAACACTAGTTGAACTAAATAATCTACTGGATATAGTCTGCCCGTTATCTGGGTTAGTAAAAGCACCAATCAATTCTACAGACTCGGACGCATTCAAAGTCAGCTGTCCTCCATCACCCTGTCCCCTAGTAAGGGTAGATACTTCTGCACCGTCTCGAAGAATTAATTTTCTAGCATCAATTGTTATATCTCCGCCCTTTTCTGTACCTATAGCCTGAGTGATTACGCGAGTAGAAACACCCGTTAGTTCGACAGTGTTTGCTCGCACTTGAATATTGCCTGCACTACCATTTTCATTACTAGCGTTTACCAGAGACCCAATATTAGTACCGTTAACAGTTCGCTGAATTAGTCGAATATTCTGAAAATTCTGGACATCTTCATATCCCAAAAACCAACCTTGGGTCGTTGGATTCAGGCTAACTAAACTATTAGCACCAACACTTCCTAGCTCAATTCGCCCCGATATTGCGGTTATGTTTCCGCCTTCGAGTACTATGTCGCCGCCGATGAGTGCCAAAGTTTTCTCTGGTTGGACCCGTAAACCAACGGGGTTATTGGCTTTATTTGGATTTGCTTGGGAGTAATTGCGAATAGGTGCCGCAGTAGCTCCGAATTGTAAACCAATGGGGACGCTTTCTGTTAACAGAGTTGTCTTTTGTGGATCTGCGGCACTGAACTTATTACCATCAGCAAAGTTCAGACTACTTGCTGTACTTGCTAGAAATGAACCACCAATGTCTAAAGTTGCATTAGAACCAAATATAATCCCGTTGGGATTAATTAGAAATATGTTGGCTGTACCTTGAGCTTTCAGGATGCCATCAATTGTAGAAGCAGATCCCCCTGTAATTCGAGTGATAATATTTCTCACATCACTACTATTTCTAAACTCAACTTTACTATCATTCAATAAAGTAAACTCTTTAAAACTATGGAAAAGATTGTTTCCAGACCGAGTTCCACCTTCAATAATTCTGGTATTACCCTGTCGTACTACCTGAGAATTAATAGGTAGAGTATTATCTGGAATGACTTCGGCACTAACGAAATTTGTAGAGAAAAATGTTATGCCAATTGCTGTCAATCCTAGACGTTGAAACCAAACCCCAAGAATACTCATACCAGATTTTGCACCTTTTCCAAAGAATTACTGGTTACTCAATAACTGTCAGAATACACTAAATTAAAACAGCAATGTACTTTTGAATATTTACTAAAGCTTATAGCATTTTAAAATACAAAAACATAATACGGGCATAGAATTATTTATGCCCGTATCAACAACCTGTATCCTGATTAATTACAATGGTGAATATTTAATATCTAATTATTGTGAATCTGCATGAATTAAGGAAAGACTGAAAGAGTTACTAAGCAAAATTTTTGGGTTTATCATTTTATGCAGCTTCATACAAAAATGGTATCAAGTATGATGGTTTGGGTAAGTGCTAATCATTTTGTTAGACTTAATTAGTTAGGTTATTTTTATCTGGATTCTCAACTAACTAATTAAGACAAAGCTATGTAGGCAATATAAAGATGAAATAACTAAATACATATTTTACGTCCATCTTCTTCCCAACATATTCCACCAAAATTCTGAATTTCTATGTTGTTACTATTAACATTTAATTCTACCTGATTACCGCCTTTATTTAGATTATCTTGTAATTCTTGGTTATTTTCTGAGGCAACATCTGCACTCACATTTTCTGTTTCCGAGTTGTTCTCAATTGTATTCAACTCATTTAATAAATCTTTTATGAATGGAATCTCCATAAATGTTGCCTCTTTTTGGGTGTATATGTAATTGAGTTGTGATGTGATAATAAATTCTTCAGTGTGTATAGGAAGGATTACGCATTTCGTAACATTAGTTTACAAAGTTTGGTCTTGAGGTGTTTTTCTTTCTCAAGACTATAGATATATCCAGGACTTACGCAAAGAGACTATTTGCTATGTCCGGGTGGGTGTAGGGGTGTAGGGGTGTAAGGGTGTAGGGGTTTTGAACGCCTATACCCCTACACCCTTTCTCCAAACCCTTGATTTTCGTTACTCATGCGTAAGTCCTGATCTCTATTTATGAAGGCAGATCAATTCTTAATACCAGTGGTGGCAATACCTCTGATAAACTGACGCTGACCAATCAGAAACAACACCATTACTGGCACAGTGGCAATTGTTACCGCCGCCATCATTAAAGGCCAATTGTTGGTAAACTGCTCTTGAAATTCTGCCAATGCTAGCTGTACAGTTCTTAATTCTGGTCTGGTTGTAAATACTAGCGGCTTAAATAAATCGTTCCATTCCGCGATGAATGTAAATAGAAACAGCGTCACTAAGGCCGGACGCGCTAAGGGTAACATGACTAAAGAGAGAATTTGTAGTCTGTTTGCCCCATCAATAGTTGCTGCTTCTTCTAACTCGACGGGAATTGTTTGGAAATATTGACGTAAGAGAAAAATTCCAAAACCGTTAACGGCCGTGGGTAGAATTAACGCTCCATAGGTATTAATTAAGTGTCCCCACTTCAGCACCAAGAAAATGGGAATCACCAACAATTGAAACGGAATTACCAAGGTAGCTAAAACTACTAACAATAATGCTTGTCTACCGCGAAACTTCAGCCGCGCCAAAGCATAACCCGCCAAAGCCGAAGTCACAATTTGAAATGCCGTCACTGCGATCGCTACCAAGGTAGAATTAGCAAATGCTAATAAAAATTTGCCTCTGTGCCAAGCATCGCGGTAATTAGCGAAAGACCAATTATTTTTGGGCAAAATTTCTATGTTTGCACCCGGAGGTGCAAAGGATGTGAGAAAAACCACCAATAGTGGTGAAAGCACAATCACAGCCCCCAGTATTAATCCTGCTAGGCTCAAAAAATTAGCGAATTTTAGGCTCCTGTTTGGGTCAAACATGGGATCAGTAGAGGTGTAAGGGGATAGAAGTTTAGGAGAGATAAGAGAGACAAAGGAGACAAGCGAGATGTTAACCCTAGCACCCAATGCCCAATGATGGCAGTTGCTACAAGTCGGGCATTGCCGCCCAACGCAGTATCTCCCCAACGCAGTGTCTCCCCAACGCACTGCTTTCTCAATTCCCATTTTGAAGGAATTACTGCCACAAATTTAAATAATTTTAGTCATGATCTATTGAATTGGTTAAATTGGTAGAGCTATCACACCCAGCAAAAGCTAATCTATAACATAGTGGCTTGTTAAGTAAAATTAAACAACGATAGGCATTACCCTAAAATCATGGGGTAAGTTAGATTTCGGTATCAAATGATTCAGGTTACAGGAGAAAAGATATTATGCAGCAGGTTGCAGCCGATTTAGAAATTGATTTCAAGAGCGAAACATACAAAGATGCTTATAGCCGCATCAATGCGATCGTGATTGAAGGTGAACAAGAAGCTCATGAAAATTACATCACACTAGCTGAACTGCTGCCAGAACATAAAGATGAGTTGATTCGTCTCTCCAAGATGGAAAATCGCCATAAGAAAGGGTTTGAAGCTTGTGGACGTAATCTGGAAGTCGCTCCAGATATGCAGTTTGCTAAGGAGTTTTTTGCTGGGTTGCATGGCAATTTCCAAGTAGCAGCAGCTGAAGGTAAAGTAGTTACTTGTTTGTTAATTCAAGCTTTGATTATTGAATGTTTTGCGATCGCAGCATACAACATCTATATCCCCGTAGCTGATGATTTTGCTCGCAAAATCACTGAGGGAGTAGTCAAAGAAGAATACAGTCACCTCAACTTTGGGGAAGTTTGGCTCAAAGAACATTTTGCCGACTCAAAAGCAGAGTTAGAAGCAGCTAACCGTCAAAATCTGCCCTTAGTTTGGAAAATGCTCAACCAAGTAGAAGCAGATGCAGCAACTCTCGCTATGGAAAAAGATGCCCTAGTGGAAGATTTTATGATTCAGTATGGAGAAGCCTTGAGCAATATCGGCTTCACTACCAGAGATATCATGCGCTTGTCAGCTTATGGACTGGCAACTATTTAAATAGTGCTGTGAGTGTAGCGGGGTGTAGTTATTGCTGTGTAGTATAAATCATACTTGCTATGTATTTTAACTCACAGTGAACTACCAAAATTCAGCTAGGACAAGCATTGCTGAATGAAGAGATGATGCCTGTGGGGTGGGCCGGACAGCCCGCCCAAACATTCGAGGGACGGGCTGTCCGGCCCATCCCACAAAACTATCAAAATCATCCTGCAAATATGCAACACCTAGGACAACAATTTCTGTACTCAATTACCTAAGCACAGATTTAGCAAAAATTCCTAGATATCACTCAAAACTGACAATTCAGTACGCTGCTTAACTCTCGTTAGCACTAACAGCACTCGCTGCTGACACTTTGTATAGTATTTTTAAGAGTTAGGTATAGTCTCTTACCCACAAATTTCACGCTTTTAGCACAGCACACGCCTAATATATCACTACATGTTTGGTCTAATTGGACATCTGACAAGTTTAGAACACGCTCAAGCGGTGGCCCAAGAATTGGGCTACCCAGAATACGCTGATCAAGGGCTAGATTTTTGGTGTAGCGCACCACCGCAAATAGTCGATCACATTAAAGTCACCAGTATTACTGGTGAAGTCATTGAAGGCAAGTATGTAGAGTCTTGCTTTTTACCAGAGATGCTAGCACATCGGCGGATTAAAGCTGCAACGCGTAAAATTCTTAACGCTATGGCTCATGCACAAAAGCATGGCATCAATATTACGGCTTTAGGTGGTTTTTCCTCAATCATTTTTGAAAACTTTAACTTGGAACAGTTTCAACAAGTCCGTAACATCAAGCTAGAGTTTGAACGCTTTACTACAGGTAATACTCACACAGCTTACATTATCTGCCGCCAAGTAGAAGCGGCATCACAACAACTAGGAATTGACCTTTCCCAAGCCACAGTAGCTATATGTGGGGCTACTGGTGATATTGGCTCTGCTGTGACTCGTTGGCTAGATGCTAAAACCGATGTCAAAGAACTTTTGCTCATAGCCCGTAACCAAGAACGTCTCCAGGAATTGCAAACAGAACTGGGACGGGGAAAAATCATGACTTTGGATGAAGC
The DNA here is from genome assembly GCA_015296085.1 of Trichormus sp. M33_DOE_039. GTDB lineage: Bacteria > Cyanobacteriota > Cyanobacteriia > Cyanobacteriales > Nostocaceae > Trichormus. Next base: position 37,966 of record DVDT01000066.1, on the reverse strand, counting down.
CCTACCCCAAGCTGATATTGTAGTTTGGGTAGCTAGTATGCCCAAAGGTGTAGAAATTGATCCCATAACCTTGAAAAAACCTTGCTTGTTAATTGATGGTGGCTATCCCAAAAACCTAGCAACTAAAGTACAGCATCCTGGTGTGTATGTCCTGAATGGGGGCATTGTTGAGCATTCTTTAGATATTGACTGGAAGATTATGAAAATCGTCAATATGGACGTGCCAGCACGCCAGTTATTCGCTTGTTTTGCTGAATCGATGCTGCTGGAATTTGAGAAGTTATACACGAACTTTTCTTGGGGGCGCAATCAGATTACCGTAGACAAAATGGAGCAGATTGGTCGAGCTTCAGTCAAACATGGGTTTAGACCACTGCTGGTTTAAGACTGGGGACTGGGGACTAGGGACTGGGGACTGGGGGAATAGAAGAAAAGATGATTCCCAATACCCAATACCCAATACCCAATACCCAGTCCCCAATACCCAATACCCAATCCCTAATACCCAATCCCTAACTTATGGCTACTACCGAGCGTAAACCTTTACTGTTGGATTTTGAAAAGCCTTTAGCAGAACTAGCAAACCGAATTGACCAAATTCGGCAACTGGCAGAGGAGAATGGTGTTGATGTTTCTGGGGAAATTCGCAAGCTGGAAACACGCGCTATGGAACTGCGAGAGGAGATTTTTAGCACTCTATCTCCTGCTCAACGCCTGCAAGTTGCCCGTCATCCCCGCCGCCCTAGTACCTTAGATTACATTCAGGCTATTAGTGATGAATGGATGGAATTACATGGCGATCGCTCTGGCAGTGATGATCCGGCTTTAATTGGTGGTGTGGCTCGTTTAGGTGGTCAACCTGTGGTGATGTTGGGTCATCAAAAAGGACGCGATACCAAAGATAATATCGCTCGAAATTTCGGTATGGCTACTCCTGGGGGTTATCGCAAAGCGATGCGCCTGATGGAACATGCCAATAAGTTTAGTATGCCGATTTTGACATTTATTGATACACCCGGTGCTTTACCCACAGTGGTCGCAGAACGCCAAGGTGCAGGGGAAGCGATCGCCTATAATCTGCGTGAGATGTTCTCCCTGGATGTACCCATTATCTGTACAGTCATCGGCGAAGGTGGTTCTGGCGGTGCTTTGGGTATTGGTGTGGGCGATCGCCTCTTAATGTTTGAACACGCCGTCTACACTGTGGCTACCCCCGAAGCCTGCGCCGCAATTTTATGGAAGGACGCTGGTAAAGCTCCCCAAGCCGCCGTAGCCTTGAAAATCGTCTCCCATGACCTAAAAAACTTGGGCATCATTGACCAAATTCTGCCTGAACCTATTGGTGGCGCACATACCGAGCCTCTGCAAGCCGCTAATACCCTCAAACAAGTACTACTAGATAATTTAGAAGATCTAAATCGTTTAACATCTCAAGAAAGGCGGCAACTACGCTATGAAAAATTCCGCAAAATTGGCGTTTTTACGGAAGTTGCTCATTAACAAGCGTTAGAAAATAGCTCATTGACACAATTGCAATGTTATAATTGCCTGTGGCTCTTAATGATTTTTAACAATCAATTACAGCCACAGGCATTATGTATCTATGGCAAATCCACTCTTAGTGAGAGGTTTGTGCATTATTCCTTAACTAACTTTAATGACGTGACCTGATGTATCAGGCTATTATTCTTTGTCCTGTGGTGGAAACGCTTAATTAGGACACTAATAATAACAAACAATAGTAGCATTTTTCAAAGAAAATCATCGGAATTTAAGATTAATTTAATCTACTTCCGCCGAAAGATTTTCATAATGGGATGGACAAAGCTGGCAAAACTGCCAAAAAATTGGGAGACAGCATGAGTTTGGAGCAGAAACGACGCGCTTTAATTACTGGGGCAAGTAGTGGAATTGGCAAAGCAACAGCATTGGCTTTTATCAAAGCAGGCATAGATGTAGCTTTAGTGAGCCGTTCTCTAGATAAGTTAGAAGCTGTAGCCGCAGCAACACAAAATTCTGGAGTGACAGCCAAAGCCTACGCTGTAGATTTAGCGGAAGTATCGCAAGTAAAAGCAAAAATGCAGGCGATCGCCCTAGATTTTGGAGATATAGATATTTTGGTCAACAATGCGGGCATGGGTTACACAGCCACCTTAAGTGAAACCCCTCTTGCAGACTGGCAAAAAGTGATTGACTTGAACCTGACCAGCGTATTGCAGTGTATTCAAGGAATTCTGCCTGGAATGCGGATTAGAGGTACAGGGACAATTATCAATGTCGCCTCCATAGCTGCCAAACAAACCTTTCCTAACTGGGGTGCTTATTGTGTAAGTAAATTTGGTTTACTGGCTCTGTCTCAAACGCTGGCACAGGAAGAACGCGCCCACGGAATTCGTGTCACTACTATTTGCCCTGGCTCTGTTAACACTGAACTATGGGACACAGAAACCGTTCATGCTGACTTTGACCGTTCCCAAATGCTCACCCCAGAAATGGTGGCTGAATCAATTCTGCATACTGCCTTGTTACCACCGCAAGCAGTTATCGACGAATTGACTCTGATGCCCAGTGCTGGCGCACTCTAATTTAGTTGTTTGTTGCTGCTCATTTGTGCTTCATCCATAGCAAATGACCAATAACTAATGACTAATCACTAATAGACCTCTTGCAAAAATAATTGAACCATCCGAATACATAACTTCCATAGTTATTTTTCTGCGTTCTTCTTTGCGCCTTTGCGTGAGCTGGGAAATCATCTTGTCAGCAACACCAAAGTATTTATGCAAGAAGTCTAATCAAACAAAATTCAACCATAACCAAGTATTGACATCATGACTATTGCAAGTTCCAACGGTTCTAATCGCTCACAATCACCTCTAATTCCCGATTTAGCAGAAGCCATCAACACCAGACCAGACCGCAATACCCACAACGGGCGACAGGCAGAATTGCATCCACCTTCTGATGAACACATGGAACAAATGATGGATGCTGTCAGATCAATATTAGTAGGTGTTGGTGAAGATCCAGAACGGGAAGGTTTATTGAAAACTCCCAAGCGTGTAGCAGAGGCAATGCGGTTTTTAACCAGTGGCTACAACCAATCCTTAGAAGAACTCATCAACGGAGCAGTCTTTGACGAAGGCCATAACGAGATGGTACTAGTCCGAGACATTAACTTCTTTAGCCTCTGCGAACATCACATGTTGCCCTTTATGGGTAGAGCGCACGTTGCTTACATCCCTAACCAAAAAGTAGTGGGATTAAGTAAGCTAGCCCGAATTGTCGAGATGTATTCCCGTCGCTTGCAAGTACAAGAAAGACTAACCCGTCAAATTGCCGAAGCAATCCAAACTATCTTAGAACCGCAGGGAGTAGCAGTAGTCATGGAAGCCACCCATATGTGCATGGTGATGCGGGGTGTGCAGAAACCTGGCTCTTGGACTGTAACTAGCGCAATGGTGGGCGTATTCCAAGAAGACCAAAAAACTCGTGAAGAATTCTTTAACTTGATTCGTCATCAAGCAGCATTCTTCTAGGGAATGGGGCATTGGGGATGGGGCATTGGATTGTCCTTACCCTGTTCCCCTTGCTTTCCTAGTTCCCAGTCCCTAACCTCTGAAACAGTAACGCTACTTTCTCTAAATCTTTATCTCCAGGCTTAATTTCTACACCGCTAGATAAGTCAATGCCATCAGGATTAACCTGACTCAAGGCTTCTAGAATATTATCTGGAGTGAGTCCACCTGCTAGTAGCCAAGGACAACTAGGGCGAAATTTTTGTAACATCTGCCAATCTAAAGTTTGACCTGTACCACCTAATTGCTGAGGGTGATAGGCATCAAGTAATAAAGTATCTATGTATTCTGTGTAAATAATTGCTTGCTCTAAATGCTCAAAATTGCGGATTCTGATTGCTCTAATAATTTCTACTTGGGGTAAAGCCTGACGCAGTTGGGAGCAAAATTCGGGCGTTTCGTCTCCATGTAACTGTACACCAGTCAACTTAGAACTAAAAACAATCTGAGTAATTTCGGCAATACTGGCGTTTGCGAAAACGCCAATTTTGTCAATATTTTCCGGTAAATCTGCCACCGCAGCTTGAATTTGCGGGATAGTGACATAACGAGGCGAAGTAGGTACACAAATAAATCCTAGTGCAGTTGCACCTAAAGAGGCGATCGCTACTGACTGTTGTGGTTGAGTAATACCGCAAATTTTTACACGCATAGAAAATTTAAATACAGCAAACTGAAAAACCGAATTTCGGTGATGTCCTAACTAACTCTATAATTTTCTAGGTCTACATTAAATTTGACCTTTATATTTAGGAGACAAAAGCTTGATTACACCAAATCTATTGGCTGCTGCTGCAACCGTACCAGTCACACCCGAATGGAGTCCAACTGTAGCTATTATCATCAGTGCCAGCAGTGTAGTAGCTCTTTTGCTAACTCTCAGAATTGAAAAACCTCTAGTCGGCCCCAAACTACCTGGACTACCCCTAAGTATCCCCGCGTTTGCTGGTGCAATGGCTCTTGGTCATGTGATCGGTATTGGTATTGTCTTAGGATTGACTAATATTGGTCGTCTATAGTTTGGAACATTAGTCATACGTCATATCTGATGTATTACTGACTTCAAAACTCTCAAGACTAATTTCCGTTCTTTCTCCAGCCATGAGACTTGATACATGAGTGCGGCTCATTTTGACGTTACCGACTCGACTCAAGAGAGATGGCGAAACCTTTCTCTTGAGAGAGGATTATACAACTTCTGTTAGTGGAGTATTGACTGGGCTATTAACTCATAGCTTCAAGAAATTGTACTCATGCAGGAGAAAGAACTATGTTTCCATTAACACTGTTAGCAGTTCAAGTCACTGTCCCTAACACTGGTACAAGCTGGAATTGGGCAGGAACACCGATTATTATTGGCAGTTGTTTATTAGTCCTTTTAATTGCTGGTTGGTCAGTTTGGTATCCCCATGTAGGCCCCAAAATGCCTTTACCTTTCCCTTCTTTATTTAATAATCCTAGTGTGGCGACATTTTTAGCAGCTATGAGCTTCGGTCATATTATTGGTGTTGCTGCCGTTTTGGGGTTGACAAATCTGGGTATCCTTTAAACTTTTCGATTAAAGGGGAGATAAAAAATTTCTTATTTCCCTTTTTCTTATCTTAGTTTTTTGATGATTTTGTTAAGAGTGAAAATTGATAAGTATTCAAATTTTATTTCGAGCCAATAAAATGATAGTAAAAAATATAACTAAAAAGAAATAGCAGTAATTGAAAGTTAGCTGTAAACAGGGAAATTCCGCAGCTAAGGATAAAAATATTTCATCCTATTCTCCAGTCACTCTTACACGCGAAATTTGTATTTTTCTATTTTTTAAACTCTTAAGTTGTCCCAATTGTCTATTCTAGAATTTAGGGCGGATCAAGTAGCGATGACTGCTTTTGTCGTATCTCCCAGGCAAAAATAACAAATTTATATGTAAAAAGGTTCATACCATCAACGGTATGTCTGCTGAAAATATCTAGTTTCAGGATAATCTCATGCAAACAAATTGGAAAATCGGGTCTTTATTTGGCATTCCCCTATTTTTAGACCCCTTGTGGTTTGTCATTCTGGGTTTGGCAACTTTGAATTTTGGTGTAGCTTACCAGGAATTGGGAACTGTGACAGCCTGGAGTGCAGGAATAATTATGGCGCTGCTGCTGTTTGCTTCGGTATTACTACACGAATTGGGTCATAGTTTAGCGGCACTATCGCAAGGCATTAAAGTTAATTCTATAACCCTATTTATGTTTGGTGGGATTGCAGCGATTGAAGAAGAATCGAAAACGCCGGGAAAAGCCTTTCAGGTAGCTATTGCAGGGCCTTTGGTAAGTATTGGGTTGTTTTTACTCCTGCGATTAGGGGGTAATATTGTCCCCGACACTAGCCCAATCAGTATGATGGTGGGTGATTTGGCGAGAATTAACTTAGTCGTCGCCTTGTTTAACTTGATTCCTGGTTTACCTTTAGATGGTGGCCAAGTATTAAAAGCTGCACTATGGCAAATCACAGGTAATCGCTTTCAAGCTGTACATTGGGCAGCAAGAGCGGGACAGATTTTAGGTTATGCTGCGATCGCCTTGGGTTTTGCGGTAGATTTTTTTACTAGAGAGTTAGTCACTGGTTTGTGGATTGCGTTGTTAGGTTGGTTTGCTGTGCGTAACGCCAATACCTACGACCGGATGACCACATTACAAGAAACCTTGCTAAAGGTGACAGCCGCCGATGCGATGACTCGTGATTTTCGTGTGATCGATGCTGACCAGACTTTACGTTCTTTTGCTGACGCGTATTTATTGGAAATCACTGCACCAGAAGTTTATTTTGCTGCTTCCGATGGACGTTACCGGGGAATGGTCGCCATTGAAGATTTGCGCTTAGTAGAAAGAAGTGAATGGGAAACCCAAACTCTACAGAGTATTGTCCATCCTCTGACAAAAATACCCACGGTTGCTGAGTCAACTTCTATAGCTGAAGTAATCAACAAGCTAGAAACCGAAAACTTAGCGCGTGTAACTGTCCTAACACCTGCGGGTGCTGTGGGAGGAATAATTGACCGAGGAGATATTGTCCAGACTTTAGTACAAAAGTTAGGCTTGCAAATTAATGATGGTGAAATTAAGCGCATCAAGCAAGAGGGTAATTATCCGCCAGGATTGCAGTTGGGGGTAATTGCTAAGTCTACCCTTTAATCTGTTTTTAGTACATAAATACTATTTACTTGCTATTCAAGCAATAAAATAAACCCTTGTAAAGCTTACTGCACAAGGGTTTTAGTTCTTAAGCGGGCGGCGGGAATCGAACCCGCATTAATAGCTTGGAAGGCTATATAAAATCCTTTATTTCCAATATTTTCAGCTTATTTGTACAATTTCTACACCCAATTTACACCCAAAAGGACAATATCAAAATTTCCTGACTTATCACCTCTAATTATAGTTACAGTATTGACAAATGTAGTTAAATATGAGCTGTTTTTAAGGTGTGCTTGGGCGATCGCCACACATTCTTGACACTGGAATAGTAAAAGCGATCGCCCGTATGAATATTAAAGGGTTAAGGGTTTAACCTCATCTGAAATCGCTACCATCAAAGCACTTGGCGCAGTTGAGGAATGAAAAATGTAAAAATAAGAGTAAACAAATTGCCAATTTATAATCATCAAATTTCCGTAATATATGGAAATAACCAAAATATCAAATGAAGGACAAGTGATTCTTCCTGAAGAATTACTAAAAGCCTCTGGCTGGGAAATCGGACAGGAATTAATAGCAATTAATATGGGTGATGGGATTCTTCTCAAGCCCAAGAAACCCTTTGCAGAAACTACATTAAATGATGTTGCAGGCTGTTTAAAATATCAAGGCGCACCCAAATCTCTAGAAGATATGAATGATGCCATCCGTCAAGGTATAGAGGAATCATGGCATGGTGGCAGTTGATACTAATATCATTGTGCGTCTATTGACTCAAGATGATGAATTACAGTACCAAAAGAGTCTAGAAATTTTTCAAAACCAAAATGTTTTTATACCAGATACCGTAATTCTAGAAACTGAGTGGGTACTAAGGTTTGCTTATAAGTTTAAACCTGTTGAAATCTGTACAGCGTTAAGAAAGCTGTTCGGGTTGCCAAATGTCCATCTGAGTAATGCTAGCGTAGTGTTTCAGGCGTTGCAATGGCATGAATTAGGCTTAGATTTTGCTGACGCTTTTCATCTAGCCCAAAGTCAAAATCATGCAGAATTTTACACTTTTGACGATAAATTTGTGAAAAGGGCTAAGGGGCTAACTACCTGTGAAGTCAAGCAGCCTTAGTGATGACTCAGCAAAAAAACCTAGCTTCAAAATATGTGATTAGGCGATCGCCCACTTTTTCCCTTACTCTTATTTGATAAGAGCGATCAGCTACGCTGGGCGGTTACGCCATCGCATGACCAATTCTGACACTTTTCTAATGTGCGATCGCCATGACAACTCTATGCCAGGATATTAATATCCTTGACATTAACTATATATGTACAGCCTAGAAATTCCAGAAGGTCAAGCTGAATTTGCGGAACTACTCCGTCGAGTGCTAGAAGGAGAAGAAGTGATTATTTCTCAAGCAGGCACTCCTATCGCACGTATAGTCCCAATTGCTGAACAGAAATTACCTCGAATTCCAGGTTTAGACCGTGGCCAGGTAACAATTTCCCCAGACTTTGATGCTCCCCTCCCCGATGAGGTGCTAAATGCTTTTATCAACCCAACAGATGCAGAAGCATGAGAGCATTACTTGATACCCAGTAGATAATAAAATCACACAGTATCCTGTTGATGTAATTTGGTAGTGCAAAGATAAAAATTGCTAAAAGTTGAATATTACTCAATCAGTGACAGAAGTGGAAGGATAGACCATCACCACAGTCAAGCTATTCCTCGTCTTCTCCCTCTTCACCATACTGTGCTGGTGGTTCGCCATGATATTCAAGAATCTTGGGATTTTTCATTTTGGCATTGGCAGGCTCAATCTTTTCTAGCTGCAAATCAAACTCCCACTCATCCAGTAAATCAAAGGTAAATTGCAGATGATTTCCCAACTCAAGCGGTAATTCACCTAAGAGAAAATCACCAGTATTTGGGGGAATATCAACAAAGGGATGAGTAAATTCAAAAATTCGTCCTATATGGTCTTTGTAAATGAATCGGTAGAGATGTTCAAAGTCAAAATCAAATGCTTCAACAACTGCGGCGGCTACTTGATCAAAATTGAGGTTGGTAGGAATGGCGATGCGTCGCCAAGCATCTAACAGCTTAACTTTAAAAGTATAAATTGCCTGTTTAAACTCTCCGTTGGCGATGACTAAGGTTTGTTTCCATTCAGGAAAGTATTGTTGGAGATATGGTTTGAGTTTTTCAAAAGCGATGCGGAAATCTAGAGATATTTCTTCATCTTCTGGGTGTCGTTCAATTTCATCATAAATTTCAGAGAGCAAACCTATCATGGCATCTCCCCAGGGACAGCGTTTTACAGTAGTGATACGCCATCCTTTAGCGGGTTCTGGTTCTCCTGGAATGAGGTCAAGAAAACCAAATAAATGCAACAGGCTAAGATTGTGGAAGCCTGGATAATAGACTAATTTATCTTGTTCTTGGTAACTGTTAACGGTTAAACTTTCATCTGGAATTTCTCGCCAAAATTGGCAGCAGCGAAATAATGGTCTATATATGTCTCTAGATTCGCCTAAGAGTTCGCCTTCTCCCCAAATTAGCCAGGATTCTAAGAGTGTGAAATATTGTTCAGTTGGGTTGAAGCCTTGCCAAATTTTGAGGCGTTGTTCGTTTAATATTAATTTGGTTTTTTTGTCTTGGGTGATAACTTGAGACAGTCCAGATGCGCGAAGGACAAAATATAGTCCGTGAATATAGGGGTAGGATTTTTGTTGAGGACGCTTGAGGTTAGTTTGAATGGGGTAACTCAAGCGAGAATTAAGTTGCTGGAGGTATTTGAGAGAGAATTGGTGATACGTGCTGCTGACTTCAACGCCGTCTGCTTGGAGAAATTCTAGGACGGTTTGAAAGTCCCGCAGAATTTTTCCTGGGGAATCTTGGCTAATGTTTTGCTTTCGTATGATTTGCTTGTTATCTTCCGTCAGGGTGGGAAGTTGTTCTCGCAGATGATTGGGAACGGAGAAAAGTCGTCTCATCATCTAATTTCAACTCTCATTTACAGGGTATATGAAATGCTTTATTCACAATAGTTGCAGCTTATTTTGACTTTGCCGAAAGTAATATTGCATTTGGGCGATCGCCCATTAGTATACAGTGGCAGCAACCAGCTAAACCAACGCATCCATCAACAATATTAGTAGCTAATTTGACATCCAGACGTTGAGATATAGCATAATACAAGTTACATACCTAACATTCTCTACGGTAGGCTATGTAATTTCACTGCCTATACTCCTCAACTCTAAATCGACCCTTTTATGTCAGAAGCTATTGACAAGAAATCTTTGAGTGAACGTGATATCTGTACAAAGTACATTACACCTGCTTTAGTTAATCGGGGCTGGAATATTAACACTCAGATTCGAGAGGAAGTAACGCTGACAAAAGGTAGGGTGATTGTTAGGGGTAAACTTGCTAGTCGGGGTGAGCAGAAACGCGCTGATTATGTGCTGTATCACAAACCTGGTGTACCACTGGCTGTCATTGAGGCTAAGGATAATAATCACAGTGTCAGCGCGGGAATGCAACAAGCGATCGCTACTGGTGAATTAATTGATGTACCATTCATCTTTAGCTCGAATGGCGACGCTTTTATGATGTGTGACTGTACCATTACCCAAGGACAGCGAGAACGGGAAATCCCCCTCAATCAGTTCCCGACACCGGACGAACTTTGGCAAAAATATTGTGATTGGAAGGGAATTGACTCGGAAATTCAGCCAATTGTTTCTCAAGATTACTATCCCAGCCCTGATAAAAAACAGCCACGCTATTATCAACAGATTGCCATTAATCGGACAATTGAAGCGATCGCTAAGGGACAAAACCGCATTCTGTTAGTGATGGCGACGGGTACAGGTAAAACTTTTACGGCTTTTCAAATTATTTGGCGGTTGTGGAAGTCGGGGGCGAAAAAGCGTATTCTGTTTTTGGCTGACCGCAATATTTTGGTTGATCAAACTAGAGTCAATGACTTTAAACCCTTTGGCTCAAGAATGACCAAAATTAAGCAGCGACAGGTAGATAAATCTTATGAAATTTATCTCTCGCTGTATCAGGCGGTAACGGGAAATGAAGAGGCGAAAAATATTTATCGCCAATTTTCACCAGATTTTTTTGACTTAATTATTATAGATGAGTGCCATCGGGGAAGCGCGGATGAGGATTCGGCATGGCGAGAGATTTTGGAATATTTTAGTAGTGCAACGCAGATTGGTTTGACGGCTACCCCAAGGGAAACAGAAGAAGTTTCTAATAGTCTTTATTTTGGCGATTCAATTTTTACCTATTCACTCAAACAAGGGATTGAAGATGGCTTTTTAGCTCCCTACAAAGTTATTCGCATTGACTTTGATAAAGACTTAAGTGGATGGAAACCCAAGCCAGGACAACGGGATAAATATGGTAAAGAAATTCCCGACCAAGTATTTAATCAGCGAGATTTTGATAGAACTCTGGTTTTAGAGAAGCGTACCGAGTTAGTCGCACGGATTATTTCTGATTATCTCAAATCAAGCGATCGCTTTGCCAAAACTATCATTTTTTGTGAGACAACTGACCACGCAGAACGGATGCGGGTGGCGTTGGTGAATGAGAATGCTGATTTGGTGGCGGAGAATAGCCGCTACATTATGCGAATTACTGGGGATGATGCTCAGGGTAAGGCTGAACTGGATAATTTCATCGACCCGGAAAGTAAATATCCCACTATCGTTACTACCTCTGAATTACTAACGACTGGTGTTGATGCTAAAACTTGCAAGTTGATTGTTTTAGATCAGCGCATCCTGTCTATGACTAAATTTAAGCAAATTGTTGGTCGCGGAACTCGCATTGATGAAGACTATGGCAAAATGTTCTTCACCATTATCGATTTTAAAAAAGCAACTCAGTTATTTGCTGACCCTGATTTTGATGGTGAACCTGTACAAATTTATCAACCCAAACCGGATGACTCAATTAATCCGCCTGATAATGGGGATGATGAACAAGTCATAGATGATGGTGAACTTACCCGCAAGCAGAAGCGAGAAAAGTATGTAATTGCAGATGAAGAGGTGGCGGTTGCATTTATTCGCGAGCAGTACCACGGCAAGGACGGTAAGCTGATTACAGAATCGATTAAGGACTATACTCGCAAAACAGTTAGTCAGGAGTATGCTTCGTTAGATGCGTTCTTGAAGAAATGGCACTCTAGCGAGCAGAAGCAGGCTATTATCCAAGAGTTACAAGAACTGGGTGTGCCTTTGGAAGGGTTAGAAAAAGAGATTGGTAAGGATTTTGACCCTTTAGATTTGATTTGTCATGTTGTATTTGACCAACCGCCACTAACACGCAAAGAAAGGGCGAACAATGTCCGCAAGCGTAACTACTTTAGCAAGTATGGCGAACAAGCCAGAACGGTTTTAAATGCTTTGTTGGATAAATATGCTGATGAGGGGATTGAAGATATTGAAAGTCTGGATGTGTTGAAAGTTAAACCTATCAGCGATTTAGGCACTCCGTTAGAGATAATTAAGATTTTTGGTGGTAAGCAAGGTTACTTACAAGCTTTGTCGGTTCTTAAGGAAGAACTATATCGAGTATCTTGACTAGCTGGAATAGGATATGATTTCTCTTCTAGGTTAATCGTGCCAATCGGCGATCGCACTCACTTATTATTATGTCAATCAGCACTACAATTAAGACTATTCAAGATATCATGCGGAAAGATGCGGGCGTTGATGGTGACGCGCAACGCATTAACCAGTTGGTTTGGATGATATTCCTCAAAGTTTTTGATGCCCGTGAAGAAGAATATGAACTGTTAGAAGATAATTACAAATCTCCGATTCCTGAAGGATTGCGTTGGCGAAATTGGGCAGCAGATTCCGAAGGTATCACAGGAGATGGTTTACTAGATTTTGTCGATAATGCTTTATTTAAAACCCTCAAAGAACTAAGAACTACGGCAACTGATGCCCGTGGGCAGATGATTGGTAAAGTGTTTGAGGATGCCTACAACTATATGAAAAATGGCACTCTCATCCGCCAAGTAATTAATAAGCTCAATGAAGTTGATTTTAATAAAAAAGACCAGAAAAAACAGTTCAGCGAAATTTACGAGAAAATTCTCAAAGATTTGCAGAGTGCGGGAAATGCCGGAGAATATTATACTCCCCGTGCGGTGACAAAGTTTATTGTCGATAGAATCAAGCCGCAATTAGGCGAAATTGTATTTGATCCAGCTTGCGGTACAGGTGGCTTTTTAACAGCAGCAATTGATTACATTCGCCAACATTTTCAAAGTGCTGATGTCCCAGAAATTCTGCAACGCACGATTCGCGGTACTGAGAAAAAGCCGTTACCTTATAACCTTTGTATAACGAATTTGATTTTACATGGTATTGATGTGCCAATAGCAGAACATGATAACACTTTGGCAAGACCATTACGTGATTACAGTCCTCAAGAACAGGTCGATGTAATTATTACAAATCCGCCTTTTGGTGGAATAGAAGAAGATGGAATTGAGGACAATTTTCCCGCTTTCCGGACAAGAGAAACGGCGGATTTATTTCTGGTGCTGATTATCAAACTGCTCAAAGAAGGCGGAAGAGGCGCAATAGTTTTACCAGATGGTACGCTGTTTGGGGAAGGTGTAAAAACGCGGATTAAAGAAAAACTGCTGCAAGATTGTAATCTACATACAATTGTTCGTTTACCAAATGGCGTATTTAATCCCTACACAGGTATTAAAACTAATCTGCTATTTTTCACCAAAGGGGAACCAACAGAGACAATTTGGTATTATGAACACCCTTATCCAGCAGGGTATAAATCATACTCGAAAACTAAACCTATTCGCTTTGAGGAATTTGCACCTGAGCAAGAATGGTGGGATAACCGCGAGGAAAATGAATTTGCTTGGCAAGTTTCAATTGCTGATTTGAAAGCGAATAATTACAACCTAGATATTAAGAATCCTCACAAAGTTGATGTAGAACACGCTGATTTAGATGAGATGTTAGCAGAACATCAAGAACTCATGGCAGAGTTGGGTGACGTGCGGAGTAAGTTGAAATTTGAATTAATGGAAGCGTTGGAACGAGATGAAGCTTGAAACTTTTTTCGATAATTTTGAATTGTTGACTGATGCGCCGAATTCAATTGTAAAATTGCGTGAAATAATTTTGCAATTGGCTGTCAGGGGTAAGCTTGTGCCTCAAGATTCAAATGATGAGTCAGCTTCAGTTCTGTTAGAGAAAATAAAGACAGAAAAAGAGGCATTAATTCAAGAAAAGAAAGTTAGAGAAGATAAAAAAGTATCAACAAATATAAAAAATGAAATTACCTATAAATTACCTCATAATTGGGTTTTAGTTTGCTTAGGGGATATATTGAATGTAATACGAGGAGCATCTCCAAGACCTAAAGGAGATCCTAAATATTTTTCACTTGAAAGAACTCCATATCACTGGATTAAAATTTCCGATATACGTAAGTATTCACAAGGAATTATTCTAACAGATACCGATGAATTCTTAACTAAGGAAGGAGCAGAGAAAAGTGTTATCCTTGAAAAAGGAACATTAATATTAACAAACAGTGCTACTATAGGTGTACCTATTGTTCTAGGTATAAATGGGGGCTGTATTCATGATGGTTATTTAGCTTTCCCTTATCTAAATGAAAACTATCTAAACAAAAAATACTTATATTATTACTTTCTTCATTTTCAAACAGAGCTAAAAAAACGAGCATTTGGAGGAGCGCAGTTAAACTTAAACACAAGTATTGTTAAGAATGCACCATTCGCCCTACCTCCAATACCAGAACAAAAACGGATTGTAGAGAAGTGCGATCGCCTGCTTTCCATCTGCGACGAAATCGAAAAACGGCAGCAGCAAAGGCAAGAGAGCATTGTGAGGATGAATGAGAGTGCGATCGCTCAACTCCTCTCCTCCCAAAATCCCGACGACTTCCACCAACACTGGCAGCGCATTTGCAATAATTTTGACCTACTCTACAGCATTCCTGAAACAATTCCTAAGCTGCGTCAGGCGATTTTGCAATTGGCTGTGCAGGGTAAACTTGTAAGACAAGATCCAAATGATGAGCCAGGAACTAGCTTGTTAGAAAGAATTATTAAAGAAAAACAATATTTAACTGGAAAAACGTTTAATAAAAAAGGAATTTTGGAGCAGGAAGTAACTATAGGTGAATTACCCTATAAACTTCCAGAAACTTGGTGTTGGGTGCAACTAGATCAAGTAGTTTTGTTTATGGACTCAGGTTGGAGTCCTGCTTGCCATCCAAATCCTACAAATGGATTAGATGATTGGGGCGTATTAAAAACAACTGCGGTACAAGCTCTTAGTTATCAATGGTTAGATCACAAAGAACTGCCTAAAGGTTTAAAACCACGTCCAGAGTATGAAGTTAAACAAGGTGATATATTGATTACTCGTGCAGGGCCTAAGAATCGTGTTGGTATTTGCTGCCTTGTCAAAGAAACAAGACCTAGACTAATGATCTCAGATAAGATTATTCGTTTTCACTTGGTAGAAAAGCTTCTTTGTCCAGAGTTTGTCGTTCTTAGCCTTAATTCTGGTTTTTCTCAAACTCACATAGAGGCTCAGAAATCTGGTATGGCTGAAAGCCAGATGAATATTTCTCAAGCTAAGTTGAGGTCAACTCCTGTTCCCCTTCCACCACTTGCAGAACAAAAACGGATTGTAGAGAAGTGCGATCGCCTGATGTCTCTCTGCGATACTCTAGAAGCCAAATTGAAACAAGGGCGAGACAGCAGCGAGAAACTGATGGAAGTCGCAGCAAAACAGGTATTAACAGCCTAATAGGCATTTTCTGTAGGGGCAGGTTGACAAATATGCTCGATTATTGATGATGATCTGGGTGAACCCGCCCCTACAAACCGTGTTTAGACTTACGATCAGGCAAAATTAAGATATTAGCCCTGACATTTGACTCTCAAGCCGATCATGACCTCAATCAAAGCAAAACTCATCGAAGCGATCGAAACAGTACCAGATCCGATTTTAGAGCAAACCCTTAATTATCTCGAATATCTCAAAACCAGAGAACAGAAACCTCAGACTTTATCTCAAGAAACTCCTCAAACAGAGGGAGAGCCGATTTTGCGTGGTTCTAAAGCCAAAGATTTACTCAAGTTTGCAAATACATGGCAGGGAGACGACTTCGAGGAATGCCTTCAGCTTCTCTCCTAACTGAAAAGCGATCGCCAATGATGGATTCCAGAGGTTGTAGGGGCGGGTTTACTCATTCACCACTATCTTGGTTAACCCGCCCCTACTGCTTGTGAAAAATGCGGGGTAGGTTTTGTAGAGAAGCGATCGCCTCTTCAACCAACTACAAATTATTTCGGTGTAATAGTCCCGTCATTCTGAGCTTGTCTAATCGCTCGTTTCAAAATTAACACTGCCATTTGAGACAAAGAACGCTCCTCTGCATCAGCCAATTGTTGCAGGGCTTCTTTGTCTGTTTCTTCCATGTAAATAGTTACAGTTACTTTTCCCATATCAAGATTATACAGTGCATTGTGTATTTTTACATTAAACACACTAAGACGCATAAATTAACATAAATGTACATCGTATTTATGTATAATTACTGATAAGTCAAAAGCCAGCGATCCACTTTCCTACGGCAGACGCTGGCTTTTGGCCCCTCTATTCAGGAGTCATATACAATGTTAAACCCTGTTCGCTATAAAACAGAAGAACATCGAGCTGATCAACAAGCTTTAGATGATTTCGGCATTACAGAATTACTAGGAAAGCTCAAAAACTACTCTGACGCAGACTTTGATAGCACCTGGATGCAACTCCAGCAGCAAGAACTAGAAACTCTAGCGGCAATTCTGATTTCTGCGTTAACTCACAGCATCAATGGTAAATTGCTTGCTGCTTATCTCCATCTCATCCGGCACAATCACCAAGATATAGCCCCAGGTTTGATTAACCTCAAATACCCAGACGCATCTATCCAACTTCCCGCTAACTTTCCTAATGTCGCCAAAACACCCAGATTTTTATATGGCGATCGCTTGCGTTGGCTTAGTAATGAAAGCGATACTGACTGGGGTATTGTCATTGGTCGATTTTATAGCTTTGCTTCCCACCGTTGCGCCTGGAGTTGGTGCTACCTGATTTGGTTGAGCAAAGATTGCCCTAGTGCAGCTTGGACATCTGCGGATATTGCATGGGAAGAAGATTTAGAACCAATGAGCGAGGAGGCATATTTATGAATCCTCATCCACTCAAGCAGCGAGAGCAAGATTTGATGCAACTGTACATTTATTGTCAGTTGGGTATGACTCCCAAGCAGTTTTACACCAAATGGCAGGTGAGTTATGAAGAAATGGCGCAGATTTGCGATCGCTCCCTTTCCACTGTGCGACGCTGGTTTGCTAGAGGTAAAAACTACCGCCGTCCCATGCCAGCCGATTTACGCCACCTAGCACTGATGAACTTTCTACTGGAACACTTTGAAGAGATTCCCCAAGAACTGTTGCAGAACCTGTGTTTCCCGGACGAAAGTAGGGGCGGGTTCATAGATATGTTTAAGGTTAAATGAGGGTATTTGTCAACCTGTCCCTACGGCATTTAATTGCAATATCAAAATGATATTTCTTGCCAGCCACCTTCACAGTAGGCTGGCTTTTGTCTTGGAAATTACAGATAATGACCAGGAGAATTTGATGACATACCTTGAAAAGCTCAATCCTTGGTGTATAGTCCGGCTGTTACCTAATATGCAGAACCGGATTGTCGCTCGTTTTCGTCGCCGCAGCGATGCCGAAGCTCATCTACAAGTTTTGCGCCGACTCATTCCCAGTGTCAGTTTTAGACTGATTTTCGATGTGCCGTTAGAACCGCAAAACCTAACTGCTTGAAATCAACAATATCAATGATCCGTGTTGAGCGATCCTAGCGATCCGAATAAACCACATTTTTGTGATCCGTGATCGCATACCAGCATCAAAAATCCTGTCGCAGCATTACTCAGCTTGCTGTGAAGGTAGGCGATCGCCGGGATACCAAACTGAAAACTATGAATCAGGCGATCGCCAACAGTGGGCAGAACACCATAGCCACTCAGGACGAATTTTTGACAACTAACAAATCAAAGTCAACCAAGGAGGTTTCAAACTGAAACATACTCCCGTAATTTTTGCTGAATTTACACCTACTGTCTGAATATGGCCAACATTCTGCAAGCAAAAGTTTCAATTGAGGGAACTAGAACACTTGCCATACACCACTTTGGCGTTGATGCTTTACCGCTAGAAGCTAAAGAAAAAGAGGGTGTCGCTGGTAATAGTCCCAACGAGTGGAAAAAGACCGTCCTCATGGATGAAGAACGCCAGTTATTTCTGCTGCCAACATACTTTTTTGGCTGCATCAAGTATGGTGGTAAAACGGTAAAACGGGGCAAAGGTAACTTACTTGCAGACATTGCCAGCACCCTGCAAGTCATGGACGACCAGATTTATATCTGTAATGAAGACGGGCCAATTCAGTTACCAGATCCACCCCAAGTCATTGAAGCAGGAACTACCAAAAGTGAGAAACTACCTGATAGCTATGTCGAAGTGATTGGTGTACGTAACCCATCCACTAAAGCAAGGAACATTCGTTACCGTGTGGCGGTGAAACCTGGATGGCGATGTTCGTTTACTATTCTTTGGGATTCGGTTGTTGTTGATCGAAAGTCACTAGAGACAGCGATCGTCAACGCTGGAACATTGGTAGGTGTTGGCGATGGTAGAGGAAGCATTGGTTACGGCAGATTTGAGCTAAAGGAATTTAGCATTCTTTAAATATTTGGTTCGTCAGGTTTCGTTAAGGCGAGTCCCGTCACCTTCCGTCTCGTCATGTCATGTTTTGTTAAGTCGAGTTAAGTCATGTCTGTTGAACTTTACAAACAAGTCAAGCAAAAACGCCAACATCCAAACCTGCCTGTTTACCAATGGAAGCGTCAACCGCTTGAACAATGGAAGATTTCTCGGCAGTGTATCTACACCAGAGACGAGGGATTGTGTCAAAGTCCAGATAACCAACCACCAAAAGTCAATGGATTGTGTCAAAGAACAGTCAGCTTAAAGACTGCTCACATCGACCACATTCGCCCTTTGTCATCTGGTGGCAGTAACCATGCTTCTAATCTGAGAACTCTTTGCCCCGTATGCCATGCGCTTCGGCTTGACCGCAAGCATGATGGCATGAGAAATAAGCTGGTCAAGAAAGGTTTAATCCCTGTCAACTGGAAACAGTTTGTTTGGGATTAAATTGTCGGTGATCGCCCGACAAGCAATGTAAACGAAAGCTTTATTTTTAATAATCGCTCATTTTCGACTAGGAAACGATAAATTCATAGCATTTTCAGGTCATTCAAGAATATTTCGCCAACAGTAACGGATGCTGGTATCACCTTTAGATTGAATTAATCAATGGATTACCCATTGAATTAATCAATGGATTATTCATTGAATTAATCAATAGATAGATAGCGATCGGATATTCCAATCCAATTGGGGTAAGTTTTAGATAACTCACAGTTCGTATCAAGTAAAATTGATATTCTTTAATTACTCAGTAGAAAACTAAGATTACTGTTTTAACGATAAAAATCAATAAAAATTAGGTAGCTTGATTATCTATGTATTGAGTTTCCATGAGATTGTACTGACAGGTGAAATATCTAAGGATAATCACCAAGATATAGTTTCACTACAGCTTTTATTTACTGGTAGCACACTTAAAAACTTAAGAACTATAAAGGGAAAGATTATTAATAAATTTGTATACTTTTCAATCTATTAGTATTTTTGTACTATTATTCTTTATAATTAGTTTAGTTTTAAGTGTGCATCCACTGATTCAAATAAAATTTCCTGGTGCCGTTTGATCAAAACGGCATTAGAGATAATCAATTCAAGTAAGTCTGCCTAGATGTGGAATAAGTTAAAGATAATTTTAAAAATCTTATGTACGAGTTTGATCAAGAATTTTACTGTTCGCACAAACTAATTGAGTCAGAAGGCAAAAAATATATTTTTAGAGTTCCTCCCGCAAGTGTTCGTCCACAATTCCAACCTGCCCCACTCATCTCTACAGTCTCTGAGGCTAAAAGACAAAAATAACAAATCAGGCAACTCATCAAAAGTTTGAAATTAAAAGAACGCCGCATCTTACAAATGATGGGATGCTTAAATATGTATATATATTTGACAGCAAAGGATTGGGAAGCAATACTCAAAAATCCGAATAATGAATCGTTCAAGTACGAAATAGATTTTGCACGCTTACAAGAGATGGTGGCGATCGCCGATATAGGTGAGTTAGAAAATGCGTTTCCCAGTACCTATGCTGTTGAGTATTTGAGCAAACACTGGGGTATCTCCTGTACCCGCCATAGTTATTGGGGTGTTAGAGAATTTTTCAGAAATTATCTTTCCTTATTTGATTTTGAACCAGGAATTTACCAGACAAGGCAAATCCCCGTATATAAGCAGATTAACTATAGGCGAATGCTTCTGGTTTATGAAGTTCTGGAAGAGGAGCTAAACGAACAAGATAAAAGAGAATTATTACCAGAACACTTAGGCTGTAACGTTGTTATTATCTACAATGCCGTCTTTTTAGGATATCTCAAGTACAGAAGAGAGTGGCGTTTTGATTTGGGCGCACCCATTCACGAAGATTCTATGCAGCGTCCGATCAATGAAGATATTAAGAAGCCTAAAATTCGTGTATTTGGAAGAAAGTCTTGGAGCGAATTAACTGGAAAAGCTTGGGATAGCGTTAACCATTGCTGGATACCCTGGTTCAGAACAAAGGATGAGCTAGATTCATATCTAACTCAGCAGAAGAATGAATAGGTTTATTGGCTTGTTTTGAGGTATACCCCTAAAGTTAAAATAATTTATCTATAGGGCTTGGGTATACCTCATCCCTTAAAGAATGCCGAGGCTGAAGGGACTTAGAGAGAATAATGATCGCTTACAATTTATCCACGAGCATATTCTCCTAATTTTTCAGCGCAGTTAATATGACTGACGTGAACTCTGATCGCATTACTGGAACAATTACTATCGCTGTACTACCTCAAGAAAATGGACAGTATGTTTGTCAAATATTGCCATCTCTGAGTGATTCTTGTAGACAGGATATACAGTGCTACGGCCAAACTAAGGAACACGCGCTCGCCATAGCTTTAGAACAGCTAGCCGATGAGTATCGCCAGATAGCGGAAGAACAACAAAACATAAGTTGGGACACTGTAGAGCGATCGGACACTGGAGAGCCAATTGCCAAGCATTACCATGTAATTCTCCACTACGAACGCATTGCTGAAGAAGAATCGAAGTTTGAGGCACTGCAAAATACAATTATGGGCAATACGGTGGTGGAGAATGCCAATATCACTGTGATTGAAATTGATCCAGATATACCAATTGAGCCTTTAACGCGCTCATGGGATTGATTCGACTAGTAAAAACAGCAGAATATCAAGGTGTTTCAAGGCTTGAATGTGATGGCGATCGCCGGGATACCAAACTAAAAACTATTGATTGGCGATCGCCCAATGATAATGCTCAGATATGGGAAGCAGGCGGGATGAACAAGTTGGCGGTGGCTTCGCTGCACTAGAAGAGATCGCCCACTATCTAACAATCTTCACTTTTTGGCTGGCTTTTGAGATATTGTAGCCAAGCAAAACTTTTTGAGTGATTTGCGTAAATTTGACCATTCAGGAACGAAACCTGAATGGAGGGCGATCGCTTTGGGGGAATTTCTCATCCCCAATCCCTAGTCCCTAGTCCCTAGTCCCCAATCAAGAGTCCCTATTGAAGAACACATATGAGCAGAAAGATTGCAATTATTGCTTCCATATTATTTTTACAACTTCCTGTATTGGCTGTGCAGAAATCTACACCTTCCACTATTCCTCAAGTAGTGGCTGATAATTCAGCTTGTGAAATCAAAGCGGAAAATGGAGATACTGGAGAGTTTTCAGCAGAACAATTAAAAACACTAGCGAATCGGATCACGGTCAGAGTAATTGGTGATAAAAACGGCGGTTCAGGAACACTGATTGCTAAACGAGGAAATAAATATTTAGTTCTCACTAATCATCATGTAATTAGAGGAGTGAATTCCATACAAATCAAAACGGCGGATGGAAAAACATATAATGCAGCCATTACACCAAATACTAAATTTGATAATTACGATTTAGCCTTATTAGAATTTCAGAGTAATCAAAACTATTGTCTACAAGAAGTAGCGAATTTTCTACCCAATAGCGATACACAAGTCATGGCGGCGGGATATTCTTCTGCTAAAGGAGAGATAGTTTTTAGCACAGGTACAGTGCAGCAAATTTGGGATAGACCACTCAAAGAAGGCTATCAAATCGGTTACACCAGCGACATCGAACAGGGAATGAGTGGCGGTGTAATTCTCAATCCTGTGGGACAAATAATAGGAGTAAATGGTAGAAGTGCGTACCCAATATTAAATACAGGTTATGTCTATCCTGATGGTTCACGTCCGAGTGATGAAGAAATACAGCAAATGCGAAAACTGAGTTGGGGAATACCTATCACCACATTCTTAGCGCAGGTGAACAACCAAACATTAACAGCTTATTCCTTACCTTTACCAAAGCAAACCTACACAGTGCCAACAACGCAATTAGCCGGATGGTTAGGAGAATTAGAACAAAAAGCCAAACAAATTACTGTGAGAATTGATAGTAGTAGCAATGCTAATGGTTCAGGCATAATTATTGCGAAAGATGGTGATACCTATACAGTCTTAACAGCCGCACACGTCCTTTGTGAAAGAGAAGATGCAGCCAAGCCATGCGGGAACTATAACTATCAAATCCTTGCACCAGACGGCAAACAATATCCTGTAGACAAAAGCACGATTAAAACAGAGTCAGGTGTAGATTTAGGGATTGTAAAATTTACTGCACCTAATCAGAATTATCAAGTAGCGACCCTAGCAAACTATAACCCTAATACTGGTGACTATATGTTTACTGCTGGGTATCCCAAACTAGGGGATACTTCGCCTTGGCGGTTAACAATGGGGCAGATTTTTGACAAAGAACGGGGATTACTAGCATCTAGCCAATCAGATTTTTCAACTGACGATTCTAGCAAATTACAAACTGCACGTTCCTTAACAGGAGGATATGAGTTAGTTTACACCAGCATTACTTATGGTGGAATGAGTGGCGGTGGTGTATTAGATTCCCAAGGAAGAGTGATTGGGATTCATGGACGTGCTGAGGGAGAACAAGCCATTGATGAGAAAACGGGAGATAGGGGTAGTAGTAGAGGTCAAGTACAACTAGGTTATAGTTTAGGCATTCCCACCAGTACATTTTTAGGATTATCAACAAGATTGGGAGTACAAGCGCAAAAAGTAGAAACTACTGTTCCACTTCAACTTAATGCACAACAAATCAAGTCTATTCAAGAAGCAATATTATCAACAGATATCTCCCAAGGCAATACAACAGCTAGCCAGTGGTTAGAAAGAGGGAATCAACTCTGGCGGTTGCGTCGTTATGAAGAAGCAGTTAAAGCATTTGATGAAGCAATCAAGCTGAAGCCATCATTTGTTTATTTAGCTTATTATGGTAAGGGCTTGGTATTAGGATGGAATGGAAAATATCAAGAGGCTGTAGCTGCATTAAAGTCAGCAACCGAACTCAAATCAGACTATATATCTGCTTGGGATACAATAAGTGTAGTTTATCGTAAATTAAACCAGCCAGAGAAGGCATTAGTAGCAATAGAAAAAGCAATTAAAATCCAGCCAAGAAACCCAAACTTTTATAACGAACAGTACGTAGTATTAGATAATTTAAAACGATATGCGGAAGCAGAAACAGCAATAAATAAAGCAATTGAACTCAATCCCCGTGCTGCGTTTTACAACAATCGGGGTATTTTTTACTATGAGCAGAAGAAATGGGATTTAGCACTGGCCGATTACAACCAAGCTCTCAAGATTAATCCTGATTATGCTGATGCTTACAACAATCGGGGTAATTTTTATAAAAAGCATAAGAAAGGGGATTTAGCCCTGGTTGATTACAACCAAGCTATCAAAATTAATCCTGATTTGGCTGAAGCTTACAACAATCGGGGTGATCTTTACTATGACCAGAAGAAATGGGAATTGGCTCTAGCTGATTACAACCAATCTATTAAAATTAATCCTGATTTGGCTGAAGCTTACTACAATCGGGGTAATCTTTATAAAGAGCAGAAAAAATGGGAATTAGCTCTGGCTGATTTCAACCAATCTCTGAAAATTAATCCTGATTTTGCTCAAGGTTACATAGGTCGGGGTATTATTTACTATGAGCAGAAGAAACGGGAATCAGCACTGGCTGATTTCAACCAATCTATAAAGATTAATCCTGATTTTGCTGATGCGTACTACAATCGGGGTAATTT
Organism: Trichormus sp. M33_DOE_039; assembly: GCA_015296085.1. GTDB lineage: Bacteria > Cyanobacteriota > Cyanobacteriia > Cyanobacteriales > Nostocaceae > Trichormus. Next base: position 13,687 of record DVDT01000066.1, on the reverse strand, counting down.
TTATAAAAAGCAGAAGAAATGGGATTTAGCACTGGCTGATTTCAACCAATCTCTCAAGATTAATCCTGCTCTTGCTCTTGCTTACTGCAGTCGCGGCATTATTTATTATGAGCAGAAGAAATGGGATTTAGCACTAGCTGATTACAATCAAGCTCTCAAAATTAATCCTGATTATGCTGATGCTTACTACAGTCGGGGTATTATTTACTATGAGCAGAAGAAATGGGATTTAGCACTAGCTGATTACAACCAAGTTCTCAAGATTAATCCTGATTTTGCTGATGCTTACTACAGTCGGGGTATTATTTACTATGACCAGAATAAATGGGATTTAGCCCTGGCTGATTACAACCAAGTTCTCAAGATTAATCCTGATTTTGCTCAAGGTTATATAGTTCGGGGTATTATTTACTATGACCAGAATAAACGGGAATTAGCACTAGCTGATTACAACCAAGCTCTCAAGATTAATCCTGATCTTGCTCAAGGTTATATAGTTCGGGGTAGCCTTTACTATGAGCAGAAGAAATGGGATTTAGCCCTGAATGATTTCAATCAAGCTATTAAGACTAATCCTGGTTTTGCTCAAGGTTATATAGTTCGAGGTAGTCTTTACTATGATCTTCAAAAATGGGAATTAGCTCTGGCTGATTTCTACCAATCTCTGAAAATTAGTCCTGAGAATGTTCTTGCTTACATAGGTCGGGGTCTTGTTTACAAAAAGCTTCAAAAATGGGAATTAGCCCTGGATGATTTCAACCAAGCTATAAAGATTAATCCTGATTTTGCTCAAGGTTACATCAACCGAGGTATTCTTTACCATGAGCAAAATAAATATACTTTAGCTCTTGCAGAATACAACCAAGCACTAGCTAAAGATGAAAAATTACTGCTAGGTATTAATAATATTGGCTTGATTAAATATGAACAGGGAGCGATTGACGAAGCTGTTAAACAATGGCAACAAGCCATAAACTTAGATAATAAATCTGCTGAACCACATCTAGCTATTGCAGTTGCTTTATATAAGAAAGGGGAACAAGAAACAGCCTATAAGTTAGCTCAAACTGCTTTACAGTTAGACAAAAACTTCGCTGATATAAACTTTTTGAAAAAAAATCTCTGGGGTGAAAATTTAATTGCTGATGCTCAAAAATTACTCTCTAGCCCTCAAATTCAAAGCTTACTTTCACAGATGCGTTAATTTAAAACAAAATCCGTGAGTTAATTTAGACACTTTATCAGAAGCAAAAGACTCATATCCTCGACTTTTTAGAAAAGTCGAGGATATTTTTTTCAAAAATAATTTAGGCTAGTTATCTTTTTAGAGAAGAGTGATCGCATTTTGCACACCGTAGGCGATCGCACTCTATCCATATTAGAGCCAAGGGCGTAGCCAGTCGTAGACATCACACATCATAAATATAAAGTTTTGTAACAAGCTTACCTTTCTGCGTAAAAACCACAGACTGCTAACGAAACCCCAATAGAAGCAAACATATCATTCGACAATGACACAGCCAACTTTAGCTCCACGGGGTTCTCATATCCAGTGGTGGATTTCGCTCCTGACATCGATTCCTTAGTCAAATTTTGACAAACTTCACTTAATCTTTAGCACTTACACGGATGCAAAAGCATTAAAATTTGACCGCAAAACATTTTTTGCTCATATTCTTCATTTTGGGATTTTCCTCCCTGTAACAACATATATAAAGCGATGATGAACAGCAAATTCTTTAAATTGGTAACTTTAACGCTATCTACTACATTGACTTTTACAGGAGTAGTCAGCGTTGAACAGCTATTATCTGATCACACACAACATGGACAACGCTCTGACCGTGCATTAGCGCAAACATCTGAGGAAAAAGAAGCGAACCGAGTTTGCGAGAAAGCCAGCAAAGCCGTCGTCACCGTTAAAGATGGTAAAGGACACGGTAGCGGTTTTCTAGTTAGTCAAGACGGATTAATTATTACCAATGCTCACGTTGTCCAAGGTAGTCCCAGCGTTGTCACAGTGGTTTTTAAAGATGGTCAGCAAGCTCCCGCAGATGTGATTGGTTTTGCTCATGGAGGTGTAGATTTAGCTGCATTAAAAATCCAAAACCGCAAAAGTCTACCGCATCTTAATTTAGCCCGTCCAGGTTCAGCCAAAGTTGGTTATCGCGTCTTTGCTATTGGTAGTCCGTTAGACCCAGATAATCGGGATACTTGCACTCAAGGTTATATTAGCCGAATTCGAGAAGATGGCAGCGTTCAACATACAGCCAGCACTAATCCAGGTAACTCTGGGGGGCCTTTATTAAATGCTCAGGGAGATGTGATTGGTGTGAATTCTTGGGTCGCTCTAGCTCCAGTTTTTGATGGCGCAGGTAATTTAGTGGCTCGCACACCCAGTGGTACTGGGATTAATTTGGCTCTTGCTGTCAGCAACGTCAAATCTTTTATAGCAGACGTACAGAACCGACGAGTTGCCAGTAAATCTACCTTAGAACGCAGACAAGAACCGACTGTAGCCACTATTTCACTCAATGGTCAACTAATTAATGACAGTTTAACAGCAGGCGATCGCACCCTTGCCGATGGTAGGTTTATCAACCTCTATCAATTTCAAGGTCGAGCTAACCAACAAGTAGTCATTGACATGACCAGTCAGAAGATTAATTCATTTCTAAGTTTGTATCAAGTGAGTGAATCTGCTGAAGGTAGAGAATTTATAAAAATAGCCGAAAACGATGATAGAGGAGCTAATGATTTAAATGCTCAGATTGCCACCACTTTACCAGCAGATGGGTTTTATTTAATAGTTGCCAGTTCTAATGAACGAGGAGAAATAGGAAATTACAGTTTGCGTGCAGCAGTCAAACCTTAATTGGGGAATGGGGATTGGGGGAAGATTTCTTCTGTTGTCTCCTCTACCTATTACATTTTCACTGACTTATCAATTTCAAGGATCAAATCTATGCAAAAACAATCATTCATCATCAGTTTAGGACTAACCGTTGTCACATCTTTAACCAGTTTAGTTGTGAGCTTATCTCCTAGTTTCAGCCAATCAAATGCTGCTACATCTCAACCGGATAAAGTGACCTTCTTTTGTCAGCCAATGTTTGATGCAGCAAGTGGTGAGAGAATTCCCGCTACAGTAGCTTGGATTCCTGAACGGAAAGGTCATGTACGTTTCATTGGTTGGAAATCGGAATACTTTAATAAAAGTGGCTGGACACCAGAGAAACGCTGTCAAGAAGTTACAAAAAAATTCCAAGAATTTTATGCTCAAGGTCGTTTAAATTACCTATCTTACGGAAAGCGTAACGGCAATCCTGTGATTTGTGCCTTTGCTAATCAAGGAGAAACTTGTAACGAAATCAATCAGCTATTTACTGTTAAATCCGGCAGTGACCCAAGGGAAGTAATACAAAGAATAATGGACATTGCAGAAGGTAAAAGTGCCGAGCCAATTTTCCAAAATTCAGGCGATCAATTGTATATTTCCGTGAAAGAAATTTTTAATAATTCTCCTCTCTTGAAAAATTAATAGTTCCCTATCGGGTGGGTTATGGCTTTATCCAGCCCACCAAAATTAATATTTCATCAACCTGCAATAATCAAAAAGTTTTGAGCATTAATATGAATCAAAATTCAGCTATTATCACTTTCTTAATATTTTTCCTATCTTCTAGCTTTAGTTTTGTAACCTTATCTCCATTAGTTACAAAAGCAGCAATAGAAACTGCTTCATGTGAAAGCAAAGCAGAAAATGGAGAAACCGGAGAATATTCAACCCAGCAACTCAAAACCCTAGCAAGTCGCATTACAGTTAGGGTAATAGGAGATAAAAATGGGGGTTCAGGAACATTACTAGGTAAACAAGGGAATACCTACCTAGTGCTGACAAACTCTCACGTAATTCGCGGAGTTAAAAGCATTAACTTGCAAACATCTGATGGTAAAATATATTCCGCACAAATAGTCCCCAATACCAACTTTGAAAAATTTGATTTAGCCTTACTACAATTCCAAACCAATCAAAACTATTGTCTCCAAGAAATAGCAAATTTCCTCCCCGATAGCGATACACAAGTCATAGCGGCGGGATATTCTTCTGCTAAAGGCGAAATAGTATTCAGCACAGGTACAGTGCAGAAAATTTGGGATATACCACTCAAAGAAGGCTATCAAATTGGTTACACCAGCGACATCGAACAGGGAATGAGTGGTGGTGTAATTCTCAGTTCTGTAGGACAAATAATCGGGGTAAACGGTAGAAGTGCGTACCCAATATTAAACACAGGTTATGTCTATCCTGATGGTTCGCGTCCCAGTGATGCAGAAATTCAGCAAATGCGTCAACTCAGTTGGGGAATACCTATTTCTACCTTCTTAGCGCAGGTGAAACCAGATATTCTCACAGCTTATTCCTTACCGTTACCACAATCACAACCTAATGTACCCACAACACAATTAACCGGATGGTTAGAGGAATTAGAACAAAAAGCCAAACAAATCAGCGTCAGAATTGATAGCATCAGAATTGATAGCAATAGTAACGCTAATGGTTCAGGAATCATTATTGCTAAAGATGGGGATACATACACAGTTTTAACAGCAGCACATGTTGTCTGTGAGAGACAAGATTACACTCAGCCATGTGGTAATTTTAAATATCAAATACTTGCCCCAGATGGGAAACAATATCCTGTAGAGAAAAGCACGATTAAAACAGAAGAGGGTGTAGATTTAGGGATTGTTAAATTTACTGCACCTAATCAGAATTATCAAGTAGCTACTCTAGCCAACTATAACCCCAACAATTTGGATTATATGTTTACTGCTGGCTATCCCAGGCTAGGGAATAGTTCACCTTGGCGGCTGACAATGGGGCAGACTTTTGAGAAAGAACAGGGATTACTACAATCTAGACAATCAGATTTTCAAACTGACAGTTCTGGAAAATTACAAACAGCAAGTTCCTCAAACGGAGGATATGAATTAGTTTACACTAGCATTACTTATGGGGGGATGAGTGGTGGGGCTGTATTAGATTCCCAAGGAAGAGTAATTGGGATTCATGGACGCGCAGAGGGAGAACAAGTCTTTGATGAGAAAACAGGAGATAGGGGTAGTAGTGGAGGAAAAGTACAACTAGGCTATAGTTTAGGTATTCCTGTGGATACGTTTTTAGGGTTAGCAAAAAGATTTGGTGTGCAAGCACTTCATGTAGAAACGAATCCAGCATCGCCACTAAATATCCAACAAGTCAAGTCGATTCAAGAAGCGGTACTATCAATAGATATCTCCCAAGGAAATGCCACAGCCAGCCAATGGTTAGAAAGAGGAAATCAATTGTGGAGGTTGGGTCGTGATTCAGAAGCAGTCAAAGCATTTGATGAAGCAATTAAGCTGAAACCTGCATTCGTTTATTTAGCTTATTATGGCAAGGGTTTGGCATTAAGTTGGGATGGAAAACATCAAGAGTCTATAGCTGCATTTGAGTCAGCAACCAAACTCAAACCAGATTTTGTGACTGCTTGGCAAACACTAAGTCTAGTCTATCGTGTATTAAAGCAGCCAGAGAAGGCATTAGTAGCAATAGAAAAAGCTATTCAACTCCAGCCAAAAAACCCAGACCTTTATAACGAAAAGTGGACAGTCTTAGATAATTTAAAACGATATGCAGAAGCAGAATTAGCAATTAATAAAGCAATTGAAATCAATCCACGCGCTGCGTTTTACAACAATCGGGGTAATCTTTACGCTGACCAGAAAAAATGGGATTTAGCACTCGCTGATTTCAATCAAGTCATTACCATTAATCCTCAAAATGCTACTGCTTACTACAATCGAGGTTATCTTTACGCTGACCAGAAAAAATGGGATTTAGCACTCGCTGATTTCAATCAAGCCATTATAATTAATTCTCAGTATGCTGATGCTTACAACAATCGGGGTATTCTTTACTATGACCAGAAAAAATGGGATTTAGCTCTTGTTGATTTCAACCAAGCCATTGCCATTAATCCTCAAGGTGCTACTGCTTACATCAATCGGGGTGTTCTTTACAAAGAGCAGAAAAAATGGGATTTAGCTCTGGCTGATTACACTAAAGCCATTGCGATTAATCCTCAAGGTGCTACTGCTTACAACAATCGAGGTATTCTTTACTATGACCAGAAAAAATGGGATTTAGCTCTTGCTGATTATACTACAGCCATTGCGATTAATCCTCAGTATGTTGATGCTTACAAGGGTCGGGGTAATCTTTACTATGACCAGAAAAAATGGGATTTAGCTCTGGCTGATTACACTAAAGCCATTGCGATTAATCCTCAGTATGTTGATGCTTACTACAATCGGGGTGTTCTTTACTATAATCAGAAAAAATGGGATTTATCTGAGGCTGATTATACTCAAGCCATTTCTATTAATCCTCTGTTGGCTGAAGCTTACTACAATCGGGGTGTTCTTTACTATAACCAGAAAAAATGGGATTTAGCACTGGCTGATTATACTCAAGCGATTGCCATTAATCCTCAGGATGTTCAATCTTATTACAATCGGGGTGTTCTTTACTATAACCAGAAAAAATGGGATTTAGCTGAGGTTGATTATACTCAAGCTATTGCGATTAATCCTCTGTTGGTTGAAGCTTACTACAATCGGGGTGTTCTTTACTATAACCAGAAAAAATGGGATTTAGCTCTGGCTGATTATACTCAAGCCATTGTAATTAATCCTCTGTTGGCTGAAGCTTACTACAGTCGGGGAGTTCTTTACTATAGCCAGAAAAAATGGGATTTAGCTGAGGCTGATTACATCAAAGCCATTACGATTAATCCTCAGTATACTCAAGCTTATTACAATCGGGGTGTTCTTTACTATAGGCAGAAAAAATGGGATTTAGCTCTAGCTGATTACAACCAAGCTATTGCCGTTAATCCTCAGTATTTTGAAGCTTACTACAATCGTGGTAATCTTTACTATGACCAGAAAAGATGGGATTTAGCTCTAGCTGATTACAACCAAGCCATTGCCGTTAATCCTCAGTATTTTGAAGCTTACTACAATCGTGGTAATCTTTACTATGACCAGAAAAGATGGGATTTAGCTCTAGCTGATTACAACCAAGCTATTAAGATTAATACTGATTATGCTTTTGCTTACGCAAGTAGAGGATCTGTTTACGTTAATCTAGGAGATAAACAAAAAGCTATTAAAGATTTAAAGCAAGCAGCCCAACTTTTTCAAGATCAAGGAAATAATGTTTCTTATGAAACTGTTATGAATTTCTTAAAAAAATTACAACAATAGGAATTAGTTAGCAGGGTGCATTAGTAGGAAGGTTCTTTCTAAAAATTAGAGTATCTAAATTTTCGTAATCTTCACTTACCTAATTGCCTTCGGAGATTTTCCAGCCTTACGATAATTAACTGTATTTGCTCATATCTTTGATAGTTTTTCTGTTCGTATAGTTTACGAGCTAATACTCTATATTTCTGAAGTGCTATTTGTATATCTTTTTTCCTCAAAGCTGCACGAGCTTGATTTTCTAACTCTTCTATAGAATCAGGGGAAAATGTAGAAGAACCTATGGGATTTCTTAACTCTGGATCTTCCGGTAATAAAACCAGTTTAGTCAGCGATTTAATTTCCGCATCCAGTTGCTTAACATTTTCTAAAAATTTATCAAACTCAGCTAATTTTTGCTGTTCTAAAGCCACTAAACTTTTTTGCCAATAAAGCTCTTTTGCTACTTGAAAATCTGCTAACTTTTGTGCATTTTCCTCTTGGATTAACCCTCGCTGACGATAGGCTTCTGCATATTGAGGGTTAATTTGAATCGCCTGATTGAAATCTGCAATAGCTAGACGTTTATTCTCTTCAGTTCTGGCTCTTACTTCCACACTACAAACAATTCTATAAGCATCGATTTTTTTGCATCCTGGTACAGTTCCATCTGGGTTTAAAGGTTCTCCTTGAGCATACTTAGCATAAATTAAACCCCGTTGATAATAAGCTTCGGCATATTGGGGATTAATTTGAATAGCTTGGGTAAAGTCTGATATTGCATCTGGATAATTTCGCTGATTTAACTTTTGTATCCCTTGTAAAAACCAGTTGGTAGCTGTTTGGTTTGTTGGGGTTGGCGTTGGTAATGCTTCGATTTTTGGTAACATCACCCCAAAGGTAGTAAAAATAGTAATTGTCAGGCTAAAACAAGTAACAGGTAGCTTCATAATTGGTAATTAATAAAATTTATTTATCTTGGCTGCATAGGCGGCGTTCTTCTATACCTAAATTGGGATTGGTAGTGAGGTAATCTTGTAACCAATCACAACTACGCTGTTGTAAATCTTGGATATTTAAATCCCATAATCTGATATTGTTTTGAACATCTACTAAAGTAATAATATTACCGTTGATACTAAAATTAACTTCCTTAATATTATTAGTAAATCCTGGTAGGGTATGGAGTAATTCACCTGCTAAATTCCAAAAATTAACTTGAGTTGCGCTGGCTGAAACTAGCACTTGGCTATCAGGACTAAAGCTAATATCATAAACTTTATCTTGATGCTCTAAAGTTCGTAATAACTTTCCGCTATGACTATCCCAAAGTTTCACGGTTTTATCTAGACTAGCTGTAGCAACTATTTTGCCATCAGAACTAAATATTACAGATGTGATATTCTCGTTATGCCCAGATATTACTTTTAATAAATTGCCCTGTAAATTCCACAAGTTTACAGTTTTATCGTTATTAGTTGCTAAGGTTTTACCGTCTGGACTAAATTGGATAGTTGTGACTAAATTAGTCTGATCTTGCCAAGTTTTTAATAAATTACCATCGAGATTCCATAGTTTAATGTTGTTTTCGCGTCCGCCAACAGTCGCTAGTATTTTACCATCTGGACTGAAACTCGCATCTCGAATCTCATCAACTACATCTATATAATTACTAAAACTGTGGTTTAATTGCCAATTTTTTAATAATTTTCCTGACAAATCCCAAACTTTAATCTGATTATCTTTACCGATAGTGACAAAATTTTTCTCAACAGGATTAAAAATAACTTTGATGATTTCTCCTTGATGTGCTGGAAAGCTGTGAAGTAAACTTCCATCACGTTTTCTGAGGGTAATAATACCTTGTTCATCGCTAATTGCGATAGTTTTTTCATCAGGGCTAACACTAATATGATTACCAGTAAAATTCGGTGACATACCCTCTAAACGCCATAGTTTGATGCTATTATCTGCGCTTGCAGTAGCTATAGTTTGACTATCTGGACTAAAACTCACTTCTGATGCTTTACGCCCATGTCCTGACAATGTGTAGAGTTGTGTTTTAGTGTCAATACTCCAAATTTTGACTGTATTATCTGCACTTGCACTAGCTATTAATTTACCATCAGGACTAAAACGTACATCTAATACTTCATCTTCATGACCATTAAATGTATGTAATAATTTACCTGTGACATCCCAAAGTTTCACTGTTTTATCTGCACTTGCAGTAACCGATTTCTGACTATCTGGACTAAAATTAACGCTTAATACTTCCTCACTATGACCTGATAAGGTTTTGATAAGCTTCCCTTCTAGAGTCCAAATCTTAACAGTTTTATCAGCACTAGCTGTAGCGAAGGTTTTACCATCAGGACTAAAACTCAAACTCCAGATTTTTTGGTTATGGGCAGCAATTGTTTTAATTAATTTACCATCCAATGCCCAGAATTTAACTTGACCTTTTTCGTTGGCAGTCGCTAACATTCTATTATCAGGAGTTAAGCGAGTTGCTAATAATCCATCTGGTTCGGCAATAGTTACAAAAGGATGAGTTTCAAATACTCCTGTTGCTGAATTATATCGCCAGATAGTGACAGTGTTATCAAAACTTCCAGCGATTAGTAATTGGCTATCATGGCTCATCATAACACTAAACACACTCTGTTTATGTCCGGTGAGTGTCTGGATTAACAGTCCGTTCTTTTGCCAAATTTTAATTTTTCCATCTTCACTTGCTGATGCTAAAAGCTGACCATTAGAACTAAAATTTAAACTGGTAACTTCGCCTGTATGACCTTCTAGCCGATTGTATTCTCTAATTTGCCGGAGATTTTCTACAACGGGAGTTAATACACCTATCTTTTTTTGTGTATCTAATTTATTTAATTTATCTGACCTATTTAGTACATCAATAGTGTGAATTAATGCCTGAATTTGATTGTTATTTAAACTTAAAAAGCTGAGTGATTTTAATTCACTGATTTGATTCTCCTGTCTCAGACGTTCTGATTGTTGCCATTGAGATAAAGCAAATACTGATAACACTAATGCTGCTAGTAACCCAGTAGATAAGCTGATAATAATTTGTCGTTTAATTGCATTCTTCTGGCTTTCTTCTTTATCCCGTAGTTCTAAACTATAATTAATAAAACTCTGTTCATTAGCACTAATTTCTGTAGGGCGTTGGCGTAACCATTCTTCAGCATCAATTAACGGCTTACCTCGCAACAATGCACCAGTATCTTGATTACTATTTTCCCATTGTCGTATGACTACTCTTAATTGCTCTTGCCAACGGCGGAATTCTCGATCGCTCTCCATCCATTGTTTTAATCTGCGCCAATTTTTGATTAATGCCTCATGAATAATTTCTACGGTTTCAACATTAGTCATTTCATGGCGATTTGTAACTACTAATCGCCCATTTGCTAACTGTGCAATTAATTTCCAATTCTCTTCTCCTACTTCTTCACGAGTCGCTAAACGGCGGCTATCTACATTTTTGTCTGTGGGTTGCACTAATTGAATAAATATTTGTCGCACTCTATCTTTATCTGCTGTATTCAGTTGAGCATAAATTGATTCTGCATGGTTGGCTAAAGCGATTTCTACTCCGCCAATGTCTGCGTAGGCTTGATGAGTTAGCCATCCTTGCTGTTGTTTTTCCCACAACTGGGTTAAGGTAAATTCCAGCAGGGGTAAGTAAGAGGGAGATGTTAACACTACGTCAATCAGACGTTGAGTTAATCCTGGTTCTAACTGTATATTCAGGCTATGGGCGGGTTTTTCTATCGCTGCGGCTAATTCTGTGGCGTTCATCGCCCCTAAGTTGATTTGTCCATCCTGCAAAGCATCACTCAAGGGACGGTAAGATAATACTTCGCTAAAAAAGTCTGCGCGTAAGGTTAAAACTAAGGTGAAGTTGGGAACAGTTTTTACCGCCTTCAGGAGATGATCTAGAAAGATTTGACGTTCTTCGCTGTCCTGACACAGAGTATATAGTTCTTCAAATTGATCGGCAATCAGAACTAGGTGAGACTTGGGTGCAGCAGTATGGAGGGATTCTAGGAAGTTTTGTAAAGTGCGATCGCTCTCTCTCAACCCTACCTCAAATTCTAACTCTTGCAACCTCTCCCTAGTCTTCAGTCCTTGATGAAGTGCGATGCCTGCGGCGGGCATAGCCATCGCTAATGATTCTAACGGGTTATTCCCTGGACGAAAAGATACTATCTGCCAATGATGGCTTCTATCTCGCTTTAATTGCGGAATTAATCCCGCAAACACCACTGAAGATTTCCCGCTTCCAGAAGCCCCAACCACAGCTACCAAATGCTTTGTTTTCAACGCCGCTACTAACTGTTGCGTCACCGTTTCTCGCCCATAAAAATAAGCTGCATCTTCTTCTTGAAATGCAGCTAAACCTCTATAGGGACACTTTTTTATAGCCCCCAGACTTTGCCATGTGGGGGGTGTTGCTAACAGATTCTGTACAATTATTGGCAACCAACTAGCGCAAGGATATTCTGTTTCTAAACCTTGTAATTTTTTGCGGGCAATATTAACAGATTGATAGAAGGATTTGTTGCTTGTAAACTGTTGAATAAAGTCTTTTAAAAACTGATGGGCTACCTTATCCGGTACAGGTTCGCGCATCACAATTACTTGCGGAATGTGCAATGTTTCTAACTCGGCGGCGATTCCTAAGCCATCACAGGAGTTAAAAAACGCTAACTGCAAACCTTTGCTGACAGCAGTTTGCAGTCCATACCGCAACTGCTCCATTGTTAAACTATCGGTGCGGTTGAGAAAGATTCTACCTTGTGTTGATTCTGTGCGACTATGACCAGAAAAGAAGATGACATCCCAGCCTGTTTCATCCCAAAGATGTTGGTTAAGTTCGGCTGGTGAAGGTTCAGCTAAAACGACGATTTCGGCTGCTTGGCAATATTGTTTCAGGAGTTTTTCATCTTCGGCTACATTGATTCCTTCGCTATTACCCAGGATAATTAATATGCGGATATTGGAGCGGTTACTAAGTTTTATGCGTTGGGATGATAGGGAACTTAACGCTAATTCTGCATGAGGATAATACCCAAATAAATCCCATAAATGCCAAGGTAATTTTCGCAGTTGCGTTTCATTGGTGCGAATAATTGCTCGCACTTCATCATCAGAGTTTAGTTGTGATAAACATATTTCTTTGATGCGCCGAAAGGAATCTGCTTGTAACCAATTGAGAAATTGCTGTTTGAGAATGTCTGCTTGAGTGTGACATTCTGTTTTCAGAGATTGAAACCTGACATTAGTAATTTGGTCTTTTTTGGGTTTAATGCGGTATCCATCCAGACTGCGATAACTTTTCGACCAAGTTTGATATATCTCAGGTAGGGTAGGAAGTGGCGGTAATTTTAATGTGTTGTCACTTAGCTCAATGTCGGGAAACGAACCCTCGACGCTAATTGTTAAACTTGCGCGAAACCCTTCATGGAAATCACCATCCAGCTTGAGGACAACTAACTTATTGTTTGCCACACTCATACCTCTGCATAATTCCTCTATTATGAGTTCGCTACGCTTGGGAGTATTTTACGCGAATGGCTGAGTTTGTTACAAAAGTTGATTGTGATAGTGGATAGCGATCGCCTAACCATATCCCATAGCCTGTAAGACTGTGATGCTAAACTTGAACCAGAATCAAAAGCAAGTCTCAGGTCTACTATGGCTGTTTTATTAAATCAAGTGCTTTGATGCCAAGAAAGTCTTATTGCTAGTAAAAAATGATTATTCTTGTAACTGTTTTAAGAAATTTATAGCCATTTCATAACCAGCAGTATTTTCTTGAGCTTTGAAAAGTTGGGCTGCTTGCTGTAAATCTTGAATGGCTTTTTGTTTATCCCCTTTCTGGGCGTAAACTAATCCTCTATTTCCATATGCTCCAGCCAACTGAGGATTAATTGTAATAGCTTGGGTGTAATCAGCTAGTGCTAATTCCCATTTCTCCTGCTTAGAGTAAACAAGACCCCGACCTATGTAAGCATCAACATACTGGGGATTAATTTTCAGAGCTTGGGTGTAATCAGCTAGGGCTAATTCCCCTTTTTTCTGTTCATAGTAAACAAGACCCCGACTGTAGTAAGCATCAACATACTGGGGATTAATTTTCAGAGCTTGGGTGTAATCAGCCAGGGCTAATTCCCATTTCTCCTGCTTAGAGTAAAGAACACCCCGATTGTAGTAAGCATCAGCATACTGGGGATTAATTTTCAGAGCTTGGTTAAAATCAGCCAGGGCTAATTCCCATTTCTCCTGCTTAGAGTAAACAAGACCCCGACCTATGTAAGCATCAGCATACTGAGGATTAATTTTCAGAGCTTGGTTGAAATCAGCTAGGGCT
>DVDT01000104.1 GCA_015296085.1 Trichormus sp. M33_DOE_039 | reverse complement strand
TCAAATCTTTGACACCATCTTTCAAAGCATGGTGGCATTGCTGCGGGAGAGGTTTCTTTCATAAGCTTCTTTCGATGTGAAAGCTATGCTAGTTAACTATTTTAGCCTTTTTTACTTTTTTGTTTTGTTTAAGTCCCGCTAAGAATTGTGTAGTAGATGTGCGTCCAGGTAAGATAAATCCACCTACGTAGGTCTTAATATTTGCTAAGACGGTAGGATTGTTATTCATCATAGTTTGGAAACTACTGGGACTGACTACTGTACCAGGTGCGCCACAGAGGTTATTTACTGCTGTGTCAAAGCTATTGAGAGTTGGAGAAGGGGGAGTAACATCAGCAGGACTACCATAGGCTAGACCAAAGACAGAGTTATTGATATTGTCAAAAAATGGTACAGAACCAGATGGGAGAGAAGGACTTGAAGAAGAACCGTAATCTGTAATTTCAATATCATCTATGTTAGTTCTATTGGAAGTTCCATCTGTTTTCCGAACTTCACAACGCACTGTTCCAGAGATATTAGGAGTAAAAGTTGCAGTTTGTAGAGTTGTAGAATTAGTGGTGACTGTAGAACCAATTTTTGACCAAGAAGAACCACTATTGGTTGAACACCATAATTCCCAAGTGGTGTTAGCATCACTACCAAACTTGGCATGTTTGATAATAATTGTACCTGCACCTGTGGTGCGGTTAAATCTCATCGTGATTCTACCACTATTGCGAATCCTAGCTGATTGTATGCCGCTTTTAGCATCGCTTGCTAAGTTTCCAATCAAAGCTTCATTGAAATTCCAGACACCCGTACTAAGGGTTACATCAGCAGCCGCATAACTACCTTTTACACCAGTCTCAAAACCTTCAGAAATTGTTGCACTGTTGGCTTTAGGAATACTTAAAGATAGTAGAAATATGCTTCCTCCTACTATCTTAAAAATCGCAGTAAACTTGGACATAAAATAATAGAATTTAATGACTCAACTAAAATCTGAGTTTAAACTTCATTGTTTATAAAAGGATTAACTTATTTTTAAAAATAGCAGAATTGTTAGTGATAATATTTTATCTCAGTTATTATGTATATAATCTATTATTCAGATATTGAAGAAAAGTGAATTTGTTTCTACAAAAATATCAATTATGGTTAAAATTATTCTTACTTAATGACACAGATTTTTTAGACTAATTTTAAAAAAATTATCTCAAAATAAAAACCCCAATTTCTTACAGAAACCAGGGTTTAAGATACCTTAATATCAAAAAGTTTACTTGCAACCTAAAGACTCACGAGTATCCACACCAGTTTTAGAATTCACACCGCTAGCTTTAGCACAGAGTTTTTTCACCTGTGGCCCATCTAAAACCGCATTTGTGAAATCTGTGCCAGTGACATCAACATTATCAAAAGTTGAACGCAGCATCATTGCATCTGTTAATACTGCATCACTTAAATCAGCATTCTTAAACCTTGCCAGATAAGCAATACCATTACTGAAATCTACACCATGTAGATTTACACCTTCCAAAACAGTACCGTTAAACACACCACCGCGTAAGTCAGCATTGGTAAAGTTAGCATTCTCTAAATCTACATTGGTAAACTCAGTGCCAATTAAACTTTGATTGCTAAAATCCTTACCCTTAACTTCATCACCAGCCGAACGAGTAATACTAGAAGAACTAGCAGCTTCCGCTGACAGAGGAAATAAACACAAAACCACCGCTAATATAAAACTAGCTAGCACTCGCCAATATTTCATAATTTATTCTTAACAAAACTCAACACTTCTATTCAATATTAAACATCAGAAGTAAGGCCAAAGGAAAAAAGGCAAAAGGCAAAAGAGTCTTTTTTACCTTTTGCCTTTTCGATACCCATAGAATATATATTGAAATGCGATCGCATAAGTAAAACTACCTGTGGCTAATCAACAAAATACTGCCGAAACCTTAGCGCGAACCCCTTTATACCAACAGGGTATAGAACTCCAAGCCCGCTTTACCAACTTTGGTGGTTGGGAAATGCCAGTACAATATAGCGGTATTACCCGCGAACATGAAGCGGTGAGAAATGCAGCAGGGATGTTTGATATTTCCCACATGGGTAAATTTTCCCTTGAAGGTAAAAACCTGATTGCTCAACTCCAGGGTTTAGTACCTTCCGATTTGAGTCGCTTACAGCCAGGTCAAGCCCAATACACCGTACTATTAAATCCCCAGGCGGGAATTATTGACGACATCATTGTCTATTACCAAGGGGAAGATTCCACTGGTACACAACAAGTATTCATCATCGTCAATGCAGCCACCACCGCCAAAGACAAAGCGTGGTTTTTACAGCACCTTGACCCAAATGAGATTAAATTTCAAGACCTTTCACCAGAAAAAGTATTAATTGCTGTTCAAGGGCCAAAAGCCATCAATTATCTACAACCTTTTGTGACAGAAGACTTACAACCAATTAAAGCCTTTGGTCATAGACAAGTCACAATACTAGGTAAACTCGCCTTTATTGCCCGTACTGGTTATACAGGAGAAGATGGTTTTGAAGTCTTACTCGACCCAGATGTCGGGGTTGAATTATGGCGTAGTCTGGTTGATGCTGGTGTTGTTCCCTGTGGACTAGGTGCGAGAGACACCCTACGCTTAGAAGCCGCAATGGCACTTTACAGCCAAGATATCGATGACACCATCACACCCTTAGAAGCAGGTTTGGGTTGGCTAGTTCACCTTGATACTAAAGGCGATTTTATTGGTCGAGACGTTTTACAACAACAAAAAGCTGCTGGTGTGCAACGCCGACTTGTAGGTATACAAACTCAAGGACGTAATATTGCTCGTCACGGCTACCCAATACTTGCAGACGGTAGATTAGTAGGAGAAGTCACTAGTGGTACTTTATCACCCACACTTGGTTATCCTGTAGCATTAGCTTATGTTCCCACCCAATTCTCAAAAGTGGGACAGCAACTCGCAGTAGAAATTCGTGGGAAAGCATACCCAGCAGTTGTAGTGAAACGTCCCTTTTATAAGTCGAAAAGTAAAGGTTAGAGACTGGAGACACAGAAGACAAGGGAGAAAACTGCTCATGACTCATGACTATTGATTAATAACTTTTGACTTTTTCTTATGTGTTGTAAGATACTCAAGCTTACAGTAGGGTTAATTCCTAAATCTGACTTGAATTACTGTGAGAGCCATTGTTTTTGATATTTCAGAGGAATAGAGATGTCGTCGTTTGAATACCCTCAAGATTTAAGATATTTGGATACTCATGAATACGTGCGGCTAGATGGTGAAATAGCCACTATAGGTATTACTGAATTTGCCGTAGATCAATTGGGTGACGTAGTATTTTTGGAGTTGCCAGACATTGGTGATCTGCTGACCAAGGGTGATACCTTTGGTTCAATTGAATCAGTCAAAGCGGTTGAAGACTTAAACGCACCAGTCACAGGTACAGTTGTAGAACGCAATGAGGCTTTAATTGAGTCCCCTGAAGCAGTTGCGGATGATCCTTATGGTGAAGGGTGGTTTTTAAAACTCCGTGTCAATGACCCTGACGAAGTCAATGATGCTTTGACTGCGGACGAGTATCGCGCGGCGGTGGAAGGAGATTAGTGTAGTTGGGGATTGGGGATTGGGGATTGGGGACTGGGAGTACGAGAAGCAGAGGTAGCAGGGGAAGCAGAGAGAGAAAAATACAATACCCAATGACGGCAGTGCGGTCTTGGGGATACCCCTGCGTACCCGTCACTGCCTCCCCAATGCCCGATCAAAAATGAGTGACGAAATTATCAATAAATCAATAAACTACTCCGGCCTGTCAAGAGTATTTGTTGCAAAATATTAATTAGTTATATCTGGAGTATTAAGTTTGTGGTATCTTTTGCATCTCTTTCGCAGTCTAGCGATCGCCGACATCAATCACTAGACAAAAAAGATAATTTTATACAAAGGCACATAGGCATAAATTCCCAAGATATTCAGCAAATGCTTGAAGTATTGGGATTGTTTAGTCTAGATGACCTGATTGATAAAACCGTACCGGCAGCCATCAGGCTGAATCAACCGCTACAGTTACCAGCAGCACAAACTGAGTACGCCGCTCTAGCAAGATTAAAACAAATTGCTTCTAAAAATGAGGTTTTTCGCTCATACATTGGTATGGGATATTACGATGCTATTACCCCGCCAGTAATCCAAAGGAATATCCTCGAAAATCCTGGCTGGTATACTGCTTACACTCCTTACCAGCCAGAAATTGCCCAAGGACGACTCGAAGCACTGCTGAATTTCCAAACCATGATTATTGATTTAACGGGTTTGGAAATTGCCAATGCTTCATTATTAGATGAAGCTACAGCCGCCGCCGAAGCTATGGCTATGAGTTACGGCGTATCCAAAAATAAAGCCAATGCCTATTTTGTTTCCCATGACTGTCATCCGCAAACTATTGATGTGTTGCAAACACGGGCAAAACCTTTAGGCATTGCAATTATTATCGGTGATCATCAAAGCTTTGATTTTGCTCAACCGATTTTCGGGGCAGTTCTGCAATATCCCGCCAGTGATGGTACTATCTACGACTACCGCGCTTTTATTGAAAAAGCCCATGCTCAGGGTGCATTGGTAACGGTAGCAGCAGATCCTTTAAGCTTAACTTTACTCACCCCTCCTGGTGAATTTGGGGCTGATATCGCTGTTGGTAGTACCCAACGCTTCGGTATTCCTTTGGGTTTTGGTGGCCCTCATGCGGCATACTTCGCTACTAAGGAAGAATACAAGCGGCAAGTTCCAGGACGCATTGTGGGTGTTTCTAAAGATATCCACGGTAAAACAGCTTTGCGTCTGGCTTTACAAACTCGTGAACAACACATCCGCCGAGAGAAAGCCACCAGTAATATTTGTACAGCTCAGGTGTTGCTCGCAGTGATGGCGAGTATGTACGCCGTCTATCATGGCCCCGATGGACTCAAAAATATTGCGGAGAATATCCACCAGTTAACCGTGATCTTGGCAACAGGATTAAAGCGTCTGGGTTATCAGATTAGTTCAGAAAATTTCTTTGATACTCTGCGCGTCAAGTTAGGAACACAAAATTTAGAAGCTATTCTTGCAGGTTGCCAAGCTAGAAATATTAATTTGCGAGTTTTCGATGATACTGCTGTCGGCATTTCTTTAGATGAAACCACTACCTTAGAAGATGTCATCGAACTTTGGCAAATTTTTGCTTTGACTGATGAATTACCCTTCACCGCCGCAGAATTAACGTCATCCTCCCATATTCCCTTCACCCGGATTAGTAAATATCTAACTCACCCCGTCTTCAACCGCTATCATTCCGAAACTGAATTACTGCGTTATCTCCACCAGTTAGAAACCAAGGATTTATCTCTAACTACATCAATGATTCCCTTGGGTTCTTGCACCATGAAGTTAAACGCCACAGCCGAAATGATGCCAGTGACATGGGCAGAATTTGGGAAGATACACCCCTTTGCGCCACCATCGCAAACACAGGGTTATCAAATTTTGTTCCAACAGTTAGAAGCTTGGTTAGCAGAAATTACGGGATTTGCGGGAATTTCACTGCAACCCAACGCCGGTTCACAAGGGGAATACGCCGGACTGTTGGTAATTCATCAATATCACGAAAGCCGGGGAGAAGCGCACCGCAACGTTTGTTTAATTCCCAACTCGGCCCACGGTACAAACCCAGCTAGTGCGGTCATGTGTGGGATGAAGGTGGTAGCAGTTGCCTGTGATGCTGACGGTAATATTGATGTTGACGACTTAAAAGCCAAAGCAGCAAAACACAGTCATGAATTGGCGGCGTTAATGGTGACTTATCCCTCAACTCATGGCGTGTTTGAGGAAGCAATTCAGGAAATCTGCGCCGTAGTTCATAGTCACGGTGGACAAGTCTACATGGATGGGGCAAATATGAACGCCCAAGTAGGGATTTGTCGTCCTGGTGATATTGGTGCAGATGTGTGTCACCTGAACTTACACAAAACCTTTTGTATTCCCCACGGTGGAGGCGGCCCTGGTATGGGGCCAATAGGCGTTGCGTCCCATCTTGTCCCATTTTTACCTGGACATCCGGTATTGGAGACTGGAAAGAAAGAACAGCCCAATGCTCACATCGGCGCGATCGCAGCTGCACCTTGGGGAAGTGCTAGTATTTTGGTGATTTCTTGGATGTATATTGTGATGATGGGAGCTGCTGGGTTAACAGAAGCCACTAAGGTGGCGATTCTCAACGCCAACTACATCGCTAAGAGATTGGAAACCTACTATCCGGTGTTGTACAAAGGGCAGAATGGTTTAGTTGCCCATGAATGTATTTTAGATTTGCGATCGCTCAAAAAATCCGCCAACATCGAAATTGATGATGTCGCAAAACGCCTGATGGACTACGGTTTCCACGCCCCGACTGTCTCTTGGCCTGTGGCGGGGACAATCATGGTTGAACCCACAGAAAGCGAATCAAAGGCAGAATTGGATCGTTTTTGTGATGCGTTGATTGCCATTCGCCAAGAAATCGCAGAAATTGAGGCAGGTAAGATGGATGCTGAAGATAATCTCTTGAAAAACGCACCCCACACCGCCGCCAGTCTCATTGCTGGTGAATGGACTCATTCCTATTCTCGTGAACAAGCCGCCTATCCTGCACCGTGGACACGAGAACATAAATTCTGGCCGAGTGTGGGCAGAATTGATGCAGCTTTTGGTGATAGGAATTTCGTTTGTTCTTGTTTACCAATGGATGCTTATCAATAAATCAAGTCGCAGCTTGGTTGATGTGAAATAAGTAGGCGATCGCTCCATTATCTCTAAGATAAAACTAGGAGCGATCGCCCTGGACAAGCTGTGGAAATTGTGAAATCACCTCAAACTCTTACTGGAGAAGATTTCTAACCAAAGCTTCAGCCTTAGAAAGTGATAGTTGAAGCTTGAAACAAGAATGTTCTAGGTTAAAACGAGAACATCCGGGTTTGAAACGAAAACATCCGGGTTTGAAACGAGAATGTTTGAGGTAGAAACGAAAACGTTCGGGTTTGAAACGAAAACATCCGGGTTTAAAACGAAAATGTTTGAGGTGGAAACGAAAACGTTTGAGTTTGAAACGAGAATGTTTGAGGTAGAAATGAAAACGTTTGGGTTTGAACCGAGAACATTGGCGTTTAGAAGTCAAACTGAGTAGGCGATGCCTACAACAGACTACGCCAATACTCCACACTTCAGGTTATTTTAGGGATTATTGCACCATCATCCCTAAATTTACTCCTCTGCTTTCTCTATAATCTCTAATAAATCCTCTTTAGTTTGCTTGGCGAGTTGAACACTGGTGATAGTAGCCAGTGCGCCACCTCCGGCTGTGAGGCGGGCTTCAGATACTTTGTTGAAGTACAGCAATCCTACACCCCCTAACGTCATCATGGCAGAAGCGGCGGTGACACTCAAGGCTAAGTTGAATGTTAATTTAGCTTGTCTTAATAGTTCCTGCATAAATTCTGCTTTTAAATTTTGATGATTACGATTTTGCATTGTTAAACTCCTGAATATTTCCCTATAAAATGTCGATATTGGTATCCTAATAAAGACAATTTAGATATTCCAGGGCAATTAAATTTGATTCATCTTAATTATCTGCCCTGCAATTTAGGGCAATTAAGGTTATTTGTAAAACCTATCTGCCCTAGACAGTAAAATTCAAATTTGTTTATGGTTTTATGAGTTTTATTCTTATTTAAAAATTTATTATGCTTGATTCCAATAAAGTAAAAGCTAGTGAAGCAGGGAAAACTCGGCTCAGAGAAGCCATGAGACAAGCAAAATTAACTCAAGAAGAACTAGCAGATCAAGCCAGTATAAGTGTTGATACTATTAAAAGATTGTTAGAGACTAAACCCGCTCCTAATGGAATTGAAAAGTGGGCAGTTAAGAATATTGCTAAAGTTTTAAATATTAGCCCCTTGGATATAGTTGACCCTCAATCTTGGAATCAACATTTGCAATTGTCACAAGAGTTTGCACCGCTTATTCAAGAAAAGATTCGCTCGTTTTGCGGACGCGGATTTGTATTTAAGGAGTTTGAAGATTTCCTCCATCAATATCCCAAGGGTTATTTTACTGTAATAGGTGATGCAGGAATGGGGAAAAGTGCCATAGCTGCCAAGTATGTTTATGACCATAAAGCGATTTGTTATTTTAACGTCTTGCAAGATGGACGCAATCGCCCGGAATTATTTCTCAAAAGCATTCGACAACAGCTAATTAATCGCTATCAGCTAGAAAATGCTGAGAATGATGATTTATCAGCTTTGTTAGTTAAAGCTAGTAACAAAATTTCTGATGGTGAAAAATTGGTAATCGTCGTTGATGCCTTGGATGAAGTACAACAAGAAACGGGAGCGGAAAATATTTTATATTTGCCTAAGACTCTACCAAATAAAGTTTATTTTCTGCTGACGAGGCGACGTTATGAGCCTAATAAAAAGCGATTATATACTGAAGGTGTTAAGCAGGTAGAGTTAAGTTTAACTGCAAGTGAGTATAATCAATTAAGCCGTAAAGATATTCAAGACTATATCCATTTCATCCTCAACAATGATCCAGAATATAAAGATGGTTTGAGAAAGTGGATGCAGGATAAAAATATTGTTGATGCAACTTTTATTGAGCAAGTAGCAGCGAAGAGCGAAAATAATTTTATGTATCTGCGCTATGTTTTACCAGACATTAGCAAGGGTGTTTATCAAGACTTAACTTTAGAACAACTACCCGATGGGCTTCAGGAATATTATCAAACCCACTGGGCGCGGATGGGGATGAATGACAAACCCAATGAATTAAAGGTATTTATCCTCTATATTTTAGTAGAAATTGGTACGCCAATTCCTTGTGAGATGATAGCTGATATTGTTCAACAGGATGATGAAGATAATGTGCAGGATGTTTTAAATGATTGGGTGGAATATTTGAAACAGCAAGTTATAGATAATGAGGAATGCTACAGCATTTATCACGCTAGTTTCTTAGATTTCTTAAAAGCTCAAAAAAAATTGCAAGCCAATAAAAAGATATTCAAGGAAGTTAATCAGCGCATTGTTGATTACTGGGAACGGGAGAGGGGTGAAGATGACGCAGATGGCTAAAAAATCCAGAGCAAACAAATCTTATGCTGATAAAGCTTATCTGGGCAAGTATCCTTACAACCTCATTGAGTCGGAAAATTTAGAAAAGTATTATCAACTGCTGACTAATTTTGACTTTATCCAAGCCAAAATTAATCATCCTGACTTTGGAGTGCAGGCGTTAATTGACGATTATGATTTAATTGATGAATTAGCAGAGTTAGAACGCCCAGAATATAACTCAGAAAAAGTCAAAACTCTCAAGCTAATTCAAGGAGCGTTGCAACTATCAGCCCATGTTGTGGCAGTTGATAAAACCCAGTTAGTCAGTCAGTTGCAAGGACGGTTGCTAGACAAAAAAATATCAGAAATTCCCGCACTATTAACACAAGCCAAGCAGCAAACCACCGCTCCTTGGTTGCGTTCTTTAACTGCTAACTTAACACCCTCAGGGGGCAACTTAATTCGCACCCTGACTGGCCATAGTGGCTGGGTAAATGCAGTCGCCGTCACCGCCGATGGGCAACGGGTGATTTCCGCATCTGATGACAAGACGCTGAAGGTGTGGCATCTCCAGACAGGGGAGGAACTACTCACACTGATTGGTCATAGTGGCTCGGTAACAGCAGTTGCCGTCACCGCCGATGGGCAACGGGTGATTTCCGCTTCCCATGACAAGACGCTGAAGGTGTGGCATCTCCAGACGGGGGAGGAACTACTCACCCTGATTGGTCATCGTAACACGGTAACAGCAGTCGCCGTCACCGCCGATGGGCAACGAGTGATTTCCGCTTCCCATGACAAGACGCTGAAGGTGTGGCATCTCCAGACGGGGGAGGAACTACTCACCCTTCCTTCGGAACGCAACGCGAACACAGGTCATAGTGACTGGGTAACACCAGTCGCCGTCACCGCCGATGGGCAACGGGTGATTTCCGCTTCCCATGACAAGACGCTGAAGGTGTGGCATCTCCAAACGGGGGCGGAACTACTCACCCTGAGTGGCCATAGTGGCTCGGTAAGAGCAGTTGCTGTCACCGCCGATGGGCAACGAGTGATTTCCGCATCGAGTGACAGGACGCTGAAGGTGTGGCATCTCCAGACAGGGGCGGAACTACTCACCCTGAGTGGTCATCGTGAATCGGTAAATGCAGTTGCCGTCACAGCCGATGGGCAACGGGTGATTTCCGCTTCCCATGACAAGACGCTGAAGGTGTGGTATCTCCAGACGGGGGAGGAACTACTCACTCTGAGTGGTCACATTTACTCAGTAGCAGCAGTCGCCGTCACCACCGATGGGCAACGGGTGATTTCCGCTTCCAATGACAAGACGCTGAAGGTGTGGCATCTCCAGACGGGGGAGGAACTATTCACCCTGACTGGTCACATTTACTCAGTAAGAGCAGTCGCCGTCACCGCCGATGGGCAACGGGTGATTTCCGCTTCCTCTGACCAGACGCTGAAGGTGTGGCATCTCCAGACGAGGGAGGAACTATTCACCCTGACTGGTCATAGTTACCCAATAACAGCAGTCGCCGTCACCGTCGATGGGCAACAGGTAATTTCCGCATCGGGTGACAGGACGCTGAAGGTGTGGCATCTCCAGACAGGGGCGGAACTACTCACCCTGAGTGGTCATCGTGAATCGGTAAATGCAGTTGCCGTCACAGCCGATGGGCAACGGGTGATTTCCGCTTCCTCTGACCAGACGCTGAAGGTGTGGCATCTCCAGACGGGGGAGGAACTACTCACCCTGAGTGGTCATAGTCAATCGGTAACAGCAGTCGCCGTCACCACCGATGGGCAACGGGTAATTTCCGCTTCCCCTGACCAGATGCTGAAGGTGTGGCATCTCCAGACGGGGGAACTTATCGCCACTTTCACAGGAGAATCCCCCTTTTATAGCTGTGCAGTTGCACCCGACGGCGTGACAATTGTAGCGGGGGATAGTTCTGGTAGGGTGCATTTTTTGCGTCTTGAAGCCATAAAAGGAGGATAAGAGAAAATAATTTTATCTGCCAAAGATGTCGCTGACGCTAATATTCACATCGGGGAAAGCTGGAATGGATAAAGTTTGACCGCTAGTAAATTTATGAATATGCTGATAGCCTGCGGCAACTGGTTGTTGATATACTTCCACAATTTGCTCATGAATATCTACTAACCAAACTTCCATGATGTTTGCTACTGCATATAAAGGAATCTTCTCTTCCCGGTCATACATCACAGTCGAATCAGCTACCTCAATCAATAAAAAAATATCCTGGGGTTGGGGGTGTGCGGTTTCATAAAAATCATCACGAGGTTTGAGTAATGCAACATCGGGCTGAGGTTCTGAATTATTGTTCAACGCAATAGGATTTTGAGCAGCAACTATGACACGCGTCCCCAACAACTGCACCAACAAATTAATCAGACGATTGACACAAGCAGCGTGTTTTGTCCCTATCGGCGACATCTCAATAATCTCTCCCCGTATTAGTTCTAATCGGTCATCCTCTGTAAAAA
Organism: Trichormus sp. M33_DOE_039; assembly: GCA_015296085.1. GTDB lineage: Bacteria > Cyanobacteriota > Cyanobacteriia > Cyanobacteriales > Nostocaceae > Trichormus. The sequence goes on along the minus strand of DVDT01000104.1, from coordinate 116,450 downwards.
TACCCGACTCAATCATTTTGTGGTATTGCTCAACTGTGAACTTCCGTCTTAATAACTGCACAGTCATAACTACCCCCAATATCGCCTTATCTTTTCATTATTTCTCATAATTATGAATTCACCACCCACACCACCCACCACTAATCATCCCAGAGGACACCCCAGGGAGTTTGAGCCAATTATTACCGCAAAAAGCCATAACTTTGTCGGGCGTGAATTTGTTTTCACAGCGATTAACGAATTTATTCACCGTTATCATCGCGGCTACTTCACTATCATTGGCGCACCCGGTAGCGGTAAAAGTGCAATTCTAGCCAAATATGCCCTAGATCATCCTGATGTTGTCTATTACAACGTGGAAGTTGCTCTTAAAAATCGTGCAGACGAATTCCTGAGTAATATATGCACGCAATTGCTAGAGAAATTTCATCAAACATCTCTAAATAACCTCCCTGATAACGCCACAGAAGGGAGTTGGTTTTTATCGCTGCTGCTTCAGCAAATCAGCGAACAGTTGCCAGCCAATCAAAAGTTAATTATTGCCATTGATGGGTTAAATTTTATTGACCGCAATTTACAACCCCCAGGCGCAAATTTATTTTATCTCCCTCGCTATCTCCCCGATCGCGTCTATTTTCTCCTCACGCGTAGACCATTTCTCAGGGAAAAGTCGGGTTTGTTAATTGAAGCACCTTCCCAAAGTCTGGATTTAGCAGATTATCCCCAAGAAAATCGGCGGGATATTGAGGCTTATATTGGGGAGAACCTAACCCCCCTAACCCCCCTTCCCTACGAGGGAAGGGGGGGAAAAGATGTGGGAAGGGGGGGACAAGAAAATTACTCCCCTCTCCTTGCAGGGGAGGGGTCAACCCATGAACAAGAGTTCCGCACGCGCCTTACAACTGCATCGGAAAATAATTTTATGTATGTCAGTCAGATTCTCAAAGCAATTGCTGATGGTTTCTACTCTGAACCGTTTCCATACAATCAAATCCCCCCAGGTCTAGAGACATATTATCAGCAACATTTACAGACAATGATCCCACCTGCACAACACTCAGCATTTACCCTGGCGGTATTGCATGAATTAGTCAAGCAGCAACAACCAATATCAGCAGGTGCGATCGCTGATATTCTCGATACAGATGAATTTGAAGTTGAGGAAGTCTTAGAAAACTGGCGGGAGTTTTTGCAACCAGAACAAAATGCTGAAGCGACTTATTACAGTCTCTATCATTCCCACTTCCGCAACTGGCTAAGTAGACAACAAATTAGTGCTTCTGAGTCTCAAGTTTAAGGCAATAATGGAGCTTTCAGCATTAATCATCACACACATATCAGTTATTAATCTACTACTTAATCAAGAGTGGAGGTTTGATATTTCACTATATAAAATAAAGGTTAGCGGCGAATAAATTCACTCTAACCAGGGAGATTTTTATACTTATTTAGTGACTGGTACGTCCAGTTATTAAGCCCCAGATAAAAATAGCAATGATTGCACCGATAATAGCGACAATCAGACCAGGAATGCTGAGAGTTGCTGCTGTGAGTTGTAATCTTCCCGTTTCTAAAAGCGTGACTATAGTACCGCCAATTAACGCACCAATGATACCTAAAATCATTGCTGAGACGATACCACCGCCTTGACGGCCAGGATAAATAGCTTTGGCGATCGCTCCAGCAATCAGACCAAGAATGATCCAAGCGATAATGTTCATAATTTAACTGTGCAGAAGACTTACCAGTAATTTATTCGTTACCATCTTGCTTTCCTTCTCCCTAAAGAGATAAGTATTAATAACTATAGATAAGGTTGCGATCGCAATTATCACCATAGAAATAAAAGTATCACTTAGCTAATAATTTTTTAAATTGTTTATTGTAGAAATAAACGTTTATAATCTTCAGAAAATATTCCTAACAATATCATCATTATCTAGTTATGAATTGTGTATTAGGAATCGACGGTGGTGGTAGCAAAACTGTGTGCATCATCATGAATGATACACATCAAATCATTAGTCATAGTCAAGCAGGTTCAGCAAACTATCAAAGTATAGGTAAAGCAGCAACATTAAAATCTATTGAGGCGGCAATTTTTCAAGCAGCTAATACAGCCTTAAAATTAATCAAATCAGTTCAAATTACATCAATATGTCTAGGTTTAGCAGGTGTCAGTCGTGTCGAAGATATTGAAATAGTCCAAAGTATAGTCAAAGAATTACAAAATAACAAATCTTTGCCGATTAGCTGGGATTTGCAACCATCTAATATTGTGATTTGCAATGATGCTTTGATTGCTTTAGTCGGCGGAATCGGTCATGCTGTGGGTATTGTAGTGGCAGTAGGTACTGGTTCTATAGTTTTCGGTCGTAACTCTCAAGGAGAAACCAAGCGAGTTGGTGGCTGGGGATATATTTTAGGTGATGAAGGGAGTGCTTATTGGCTGGCTATTGCAGGAATGCAAGCAGCATTAAAAGCCTATGATGGACGGGAACAATACACCAGACTCGTAGAAGATTTTCAGCAACATCTGGGTTTAAGCAGTATGGAAGATTTAATTGCAGTTATTTACAGAGGAGGCTGGGGAGTAAAACAGATAGCAGCTATAGCACCAATTGTTGATTTAGCAGCAGCTTCTGGTGATGAAGTAGCTAATAATATTATTGATGATGCTGTCAAAGAATTAGTCAAAGCGACATCTACAGTTATTACAGCAATTTTCACTCCTGATGCAGCTTTAGAAATAGTCACTACAGGAAGTGTATGGCGGGGTAGATGCAAAATACATGAGAGATTTACCTCAGCTATTATTCAAAAATATCCTCAAATCAAGGTAATCTTTCCCCGTTATGAGCCTGCTTATGGTGCTTGTTTGTTGGCTTTACAAAGCCAAGAATTAAGGGGATAGATGACAATTGCTAGTTGCAATGCACCTATCCCCAAATAGCTGCCCAGATAAAGAACCTGGAACCCTATAATCTGGTATCTAATCAATCAAGTATCATCTGCAATATGTTGATTGTCACTGGGATAGATACGGATTCATAAAATATTTGTGAACAAATCACACTGAATAGTCTTTCCGGGTGCTGAGTTATGTTGTGATTTACTCAACTAGACCAAAAGCAAGAAATACGAGCTACACAAAACAAAAACCGATAAATAATTACTATCTAGTTGACAAATTTTTTGCCCATGATAAAGACGAGCATCACTTGGGAAAACTAAATGATGGCAATCAATTTACAAAATCAACTGTAATGTCAATATTCATCAGCACAGAATATCCTATCCCTGGCTATCGGATTACTGAACAAATCTATGTCAGCAGCAAAACACTAGTTTATCGTGCCATTAGGGAAAAAGACCAACAATCGGTCATCCTCAAGCTGATGCGGTCTGAATATCCTAGCTTTACTGAAATTGCTCAGTTTCGTAATCAATATACTATTACTAAAAATCTTCAACTTCCTGGTATCGTCAAACCTCTATGCTTAGAAAGCTATCATAATAGCTATGCCTTAGTAATGGAAGATTTTAACGGTACATCTTTAAGAGATTGGCAAAAAGGTAAGCAAAAAGACAAAAAAAACCCAGTCTCTCTAGATGAATTTTTCCATATTGCTATTGCAACTACAACTATTCTTGATGGACTGCATCATGAGCGGATTATTCACAAAGATATTAAACCTGCTAACATTCTCATCAACCCCACAACAGGTGAAATAAAACTTATCGACTTTAGTTTAGCTAGCATTTTACCTAGGCAAATTCAAAGTCTCATCAATCCTAATATTTTAGAAGGAACTTTAGCCTATATTTCCCCTGAACAAACAGGACGGATGAATCGGGGCATTGATTATCGTTCTGATTTTTATTCTTTGGGTATCACCTTTTTTGAACTACTAACAGGTGTGTTACCTTTCAACAGCCATGAACCAATGGAGTTGGTGTACTGTCATATTGCTAAAGAAGCACCAAAAGCTAGTTATATTAACCCTAATATTCCTTTAATTTTATCTGATATTATCAGCAAGCTTATAGCTAAAAATCCTGAAGACCGTTATCAGAGTTGTCAAGGGCTAAAACATGACTTAGAAATATGTCAAAATCAGTGGCAATCAACCAGTAATATTGCAGTCTTTAAATTAGGAAGAAGGGATATTTCCGCACAATTCGTTATCCCTGAAAAACTTTATGGTCGCCAGCAAGAAATCGAAACTTTGCTTACCACATTTGAGCGAGTCACAAGTGGTAAGCATGAAATACTTTTAGTGTCAGGCTTCTCTGGCATTGGCAAAACTGCCGTAGTTAACGAAGTTCATAAACGTATCGTCCGACAACGTAGTTACTTTATCCAAGGAAAATTTGAGCAGTTACAACGTGACATACCTTTATCAGCATTAGTGCAAGCATTTCGAGATTTAATTGGACAAATACTCTCAGAAAACGATGAGCAAATTCAACAATGGAGAACTAAAATATTAGATGTGTTAGATACACAAGGTTATGTACTAACTGAGGTTATTCCTGAACTTGAAAAAATTATTGGTAAACAACCTTCAGTTGCTCAAGTTTCTAGTAGTGCTGCTCAAAAACGTTTTAACACTTTGTTACAAAAGTTTATTCACGTTTTTAGTAATAAAGAACATCCTCTAGTGATTTTCTTGGATGACTTACAATGGGCAGATTTGGCTTCTTTAAATTTTATACAAGTATTGATGAGTCAAGAAACATCTTCTAATTTAGCAATAGTAACAGGACAAGATAGTCAACCTGATCATGGTCTATTCCTAATTGGTGCATATAGAGATAATGAAGTTTCTCAAACACATCCTTTATATTTAATAATCAAAAAAATTCAGGCATTAAATATTAATGTCAATACTATAAATTTACTGCCACTTACTCAAAGTGATTTAAACCAATTAATAGCAGAGACCTTACATTGCAGTAAAGAAGCTGCTGTTACATTAACACAAATAGTATTTGCTAAGACCAAAGGTAATCCATTTTTTATAAATAAATTTCTTAAATCTCTCCATAATCATGGATTGATCACCTTAAACTCAGAGGCAGGTTATTGGGAGTATGAAGTTAAGAAAATCCAAGAACTAACTTTGACTGATGATGTGGTAGAGTTTATGGCAGATCAAATCAAGAAATTACCACAAGACACTCAATTAGCATTAAAAATAGCAGCTTGTATTGGCAACGAATTTGATTTAAAAACTTTGGCAGTAGTTTATAAAAAATCTATATCAGATACAGCATCAGATTTATGGACAGCTTTAATGGAAGGGTTAATTATATCTCATGGCAGTTATTATCATGTTTTACCTGAAATAGATAATCTTAATAAGATAAATAATGTTGAATTTACAACTAGCGAACTACCGAATAATAACTATCAAGCAACCAAATATCAATTTGTTCATGACCGAATACAACAAGCTGCTTATTCACTAATTTCTGAAGCAGATAGAAAAGATCTACATTTAGAAATTGGCATGATTCTCATCAATAATACTTCAGTAACAGAAAGAGAAGAAAACATTTTTGAACTGGTTAACCAGTTTAATATTGCAGTAGAATTAATTACTCATCCAGAACACCGCCATAAATTAGCAACAATGAATCTGACGGCTGGACGTAAAGCTTTAGCATCAACAGCTTACTCAGCCGCTGTTAAATATTTAACGACAGGTATTGAACTTTTACAATTTGATTGCTGGGATACTCAATACGAGTTAGCCTTAGCATTACATGAAACCGCCGCAGAAGCTAAATATCTTAGCGGCAACTTCGAGCAGATGGAACAATTGATAGCCACTGTTTTAAAGAAAGCCAATACACTCATAGACAAAATCAAGGTATACGAAATTAAGATAGAAGCTTACAAAGCTAAAGGCTGTAGTTTGAATGCAATTCAAACTGGAATAGAAGTATTGAATTTACTAGGAATACCGTTCCCTGAACATCCTCAGCAGATAGATATTGAATTGGAATTACAAAAACTACAGTTGATTTCCGCTAATAAAAAAATTGAAGACTTAGCTAAATTACCGCATCTTATAGAGCCAAATAAATTAACATTGATGAGAATTTTTGGGCGACTTTTACCTATTAGTTATGCAAGTCAACCTCTCATGTTTTCTTTAATAGCTCTTAAACAAGTAAACTTGTCTTTTACCTATGGTAATTGTGATATATCATCTGTAGCGTATGTGGTTTATGCAGTGATTCGCTGGAATTTATTAGGTGACTTTAAATCCTGTTATCAATTAGGTCAGTTAGCCTTAAATTTACTAACAAAATTTAATCCCAAAGAATTGATGTGCATGGGGATTTTTGTTGTAAATAATTTTACAATACATTGGCAAGAACATCTCCAAGAAACATTACACTCTTTGATAAATGCTTACTCAATAGGTTTAGAGACTGGAGATTTAGAACAAGCTGCTTACGCTTTATATATGCACTCTGAGCATTCTTTATTTCTAGGGAAAAACATTCCAGAATTAGAAAAGCAAATGCGGAGCTATCATTTAAAAATTACACAGTTAAATCAAGAAATTCCCCTCCAGCTACACTCTATTCATTGGCAGACAGCATTAAATTTATTGAATTCAGATGACCCATGCTGTTTGAAAGGGGAAGCTTATAACGAAGAAAGTATGTTACCTGTCTTGAAACAGACCGGTAATCAACTTGCTATTTTTTATTTACATTTGGAAAAATTATTTCTCGGCTATCTATTTGAAAATTACACACTAGCGTGGGAAAATGCTGTTTACGCCGAAGAGTATTTAAATACTGTACCAGCTAAGTTTGTAGCTACTGTTTTCTACTTTTATAGTTCTCTGACTGCTTTAGCTATTTATCCAGATAAAAATCAAAAAGAGCAGCAATATATTTTAGAAAATGTACTAAGCAATCAACAAAAAATGAAACAGTGGGCTGACAATGCCCCTATGAATTTTTTACATAAATATTATTTAGTCGAAGCAGAGTTAAAGCGAGTTAGTGGTAATAAGCTAGAGGCAATGGAATTGTACGATCGCACCATAGCTTTAGCTCAAGAGCATGATTACATTCACGAATTGGCTTTAGCTAATGAACTAGCTGCTAAATTTTATTTACAATGGGGTAAACAAAAGTTTGCCCAATCATATCTGATTGATGCTTACTATGGTTATCTTCGTTGGGGTGCTTCAGCTAAACTACAAGATTTACAAAGACGCTATTCTCAATTATTAGCTAGCTTTATTCAGCAAGAGAAATTCAAAGAAGAAAGCTACCTACACTCTGATATTAATCCGGAGCATGCTGTTGTTAAATCGACCCTGACAAATAATGATACAGTCATTACTTCTCATAGTACTAGCATTTCCGATATGTTAGATTTAACGGCTGTGATTAAAGCTTATCAAGCGATTTCTGGAGAAATTGAACTGCAAGATTTGCTTTCTAAACTCCTTGAATTAGTTATGGAGAATGCAGGAGCTTCAAAATCTGTTTTGATTTTACATGAAGAAAAAAACTCAGATTTAAGAGTGACTACAGTCAGTATTAATTCGACATTTGAAGCTACTCATACAAAGTTTTCACCCATATCATTAGAATCTAGTCAAGATGTTCCCATAAGTATCATTAACTATGTTAAACGAACCCAAGAAATATTAGTTATTGATGATACAGATGCTTATCCTGCTTTTGCGACAGATAGTTATATTAACTCTAAAAAGCCTAGGAGTATTCTCTGTATTCCTATGGTGAATCAAAATAAGTTGCTGGGAATTGTGTATTTAGAAAATAATCTGATTACAGGAGCATTTACACGCGATCGCCTAGAAGTTCTTAAACTCCTCATTACTCAAGCTGGAATTTCGTTAGAGAATGCGATGCTATACAAGAACTTAGCAGAAGCTAAAGAACGCTTAGAGGAATATAATCATAATTTAGAGGAAAAAGTTACAGCTAGAACTTTAGAACTTTACAATAAAAATCAAACTTTACAACAAGCTCTCCAGCAATTAAAGTTGACCCAATCTCAATTGATTCAAAGTGAAAAGATGTCTTCATTGGGACAAATGGTAGCTGGAATTGCTCATGAAATTAATAACCCCGTTAATTTTATTCATGCTAATCTTCTACATACGACTGAGTATATTGAAAACTTACTGGATTTAATTAACGTATATAAACAAGAGTATCCTGATTCTTCTACCGTTATTTTAGAAAAATCAGAAGAAATTGATTTTGATTTTATAGGAGAAGATTTACCCAGAATTCTTAATTCAATGAAAGTGGGAAGTGTGCGTATTCGTGACATTGTGCTAAGTTTAAGGAACTTCTCCCGCTTGGATGAAGCAGAGATGAAACCTGTTGATATTCATCAAGGGATTGATAATACTTTATTGATTTTGCAACATAGACTCAAGAGACCTGGTAATGAAACTCAACAAAATGATGACCAAATTACACCAGATATTCTCATTATCAAAGACTATGCTAACTTACCCGAAGTAACTTGTTATGCTAGTCAAATTAATCAGGTATTTATGAATATTTTAACTAATGCAATTGATGCCTTAGAAGGGAAAACATCCAATGAATCGGAATCATTAACTATACCCCAAATTCGCATTAGCACTGAATTATTAGAATCTGGTATTGTGAGAATTCGCATCAATGATAATGGTTGCGGAATACCAGAAACAATAAAGGAAAAGATATTTGACCCCTTTTTTACTACTAAGCCAATCGGTAGCGGTACTGGCTTAGGGCTATCTATTAGTTATCAGATAATTGTAGACAAACATAAAGGTAAATTAATCTGTAACTCTACCTTGGGACAAGGAACAGAATTTATGATAGATATACCTCTACAACAATTTTAAATGACTATTTAGAATTAATTTATCAAGAATTTAAAACAGCTATTAACTGAAAACAAGCTACCGTGAACTAGTAAAAATCCCCTAATTAAAAATTAGGGGAAAATTCACTTATAGTAAGGAATAATCTTGGCATGGTTATCCATTACATTAATTGTGATCAGTTTGTAGCAAACACTTTATTGAGCAAATGCACTAAGAATAAAGATTACTTTGCTCAAGTGGTAAACTACAAACGTATTTATCTAATCTCTACCTCTTCCGTAGCAGCTTGTTTATTCAAAGATATTCTATTGATATGAAGCTGATTGATTTATGCGGCTATGGCTACTTGATCTAGTTTGTGTGCTTTCACATAAGCCATCCACTCATTCAACATTTCTGTAAAAGCAGCAAATACTTCCTCTACTAAATAGCAAGCTTTCTCTTCCATTTCTTTTGATATTTCTATACTTTCAATGAGGATTTCTACATCAGGTGTACCCATAGCATGACCAGTTTCTACAGCTAAATGGTAATCACCAAAATAGCGATAATTTTCACCAGTGATTTGTTGCAGTTCTCGTACTACTTCTGCTGTCAATGATAACACTACGTTTCCTGTGGCTTCATTAGATTCAATGATTGCTAACTTTAAAACGGGGTCTGCTTCATAAGCATAAGCTGACATTTTATAGCAGACACGTCTTGCTTTTTCATTTTCTGGCCCCCAGATAAACTTCAAAGCATCAAGATATGTCATGGATTGGTTAAAACCCAATTTTTCCATGTCTTCATAGTACCAAAGGAAATGATGATCATCTTCATATGAATGGACATTGATTAGTTTTTGTATTGGATCATTCGTTGGTTCTACTCGGAAGAAATATTTATTAACTTCCCAAATATTCATAACAAAAGGAGTGATACAAGGAGCAAAAGCTAGTCTTTGTCTTGGGTCAATGCTTTTATCTTTCAGAAATTCACATATCGGCAATTTTGCGAATTCTTGTTTCTTTTGCTCAATCAATGCAAGAACTGCTTTCATGATGTTCACTCTATATTTTGAAATGTTTTATCTGTAAACATTATTATTATTCTTAAATTAAAAAATAACAGTAATTATTAGTATTTTTATCAAAGATATTCCTTTTGGTTTTTGTATAAAAAGTTGCAATTAATACTTTTGTACAACCCTTGATTTTTAAGGTACTTGATTGATATTTCAGTGCTTTTACTGTATAGCTTTAAAGTATCTTAATATTCATATTTGTGAATACCAAGAGAGTATTTTTCTGAATTATTTGAAAACGAATACATTTATATTAAGTATTATTAAGCATATTTCTTGCAGAAAATGTTTGAACATTATAAAGAAATTTTAGGAAAAAAAAACTGTCTTTAGATAGAAAAACAATAGGATTATTAGGATATTTTAAATCCTGACCAGGGTTACTTGACAAATTTCGATGATTGCTCTGGTCTGTGTGCAGCGATGAAATTAATTTTGGTATTTTCTGTGTAGAATATACACAATTGATGATCCTATGAGCTTCCTAGATGGCAGAAACAAAAAAAATACTAACATTTGTATATGAACTTTCTGGATAAGTTTAATATAGAAATGCCAATATGTTTATGATGATCAGAAAATTATATTATTAGCAATATTTGCTTAAATATGAGGTTGATAAAAATAATTGCAGCGAACGCTTAGTAAGTTATTGTATGCAGCCAAAACTCAGCTAGTGCGGTATGAAAGTGATATTATATAAGAGTGACCGTTTGCAATGCTATCCGTAAATGAACAAGATATTGGATGAGGAACTATCAATAACAATTGCTGAAAGCATCAAAAGTAAAGCTAAGAAGCCCTTTGATAATGCTTATAAAGCCGCAATAGCAACAGAGGGTGCTAAATATGTCCAAGGATTTTTGGTTTGTGAGAGTAAGCCATACAAACCTCTGGAACATAGTTGGATTCAAATAGAGGATAAAATTGTTGATCCTAACTTACCCTACCTACATAAAAATGACCAGCAACTGTGGTATTTTACAGCTCACAGTTTGAGTGTCAAGCAGCTGAAAGCAGTGATCGAAGAATCAAAAGAAGATTATCCAGAGGATGACCCATTACCTATCTATGGTGATGCACCATATGAATATTATGGTGATGTAATGTTGGGAGGCCAAGAATATTTAGCAGCTTATCAAGCAGCTGAAGCCAAGTGCAAAGAAATTCAAACTTTAAAAGCTCAAAATAATTAGAGGCGGCGAGTTAAAAAGGTAGCTGATTTTCCTTTCCTGAAAATTTTACCTACACAAATAAAAGACTTATGTTTACTAATTAGGATTTCCCATCGCTACCAAAATATTCTCGATAACTACAAATTTTGTCTTCTCGTACATCAAAAGAAACTGCTACACGATTTTTGTAAGGCTGTCCTAATAAAAGTCCGGCATCTTTAAATTCAAACACCACAGTTGTGTCATTACTGGTAATTCTGTCTAAAGACACTAGTTCAAGTCCAAGCTGAAAAGATGCTGAAACGTAGTAAAAAAATTCTTTGGCTTTCTCTTTACCTTGATTTAAACCTTGAAATTTTCCTATGGGAAACCAAAAAGTAAAATCATCTGTCAGCATATCAAAGAATGCTTGCCATTCCCCTGTCGCTAAACCGTGGGTAAAATGTTCAAATGCTTGATGCGCAACTTTTAAAGTATTTTCTGCATTTTGCACCATATTTCTCTCAAAAACTAAAACTTGACAACTACTTTGCCACAATTTTGACCACTTAGCAGGTATTCTACAGCAGTGGGAATAGATTCTAGACCGTGAAATTCGGTGGAGTCAACAAATACTTTCAGTTTACCTGCATAGAACAAATTTAACAGGCGATCGCGTGCTTCTGGGATATACTCCTGATAATGTGGCATCAAAAAACCTCGCACTGAAGCAGCCTTCCAAAAGAGTTGGTGATAAATGCGCGGTTGCATCACTTGTTCGACATGTTTCCCATATTCAGAAATATAGCCAATACTGACTAAACGTCCTCGAATAGCCAAGTTGGCAACGCAGGTATCAAAGACTTGTTTACCTACACACTCAAAAATCAAGTTAATCCCATTAGGGTACTCGTGCTTGAGGACTTGATCAAGATTTTCTGTATGATAATTAATGATGCGATCGCAGCCTAATTCCCTTAATAATTTCGCCTTCGCCGCCGAACTGCAAGTACCAATCACATAGTTCCCTGCTAACTTTGCCAACTGCACCGCAATATGGCCAGTACCGCCAGCCGCAGCCGTCACCAAAACCACCTCATTATTTTGCATTTCCCCCACTTGTTCCAAAGCCACCAAAGCTGATACACCTGTAGGTACAAGGTTGAGAACTTCCGGCGTTGCTTCCTGCACCTTCACAGCCAGACTAGCATCTATTACTTGATATTCCCGATAACCACCACCACGTAAAGTAGTGATGACAGCATCACCGACTTGGAAATCGGAGACATTTTCACCAACAGCTACTACTTCCCCAACTGCTTCTACACCCAAATCAAAAGGTGGAGTTAGATTCACATAAGGAACTTCACCCCGACAAAGTAAAGTATCAAAACCTGCATTAATTCCGGCGAATTTATTCCGAATTAGAATTTCATGATTTGCAGGTGCAGAGATAGAAACTTCCACAATCTCAACAGCAGAATTAAAATCCTGATGCAGTCGTTTAGCTATTAACTTCCTATAACTTTGCATCTTTAAAATGATTCAATTTACAATACATAAACAAAATAATCATCCTAAATCTTAAAAACACCAATTACATAGCTTCGATGTCATCTTTGCATTCTTCTATACCACTTCGCGTTTAATCAGACTTAGGATATTCCACCTTATAAAGCTTTATCCCACTCCAACTGATGAGCTAAACCATACTTAATAAAATCTGCTTCCTGAGCCTGATCACTCTTACCAAAAACACCCAAACTATAAGGATTATCCTGCATCCGTTGTGTAACTTGCTCTTGTTCAAATCGGATCACTTCTTCTCTCGGTTGATCCGTTTTAAAAAAGTCAACAACCAAAACAGTTCTATCATAATTAGTGTAATTATGTGGGCAATGTGGATAGCTATGATCTAAAACCATGAACTTTCCTTCATGCCAATAAAGCTGTTCATGACATATCTTCATCGCCACATCCCCTTGCGGCACAATCAATCCTAAATAGCCCCGGTTCATGTGAGGATTATAGTTAACATGAAGCTTAATATCTAAGCCTGGATGAAATGTTCCAAAATACACATTCCTGAGAACACCATCATCACTTAGGTTCACTTTTTCTATGAACTGAGCCAAATTTGGAAAATATTTCTCTCTTAAAGCTAGTGCTTTAGTTGCAGCTTCATCTGTGCCATAATCAGGATATTGGATTTGATGTACTTGAATATATTTTTCAATCAATAAGCCTTGAAATAAAATACCAAAAGCACTATATTTTGAGTTCCCTTTGGTTTTAATTGTTTTACTTTTAGGTCCCAAGACATCGTAAGTAAATTTTAATTCCTCATGGGATGCTTGATGAATAAATCCGGTAAATTCATCTCTAATAACTTGCCAATTATCTTGAAAAATCTTGAGAAACAGAAATGTCTCTGGATTAAGATGATACTCATTAAAGGTTGACACGTCGCTACACTCCGAATTCAAAATTTAAATCCTTCTGTCTTCTGGCTTTTCTGATAAAAACTGTTACACAGTTATAGATTTTAGTGGTTGTTACTGTAGGATGTTGACACTACTGGCTTACTGCCATCATTTTAGTGTGAGGTCTACTGTGTCTGAACCTCCTATATTAGATAAAATTATCAAAAATGTACGAGTAGTTCGTCCTGATCATGATTCAATTACCTACGGTGGGCAGAATGCGATCGCACTCCTAGATTTAGGAATTAAAGATGGGAAATTTGCCCATATTGCTCCCAATATTAACGTAGACCGAGGTAAAGAAGTATTTGATGCCAAAAACCTGCTTGGCTTTCCTGGGGTTGTAGACGCTCATATGCACATCGGTATTTATCAACCCCTTGACCAAGATGCAGTGACAGAAAGTAAAGCCGCCGCAATGGGGGGAGTCACAACCAGCCTCAATTACATCCGTACTGGCAAATATTATCTTAACAAAGGTGGTTCATACCAAGACTTTTTCCCGGAAGTATTAGCATTATCACAAGGAAATTTCTTTGTAGATTACAGCTACCATATCGCACCCATTAGCAGTCAGCATATTGATGAAATGCCAATGCTATTTGACGAATATGGCGTTAGCTCATTTAAAATATTTATGTTTTACGGTGGCTATGGTTTACATGGTCTTTCTGATCAACAAAACCTATTTTTGATGATTAATAAAACAGAAAGATACGACTTTGCTCACTTTGAATTTATCATGCGGGGTTTGGCAAAGTTAAGAGAAAGTCACCCAGAAGCGCAAGCAACTATTAGCTTAAGTTTGCATTGCGAAGTTGCAGAAATTCTCAATGCCTATACAAAAATAGTTGAAAATGATTCTAGCCTCAGCGGATTGCACGCTTACAGTGCAGCCCGTCCTCCCCATTCCGAAGGATTAGCAATTTGTATTGCTTCCTATTTGGCGCACGAAACTAACTGTGCAAATATCAATTTATTGCATCTGAGTTCCCGTAAAGCAATGGAAGCAGCTTTGACTATGGAAACTGCTTTTCCCCATATCAATTTCCGGCGAGAACTTACTGTGGGGCATTTATTATTAGATGTTGATACTCCCAATGGTACTTGGGCAAAAGTTAACCCCCCTATTCGTTCCCGTGCTGATGTGGAATACTTGTGGCAAACGGTACTCAATCATCAAGTAGATTGGATAGTTAGTGACCATGCTTGCTGTGCTGCGGAACAAAAAATTAGTGCGAAAGACCCGAATAATATTTGGTTAGCCAAGTCTGGTTTTGGTGGTACAGAATATTTACTCTCCGGTGTATTCAGTGAAGGTAGTAAGCGAGGAATGTCTTACAACCACATGGCTAAATTGCTATCGTGGAATCCATCCCGGCGGTTTGGTTTGTTGCAAAAAGGAGATATTGATGTTGGTTTCGATGCTGATTTGGTTTTATTAGACCCCAATGAAAGTTTTATAGTGAATACGGCTGAGTCGGAGTCACAACAAGGTTACACTCCCTTTGCAGGGATGGAGTTAACAGGAAAGGTGAAAAGTACCTTTTTGCGAGGAAATTTGATTTATCACAATGGACAAATTATTGGTTCAGCAATGGGTAATTATTTAAAAAGGCGGTAGATTAATCACCATTTGCATAGGACAAAACTGTACTTACTTTTGATAAATCCCTATCAACTCTAATGAAAAATAAACAACCATCATCTGTTCTATGCCAAGGAGAGGTCATAAAACTCGGCCCATAAGCAAAGTAATCTTTTACAAAATGATGTTCTCCAATATCACAGTATCCAGCAAGGCAATAACCTTCTTCGTTATAACATTGAATTTGTGGGTATATACCATCATAATGTGGCAATATTGCCAGTAGCCAAACTCCACCACCATTAGCATCTTTCCTGAGCCATTTCTTATTCGCTTGAATAAACTGTACTGTATCTGTTTTACCCCAAGGCAATAATTTACTATCTAAAACAGGAATAAATTCGTTTAATCTAGCATCTGGATGATTATTTTCTAGATTTTGGTAATGTGCAGAAGCATTTTCCATCCACAATATTTCTACATCTTCACCCCCTAGCACTTGCCAATCTCCTACTTTTATTCCCGCCGGAATAAAAGAATAACAATGCTTATTGAGTTTCCATTCACCTATTTGAATTGTACCTTTTAAAATAAAAAGTTCTAAATCAGCAGTAAAGATACCTGATGGTGCTTTGAAGTTGGGTGGTAATACAACTCTAGAAGTAGAAGCACCGCAATCATGCCAAGTGAGTAATCTCCGACTTCCAAATACTACATTATCTGGCATTCCTGGAATTCGCCAACCTTGTTCCTCTGATACAGTGTTCGAGTCAAAGAATTGATATTGACGAGGTATGTGTGCTGAAGAAATTGCCGTCTGTCTTCCTGATAAATTCATGCGTCCTCTACCATCGCCACCCCAGTCTTCTGGAATAATTGGTAAATCTAATTTGACTTGATGTTGATTTTCCATTTTACTTTTTTGCCTTAAATAAACTGTGAGCAAACAAGGCTTCAGATCACCAATTTCTTTGAGAAGTCGGTGATCTTATATCTCAGATAGCCATATAATTACACAAGCCTACGCTTAACTTCCTCAGCTAAATCTGCTAACGCTACTTCTACTTGTTCGCCTGATTTTAAATCTTTCAAAGATGACTTTTGTGCTGCTGCTTCATCAGCACCAATAATCACACAAAAACGAATTCCTTGTTTATCTGCTGCTTGGAATTGTTTACCCAAGGGACGTTTATCAAAGTTTGTCACAACATTGATCCCCGCTTGGCGTAAATGTTGGGAAACTTTTAAATAAGTTGGCATTAAATCTTCTTGCATATTTACTACCACTACCTGCGCTGGTGTTGCAGGTAAAGTGTTGAGAATACCTGCTTTGAGTAAGCGACTAATTAAGCGCGTTAACCCAATGGAAATGCCCACACCAGGCATTTTCTCGCCTAAAAACATCCCGACTAATTCTTCATATCTGCCACCAGAACAGATGCTACCTAAAGCCTCGTGACCTATGAGAGTAGTCTCGTAGACTGTGCCAGTATAGTAGTTTAAACCACGGGCGATCGCTAAATCAATACAAAACCGTTTGTCAGGTACTCCCAGATTCCGCACACCTGCAATTACCGTTTCTAGTTCACTGACACCTAAACTAAATTGTTCGCATTCTGGTAGATTTTGTGAGAGGTGTTTAAGTTTATCTAATACTTCATCACTCCCACCATCAATTTTGATAAAATCAATAATTTTTTGTGTCTGTTCTGAATTAACGCCTTCTTTTTCTAACTCTTGTTTAACTTTAGTCTCACCGATTTTTTCCAGATTATCAATGATGCCAATACAAGATTTAATTTGAGTTTCTGAGATGCCTAAAGATTGAAAGAATCCCGTCAAAACTTTGCGATTATTGACGCGAATTACAAAGTCACCAATATTGATCGCTTCAAATATTTCAGTGATAATTGCAGGCATTTGAGCATCATATAACAAACTGAGATTGCTTCGCCCTACAACATCAATATCACACTGACGAAATTGACGAAATCTACCATCTTTTGCCCTTTCTCCCCGAAAAACTACATCCATTTGATAACGCGCAAAGGGAAAGGTTAATTCGTTTAAGTGGCGAGCAATATAAGCAGCTAAAGGTACAGTTTGGTCAAATTTTAATGCCCTTGCTTCTGAACCTGTTTCGCCGGATTTATCTTTTTCGGCTTGGCGATTTGGGGGCAGAATCGGGTCTATACCATAAATAATATTGTCGCCTTGATTCCCTTTAGCTTGTAATACTTCTAAGCGTTCAACGGCGGGAGTTTCAATAGGAGTAAATCCATAGCTTTCATAAACTCTACGGATGGTATCTAATAAATATAATTCCAAGCGTTTTTCACTGGGTAGAAACTCAGGAAAACCACTAGGAGTAGAAAAGTTTATTTTGTCACCTTTTGCCATGCGTCTACCTTATCAAGCCGAAACTTGAAATTATAACCAATTATTTAAGCATATATGTTGCTATTTCATTTTTACAGAAAATTGTGCGTTCAATAAGTGAACGCACTTACCGTAGATTTTGACGTAATTGCGAGTTCTTATTTTAGCCGTTCTTCTTGGATAATAGTCCGTTGGTATATTTGATGGTTCTTAAACCAATGCCATGTGCGAGCGCGATAGTTATTATCTGGACTAATTTGAATCATTTCATATAGGTACATTTCTGGTACTGTCTTGTAAGAAAAATACAAAATGATGATTGAGTCGTCTATTTCCCAAGCTTTTCCTTGAATGCGTTCTGTATCAAACCAAAGGACTTTATCATGATATGTTCCCGGAAATTGATGTTCTTCTTGTTTACCATTAGCCCACTTATAACGATTAATTTGGTAGTAGGGATAAGGGCTATTGTCTGGTAATTGACAAGTTAAATGGGATTCATGCTGGTCAAGAATTTTACCCGATGTATCTATTAAAGTGTATGTACCAACCCAATCGCCTTCATGACGGGCGAGTACAGGCATTTCTGCTTTCATGTTAGACATTACTAATTCCTTATACTATTTAGTTTCAAGTTGTAGGGTGTGTTAACTCGACAACACAACGCATCCTTGGTTAATCCATCACATACTCTACTTTTTACTGCATTATTACGCATTATCAAACCACCAGGGGTCATGAGTAGAGTTGGTTTTGATTAAAAACGCCTGTTTTCGCATAAATCTCTTGAATGCTGCTGCACCCATGCGTGAACCACCTATACCAGAAAATTTGAAGGCATTTTTTTCTCCTTCGTGCATGATGGCAGTTAAAGCAGCATCATTAATGCTAATAGCACCGGCCTTAATTTGCTTCGCCACGGCTAAAGCTTCGTCTTCTGAACCAGCAAACACGGCTGCACTGAGTCCATAAATTGTATCATTGGCTAAGTATACGGCTTCTTCAAGGCTGGGAAACGGCATTACAGGCATAATAGGGCCGAAAGTTTCTTCAGTCATCACTTTCATGGAATGATTGACTTGGGTGAGGACTGTCGGACGACACCACCAACCGCCACCTAATTCCTCGACTTTACCACCGCAGTGAATGACTGCACCCTTTTCAATAGCATCAGAGAGATGATCACTGATGATTGCGGCTTGTTTTTCAGCAATAATGGGGCCAAGTTGCCCATTTTCAATGTTGGGGTAGGCTAGCTGAAGACGGTGCGCTTTAGCTATTAGTTGATGATAAAACTCTTCAAATATGGGTTCAGCAACGTAAATCCTTTCAATAGAAAGACATGACTGACCAGTGTTGACAACTGCACCCCACAAAATAGCTGAGGTGGCTAAGTCTACATTGGCTGATTCTAAAACGATCGCTGGATCTTTGCCTCCCAATTCTAAAAACGCGGGGATAAAGCGTTTAGCTGCGGCTTCTCCCACTCTTCGTCCTGTGGCTACACTACCTGTAAAACAAATTAAATCTACATAATCAATTAAATTTGCTCCCGTTTCTCCTGCTCCCTCAATGAAAATTAAGACATCCCGTAGGTTAGTTACATTATTTAGTGCTGTCAATAGAGGTGCAACAAAACGGGGTGCAATTTCACTTGGTTTCACCACAACAGCACAACCCGCTAGCAACGCCGGGATGGTGTCAATCATGGATAGCAACAAGGGAAAATTCCACGGACTAATTACCCCCACTAGAGGGTAAGGTACAGAGGTTTGTTGCAAAGCGATAAAGGGAATACTGGTATTTTTTGCTGAGTCTTGCAGTAAATCTGGTGCTAAATCACACCAGCGGTCAATGCTGCCCAAAAAAGAATCAATTTCTAATATGGATATAGATAATCTGCCGGTATCATTGACTAACGCGTCTGTCAGTTGTTGACGTTCCGCTAATATCGCTTCCTTCCACTGTTGCAAGGCGGCGATTCTACCTTCTACACCCAACTGATACCATTGAGTTTGCGCCCGTCGCGCCCGATTACATTGCTGTGCTAGCAACCGAGGTGGCGGTGGGATAATCACATAGTCAAATTTTCCCGTCCGAGGATTACGTACTTCTATAGGGTTAGTCATTATTCATGAGTTATTAGTCTTTAGTCTTTAATTTTTCTCCCCTACACCCCTACACCCTTTGATCAAATTATCCCCAACTCACTGAGGCGTTCAATCGTTTGTGCTTGAGTGTGGATAAAGTGCTTACGGTCTACTGGTTGATTGAGCATCGTATTCGCTGGGTAAAAGTTTGACTGGCTGTAACTTTGGGCGTATAGTTCAAATCGCTGACGCGCCAGTAAATTATTTAACCCTGGGCGGTGGCGATCGCGTCTTAAAGCGGCTAAATCTATCTCTGCAAAGGCTGCCATACTTTCCCCTGGGCCTGTCTCGGCTAAAACTAAACCGCGATAATCGATGATTTTTGAGCCGCCGTCTACTGAACCGATAGGAATGGGACTATTCGCTAGTCCAGCAGTATTGGCTGAGACTACATAAGCCATATTCTCAACGGCGCGGGTGATTTTGGCTGCGTCTTTGGGAGTCAGGTTTTTACTATAAATTTCCGAGGTGGAATGCAGGAAAATTTCTGCTCCTCGCATGGCTAAACACCGCGCTACTTCTGGGTATAAAATTTCCTCTGATGCTAAAGCTGCTAAATTGCCGATCGCCGTTTTCGCTATGGGAAAAACTCCCTCTAAGCCATAGCAATCCAAGTATTTATCCCACACATCATGGGGTGTAGGGGCAAACATAGAGTTTAACCGCCGATAACGCAACACAACCGTACCAACTGGATCAATCACAAAACAGGTTTGAAAGTACAACGCGGGAAAATTGGGGTCTAGTTCGTAGGCGTTGCCAGCTAAAAATATATTGTATTTCTGAGCAATCTTGCCGAGTGCTTCATACTCAGCACCATTAATTTCTAAACAGGCTTTGTTCGCCCATGTTTCCACTGATTCCCCCATTGGGAAACCTGTCAGAAAGTATTCTGGTAGGACGATTAACCGACAATCAGAACCAATAAAGGCAATACTAGCCGCTATTTGCTGCGCCAACCGGGTAATCACCTTTTCCATCATTAATTTGACTTCTTGGCGATCGCGTGCCTGGTTGACTGCGTGACAGGTAACTTGCAGTGCTAAAGCCCGGAATGAGTCTAGGGTTTGAGTATAATCTGTCATGCTGTTTGTGAGTGCTGAGTTTGAATTTATTATTTGTCACCCCAAAGCGATCGCACCAGTTTATCTGTTAATTCTTTACCTAACATCTTCGCTGCCATTTGGTTATCGGGATCATTTTCGATACAGGTACGACGCACAAATAAATCTCGTTCGGCTAAGGCTAATTTGGCATTTTCTGGTGTTGCTTCTGCTGCATCTACCCAAGTTAACCAACGGTTTAAGGTGTCATGGGCAATTGTCCGAATTAGTTCTACAACCTCCGTCGATGTGCCGGTGTAACATAAACTAGCAGGCGATTGAAATAACCGTATATAAACACTTTTACTCATAAATCGAGTCAGCCGAGGATCAGTTTGTAATTGTAAAAATGTTTCGTTGACAGGCTGATAATAGCGTTGCAAATATTCTAGATTTGTTAATAGTTCAGTACGGGGGATGTAATCTATATAAAAGAAAATTTGGGGAACTAAACCAAACTCAAAAGTTAAATGAGGAACTTGGATATGGGAACTCAACCACACAGTTAAACGCATGGTGCTAAATGATTTTTGTGTATTCCCTAACCAAGAATGAGTTAGCCAATCAATTTCGTTACCAGCATAAGCCTTGAGTGAACCAGTAATATTCCCATCTGGACTGCTATATGCTTGTAAATCTTCGGTGATGGGGTCTGGATGTAACTGAAAGCGAGTTTCCAGTTTTTGATAAATTTCGGTGGTCAAAGACCATAAGTTATTAAATACATCGATACTATCTAGATGGGGCGGCTGTTCAATCATGCTTTGTATTCACACCTTTGGGGATGCACTCTAAGTTAATTGAGATATCGAAGGTTAACATCTTGCCTACGTCAGAATTTAGAGACTTTTTACCCACACGAGACAGTCAGGATGACCATTTCACAGGAGTTTCCTCATACACCGAATGAGCTTGTGTTCGTCCACTATGATTTTCTACTGTCACCTGTTACCTTTACAGGCGATAGCCGACACTAAAGTAAAAGCCATCATCTTGGGCGTTTGTTCCCCGGTCATCTAAATCAACTAAGGGAAGCGCGTAATCTAGCCTAATATTCAAATTTGCTGTTGGTTGATATAAAACACCCAAACCCAAACCAGCTAAAAACTTTTGTCGCTGTAAGGTATTGGGGTTAGTGTCAACGTTCCAGATGTAGGCTAAGTCAAAAAATGGGGCAAATTGCAGAGTGGAATTACCAGCTGCATCACGTAGTGTAGTGATGCGGTCTTCTAGGGTAAATCTCACACCATTATCAGCAGCACGGACGTTTTGTCGATAGCCACGTACTGATTGACCACCACCAACAACGAATTGCTGGGAAGGTAACAAAGCGTTGGGTGTAAGTTGTATCTCTGCTTGGGCAATTAATAAGTTATCTTGATTCAAGCGTTGGACGCGCTGGAATTGTGCCAACCAACTAAAAAATTGTCCGTCGGGAACGGGGTCTGAGTTGATAGTGGCATCAAATGCACCAATACCAAAACTAAATAGCGATCGCAATGCCCAAGCCCCACCCACATCTCTGCTAACATAATCCTGCCCAAATTTAATCACACGGGTGCGGCTGTTACCTTCATCATCAGGGCCGAGTCCGAAGGGTGTTGGCCCTGCAAAAGTGAAAGTTTGCCCATCTTGAACGGTAAAACCTAACGATAAAGCAAATTCCTCACGGGGCGATCGCACTAATGGTTGTCTGTAACTAATTTCGTATAGTTGCGACTCTCCACTAATCTCGAAGCGTTTGAAGGGTTGTTGAATGACTTCATTGTTATTTAGGGAAGTCCGCAGTTGTAGTGTGCCATTCATCGCATTCAACGGCACTTGATAACTGAAATCATAAACATTTGCGCCTCCCTGAGTTGTGCGATAGTAAGCGGCTGCAAGTTCATCACCAATACCTGTGAGGTTACGATAAGTAGCACTCACACCCAACCGTTCCGAACCAATGCTAGGAGGAGAATAATTATCAATGCTAAATGTCGCCTCGAAGGGGTTCGCCTCTATCACACGCACCACTAAAATACTTTGACCGAGACCACTCCCCGGACGTAAACTAGCTTCAACGTTGGTGAATAAAGGATCATTTCTGAGTAATCTTAACTGGTCTTCTAAACTAGCTGAAGATAGCGGTTTACTAGCACCTAAGTTAATGCGCGATCGCACATAATTAGGATTTAAACGTTTTGTGCCTTCGATAATAATTTTTTCTAAGCTACCTTCAATAACTCGAATTTCCACGACACCATTAGTAATTTTTTGGTCTACTAAAATGGCTCTTGATGTAATATATCCCCGATTTAAATAAAGTTGTGTAATGCTATCTGCAACTTTAGTTAAGTCCTCTACAGTAACGGTACGTCCTTCTATTGGTTTGGTAATAGAATTGAAGGTTTCCGCCTCAAAAATACTGCTACCTGTAATTTGGATTTTCTCTACTTGAATACTGCCAGAGGCAGGTGGAGATGAGGTTTCTGGTGTAGGGGTTGTTTGTAATGGCGGCGATGCTGGAGATAAAGGTGTTGGTGTTAATGAAGGTTGGGGAAAACGTTCTTGATTGCTACTGCCTTCTGGGTTGGGAGCTTGCGCTAAAGTGGGATAATTTAAAAGTAAAAAAGCCAAAGTTAACAGCAAAGTTTCTGAATAAATATGTTTTTTTATTTGTGGCATTTGCAATACTGATTTATAAAATAATTTGTAAGGCTATTATTTCCTCCTCTTGCCTTTGTAATTTTTTTAACGTGCTTCCCCTATGAATGTAAATGCTGCCCAATCTTTAGGATTAGGGTGCTGTTTCATTGTGGTTAACATCGCGTTGCGTAAAGCGTAGGCTTTATGAGGATTTTGTTTTAATTGCCGATAAAACTCCGTAGTAAAAACATTTGTGGGTGTATCGGCTGCTGCCCACTGAGAAATAATTACACTGGGAACACCAGCATTAATTAATGCTAAGGATAAACCTAACATACCGTTACCAATGCTACTACTACCTGTTTCTCCAGCACTCAAAAAAACTAACCTAGCTCTTAAACGCTGGCCTTTCGGTTGGGTGTACAAATTGAGGATTTCGCTAGCTGTGAAAAGTCCGTTATTGTCGCCGACACTAGCTAGAGCGATCGCGCCTGGGATGCCTTGTCGTTTGGTATCATCTACAACAGCATACGTTGCCAAATGAATTGTCTTGGCTTTGGGTAATAAAGGTAAAATATCTGCTTTAGTGGCTTTGTTACCAACTAAAGCATTGGTTTTAAAAAAGTCTGCTATTTCTAAAGCTTCTTGTTCCGCATTTACTAATTGTGGTAAAGACTTTTGCTCTATTTTGGGCATAGTGGGATTACCCACAACCACAACTTGACTACCTCCTGTATTATTGCGTTTTTCCCTGGTTAATTTGAGTAATTGAATAGCTGGGATAGTGGTAATGGTATGTTTTTCAATTAAATATTTACCATAAATATCAACTAAAGCTGGAAAAGGCACAAATATTAATTCATTATGGGGGATAAAAATTACCTGTTCTGTTGGATTTTCTGGTAATAAATCAGCAATGGGTTTAATGAGGATTTGATTTAGTTGTAATAATATATTTTGATAACTAGCCGTAGGAGTTTTAATATTTTTCACTCCCAAAGCTATAGGAGTTTGATGAACCAGTTCTGTAATAGAATTAAAGGGAATAATCTTTTTCTGCAATTGTAAATCTATTTTGCGAAATATGACTTTGCCACTTGGCTGGATCACCCAAACATAAATCTCATCATCAGCAATTAGGGAATATCTGACAATAGTAGCTTGTTGTTGTTTAGCGATCGCTTGAATTTGCGTCATCGTTGGGAGAGTAATTTCTTTGGGTGCAGCCTTTAAACCACTACCTGCTGATTCTGTGGATAGGCGCATTCCCAGTAAATTTAAAATCCCCATCACGCTGCTTTGTTCAGCTATTTCTAAAGCTGTTTCTGGCTGATTTTGACTAACTAAAACTTGTTGTAATAAACTATATGTATTCGTTTGTTCTTGAGAGTAATCAATAGTATTGCCTAAGTTAGAGCGTAAAGATTCCCAGGTTTTAATACTGGCTTGTAAGGTAGTTTGGGCATCATTAGTTTTACCTGATTTCAGTAAAACAAACGCTAGATTATTTAATGCTACACCTTGAGTATAAATATCTTTATTAGCCTGAGCATTGTCTAATTGTTTTTGATACAACGCCAAGGCTTGTTCATATTGTTTGGCAGATGTATAAACACGTCCTAACTGTTTAATTAACTGATCCTGTTGAGTGGGATTTGTCGAGGTTTCTAGTTGTTGCTGATATAGAGCGATCGCCTGCTCAAAATTACCTTGATTTTCATAGGTTTGGGCAATTTCTTTTAAGGTAAGATTGGTTAAGACTGTATCACTGGATTGAGTAGCTATACCTAATACTTGTTGATAAAAACTGACCGCTTGCGGATATTGTTTTAACTCCCGATGTACAGATGCTAAGTTTTGCAGAGAATAGATTTGTAAATTGCGATTTTTAGTGGCTTGTGCAATTGTCAATTGTTGGGTATGAAAAGCAATTGCTTGCTGATATTCACCTAGCTTTTCATGTTCGACACCAACGTTACCTAAAAATGCAGCTTCTCTGGGAGGATTACCGATTTCTTTCCTTAAAGCGGCCGCTTTTTCTCGGAATTCTTGCGCTAGTTTTTCATCGCCAGTATGAATGTAAGCATTGCTGAGATGTTCTAAAACTTGTGCAGTACCGGGTTGATTCCCTACGTCCTGCATTAAGTTTAAACTTTGTTGATATAAACTAATCGCTGTTTGATATTTACCAAGGGTGAAATGAATTTCTCCTAAGCTTAACAGTGTATGGGCTTGACCTGTGCGATCGCCTAGTTCTTGATATATTTTTAGCGATTCTTTTAATGATATTAATGCTGCGGTTAGTTGACCGTTGTTGATTTGTCTATTTCCTAATCTGAGTAGTAAGTCAGCGCGGTATTGGCTGGCTGGGATAGCTAGTGCAGGTGGGGTGGCGGTTAGGAGAATTGCAAGGAAGATTTTGGGGATGTTTTTCAGCATATTGCGAGGTGGTGAGAATTTTTTGTCTCACCCATACCGGCTCACTTTTTACCCTGTGGGTTTGCCATGTGCTTTATGCCGGGAAACCCATCCACTGCAATGGCTCACCTTTTACCCTTTGGTTCGCCATGTGCTTTATACCGGGAAACCCGTCCGCTGCAATGGCTCACCTTTTGACTTTTGCCTTTTAATCAAATCCTGGGGGAAGTTCTAAGGGTGAGAGTTTCCCTGGTTGGGAAGGAGTGGGTGACGTGGGTAGGGGTGTGGGTGTTGGTGATGTCGAACCTGGAGTAGGTGTGGCTGATGGAGTCTGTGCGGTGGGTGTTGGGGGAATAACAGGGGGTGTAAGTTCTGTGGTTGGGAGTTGTGGGAGTTGGTTGGGATTTGGTATTGGTGAGGGTAGAGAAAAGGTTTCTATGGTGACTGAACGACTAATTTTTTCACCTGTGGGACTGGTAGCTTGGAGGGTAATTGTTTCGCTACTGGGTTGACTATTTACGGGGTAAAATATTGTCCCACTACGGACAATGTTACCTGGCGCGGGTAGCAATTCTACTTTCATTGCGCTGCTACCTTCTACTTTCCAAGATAGGTTAATAGCTGGCTTGGATTGGTTTTTAGGGTCAATGAGAATTTGATATTTTGGTAGAGGTTCACTACCATTAATTTTGAATTCTACAATTTGACTGGGTAGGGGTTGAACTTTAGTTACATCTGTTTTTTGTAATATGCTTGGTTTATCAGTGTCAGTTTTGGCAAATACTTGTAGTTCAAAAATGTAGTCTCCTATGGTGCGATTCTTAGCGGGAACACTCCGACAAGTTAATTGATTTTGTTCATTTTTACAAAATGGTTGTAAATCTTGGGGAATTTCGCCTTGGTTGTCTTGATTGAATTGATAAATTTGTGGTTCACTATTCACTACACCTTCAGGCGATCGCCCAATTATTTGTAGTTTGCCAATTTTATCTAAATCGCTAATTTTCCAATTTAAACGAATCGTATCTGAGCTAATTTTATTACCGCTTTTGATATTAATTGGTACTTCTTGATAAATAGGTTTTACGGCTGCAAACTCCAGAATTTTGGCTGGGGGAATGGGAATAATTTTGATAGTATTAGTTTTAATTACATCTGCTGCTTCTTCAGGATTTTTGCTGCTAAATGCTTGCAGTTCAAAAATATAATCCCCTGGTTTTCTGGCATCGGTGGGGATGTTGGCGCAAGTTAATGTAGTTTGTAATTGGCAAAATGGCTTGAGTTCTTCTGGTAGTTGACCATCGAAGTTATAAACTACTGGTTGTACTGCTACTGTTCCATCTGCAAATACTCCAGTGAGAGTTAAAGTTTGCAGGGTTTTGGGGTGGCGAATTTGCCAATTCAAACGAATTGCAGCGTTGTTAGCTTGTTGATAGGAAGCATCAGCAGACTGAAAGCGGGAAATTTTAGGAGGTGCGGGGGGTTTTAAGAGCCACCATAGCAGAAATGCGATCGCTACTATACTTCCTAACACAGTAAGTATGAGTAGTAAAAATTGCCACCAAGGACGCGTTTCCCAAATCACTGTCCCCGGAAGGGAAGCGTTTGGTAAGGGAAAGTGCTGTTGGTCTTCTAATTCAACACGAAAGTTAAGTAAGCGTCCTGCACCAAATATCGGCCGCGACCACCATTTTACAGGTGTGATTGTCACTTGAGAAATGGCTTTTTCTCCTGGTAACACCCGCACTATGGGAGGAGTTGTAATGTAGGTACACACCTGATCTTCATCTGCGGGTACTGGTGTACAGACAACTTCTCGGACGGTGTTACCCGCGTTGGTTAATCTGATTTCAAAAACTCCAGCTTTGCGGCGTACTCTACCTACCACGGTCAATAACTCTGCATTCAGCAAGTAGGAAGGTAGAATTTCCAAATACACCACATCCAACAATACCAAATCGGGATTGTTCGCAGAGTAAAGCCGGAGAGTGGGATAGTAAACTCCAGCCGTCGTACCTAATGAGGGGTGAAATTGCAGTAAGATTTGTCCTGTTTCTCCAGGGTTGAGATTCAAACCTAGATTGGGGATGATTAATCCGGCCGTTTCCAAACCTTCAGGATAGCGAATAGTGTACCAACTTTCGTGGCAGTCGGAACAAGTGAGGCGAAACCTATCTACCCGATCAGAACGGTTGTGGACATTGATGCTAAGTTGCAACATCCCACCAGGAGGAATTGGCGCAGGCGATCGCGAACTACTTGCAGGGATAACATTAAAAGTCGGGTCACTAACTCTAACAACAGTTTCAATCGCTGGTAATACCTGAAGTTTCGCCGTATGACGAATGGGGGTATCTTCTGGATAGTGCATTGGTGCATCTACAACTATCACATAGTTATAGATACTAGGAATTGCTGTCACTGGTACATGAAACTCAAATAGCACTTCACCCATCGAATTGGGACTTAATGCTAACCTTTGATGAGGTGCATCACACCATTGAATTAACTGCGGCGATAAATCATCAATAAAAACATCAATTAATGCACTTTCTGCACCTTTATTAGTAACTGTGATATTAATTTCAAACTGAGAACCTGCTTGTACAGCATAATCCCCGGAAGGATTGAAAATAATTGCTAAAGGACTACCGGGTGCTAAACTTTGCTGAATTTGTTGCTGTTGAATCCCCTGTTTAGGTGCAAGATATACACGGTATTTCAGGTTATCATCAGGCGTGAGAACAGTTTGTAAAAAATCCTGATCAAGCAACTCATCTAATAGATTAAGAGTGGCTTGCTGATTTAAATCCAGATAATAGGCAGCTTCCGCTAAAGTTACACCATCAGGTTTATTTTTTAGCATCCACTGTACAAGTTTACGTTGTTGAGTTGGCAAAGTTAGAACATCCGCCATACTCAATCCGGTTTTGGAATTTTTATTACGAGAATTTGTTAAAGTCATATATTAAAATTCAGTCATTAATAATTACTCAATATCTGTTAGTTATTCTCCCCCTGTTTCGCTATTCACAAAGCTGTCAATTTTGGATTGAATGCAATCTAAAATCCATAATCTAAAATTCATCATTCCCAGTAACTAATATTTACAATCAGTACTATTTTCCGGTTTAATTACATTTAATCTCACACGATGGTCATCATTACCGCTAATAATTAAAATGCGATTTTTGACGACTCTGATATCAACACTATTAAATTTTTGAGAATTAGTACGTACTTGTTTACCATTCGGTAATGCACGTCTACCATCTTTTGTGAGTGGCCATAACATCACCCGACTATCATCACCACCACTGACTAAATAACAACCGTCTCTACTCAGTGCTACTGAACGGACAGGTTTACCCCTGTGTCCATCAGACCATTGATCAAGAAGTTCGCATTGGGTATTATTTTGTTTCAAGCATGATTGCATATTCCATAAAGTAATTTGCCCTCTAGTATCAGCAGTGGCTAATAAATCTGGTTTATATTCGGCACTAGCTAAACCAACAATATAATCATTTTGGCTACCAGGGGTAGTGTAAGAAATTTTTCGTAATTTATTTTGTTCAGAATTCCAAATTGCTAGATTATTATATCTACCACTAATTACTAAATCTTCTTTGTTCTGCCCCACTAGTGCTAAACCATAAACTGAAAAGTTTACCTTTTGCTCTTTTTTTGGTTGCTGGAGGCTATCAGGATTACCCAAAAGCGCGCCGTTAACATCCCACTTTAAAACTAAGCCACTACCATGCGCACTAAATAAGTAGTGTGAGTCTTCACTAAATTCTAAATTCAAGACGCGATCGGCTTTATCGGCAGAAAAAGTTGCTTTCGGTTTTGTTGTCCCTCCTAAAACATCCCAAATTTGAATTTCGCCATTTTCTAACCCTGCTGCTACCACATCGTTATCTACAGGTTTATAACGCACAACCCGCACGGATTTACCTGTATCTCTAGAAATTTTGCCATGATGTTGATTAATTAAAGGGTTCTGAAAACCAGCCACATTCCATCTGATAATACTTTGGTCTTGAGAACCACTAACCGCTTTATCACCTACACCATTAAACTGTACAAAATTTACAGGTCGAGTATGTCCGAATAATGGGTTATTGGGATTTAACCAGGAGATTGCCCAAACTAAATATAAGAGTAAAATCGCTAGAATTAACTGTAGCCAAGGATGTAAAATAGGATGAATAGTTAGTTGTATAAATTGACTTTCATTGCTAACATTAACACGCTGATCTGATATAGCCGCTTTGACGATAAAAGACAATTTCTTTGACAATCCAAACCAATGTCTGCGCCTACTAATTAATAGTTGTAACTGCTTAGTTGCACCAGTATTTAATTCCACATTTTCTGGTTGCACATCTATAAAACATTGTGGTTGTTTATCTTGACCAGCTCGAATATCGATATGTGCTGTTTGTGTTAAATTACTGGCATTATGAAATTCTAATTGATAGGTTGTAGAGTTAGTTTTCCATTGTGGTAGCCAAATTCGATCAGCAGGAATTTGCTGCTTTTCCGGTGTGCAGCGGAAATCTACAAATCCCCCTGGTAAGACTTTAATCTTACCTTCAGGACTACGAGACGGTTGAGCATTGAAGTGGTTCGCTTCAATTATGAAAGGATAAGTTTGACTAGGGACTTCTGCCGGAACTGGTAGTTGACAAGAAAAAGAAGTTTCTGCTTTTGCACCAGGAGGAACAGGTAATAATCTTTCTTCATTACCTAATAGCCATTTTGTGTCTACTCCGATCATTTTGAGAGAGACGGTAGTAGGTAATTGACTAGGGTTAACAACCCGGACTGGAACTTCAATTAATCCTTGTGGTAGGGTGGTGAACTCTGGTATAGGTAACTCAATTTGTACTGGGATAGCACCCGTCCCAGCCTCGATAATTAAACGTAGAATTTGTCTATCTTCATCACGCAATTCTACAGAGAAAATGCGGACTATCAAATTCATTTTGCCGATAAAACCAGGGATAGGTGTATCGATGATAGTCACACAGAAAGTTACACTATCTCCTGGGGGATTTTTCGCGCTGACAGCGGGTGTAATCGTGTACCAGTTAGTACTTAAATTGGAACTACCGCCAGCTGCAATAATTTCTAATTGAAATGAAGCGAACTGATCACTGTCATTAACAACATTAACTTCAAAAGATGGTGGTGAACTACCTGGTTCAAAAGTGACTACTTGAGTTGAAATATTGGCATTGACGAGTTTAATAGCCATATAAAAATTTAAAAAACAAAGGCAGCAGGTGTGTTTATTCAGAGCATTTTAGTGCTTATTTAAGCATGGATTAAATATTTGTCATTCACCTAATTTATTGAACAGATTTTGTAAAGCGTCCGGTTTATTTGATGATGCAGATGGTGTATTTAATGTAGGAGAAATAGTCTGTTTTTGTAATTGAGTCATTTGTTTTCTTGACCAAGAAAAATATAATATATTAATTCCTAATTCTTGAGCAGTGCGAATTGTTTCTCTCGTTAAAGTTAGTTTTTCATCTAATCCCCAAGCAGACGATAAATCACCAATTACTAAAACAATACCGCCTGCAATTAAAATTTGAATTGGTTTTTGATTAATTACGGGTAAAGCTGCAAATAAAAATGGAAGTGTCCGCATGGGATGATTGCGGTCTAGTTTGCGTAAATCTTCCAGAGGAGTGTTGAATTTGTCGGCAATATCCACAATACTTTCTAATCTGTCTATAGCATCAGTCGGCGATTCAACTAACAACACACCACCAGCATCTAAATAGCTTTTAAGATTAGTTAATTCTTGGGTATTTAAAGAAAGTGGTTGATCACCTGTGGTAAACAACAAATCATAGACGATCGCCTGCTCAATATTTTGTATGCGATCAACACTCTCAAAGCCTTGGATCGCCTGGGTGAGATGTTCGGCAGATTTGAGTAAATAACAAAGATTAGCAAAACTATCCCTAACTTCCGGTTCAGTAGTTTGGAGATAAGCCACCCGAACAATAGCACTATGACGCGATCGCGCTATGGGACGAGAACGAAAATCTAAACTATTCAAAGCTGGGTAGAACACATCTTGGGGATTTTGTAAAGGTATTAATCCCGGTTGCAAAACTATGCGACACAATTCCACCTCATAAGCATCAGGTGGCGTAGTTTTTTCTTCAATCCGAAAAGTTTCAGGTTCAAATTCCGCAAC
Organism: Trichormus sp. M33_DOE_039; assembly: GCA_015296085.1. Lineage (GTDB taxonomy): Bacteria > Cyanobacteriota > Cyanobacteriia > Cyanobacteriales > Nostocaceae > Trichormus. Next base: position 84,370 of record DVDT01000104.1, on the reverse strand, counting down.
TTTTTGACGTTGTAAATCATCTGGATCTACATAACTCACCACTAGATAAATTAGACGAGGCTTATCTTCCGTAATATCAGCCGAAACGTGAAAATCTATGGCTTGAGGAACAATAATTGGATTGCCATTCATATCAATTGCCAATCCAGGCTGAATTTGTAACCATCGACCATCGTTGTATTGTGAAGAAACCCCTTGTGGCGCAGGAGTCAAACACACACCCAAACCATAGACAATTCCCGGCTGATTGAGAGACTGATAATGAATATTTTGCCTCTGACGGTGATAATTATGCGATCGCTGCCAGCGTTCAGCATTAATTAATAAACCATCTTGTACCTGTAATCGTTCTAGGGGTTTGATTTCGTGCATAGCTGGGGATTGGGGACTGGGGACTGGGGACTGGGGATTGGGGGGAAGAACTAATGACTAATAACTGTTACCTGTTACCTGTTACCTGTTCTATGTACAGCTCATAGGTGCAGAAGGCAGGTTTTTCTTGTTCGATAATGTGACGAATTAATTGTTCATCGATTTGGTCAGGACGTTGAGGACAGAGGCGAACAATAAAGTGATAGGGACGACCACCGCCAATCATGGCATCTTGACCTAGACAAGTGTTTCCTAACACAAAACCTTCTCCGCGAATTTCCTCAATACAAATATGTTTATCAGTTTCTTGGATAATATGATCATCTAAAGGTAAATCTGTATAAAGATGTAAATAAAGTCTTAAACCCCGCTTCGTCCCACGCCAGCGATAGAGTTCTACAGCAGAACGAATTAAAAAACGTTGTCTGGCTAAAGTCCAGCGTTGATCAAGCGGCCAGGCTACCCAATGAGCCAGAAAAGGTAGTAAAGCCTGGGGTGCAGTCATGGGATTTAGGTAAGCCCAAAGCGTATCCAATGTTTGCACCGCGGGTTCAAACGCCTGCTCGAAAATTGTCAGGAAGCGGCCTATAAAGTCTACTTCCCGATAAAGCGCAGGTATAAATTTGAGGTACAAACTCCGGGGACGTACATATAAATTCAAAGCACCCGTTTCTACAAACTGTCGGCTCGTACCTTGTTCTGTATAGTAAACATGAATACGACAGTGAAAATCCAACACCAGAGGATGATTCGGTGTCACAGCCGCTTGTTGTTCAAAAAAGGTTTCTGGAACGTTAAAGCACAGTACCACACTCATCTGTGCTTTCGGATCAAAAGCATAAGGGCCTTGTTTATCCGGTTCTGTGTGAATAGAACACCACTCAACAGGGAAATTACCTTCAATTTGCACCTTTAAATCTAGACTGCGATCGCCTAAATTCTCCAACTGCAACAAGATTTCACTAGGTTCTCTAGGATAAACAACTACATCACACCCCGACAATTTAGTATTAGTTGCCAAATTAAACGGCACTAAAGAAGTACTTTGAGATGCAGCCGCCGTAGATGGTTGCAACGCATCCGGTTGTTGCATGGGGGTCAATTGTAAACTTAAACAAGCCATAATAAATTCAAAATTACTGCTCTTACTCTCTGCGCGCCAGTTGCTTCAAGTCGGCAGAGCCGCCCAACGCACTGGCTTGCCTCTGCGTGATCAATCATTGAATTAAATTCACAACGTGACCCGATCGCAACCGAGTATTTTGCCAAGAACAAATCAACCCCAAACTCCCCGGATCTATCACCGGATTTTGGGGGAGCGATCGCACCCAATTATCTCTGATGTAACGTAATTCAAATAGCTGCACAACTCCCAAATAGCGCACAGCCGGGAATTTTTGAAATAGCGTCACAATATCCGAAGGATATACCGGACGACCAAAAGGCCAGCCTTTACCATCATGTCCACCTGTGATGGGGTTGAGGAAGCGATAGAGGGCGACGCGCAATTTCCCCAAAATTTCTTGTTGACTGGCGGGATGATTAAATTCTGGCTCTAAGGCGACTTCCGTTTGCACTGCGACACCCACATATTCTGGTGCTTGTAGTTTGACTTGTATCCCCAGCAACCGCCGTTCATCGAGATAAGCCAATATTTGGTTACGCAGTTGAGGAGTCAGACTTAATAATTCTGGTTCGATACCTTCACCACGAGTAATCGCATCGGTATTTGCCGCAGGTACAACTAATAACCGTACTGTACCCGCTTCTTTCGTAGAATTTGGTGGTAAACAACGCACCCGTGCCACTGCACCAGAACCAGCTTGCAGCGTTAAGACTTCAAAATCTTCGGGAGTGACGGCGCGATCGCGTGTCCGCAACATCGCCGGAACACGAATCACCGCATCTTCCAAAGATTCTGCATCCGCGCCATTCCGAGCAGGTGTATGATTAATTACGCGAGCTACGTAGGGTACAGCAGTTTTAGCGACAGTAATCGTCCCTCGTTGCACATTTCCTTTCCGTCCTCCCCCCGTGCGATAAGCGACCATCCGAATCACCGCACCCCGTGGCGGTACAGCCCCATATTGACGCTCTAACTCTTGTGCATTAGGTAATAAAGATTGAGAATTAATTGTTCCCAGTCCCCAATCCCCACTACCCATTCCCCGCCGCCACTCCGTCTGCTGCTGAATTTGGGCTGGTTCACGAATTAACGGGCCAAACTGCACTAACCCTGTGCGGGAATCAATAGTGTAATGTCGATCTAAAGGCCCAGAATCAGCAAAATCGCTGACTTCATACCATATCTGCGACGATAAACTTCCCGGCGGTAAAATTTCTATGTGTTCCCCTTCCCGACGATTTAACACCGGGAACTGCTGTAATTGAAAGGTTTGTCCAGGTGTACCTTCACTTTCACCTAGAATTTCGTCATAAATCAATTCACTTTGGCTAGCCCCCACAGTCCCACCAATGGAACGCACTGATAAGCCGACAATGCGGGGAGAACAGCTAAACCCCGGCTGATTTGGTTGGGGAGTCGTGTAAACGCAACGTAACCAACGCCCTTGGAAAGCAGTAAAAGTAGTCACAGGCCAAGATTGGGGCAAATGTAACACCACATCTGCACCTTGTAGGGGATTAGCACCTTGAGCAGCTAATTCACTAAAACTAAAGCCCTTGGTACTATCATCAGATTCTTGGAGTAAAACCGATACCCATTCGATCCCATTCCAAGCTTCCCAACGTCGTGGCGGTGCATCGGGGTTAATTCCAGTACTGGTGGCGGCTTCTCCTTTAAATTGCAGTGCTAAAACATTCCCCTCACACTGACAAGCACCATCAATCACTAGATAAAAACTATTACCTGGCTGGGGTTGCTCATCAAAAAAAGCTAATTCCCTACCATACCAGTTATCATCAGGACTTTGAGACCAAATATTAGTAAAGCGATCGCGTAAAATCGTAGGCGTGGCTTCTGTAGTTTGGGCTGAAAGAAAATGACGAATTTGGGGTTTATCAATAATTAAAGGCCGATCTGTAGAGAAAGCGATCGCCTCTTCCGTTTCCGTGCGTACCGTCGCCACTTCCACACCCGCTGGAATTGTATAAGTATCCGGTAAAGCCGCACTCAGATAAAAAGTAATATCTGACATAGCCGGAGCAGGTGCTTGCAAGCGCACTCCCAGCAACTCTAAAAAAGTAATGTAATTTCGCTTCGGTACTTGGTTGAAGCGTAGCAGCATTTGGTCAGTCAACCAAGCAAATAGTTCAATCAGCGTAATCCCCGGATCACTAGGGTTATAGTTTGTCCATTCTGGACAATAGCGAGGAATTCGCAATACACACTCATCAACCAAATCTTTAAACGTGCGATCGTCTAGATTTGACTTTGGTAATTTCGGTAAAAAATCAAATTCCACAATGATATAACCTGATTTAAAAGGGATTGGGGATTAGGGACTGGAGACTGGGAAAGCAGCTGACTTGTCACGGGATCTGGAAAACCCCTCTCCATAGCTCCCTTTTCTGGTAAGGAAGGGTTGGGGAGTTAGGTTTCACGTTAACTTTTTCACGTAGCTTGAAACGTCAGGGAAAGCAGGGGGAGAATAACTAATGACTATTGACTATTAACCCCATTTAAATAAAAAGGGAAAACCAAACTGCGAGAATCATGAGTATCTTTTGGATGATACTGAATATGAATATTTACCCGACCTCGTAGCGGATCAGCTTCAGTAAAAACTCCATCTAAAACAATGCGCGGCTCCCACATCTCCAAAGCTTCTTGGACGTGCAGCCGCAACAGTAATAAAGTTTGAGTATTCATCGGTGCAAAGGTCAACTCAGACAATCGCGAACCAAAATTAGGCCGATACACTCGCTCACCCAAATCAGTACGCAGAATGAGCATAATCGACTCTTCAATGTTGCGTTCCTTGGTACTGAGTTGCAAACCCCCTTGGACATTCACCCTAAGTGGAAAAGACCAACCCGCACCCAAATGACTACGATGCTGATTTTGATTTACTTCTGGCATGGTATGTCAATACTGACAAGCGTGTTTACGCTAATTTACGCTCATCTCTCAAATCAAAACTATTCGCCAAAAGTCGAGCATTAGCTATTGGGCATTGAGCACTATATCTTGCTCCCACTACTTCCCCTGTTTCTCTGCTCCCAATCCCCAATCCCCAATCCCCAATCTCCAATCCCCAATCCCCTTTAAGAAGTCTGAGATCCTTCACTGGGTGATTCTAGAGCCTGATCTAACACTTGTCTAGCGTGTTCTGCTTTAGTGCGTGCTTCTTGATAGCGTAAATTCACTTGAGCAAAATTCTTGAGAACCTTAAAGCCTTCCTTGAGGCGCGTAATCTCTTCTTCTGTTACTGATTCATCCGAAAACAGCACATCAACAGCTTTGCGAATTTCTAATGCTTCAGAGCGAGATTCCTGTACTTTGAGTTTCAGTGTAGCAAGATTACTAAGAACCTGCACTGCTTGTGTAATAGAGTCTTCACCACCACTAGACTCAGCAGTAGGTTCTTTGACCTCTATAAGTTGTTGTGGCCCAAATCCTTCTTCTAATTCTGTAGGTAGCTTACCAGCGTTCATCAGTTCCATCAACTGATCCATTGCCTTGTCACGGGCTTTAGCTGAATCTTTGCCTGTAACAGTGAGGATAATTTCTGGGCTTTGTGCGAGAGTGTACTGAACCATATTACAGACAGAAAATTTGCTGATGAACTAAGCCTAGATGCCGTATCTTAACATAAAAAGTTCATTAGTTATTTATTTGCTATTTGCCATTAGTCATTAGTCAACAGTTTTTCTCTCTTACACACGCCAGTTTCCTCAAGTCGGGAAACCCACCCACACCCCCACACCCCTACGCCCCTACACCCCTACACCCCTACACCTCCACATCCAAACTTTATACTTAAGAAAAGGCGAATCAATTTCAATAGGAGAGGAGAGCAATGACTCCCAATCCCAACGTTATGCAGGCTGTGGAAAAACTGGGCTACCGTGTCACTGTTGGTGATGTGGCAACTCAGGCTGGATTGAACTTAGCAGAAGCTAACCGAGGCTTACTTGCCCTAGCCACCGATGCTGGCGGACATTTGCAGGTAGCAGAAAGCGGTGATGTCGTTTATTTATTTCCTCGTAATTTTCGCGATATTTTACGCAATAAATACTTTCAGTTACGATTGCAGGAATGGTGGCAGAAAGTATGGAAAGTTCTGTTTTACTTGCTTCGGATTTCCTTTGGGATTTTTCTCGTTGTTTCCATTGCTTTAATTACTATCACCATTATTTTGATCATTACTGCTATGAATTCCAGTAATGACAATGACAACCGAAACAGCAACTCTAGCAGTAGTTGGGGATTCTTTTATATTCCTGACTTGTTTTGGTACTTTAATCCCAATTATGAAACTTACCCTGAACAAAAGCGGCGTAGTAGAAATCAAGACAGCCAAATGAATTTTTTCGAGGCTGTGTTCTCCTTTTTGTTTGGTGATGGTAATCCTAACGCACGTTTGGAAGAACGCCGTTGGCAAGAAATAGCCACAGTGATTCGTACTAATCAGGGTGCGATCGCAGCAGAACAGATATCTCCCTATCTGGATGATTTGGGTGCAAGTTATCAACAGGAGTACGAAGATTATATGTTGCCTGTGCTGTTGCGATTCAACGGCCAACCCAAAGTTAGTCCTGAAGGACAGATTGTCTATTATTTCCCTGAATTGCAGGTGAGAGCCAGCAATAAACAATACGAACCTGTGTCACCCTACCTAGAGGAATTGCCTTGGCGATTCAGTGCTGCCGATTCTGGACAAATTATGCTCAGTGGCGGTTTAGGTATAGTCAATCTGGTGGGTGCGTTGGTACTTGGTAGTTTATTAAGAGATGGCACAGTTGCGGCTCAGTTGGGCGGACTAGTAGCTTTTGTCCAAGGTATTTATTGGCTGTTATTAACTTATGGTGTTGGTTTTTTAGCTGTACCTTTGATCCGCTATTTTTGGATACAGGGGCGTAATAAAAAGATTCTCAATCGTAACCGCGATCGCATGGCAAGAGCCAGATTATTAGGCGACCCACATCCTGACTTACAGCAAAAAATTGATTACGCTCGTCAATTCGGCACAGAAACAGTAATTACAAATAAAGATTTGATATACAGCACTGAAACTGACTTACTGGAACAAGAGGTTGAGAAGAAACTAGGAAGTGGGGAATAGGGAATGGGGAATGGAGAATGGGAGATTTTACCCCAATGCCCAATTCCCAATTCCCTATCACTTCGCCTGAATTGGTGTGAGGGAGACACCGCGATAATAATGTCCTAGGATTTGCAGGTGGTTAGCACCGCGCAACGCCAAATTATACGCTCCCCATTGGCTCATGCCTAAACCATGACCAAAACCTAAGCCTTGGAGTACAAAACTACCATCGGCTGATTTGACAACATTAAATCGAGTGCTTCTTAGTCTGAGTGCTGTGCGAACTTCTTCACCGCGCAGTACCTTTGTTCCTTTATCTCCGACTATTCTTAAAGCTTTGACACTCTTATAAGGTGAAAACGCCTCTGGAATGATTTCTCGAACATTGCCAATCCCAGAAATTCTGGAGCTAATTTCGGTAGGTGAAAAGGCTTGTTGCCAGTTGCATTCTTTAATATTTTGATCGTAGTCTTCCACCGCACGCAGATAGGGCAGAGGATTTCCCCAAACGTCTTCTACGTTTTCGGTGTGTCCTCCTGAACAAGCATGAAAGACTGAGAGAATCAGATTATTTTGATAAGTTAATACTTGTCCCGCCGTGCCATCAACCGCGTTATAAGTTGCAGGAGATTCACTACTGACACCTTTATATATTTGCCAGCGATCAGGACTATCACCTAAATCATAAACAGGGTTTTTACGCTGCTGTTCTCGCTTGTAAAGAGCATAGGTACGGGCAGCGATCGCTTGCGCTTTGAGGGCTTCTTGCGGCCAGCTAGAACTCATTTCCCCACCAAGGACGCTGTAAAGATATTCTTCTAAATCTACCCAGTTAACAACGTCTATCCCTTTTTCTGTGGGAACAACTAAAGTTCTACCGCGATACCAGCGATCGCCAATATATACGAATCCTTTCCCTGAGGGTTCAATCCAAAATAAACCAGATTGCCATTTATCTAAAGCCACACCTCCAGGTATAGCTTGAGCGTAAAAAGAACTCATAGCTGGCAATTGACCCAGAGTGCGCCCACTACTATCTTTGACAATCGCCGTTGTCGAACTGCCAACCTTGGTTTGATTAACGCCTCTCTCAATAGCTACACGCAAGATTACAGAAGCTTGAGCTGGTGCAACCAACACCATCCACAATAGAACACTTAACCACCAATGACGTATTTTAAACTGGGATAACAAAGAGCCGAAAAACAGTTGAAATTTCATGCTGATTATTTGATCACAAGTATCTGTTGGTAGCTCTGGACGATGATGTCCATAACTTAAGATAAGACAATTTCCCAAAGTCAGAGGTTGCCTCCTTCTACATAATTATGCAATGGCTTTTGAGAAGTGGCAGCAGAAAAAAACAGGGGGCAGGAGTCAGTTAACTGTCATCAGTCAACAGATGATACCAATTCACGAAAACCTTGATACAGACGTAAACCCTGAAAGCTTTGCTGCATCTAAGTTTTTTAATTGCGAATTGCGAATTGGTATGATATGACATTTGTCATGCTTCGAGATGACATTTATCCGATGTGAATACTTGCCTAGTGGGAATAAAGTGAGGCTATCGAATTCTTTCTACACAAGGAAACTAACTTCAATGCCTGCTGCTAGTCCATACCTCGGTGAAATATATCTTTCTCCGTACCCTCATTTCGCTCCCGCTGGATTTCTCCCAGCTAACGGACAACTGCTACAAATCCAACAACATCAAGCCCTCTTTGCTTTATTGGGAACGACTTATGGCGGTAATGGAAGAACCACATTTGCACTGCCTAATATTTCTCCATCTGTTTATGGAACACAATATCTCATCGCTACTCAAGGTAGATTTCCTAGCCAAGATGTGGGTTCACCCAGTGCAGACACATTACTCGGTGAAATCGGACTTTTTGCCTACAATTCCATACCTAAAGGTTTTGCTCCGACTGATGGACGAAATCTGCCGCTCATCCAAAATACAGCCTTGTTTTCCCTGTTAGAAACAAAACATGGAGGGGACGGACGCATTCAGTTTGCTCTACCCAAACTAACTTCACCAATCCCCAGCACTCAATATGCAATCGCTCTCCAAGGTATCTATCCCGGCCGAGATTCTGCTCCCATGACTAGTAATAGATTACTCGGTGAAATTGCTTTACTGCCCTATGATTTTACCCCTAATGGTTTTGCTGTAGCTAACGGACAACTGCTATCTATCAATGAACATGGATCTCTATTTGCGCTGATCGGAACAATGTATGGGGGAGATGGACAAACAACCTTTGCTCTACCCAAGTTAACCTCATCAATTCCCAACACTCATTATGCGATCGCTCTCCAAGGTATCTTTCCCCGTTTTGGAGTTAATATCACTCCTCGTGAGCCTGTCCAACCACCCATCGTTAATAGAGTGCCAGATCATAGCAATTCTGGAATTGCGATTTTGATAGTTATAGTGATGCTGTCATTCTGGCACAAGGTTGCAGAGTTTTTATCTATTTATACAAATCCCAGTAAATAAATATTAATCACATTAAATTCAAGATTTCTATGTCGATTTGTAGGTGATGCGGAGACTCTGGAACAGGATGATGACGGAGGCGATCGCCATTAATCCACCCCAAAACCAATAAGGTAATAACAAATATTTTTGCATTTGCGCTGTATCAGACAGTCCCAAAGGGCCAGCAGTTCGACTAAATAAATAATCTAATTGATGATAGGTACTGACACAGGCTTGCACGCCTAAAAATTGGATGGTGAATCCTTGCACCCATTGGGAAGTTTTGAAACCAATGCCTAAAATCATCAAACCCAATAAGGGGATTGCCACAAATCCAAACCAAGAACGTACCCAAATTAATGTAGAAACTAGTAAAAAACCTCCCAGAATCTTCAAACTCAAGGAGGTAACTTTAAAACTGCGGGAAGCTAAAATCAACCCTGCTCCAGCTAGTGGTGGCCCCATTGGCCCGGCGGCGGCAACTAAGAATGGCCCAATCGGCCCTAATGATGAGCGAAGAGAATAACTTGCAACACCAGAGCCATTACTAAAAATCTGTAACTTTTGAAAATATCCCCCCAAGAGCAAGGCCATTAGCCCATGCCCCATTTCGTGAAACCACGTAGCTAATATAGTGAACGGGTATAAAATATAATTACCACCTGGCACTTGCCAAAGGATGGCTGTAGCGATCGCTGCACCTACTAACCAAGTTAGCCCCATGCGTTCAACTGCTGGTGGGGCTTCGTTAGTAAATAAGTTATGAAAATCTCTCCCTGGTTCGCTCATACTAATTCTTAATGCGTAATTGTAATTATTAATATTCTGGACGAATGTGAGGTTATAGGGGTTTCAGGGTTATACCTACACACGCCAGTTTGCACCCTGTGGGTAGGCACACCTCCGTAAAGCAAGCAAGCTACAAGTCAGAAAACCCTGCACGCAGCTGGCTTCCCCTACACCCCTAAACCCTTACACCCATAATTAAGCGAGTTTAAACAGGAATGTTACCAAATCGCCTTTGCCCAGACTGATGCGATCGCCTGGTCTGAGGCGGTGTCTGTTCCCCGGTAATAAGGGCAAATTGTTTATGTAAGTACCATTGGAGCTGCCGACATCTTCTATATAGTGAGCGTCTCCCTCAACTCGTATATCAGCGTGGACACGGGAAACAATTTCAGAGTTAGAAAATCCTGAAACATCTATATCTGGGGGAATGCGGTCATTTGGCTTCCCAATATGAATCACAGACAAACTAGGCGGTAATTCAATTTCTCTATCGCTTTGAACGTGAACTAATAAGGCTGTGATTTGCTGTAATTGAGTTCTGGCAGGAGAAGGTGGAGCAACGACAGGCTGTGGTGCTGGTGCTTCTACTGCTTGTACTGGTTCTGGTGCTGGTTCAGGGGGTGCAGTGGGAACAGGTACTTCAGGTATTTCAGGGACTACAACTGGTGGTGGTGTAACTTCTGCCTGTACTGGTGGAGGTGTAACGGGAGGAGCTACTGGGGGTGGGGTGAATGGTGCAGCCATTTCCGTCGGTGGTAAGGGTGAAACCACAGGGGGATTTTGGTTAGCTACTGGATCAATACCTAAAGCATTTGGTTGTAGTAATTCTAACATTGGGTCAGGCATGGGATCAGGACTCACCAATGGTGGAATTTCTACAGGAACATCAGGCGCAACTGTAGCCACGACTGTCGCAGGAGCAGGTACAGCTGTTGAATGTAGGTTAAAGCCACATTGACCGCAAAAAGCGGCATCAGACTGTACTGTTGCACCGCAATTGGGACAGTTGTTAGTAGCTGGCAACGGCGTGTAGCAAGCTTCGCATTGAACCGCGCCGTCTGGATTGGAGTGATTGCAATTAGGGCAGACGATCATTTATTTAAGCCTTTGTTCACGAGCATCCTAAATTTGGGGACTGGGGATTGGGGGCTGGAGATTGGGGATTGGGGAACTCGGTGCCCCCTCTGGGGATAAGCTACGGTGTACACACATCTTTGTGCTAGGCGCAAAATGTGGTTTGATCCCCCTAAATCCACGCCACTTGCTTTAAGCCGGGAAACCCGTCCAACGCAGTGGCTCCCCTTAAAAAGGGGGACTTTGAATCTATTCCCCCCTTTTTTAAGGGGGTCAGGGGGGATCAAAACGTTGTAGGACTAGGTTATTAGACTTGTGTGTACACCGTAGCTGGGGATAAGGGGCGATGGGGATTGGGCATAAAAAAGGCAAAAGTAAATAAGGTGAGCCATTGCAGTGGACGGGTTTCCCGGCATAAAGCAAATGGCGAACCTAAAGAGAAAAGATTGACTTTTTTGTCTTCTCTACACTCATACACGCCTACCCCTACACCCTTACTTCTTCAAAGCAATTCTAGCTTTCGATTTTAACAACTACTTGTGATACAACAATCAAGCTGAGAGTTCCGCACCTGCGGCAGCATCAAGTAGCCATACAAGTTCACCTTGGGGTTGAATGAGGCGGGATGGGTAGGTGGAGTCATCCGCTTGGGGGGCAAATACTTGAGCTAGAGCTGGTCTTTTATTCGCCCCAGCCACTACAAAAATGACACTGCGAGCTGCATTAATGAATGGGTACGTAAAGGTGATGCGGGGATTACCGTCTTTGTTGCCTACAGTAATTAAGCGATCGCGGACTTTTAAAGCTGCTGTGTGGGGAAACAAAGATGCCGTGTGGGCATCATCACCCATGCCGAGTAATACCACATCCAAAGCGGGAAACTCTCCCGGTGGAGAGTTAAAGAAGGCTTGCAGGTGTTGTTCGTACTTTGCAGCCGATAACCCTGGATCATTATCCAAAGTGGGTACAGCATGAATATTGGCGGCAGGAATATCAACCTGATCTAGCCAGGCACGACGCGCCATTAATTCATTACTATCGGGATGATCTGGGGGAACATAACGTTCATCGCCCCAAAACACATGGATTTTATCCCAAGGTAATTTTTGCTTGGCGATCGCTTCATACAACGGCTTAGGTGTGCTGCCGCCAGATAAGGCGATTGTAAATCTTCCCTGCTGTTTGATTGCAGCATCTAAATTCGTCAGGATCAAATCTAGCGATCGCGCAATTAACGCTGATTGATCCGGTAGGACTTCAATCTTTTTGTTCATGGCTTCATCATCACATTGCCGTCTTCCAGCAATACAATACCGAACTTATGACAACTCACCTTTTGAAATTCTGAAACTTTTAACATCAGCAAGTAAACAGTCATAAGTCAAGACACTCCATCCTTATCACTTTCTAGGGGGAGTTGTCAGTAGTCATGGGTACGGAAAGGGAGTATAGGGGTGTAGGGGTGTAGGGGGAGAAAAATCCAATGCCCAATGCCCTAACCAAATAAATTTTCCCAATTGCCAATTGCTTCTCTTTGGGCAATTAATAATTGCTTAATACCTTTTTCGGCGTAATCTAGTAGCTGATTTAATTGGGTGCGGCTAAAACTGCCTTCTTCTGCTGTTCCCTGGGTTTCGATGATGCCCAAGTTGTGATTCATCACGACATTAAAATCTACTGTAGCGGCGACATCTTCTATATAGTTCAAATCTAAGAAAGGTTCTTGCTCTAATAAGCCGACGGAAATAGCTGCTACTTGTCCGCATAGGGGCGATCGCTCTAATACTCCTCGCTGCAATAATTGCGAAATAGCGTGAGCTAAAGCCACAAATCCACCTGTTATTGCGGCTGTTCTTGTACCTGCATCAGCTTGCAATACATCCGCATCTACAGTTAAAGTTCTTTCTCCCAAGGCCTCAAAATCTATTGCAGCCCTCAAACTCCGTCCGATCAAACGTTGAATTTCTTGTGTCCTGCCAGACAACTTCAATAATTCTCTTTCCTGGCGTTGTTGTGTTGCTGATGGTAACATCCGGTACTCAGCAGTTAACCACCCCTTGCCACTCCCTAATAAAAACTTGGGAACGCCTTCAGCCACGCTGACGGTACACAATACTTTAGTATCACCACATACCGTCAATACAGAACCGAGAGCAAAGCGAGTAAATTCAGATTGAAAGGTTACAGGACGAAGTTCATAGGGTTTCCGACCATCGGGACGCTGCCAAACCATTAGAGATGCCTCAAAATTTTTATTGTGAAATCCTGTCTTAAAGCTACTTTAGGATCGTGACTCATACTGGGTCTGTATCTTAAGGTCAGCATCTCCAACTGAAGACAAGTAAGAAGACGGAATTTGAATTTCAAGTATAAGATTTATTGTGAAATCAACAGTAATCTGCCAGGAAAAATTTTAGGATCACTAAAGACTTATTTAAGCTGCTTCCAGCAAAGTCAAAATACTGTGCAACACTACTTCCGGTAATTGGTCGCCATTAATTGTTAACAGACGGCGGCGGCGGTCATAATATTCTAAAATAGGGATAGTACGGTCATAAAAAATCTCTACCCGACGTTGGACAATTTCAGGCTGATCATCTGGTAAAGACCGCCCTAGGGAACGACTCACCATCACGGCTTCCGGCACTTGTAAGTAAATCGCCCAATCTAATTTCTGTCCCAATTCATCCAGCAAAAAATCTAATTCTTCCGCTTGAAACGCAGTTCGGGGATAACCTTCCAAAATCCAACCACCACCGACATCAGGCTTTTTGAGACGCAAACGGATGAATTCAATAATCATTTCATCAGGAACTAGTTCCCCCTTAGACACATAAGGTTGTGCATAGCGGCCAAGTTCACCCAGGTTAGCGTAGACACTTTCTAAGGTCTTACTACCAGATATTGCTTCCCGCAAAATTTCACCAGTGGAAATGTCGGGTACTTCAAAATATCTGCCTAACTTTTGTGCTTGCGTACTCTTCCCCGATCCTGAACCTCCTAGAATCACCAGTCTCACAACTATTCACTCCTCAAGCAGTCACGTTTAACACATAATAAGTTTGTTTTGCCCAACCATGTAGAAAATCTAACATCCAGCCCAAGGGCTATACTATGTCCCTTTCCAGCTGACTGATAAGAGGTAGGAGGGACAACAAGACAATAGTTCTTATCTCTCATGGACTATTCCCCGTTCCCCAAACTAACCCTTGACTTCAGCACAACCTAGTGTTTGACTTATAGAGCAGATTGCCAGATTTATCAAAGTGAGCAAAAACAAATTGATTATACAGGCGATTTTCTAAAAGGAATCTCTGCTAAATCTATTGAATTTATTGTGATTTTTTGAAATTTATCTTATGGTTGCCCAGTTAGAAACTCCCAGTGCCAATTCGACTCTTAGCTTACCCCATCCAATTGAAGGTCTGGTGCAAGTCTTCACGAGCATCCACCGCAACTTTTTTACCAGCGTTATGGGACAAGCACTCAGAATAGCTGGACAAGGTACACCAGTGTTGATAGTACAGTTTCTCAAGGGTGGCATCAATCAGGGACAAGACCGTCCAATTCAATTAGGACAAAATTTAGATTGGTTGCGTTGTGATTTAACGCGCTGCATTGATACGCCACATTTAGATGAAGCGGAACACCAAGCTTTACAAAAATTATGGCAGCATACAAAGCAAGTAATAAACGAAGGCAAGTATTCGCTGGTTGTCTTAGATGAGTTAAGTTTGGCGATTCATTTCGGTTTAATTTCTGAATCAGAGGTTTTAGCTTTTCTCTCTCAACGTCCTCCCCACATAGATATCATTTTCACCGGTACGGAAATGCCGCCATCTATTTTAGATGTAGCGGACCAAATTACAGAGATTCGGCGTAGTCATCGCCCTTAAGTAAATCGTCCATTAACAAATCTACGCTCAACAAAATACACAGTTCACGATATCCTAGTATTTCTGTTTGTATTACTTGTGAACTCGTGATTAAGAACGATATCTGGATTACTGAAATGGCTCAAAAAGGGATGATTACTCCTTTTGAGCCAAGTTTAATTCGTCAATCTGAGCAATTTCCTGTCATTTCCTATGGTTTGAGTAGCTTTGGTTATGACATCAGATTATCATCAAGAGATTTCCGTATTTTTAGGCATATTCCCGGAACTGTAGTAGATCCTAAGAATTTTAATCCTGAAAACTTAGAAGAAACTAAACTTCATAAAGATGCTAACGGTAGCTATTTCATTCTCCCAGCTCATTCGTATGGTCTCGGTGTTGCTTTTGAAAGGTTAGAAATACCAGACAATATCACAGTCATTTGTATAGGTAAAAGCACTTATGCAAGATGTGGTATAATTGCTAACGTTACACCTGCTGAAGCCGCTTGGAGAGGATACTTAACACTGGAATTATCTAATGCTTCCAGTGCTGACTGCCGCATTTATGCGAATGAAGGTATAGTTCAGTTGATGTTTTTGGAAGGGAAGCCGTGTAGTGTCAGCTACCAGGCACGTCAAGGCAAGTATCAGGATCAGCCAGATGAGGTGACTCTTGCTAAGGTTTAGATTTTCTATTAATTATTTAATTTGTTCTATCCTTTCTTTAGGGGATATTTTTTCTGCTTGTTGCTGTAAAGGTTGGGCAATTTGAACAACTATTTGAACTAGAGTTGCAATAGTTAATACAATAGTGAAATATATTTGGTTTGTTTCAATAAAATCGCCTATTCCATTTAATAGACCTTTTTTAGTATTTCCACTAATTCTTTTAGACGGTTTATTATAAGGAATAGCTCCTTCCTTTACTTCCAGTATATAAAGAGTACAAAATACTTGTCCTTTCTGAAGCTCAACAGTTCTTTTACCTAAGTTAAAAACTGTGATGGAAAGTTTTCCTTCATATCCAGGGTCTATCTTTGATGAAGTATTAGATAAACCATATTGTAAAAGAGATACTTTTGGAACTACATGACCAAATCGAGATTTAGGCAATTTAAACGATTCAGCTGTTTCAATAATGACAGCAGATCCAGGCTTTAGAGATATTTTACTGTTGTCCAACAAATCCGTTTTACCGGGATCTCTGTGATCTCTATATTCCTCTCCAACCCTTAAGTCATAGCTCACATTGCTAGACTCTGTGTTCAGAATTTGACTAATGTCAAGATTTTGTATACAAATTACATCCCCATTGAGACCACCTGCCTCATCGTACTCTTGCTTACTTTTTACAACTGTTTTGTTAGTACCATCCAATATAAATGGGATAACACTCATTTTTTTGTGTCCCTGGAAATACAGTTATTCAATTATACGCCTGCTTCACAGTAAATATACTGCTTACAACAGAAGTATAATAATACCAAATTTAAAATAGAATGTGACAGATAAATTGCGTAAAAAAGCAAATTCTTGCGCCTCTACAAATGCTCCGTGTATCGCAAAAAAATATGCTTAAATCCTAAAAGGAATTAACTTCACTCATCTACCAAGATTCATCGTTTTAGCAATTACCTCTACAACCTGTAAAACTTGAGTTTGCAAATGTGGAAAATCTTCTAAAAATTCGGCTAGAACTGCTTCGCCTTCTAGATAATTGAAAAAATCTGCAAAGGAACTCTTGTGCCAATAAGTACAAGAGTTCCACTCATAATATCTGGATCAGATTCAATAATTAGGCGAGCGCATAGAACCTTTTGAATATCCATCGTTTTCCAGTTAGGATTTAGACATCATCTAGATTTTAATCTAGCTCTAAGGTGCTAATCTTCCCTTGCCTAAACGAGTCTTTTCATACCATTGCGCGATCGCTGGAGTCCATTGTTCAAAATGAGGCCACATCAGTTCGCACAATTTTTGGATTTCTAATTGAGCATCTTTCTTATTTCTTAAGTCGCAAAAATGCAAGAATGACCTCAGATTAAAGCTGACTATAAAATGCTGGCGATAATCAAAGGGGACTTTACCTCTGGCGTGTTCTTCCGACATTCCACCCTCAAAATCAGCTTTATACCGTTTAGCAGCTTCTAAACACCACTCTAAATCGGCGGCTCTTTGTTCAAGAGAATAATAGTATTTTTTACCCTGTCTATCTGTGTAGTAACCCACGGGACGAAGGTAAATAACATCTTCAATATCTTTTCTACCTTCGACTACATCAATAAACTGTTTCCCCGTATATCTAAAAGATTGCACATCAAATGATACGCCTACCCTGTGGGTACGAGCTTGCTGCATAACACTATGGGGAAAATAGCCACAGTTGAACACAATTTGAGGATGTTCTAGCGGCCCATAATGTCCTCTTTCACCTGCTAATAGTCGCTTAACAATAATTTCACCGCTTTCTGACTCCGAAGGCCAGGAGTCGCGCTCGTCAAACACGAACCCATCAGTATAGTCTTGGTGCATGGCAGCATAAATCACCTGCTGGGGGTTTGGTGTTTTGGCAATAACTTCTACTCGGAATCGATCCATTGGCTTTTGGAAGGTTGATTTGTTTTTGTTCTGGAAAGGTGGTTTTGAACCCGACTCATGATCATATCTCTTTCGGCAGATTAAGATGCTTTACAAAAATTCATATATTTGTTACAGTTTGTTACATCATAAATAACTGGAAAAAACAAAATGCGTACAAACAGTGCTATCGTTGATGACCAAGGCCTGATGAACAACTTTGCGATTGAGCCAAAAGTTTATGTAGATGAACAAGGCGATCGCACCGGCTTCACTCCCTATGCAGAATTACTCAACGGTCGTTTAGCCATGATAGGGTTCATTTCTCTGATCGCTTTGGAAGTATTTACAGGACATGGTATTTTTGGTTTCTTCACAAATCTGTAAAAACAAGAAAATTTTAAGTTTTGTAAAAATATAAATTAAAAAAGTTAGAGACAGGAAGTTTCCTGTCTCTTAATGTATGGAGAGTTTCGTGTTATTTTGACAGTGATCAAAGCAGTCTTATTGAAGCTGGTTTGACAAAATCAATAGGAAAGATGCCTTTTTCCCTATAATCTTAAAATCTTTTCCACTCAGTAAAGAATAGAAAACTTCTCCACTCTCACTTGTAACCTATAATCTGTTACCTTTCACAAATTATGGTTTTAACTGCTTCTACCATGTTGCCATTAGGCACACAAGCACCAGATTTTCATCTACCGGAAGTCGTGTCTGGCAAGACAATTTCTCTAGCTAGCTTTGCCGACAAAAAAGTGTTGTTAGTGATGTTTATTTGTCGGCATTGTCCATTTGTGAAGCATATTCAAGATGAAATCACTAAGTTAGGAGAAGATTATGGCACGAGTGATTTAGCGATCGCAGCTATTAGTGCCAACGATGCCGAAAAATATCCAGATGATGCACCTGATTCGCTCAAAGCATTAGCTATAGAAAAGGGATGGCAATTTCCGGTATGCTATGACGAAACCCAGGCAACTGCGAAGGCTTATACAGCAGCTTGTACACCGGATTTTTTCATTTTTGATGCAGAACGCAAACTTGTATATCGAGGACAGTTAGATGATAGCCGTCCCAGTAACGGCAAACCAGTTACCGGTGCAGATTTACGCGTTGCTATTGATGCAGCCTTAACCGATAAGCCTGTAAGCATGGAACAAAAGCCTAGTATCGGTTGCAATATCAAATGGAAGCCGGGGAATGAGCCTAGTTATTTTGGTTAGGGATTGGGGAGTTAGGAACAAGGAGAGAAATTCGAGCCGAGGCTTCCTCTCTACGAGACCCTGTGCGTAGCTTGCTTCCCCGGAGGATTACGGGGAGACAAGAGACAGAGTAATTGAATCCCAATTCTCAATTTCCAATTAGTGTTTAATTTCCAGATTGAGAATATATTGTCCTAATTGGACATTTTCCCCCCATAGTTCATATTCCACACGTAGATGCTCTGGAAGTGGGTTGCCACTGAGAGTCAAGTTTTTGGTAAAGTTTCTTAAACGGATGGGATCATGTGGTTGTATTGACTCTGTGGGTAGCCAATATCGGCTGATCCCATATACACCCTGTTCCCAAAAGTGACGGTAACTCACCTGTTCGTTACCTTGCATGGTCATGATGATTCGATAAGGAGAAATTTCCAACCACAAAACTCTAGGGCTAGTGGGAGTATAAGCTTTAGTCTTGTGTGGTGTAACTGTATCTTCTATGCTGTCGGGAACTGCTACTTCACAGGTGATTAGAGGTGGTGCAGTTAATAGTAAATGAAATCTATCAGTGTCTTTTTGATACAGTGTTCCAGCAGTTTCTACAACTGACCAGAATGGCAGGTCAGTGGAGATATGTGATAAGCACACGGGCTTGCGGTGATGAGTGAGCATGGGAGCGTTGAAGGCTAAAAGCTATTGAACAAGATGCTTTACTGATTGAGTTAAGCGACTAAAGAATAAACATAGTAAAACTTGCTTAATATTAACTGAAGATGCTTATTTAGTAAGCTATATCAACAAACATCAAAATAACTTGAATATGAATCTCAAAAATTCATCCAAAAATAATGAAATTTATTAAGTAAACAATGTGAAAAGTTATACTTTTGTGAATAAACACAACTGATAGTTTCCATCAGAATACTTACTGAGTATCCCACATAAGAGTTAAGTAGCAATAACTAAAAAATAAATCTATATTAACCCAAGTTGTAAGTTAGGAAGATAGAGAATGGGTAATCAGAGAATAGAAAAGCAGTCTGTTTAAGTTGAACTGAGCTTCCTCAAATATCAAATAGGACTTTTACACAACTTAGCCGATTAGCTAATTCAGAGTAAATTTTAGAGAGCAAAAAGCGATACTATACTAGGCAGTCTCTATAAACATCTGACTTCTCACGTTGTGTGGAAAAGTTAACGCAAAATTTAACTCCCTAACCCCATTCCCTAGTAGGGAATGGGGAAATTTAAACCCTCTCTCCTCTTAGGGGCTACCGTGTACACACATCTTTGTTGCTAAGTGCAAAATGTGGCTTGATCCCCCCTAACCCCCCTTGAAAAAGGGGGGAACTAGAATCAAAGTCCCCTTTTTTAAGGGGAGATACTGCGTTGGGCGGGCAATGCTCGACTTGTAGCAAGTGTCGTCGGGTTTCCCGGCTTTAAAGCAAGTGGCGTGGATTTAGGGGGATCAATAACAATGCAGGGTAAGCTGATCAGAATTGTGTGTACACCGTAGCCTCTTAAGGGGGAGAAGTACTCTGCGGGTACTCTTTGAGAAAGCCTTTGACGAACGCGGTAGCGTCTCGTCAGAGAAGCAAGCTATGGAGAGGGTTTTCCAGATACCGTGAAAAGTCAGCTATAAAAATGGGCATGGGGAAGGCAGTGCTTTGGGCGGGTTTCCCAACTTATAGCAACTGCCGTCATTGGAATTTAGTGACTCTTTTCCATGTCTCCTCTTACCTCTCCGGGGAAGCAAGCTACGCGCAGCGTCTCGCAGAGAGGAAGCCTCGGCTTGAACTTCTCTCCTTGTTGCCAATCCCCAATCTCAGTCACCAATCTCTATTTTCAAGAAGTATATTGTGATGTTAGCTGCCGCCATAACATTAGAATCTCAAGAAGACCTTTCCCACAAGTTAATTATTCAAACGCCTACTACTGGGATATCTTTACAGGGTCGTATCCAAATACCGGGGGATAAATCAATTTCCCATCGGGCTTTGATGTTGGGAGCGATCGCCCAAGGTGAAACCGAAATCCAAGGACTGCTTTTGGGTGAAGATCCCCGCAGCACTGCTAGCTGTTTTCAAGCTATGGGTGCAGAGATTTCACCTTTGAATACAGAATTAGTGCGGGTGAAAGGTATTGGTTTAGGCAATTTACAAGAACCCGTAGATGTGTTGAATGCTGGTAACTCCGGTACAACACTCCGCCTGATGTTGGGATTATTAGCATCCCATCCAGGACGCTTTTTTACTGTCACGGGTGATAGTTCCTTGCGATCGCGTCCGATGTCTCGTGTCGTCAAACCCCTCCAACAAATGGGGGCGCAAATCTGGGGTCGCAAGGATAATTCTTTAGCACCTCTAGCTATCCAAGGACAGGTACTCAAACCCATTCACTATCAATCTCCCATTGCCTCAGCTCAGGTGAAATCCTGTATTATGCTGGCAGCGTTATTCACTGAAGGTAAAACTACGGTAACTGAACCAGCCCTTTCTCGCGACCATAGCGAACGGATGTTACGGGCGTTTGGTGCGGATGTTAGTGTTGACCCAGAAACAAAAAGCGTTACTGTCACCGGCCCAGCGCAATTGTATGGACAAAAAGTCATCGTACCGGGAGATATTAGTTCTGCTGCTTTTTGGTTAGTGGCTGGGGCGATTGTCCCCGGTTCAGAACTGGTGGTGGAAAATGTCGGTGTGAATCCCACGCGCACAGGAATTTTAGAAGCCTTGTCAATGATGGGGGCTGATATCGAACTGGAAAATCAGCGTGAAGTCGCAGGCGAACCTGTAGCGGATGTGCGAGTGCGTTACAGTCGTTTACGCAGTTGCACCATTGCTGGGGATATCGTACCGAGAATGATTGATGAAATACCGATTTTGGCTGTAGCGGCGGTATTTGCCGAAGGAACTACGGTAATTCGGGATGCAGAAGAGTTGAGAGTAAAAGAAAGCGATCGCATTACAGTGATGGCGCAGCAACTCAATAAACTCGGTGCAAAAGTCACCGAATTACCTGATGGGATGGAAATTCTCGGCGGAACTCCCTTAGTGGGGACAGATGTTGATAGTCATACAGATCATCGCATCGCCATGAGTTTAGCGATCGCCGCTTTAAACGCCCGTGGAATCACCACCATTCACCGCGCCGAAGCAGCAGCTATTTCTTATCCCAATTTCACTAATACACTCAAACAAATTTTGGGGTGAAAGTAGGGCATGAAGCATTGGAAGTAAAATTCCTCTGCTCCCCTCAACTTTTACTCCCCTGATTTGGTGGAAACAGTGCCATTTTCTTAAGTATTTCTTCCAGATTGACGGCTTTAAATTGCTCCTAATTTCCGAATTCTCACCAATCTCAACTGTATCTCTCGTCAAAGGTGATATTTACAGGCAGAACGAGATATGGCAAAGATTAACGGCACGATGATGCAATATTTCCACTGGTACACCCCTAATGATGGGAACTTGTGGAGCAAAGTTGAGAATTCAGCCCCTGAATTAGCAGATGCAGGTTTTACAGCCCTATGGCTACCACCAGCCTATAAAGGATTTGCTGGTGCTTATGATGTGGGATATGGTGTTTACGACTTATTTGATTTAGGTGAGTTTGATCAAAAAGGCTCAGTGCGGACGAAATACGGTACACGTCAGCAATATCTTGATGCGGTTAAATCTCTGCAAACGCATGGTCTACAAGTTTATGCAGATGCAGTGTTAAATCATAAAATGGGTGGTGATGGAGTAGAAACACCAAAAGCAACGCCTTTTTCTCAAGATGATCGCCTCAATCCTAAAGGTGGTTTGCAAGAAATTAAGACCTACTCTCATTATTATTTCCCTGGCAGACAAGGCAAATACTCTAACTTTGAATGGCATTGGTGGCATTTTGATGCTGTTGATTATAACGAATACAATAGTGGCGATCGCGGCACAATTTATTTACTAGAAGGGAAAAAATTTGACGATTACGTGGCTTTAGAAAAGGGCAATTTTGCTTATTTAATGGGTTGTGATCTCGATTTCCAAAATGATTGGGTGCGTGGTGAAATCACTTACTGGGGTAAGTGGTATCTCGATAACACAAATGTAAATGGTTTCCGTTTAGATGCCATTAAACATATTTCAACCTGGTTCTTTCCCCAATGGATAGATGAACTAGAACGCCACGCTGGTAAGGACTTATTTTTCGTCGGTGAGTATTGGTATAACGATATTAATACTCTGCTTTGGTATGTTGATGCTGTTCGGGGCAGGATGTCAGTTTTTGATGTACCACTACATTACAACTTCCATCAAGCCAGCAAATCTGGAGGCAATTATGATATGCGCCGGATTTTAGATGGCACAATGATGCAAAAACGTCCTACCCATGCGGTGACATTTGTTGAAAACCACGACTCTCAACCATTGCAAGCATTAGAATCTGTAGTTGAACCTTGGTTTAAACCCTTAGCCTACGCCATTATTTTATTACGACAAGAAGGCTACCCTTGTGTCTTTTCTGCTGATTACTACGGTGCAGAATATGAAGACTGGGGAAAAGATGGCAATCGCTACAAGATTTTTATGCCCTCTCATCGTTGGGTTATTGATCAGTTACTTTACGCGCGTAAACATTACGCTTATGGGCCACAATACGACTATTTCGACCATTGGAACACTATTGGCTGGACACGCTTAGGTGATGAAGATCATCCCAAAGCAATGGCCGTAATTATGAGTGATGGTTCAGAAGGTAATAAATGGATGGAAGTCGGTAAACCCAACACTAAATTTATTGACTTAACACAACACATTAAAGAACCTGTATATACCAATGAGTGGGGTTGGGGTGAGTTTCGTTGCTTAGGCGGTTCAGTATCAGTCTGGGTGCAAGAATAAATCCAGAATTATAATTTTTCAATCCACAATTTGTAAGAATTTAGAGGCAAAGATCCCCGACTCATTTAAAACATCGGGGATCTTAACTATTAGATAAGTAGGTAGGTATGATTCAATATAAAGATGTCATTGCGAGCGTTCGCAATGACGAAACATATTATATTTATTTACTATTTGTTTACACCCATCTACTTATCCTAGAACTAACAGTATGAAAAAACTTTTATTTGTAGCCAGAATAGATTGCGAAGCCCTACGGCTGAGGCTGTATTTGCTGAGTACGAAGGAATAGAAACAGATTCAGCAGGATTAGATCACTATGCAAAAGTCCCTATTTCCACTGAAGCTATTGAGTGGGCTGATATTATTTTTGTTATGGAAAAGGCGCATAAAATAAAATTAGCAAAAAAATTTCAGCCGTTTCTCAAAGATAAAAGAGTGATTTGTTTAGATATACCAGATGAATTTGAATATATGGATCCTAATTTAATAGAGATATTGAAAAGAAAGGTGCTAAAAATAATTAACTAAGTTTTAAGTACATAGCATATATTTACGATCATTAATTACCTGACTTTTCACGTTATGTGGAAAAGCTAACATGAAACCTAACCCCCTCCCTACGAGGGAAGGGGGAATATGTAGAGACGTTTCATGAAACGTCTCTACATTGGTAGGGGAGAGGTTTGGAGAGGGGTTTTCCAGATCCCGTGAAAAGTCAGATTAATTACCCCAATTTCTCTAATAAAACGTGAGTTCGATGAACCTCTTCCAAACCCATCTGTCTTGAAAAGTTCTGATGCCTGCGGCAAGCCCTCCGGGTTCAACAGTTCCCTACGGCGGGAAACCCACCTACAGGACTGTTTCACCGCTAAAGCGTCTACGGAGGAAACCTCTGCCCAGACTTTTCGCTACGATACGGAGAGGGTCTTTAACATCATTGTTAAAGCTTTTGAAGCCTCTCTTTTTAGGGTAGAGGTTTAGAGATGGGTCTTTTAAATCTGTCGAACTTATGTTAAGAGGCTGGGGCTAGTAAGTGTTGAAAATACAAATATAATGTCTATTTACCAGAACAGTAGGTATTAATTTCTTTGACTATAGTGCCTTCTTCAACACTACTCTTTTGTAAGCTAACTAAAAAGCGGTTAGCATCACGGATATTCTTTTTATCTATAGCTGCGGCTGCATCATTTAAGCCTTTGCTGATATCTTGATAGAGTGTGAGAAAGCGTCCCTGAAAACTTTTTAATTGTTCATCATTCACTGCAACAGCTTTCATTTCTGTGCCGATCGCATCTATTTTAGTCGCAAGTTCAGTTAAGCCTTTAGAACCCTTTGAAGATTTAGGATCTTTCCCGAATTGTTGACCTAATGTAGCAGCTTTGTTGGCGACTGTAATAACTTTGTTACATTGGGCAACTTTACTTTCTCCGCAACCTGCGAATAATAATGCGATCGCAGCTACTAGGGAAAGTGTAGCAGTTCGTTTCAGCATCAGTGACATATGTTGTGATTTCTCCAGGTATTTTTCCGTAAAAATGGGCATATAAAACAATTAGTTTACAAAAATACAAGTCAATGGTGTTTTTGCTTCTGACTTTTTTAGCCCTGTTACTTTATACTTCATTCTTTTTCAGAGGTGTATGGAATTACACTGAAATAGAAAAAAGTTAAATTAGATATACATCTACGGGTGTTGTTTTTCCGTAGGTGCGTGAAAAAACTTTACTGACTGACATTAATCACTAAATTTTGGTGTCAATCTCAATGTTGCCGCAGCTTTAGCTGCAACCGTTTTGTATTCCCAAAGCATGGAATGATATTCTAGGTTGCGCCAGGGGTCAATCATATCAGCATAGTGTTTATGGAAAGCATGACCTGACTGTCCTGGTGCATGAATCGCCAGTGAATTATCCAGATTGCTTAAATCTACAATCATTCGTAGTGAAGGAATATCAGTCACTTCAAATGATTTATTGGCTCGCCAACGGTTAGCATTGATAGTCTCCCCGTTCCCAGCTGTGTTGAAGCCACCCCGATTAAATAAAGCTTCAATGGGTGCAACACCAGATTTTCCCAAGGTAGCGTTACGAAAAGTAATAGTGTGTAATTGACCCCAATTCCAAGTTTGAGGATTTTTGCCTTGAATACTTTCTAGTTCATCCACAGCGGCTTTAAAAGCTTGCTGCAAAATTTGATCGCGGGTTTCTATTTTGGCAGTTTTGGTATTGTCCCACCAGTTACTATCAGACTGTTGGATAATATTTTGCAAGACAGCATACCAGCGATCGCTCCCATCAGGAAAATATTCTGGAGGTAGTTGATCATGAAAGGTAGCGGCTAATAAATGTTGATAAAATACTTCAAACAAAGCCGCTACAGGCGATGACATATCTAGCTGTAAATCCCAGTTTTGTAGGATTTTTTGAGCAGCTTTCAATCTGAGATCATCAAAAGTAAGATTTTGAATAAATGGTACAAGATTTTGAGCATTCAAATTCAGATTATCGCCTTGAATTTTCTGTACATCATTTACAGAAATCGGCTGTTTTTGCTGCTGAATCATCTCAACAATGCGCTGGGCGCGATAACCATAAACCCAATCTGTCGTAATTAAATAAGGATATTCACTAGCCACTAAATTATTCGCAGTAGCTATATAACCTTGGGGTGGATTGAAGCTATAAGGTAATTTCTCAAAGTCTAGATAACCTTGCCACTCATATTTATCAGTCCAACCGGGAACAGGATAACGTCCATTCCCCTGAGTGCGAATTGGAAATTTACCGGGCATTTGATAACCGATATTACCCTCGATATCAGCATAGACTAAATTCTGTGCAGGTACATCAAAGTTACTAGCCGCAGCACGAAACTCTTGCCAATTTTGAGCCCGATTAATTTGCGGAATTGAGTAGACTAGTTTGGCTGGTTCTAAAGCTACCCAACGCAGAGCTACAGCATAGTTTTGTGGTAATTTTATAGCTTGATTAAACTGTTTGAGATTGGGGGAAACATCAGAGAGAATCGGCCCGTGTCTGGTGTAGCGCACTGTCTGGACAACGGGTTGACTCCCAGAAACTTGAATAGTTTCTGGTACAAGCTGTATATCTACCCATTGGCCATTCACTTCATATTGATTGGGATTTTTGGGATTGATTTTCTCAATATATAAATCCATGACATCAGACTGTACATTAGTCACACCCCAAGCAATGCGATCGCTATGTCCGACAATTACTCCTAACATCCCTGCAAAGGAAAACCCAGTCACGTTGTAAGGACATTCAGCATTTTTGGTGGTGCAGTGTAAACCAATTTCATACCAAATAGAAGGCATTTGTACTGCTAAATGGGGATCATTAGCCAAAATCGGTTTACCTGTAGCTGTTCGCTTCCCAGCAATTACCCAGTTATTTGAGCCAATCCCGACTCCTGTCGCACCAATGAGTTTTTCTAGTGCCAACATTGGTTGAGTGATGGATGCTAAAGTCGGCGCAATTGCTGACACATCAGTAATTACAGGTTTACTATCGATTTCTGGCGTTGTTTTCCCTGTTTGCCAATCCGGCAAAATCACTGGCAAATCTTTTGGGTAGGCTGGAAAAAGCTCCTCTACTTGATCAGGCGTAAGGGTTTTTAATAAAACTGTACGTTCAATTTCACTCTGAAAATTTCTGCCCAAATCATAAGCCATCACCTTGCCCCAAGTTAGGGAATGTAGTGGTTGCCAAGGTTCGACTTGATAGCGAGGATTGAGTAATTTTAGTACCCCATATTCTAGACTTAAAGCACTACTTTGATGTGATTTCAGATAGGCGTTCACACCATCCGCATAGGCTTGCAAATTCGCCTTCATCTCTGCATCCATTGATTGGATTTCTTGCTGCGCCACCCTCGCCCATCCTAGAGTTCGTAGATATTTATCAGTATCTAATTGCGAAGCACCAAACATTTCTGCTAATCTACCAGAGCCAATGTGTCGCCAAAAATCCATTTGCCAAAATCTGTCTTGGGCATGGATATAGCCCTGCGCCATAAATAAGTCGTGGGAATTAGCAGCATATATATGAGGTATCCCCCATTGATCCCGTTGGACTGTAACTTCTGCTTGAATACCAGAAATAGCGATCGCTCCATTTTCCACAGGAAAAGAACGCCGTATTGTATAGCCCAAGAAAGATACTAACAATAACCCTAGTACTAACATTACAACTACAACTATTTTCAGTGCTTTCAATAACCGACGTTTGCGGAAGTTTTTCATGTCTGGGTTGTTAGTAAAATCCTGCGACATTATACCGTTTGCTGCTTCACATTTTGACTATTTTTTGAGTAAGAAATATAACTTGCTTTAAGCATTCATTACTTAAAATTAAATAGTCTCATGATGTGAATTCATCTTCAATTGCCTAATTTGCCTCAGTATACTTATAGATTTTCTCGTATCTAAAGAATATATATGGCGATAGGCGATCGCTCATCCGAATATCTTGACAAAGTTTGATTGACAGAGCTTAGAAGTGTATGCTATTTGGCTTGAAATAGGAATAATACCGAAAAACAAAATTTAATAGTAATTAAATATACAATACAAGCTTATTACTTTAGCAGCATAATCTCAGAAAATGACTCCGTGTCTCACTTACCGATGTATTTGGTACAACGAAGTAATAAAAGCATCATTAAATACTTATAAAAATTGCCAAAAAAAAACAGTAAAGGCATGCTAAGTTTTAAATCCATCCTCATTCCGTTCGCGGTTCGCCCCATGTATCTGCCAGACTTACACCCACAACACCTTGAAGAATTAGTCAAGCGCAGTGGTATAGATTTAGACTTAACCCAACTTAACTTCAAGTCTCTCCAAGGCGCAGCAGCCTACGAATATTTATTAATTTCCGAACATCTGCCCCGCACGAACACAGGAATGGTGACAAGTGGTTGGTTACAACGCTACAGTCATGTCACATCTGGCGGTTGGTGGTGTTCTGGCTTAGACCCTCTCCATAATTGGCATGCAATGGAGTGGGGTTGTTTTAAACCCAACCAACCACGCACAAATCAAAATGGTAAAACTATCAAATACGAACACCCCCCCAGCACACCAACACGGATATTTTGCTTGCGGGTGACGTTGGATATTTGGCAGCAAGTCTCCCAACGCTACAACATTGCAGTACCAACGAATATCAGCAACAGCGAACAAGGAGAAGCTATTGGTTTTTGGCAATGGGTTATGGAAAATCAAATACCCATCATTATCTGTGAAGGTGCGAAAAAAGCCGCTACCCTTCTGACACAAGGCTATGCCGCTGTAGCTGTACCTGGAATTACTAGTGGCTATCGAGTTGTCAAAGATAAATTTGGGAAAGTTATCAACCGCCAACTAATTCCTGATTTAGCTGCATTTGCGCGGATGCAACGAACTGTTTATATCTGCTTTGATTTTGAAACTCAACCCCAAAAAGTAGCAGCTGTTAGCAATGCTATTACTCAACTGGGTTGTTTATTTCAAGAACAAAAATGTCCTGTCAAAGTAATTACATTGCCAGGCCCAGAAAAAGGTGTTGATGATTTGATCATAGCCAAAGGCGCAAATACTTTTGAAAAAGCCTATCGTCGTAGTCTAGACTTAGAAATTTATCTGGCTGAAATTAAGCCCCATACTGAATTAACTATTCCTGCAACTTTAATTATCAACCGCCCATATTTAGGCGAAATTGCCTTTCCTACATCTGGATTAGTTGGAGTCAAATCAGCCAAAGGGACAGGTAAAACCACTGCACTACAAACAATTGTCAAACAAGCTCAAAGCAGAAATCAGCCCATATTATTAATAACCCATCGGATTCAATTAGGGAAATTTTTATGTGAAAAAGTTGGAATTAAATGGGGATTGGGTAATCATGAAGTCCTCACAAGTAATAGCGATTATTTGTCCCCTAATCATGCAGAACTAACTAATATCCGCTCTTTGGGTTTATGTATTGATTCTATTTGGAAGCTTGACCCTGATAACTGGCAAGGTGGGATAGTAATTTTAGATGAAGTAGAACAATCTTTATGGCATCTCCTCAATAGCAGTACTTGTAAGCACAAACGCGTAAAAATCTTAAAATTATTTCAACAATTAATTTCTACTGTTTTATCAACTGGTGGCTTAGTTATTGCCCAAGATGCTGATTTATCTGATGTGTCTCTAGATTACTTGCAAAGTTTAGCAGGCTATAAAATCACACCTTGGGTATTAGTAAATCAATGGAAACCCCAACGAGGTTGGGATGTGACATTTTATGATTCTCCTAACCCCATACCTCTGATTCAGCAATTAGAGTTAGATTTATTGGCAGGACGGAAATGTTATGTCACTACCGATAGTCGTTCTGGACGCTATAGTTGTGAAACTATCGAACGTTACCTAAAAGAACGTTTAGAAAAACTGCGATATCAATTTCCTAAAACTTTAGTTGTGAATAGCCAAACAACTAACACACCAGGCCATGCAGCGGTTGATTTCGTACCAGCAATTAATCAAAAAATTACTGAATACGCAACTGTCTTTGTAACCCCTAGTTTGGGAACAGGCATTAGTATCGATGTCCAACATTTTGACCGAGTTTATGGCATTTTTCAAGGCGTAATTCCTGATGCAGAAGCACGACAAGCATTAGCCAGAGTCCGAGATAATGTGCCGCGCATTGTTTGGTGTGCTAAACGAGGAATTGGTTTGATTGGTAGTGGTAGCACTAATTATCGTTTATTGTCTAACTGGTATCAGGAAAACCAAAAAGAAAATCTTGCTTTACTCAGCCCCCTCCATAAAATTGATGTAGATTTACCTCTAGTTTATGATCCTGTGCATTTGCGTACTTGGGCTAAATTATCAGCCAGAGTTAATGCTTCTATTCGTCTCTATCGCCAATCTATGCAAGAGAGATTAACTACTGATGGACATCAAATTCGAGTCAGAAGTAATGCAATCCATAATAATATTGTTCGAGATTTGCGATTAGCTTTTTTAGCAACTGATCCCCAGGATTTAGCAACTCGCAAAAGATTGGTATTAGAGATTGTAAAAGTTCAAAAAGAGTGGACAGATAAACGTCAAAAAGGTAAAGAAATTAAGCGTCAAATTAGAAAAATTAAACAGGAAAATCAATTAGCCGCAGCAATTAATGTTGCCGATGCTAAAGATATTGATTATGTTGAGCATGAACAGCTATCTGCACAACATTCACTTACTGATGCAGAACGCTATCAAATTCAAAAATATCATCTCAGACAAAGATATGGAATACCAGTCACTCCATTACTAAAACTCAGGGATGAGCAAGGATATTATTCACAATTATTAATTCATTATTATCTCACCCATGAAAGTGAATATTTCCATATCAGAGATCAGCAAGAGTGGCATCAACAATTATCGTTAGGTGGAGGCAAAGTTTTTCTCCCAGACTTAAAAACCTATACGTTAAAGATTGAAGCAATGAGAGTTTTGGGAATGTTGCGCTTTATTGAGCCGGATGCAAAATTTACTGAGGATGATCCTAATTTAATTTGGTTAAAAGATATTGTATTTCAACACAGTAAACATATTAAAAGAGTCCTAGGTATTGACTTTACCAGAGCCAAGAATAACACGACAGGGATTAAAATTCTCAGTCGGTTGTTGAATTTGTTAGGATTAAAATTGAAACGAATTCATGATTTTTATCAAATTGACTTAGATACAATTAATGATGGTAGGGAGCAAATATTTACTGTTTGGCATCAAAGAGATGAGTTGATATTAGCTCATACAAAACAGATAGAAAGTGAACACACTGATAAATTTGCTGCTTGGCAACATCCAAAAGAAGTAAATTCTATGGTTTCTGTAATGTCTATTACTTGAAAATGGGGAATTGGTAAGATAAATTGCGAATATTCCTTGTATGAATGATTACTGGTGCATGTATCTGGAAAATTACTGGCTGATAGTGTGGTAATACATAGGCTCTTAATTCGAGTTATATTGCAATTATCAGTGATTAGGAAAAACACCTGTGTTTCCACTCTACGACGACAACCCGACCCGAATCACACCGTATTTTACTTACGGTTTAATTGGGATGAATGTTTTAGTTTTTCTTCATGAATTGAGTTTATCTAATACTCAAGTAAACTTTTTTTTTAATCAATATGCAGTAGTCCCACAACAATTAACCACTGATTTGGCTGGGGAGTGGACAACTTTATTTACTTCTCAATTTTTACATGGTGGTTGGTGGCACTTAATCTCAAACATGGTCTTTCTTTGGGTGTTTGGAAACAATATTGAAGACCGTCTCGGTCATTTCAAATACCTAATTTTTTATTTGAGCTGCGGTGCTTTAGCTGCTGCGTGTCAATGGTTTATTGGAATGTATTCAACAATTCCTTCTTTGGGAGCTAGCGGTGCAATTTCAGGGGTTCTGGGTGCATATCTAATCCGCTTTCCTCATGCAAGGGTGACAACTTTAATTTTCTTAGGCTTTTTTGCGACTACAATCAGTATTCCGGCAATGATATTGATTGGAGTTTTCTTTATTCAAAATGTGATTTCCGGACTAGTTAGCCTACAAACTGCTGCCAATATGAGTGTCGAAACAGGGGGAGTAGCTTATTGGGCGCACATTGGTGGCTTTGTATTTGGGATGGTTCTTGCTCCCTTATTTGGTCTATTTAAGCGTGATTAGGAATTGGGGACAGGTGACAGTGAATAGTTATCAAGTGACTGGTAACTATTCACTGTCAGCTTTTCACTGTTGATGTGCAATGCCCCATGACTATTAACTATTGACTAATTATTATTAGCTCCTACGGAAATTTCTGCTGCTTCGTCTGTGATTCCTGGTTCTTCAGATAAGGATTCATTAGATAAGGATTCATTTGAAGGAGGTAGAGAAATAGTAATGTCAGCACCGTTGACGATAGTTCCTATTAAACCCAATTCAGCTTCTACTAATTGATCAATAGCCTCACCGAGCATATTTTCTTGGGTATAGTTTGGTCTTGCTACTAAGACTATGCCGTCACTGTAGGGTTGAATTAAGAGAGCATCATTAGATAAGCTCAAGGGGTTAGTATCTAGAATGACTAGATCGTAACGTTCCCGTACATCTTCCATGAGTCGCCGAATTTCGCTGGATTCTAAAACCGCTGCTGATTGGCGTACAGGGCCTGGACTGGGAATGATGTAGAGGTTTTCCACATCAGGTACTAGGCGAATACATTCACTCAAACTGCCGTAATAACGCAGAGGTTCTATGGTCGCATCAGGGTCGGGATTGACTCTCAATGATACACAGCGCGAAGGCGATCGCAAATCTGTTTCAATGATCAAAGTTCTTTTCCCGGCGCGCGCTGCTGCAATCCCCAAGTTGTAAGCACTGGTAGTTTTACCTTCATTAGCACTTGTGCTAGTGATTAATACTACTTTCAGGTTTTGACCCCCAAGGCGGCGCAAGTTACTGCGAAACTTCTCATAAAACTCTAAATATAAAGAATCAGAAGACAGCACCACAGGTATTCCTTCTGGTGGTAAATCATCCACAGGCATCAAAGGTATTTCTCCCAACAGGGCAACTTCCCGTTGTTTGAGGCTGTCGCGGATATCTTCTCTGGTTCTGAATGTTCCTTCTAGAGAACCTAACAGGAAAATTACCCCACCCCCGACCACCAAACCCAAGAATCCACCTACACCCAAAGTTAAGGGTACACTCTTGGCTGCTTTAGCATCAGCTGTCACAGTTGGTAGTCTGGCAATACTAAAACTACTGACTGTTTCTGCTTCCGCAGTTCTCGCATCAGTAAGTTTAGCCTGCATTTGATCAAACACAGCTTTCCTGAGTGCTACTTCCTGTTCTAAACGCGATCGCTCTAGTTGTTTGTTGGGTATTTGGGAATACTCCTGACGCAGTTGTAGTTCTTCCCGTACTTGCTGGGCTAATTGCTGTTGTAGGGTTTCGCGTTGGGTTTGCAAAGCCACCATCTGATTTGCTAGCTGTTGTCTCGCTGGGTCGAGATTACTTTGGGCGCGGATACCAGTTATACTCCCCGCTAAAGGTGCTGCTGTACCATTACCCCCAACTACCTCGCTAGCTCGTTGTTGCAGCAATTCCTCAGTGGCTTGTTTTTGACGCTGCAATTGGATCATGGTGGGATGTTCCGGCCGTAAATCCTTACGCAGCAAAGCTATTTGTGATTCAGTTTGATAAAGTTGTGTTCGCAATCCAGCGATGATGGGGTCGGCACTTAAAGCCGAGGAAACATAAGCTTGACCGACATTTAAACCTAATTTCTCTTGGATGC
The DNA here is from genome assembly GCA_015296085.1 of Trichormus sp. M33_DOE_039. GTDB lineage: Bacteria > Cyanobacteriota > Cyanobacteriia > Cyanobacteriales > Nostocaceae > Trichormus. The sequence continues at coordinate 50,537 of DVDT01000104.1, read as the reverse complement.
TACGAATTTGAGCATCAATCCCCGTAATCGTTTGTTGAATTATCCGTTGTTGATTTTGACTATTAGTGACAGCACTTAACAGACTACCGTTTTCAGCTGCCAAGATAGCGGGACGTTCCCGGCGATCGTAAATTTCTAGTTTCTTTTCCGCTGCTTGTAGTTCTGCTTTAGCTTGTGGTAAGCGTTCATTAATTTTTTCAATAATTGCTCTTAAGCGGCCCGTATTAATATCACTACTCAGCTTGACCATTGCTTGCATCAATTCTACCAAGACTTCTTGAGCGCGTTTAGGGTCGCTATCTCGATACTTGAGGTCAATAATATTCGATTCTAATTGTCCTGTCCGGGCATTTTTTTTCGGTAACTTGAGAGCCACACTCGCACCCAGAGTCCTGGGTTTGATATTCAATTTTGTAGCGACATTTTCAACCAATTGGTCTGAGAGCAGCACTTCTTCATTAAGTTCTTGACCTTGCTGTTGAATTTCGCTACCAGTGGCGGAAAAAGAAACTGGTGGACGAGAGTAGGTTAATGCACTATCAGCCACATAAGTTGGTGGCGGTTCAGGCTGAATAGCCACTACTGTTGACCCCGCCACAATTAAAGCAAAACTGGCTAGTCCAACCCATTTGTATTTTTCAAAAGCAATGACGTAACGCTTAACAATTGGTGGGGTCATAACAGAGGCGTAGGTAAACAGACGAGGGTGAATCGAATCGGCGATCGCAAGCTGTCATTATAGTTACTAGTTATTATTCATGATGAACGATTCATTAGTCACCCCCGTGTTTCATTTTGCTACATTCTTGATTATCTCTTGACAAAATCAACACTTTAAACAACCTGTTCTAATTTCCCCCACCAAAGTTGTTAAAGAAATTCAGGAACGAACGCACATTGAAAAATGGCTGAGTAATGGTGCTAAGAAAATTAGTAATTCGTCCAATCAGGTTGCGACCGACAACAATCACATCATTATCTTGCAATGGCACATTTTGTGAAACATCACCACTCATAGCCTTCTTTGCATCTAACGATTGAGTCACGGCTTTCCCCCGTTCTGGGTCAAAGCGGATTAAAGCAATATCCCGCAGATTGGCAGTATCAAGGTTAATCCCACCCAAGGCATCTACGAAAGTGCTACCATTTGGCAGGGCTTGTGTCACAATTCCCCCAGCCGCATAATTTAACACTCGGATTCTGATCTGTGGTGTCGCTAGGGAGGAACGAGAGACTAAAATGCGGTCGTAACCATCATCTGCACCGATTTCACGTTTCGGCACAATAATAGCATCGCCGTCTTGCAGGCGTAAGCTAGGTAATGAGCCATCGTTTTGCAATGTGCCGTACAAATCGATATTTTGTGCGATGGTAGAACCATCCATCAAGCGGCGACGCACCTGTATTTGGCGCAAGTCAGCACCAATACTAGAACCCCCAGCAATCAGTAAAGCATCAGCTACACGGGGTAAATTGGGAGATAGGTTATAAATACCTGGTCGAAATACCTCTCCACTGATAGTTACCTGTACGGGGCGGGGATTTGCCAAAGATACCACCAGTGCTGGATCGACTACAACTCTACTTAAACTCAGACGAATTTTTTCTTGTGCTTCTTCCAAGCTTAAGCCTTGGACAGACACTGTACCAACTTGAGGCACGACAATATTGCCTTCGGGACTCACTTGAGCTTGAAAACTCAAATCTGGACGCGGGCTTGTCAAAGATAAAATTACGACAGGATCAATCACATAACGATTGAGTAAAGAACGAATTCTTTCTTGTGCCTCTTGTAGAGTTAAACCTTGCAATGGCACTGTTTCTAGTAGGGGAACAATAATATTGCCTTCTGGGTTAATTGCAGCTTGAAAGCTTAAATCAGGAAAGCGTTGCACAATGACACTAATGACATCCCCAGTTCCTAAGCGATAAGGGCCAGGAGTCCGTTCAAAAGTGACATTAATTACATCACCTGGCCCCAACAAATAACGATTGAATTGAGGAGAAGTTTCGTTACTGTTGCTAGCTGGTGCAACCTCTTTTTCTGGTGGTGGTGAAGGGAATTTAACCGGCAACTCCTCTGAAGGTGGTAAAGTTTGAGCAAAAACAGGTTGAAAAATATTTAAGAATACCCATAGTTGAAAAGTTAAACAAAATAAGGCGTTAAATACACGCATATCAAAGCTCTTAAATATGAACATTGCTGACTTTAGAATATATTGCCAGGATTCACTACACTTATTTTTTGGTTGTATTGAAAACCCCAGTCATTAGTGTGGATTGTACTGTTTCACCAATAGACTGTACTAAAGGCCAAGTAGTTTCCACCTGTCCTAAAGGTTCCATAGGCACAAGAATACTGACAGCAACCCAAGGTTGACGCTGTTTTTGCCATTGCGCGAATTGATCTGCTAAAAACCAGCGAAATGGCGTTGAGTATCCACCATTTGGTAAAGCATACCACTGTAAAACTGCAAAGGTATCTTGATTGGTGGAGACACGGAAAAAGTTAGCCTCTACCTTTGTTTGGGACTGTTTGACAACTAAATGAGCCGAACGTTCTTGAGCTATATCCCATTTTCCCCAGCGAAACTTCCCCCAACCGCTAATATCCGTCCATTCGATTTCGGGTTGATCCTTCGGGCCATTTTGCGGCAATAACAACAAGATAGATTTTTTTTGCGTACTTTCTTGCTGAATTACTTGCAATGACCATTTATGTTCACCAATTTGTTGTTCTACTTGTTCTAGAGTTTTCCACCCAGGTAAAGTTAAACCCTTACTACGTATTTGTTTTAATATGCTGAGATTTGTGACGGGAGGAGGTTGTTTCCATTGCCATTTGCCTGTGATGTACCCCGGAACTGCCCCAATTACTAATAACAATAGCAACATTGACATCACTGTTAAATGTGTCAAATATTTGTAGTTAAAAAATTTAGATAAGGAAATCATCCGTAAAAATTGCGATATTTACGCAAAATTTTACCTGAAAAAATGACATGGTAGGTTCAGTAAAATTAACGGTTAATGGGGAGTAGGGAATTGGGAACAGTGATCAAGTGAGTGGTCACTGATAACTGTTGATGCCCAATGACGGCAGTTGCTACAAGTTGGGCATTGCCCGCCCAACGCAGTGTCTCCCCAACGCGCTGCCTGGCCGATGCCCATTTATTCTTCTATTTCTATTGGAGTTTCCGGTGGTGCTGACAGATATTGATCTAGCCAATTCAACAGAGGTACTAAGGAAAGTAACATGAGGGCAGAATAAAGGTCGCCTCCCCAGCTATCATGTAGCCATGTAAAAGCAGCATTTTGACCCGTGCCATGAAAAAAGCTCAGTAAGGTGTTACGAATAATGTTGGCAATTACACTGATGATTACTGCCATCGATAAAAACCAAACTGTGACTCGACGAGAAGATAAAGCTCCTGTCCAATACAACAACATCAAACTGACATAAATAGTCGTGAATAGCATTTTCAACCCTGCACAGTAGGGAGCAACTTCCACAATTCTCCCTCCAACGTAGATGTTGATACCATCGACAACTACTTCCATTCCAGACTGATTGAGGATAAAACCTGCTGTGCCGGCGATGAAACTTTGTAGAGGAAATGTATAAGGTGCAATCAGGTAAGGAACTGCGGTAGGAGTTGCCAGCAATAGCAAGACAAGTGGAAATCTTTGTAGTTTAAAGCCGGGAAAACCTTTATACCATAGGCATAATGCTGCCAGCATGGTGGGTAAGGAAAGATTTACCCACTCTGTGACACCGCTTAAATAAAAAACTCCGCCAATTACTAATAAAACTATACCCAAAGGATGAGTTTGATTGGGCAGGCGTTGCCACTGTTTTCGCTTTTGCCAACACAAATAAGCAGCAAATGGTATGCCAATCAGACCGTGGCTGAAATATTCATGTTCGATACTAATAGTTTTGTGTAGCCAACCGTCTACCCAGTGCAGTAAGACAGGCGCATAGAGCAGCACTAAAAGTCCGAAAATTCCTATACCTAGTAGTGGGGTTGTGTCCCTGTTCTTGATTTGTTGTTGAAGTGCCATAGTTGTCAGCAATTCAATTCATACTTTCTCAGTATCCTAACTTGAAAATAGAGAGTAAGGAGTGGTGAGTTGGAAATGGGGGATACAACGGAGACAACCCAGACACATGAGAATACTTATTTCTCAATCCCCTAATGACTGACAACTAATGACTTTCTCAATTGTGAATTTTGTAGGTGTAAGTCTTGTTGTCGTCTATTTTGAATATTGAATTGTGAGGACATTGCTTACAGCTGCTACAACTTCTCTGGCTTGACTATGACTCAAACCTGGGTACATCGGTAAGGATAATATTTGCTCTGCTAGTTTTTCTGCGTGGGGAAAGTCTCCTTTTTGATAGCCTAGGTAAGTAAAAGCTGGCTGGAGATGACAAGGAATTGGGTAGTGAATGCCAGTTTGAATGCCTGCTTGTGTGAGTTCTGCTTGCAGTTGCTGACGTTCTATGGGGCAAGTATCATCGACTTTAATCACATAGAGATGATAGACGTGACCTTCCCCACTTTGGTTTTGTATGGGGTGAATACCCACTGCGGCTAAGGGTGCTAGTTCTAAATCGTATTGTTGGGCAATGATGAGGCGATCGCGATTCCATTGCGATAAATGTGGTAATTTCGCTAGTAAAATGGCAGCTTGGAGTGTGTCCAAACGGCTATTTGTACCCATTTCAATATGAACATACTTTTGAGATGAACCATAATTTCTTAATCGAGCAGCTTTTTTGGCTATTTCTGCATCGCGGGTCAGTAACATTCCCCCATCTCCCAAAGCCCCTAAATTTTTGCTGGGATAAAAACTGAAGGCGGCGGCTGTACCCACACAACCAGCTTGATATCCATCTCTATGTGCTAGATGTGCTTGGGCTGCATCTTCAAAAATCAATACCTTGTAAGTGTCAGCAAAATCTAATAGCTGTATGGGTGAGACCATTTGACCATACAAATGGACTGGGATAATGGCTTTCGTCCGAGAAGTTATGGCTTTGGCAGCGGCTTCTAAGTCAATCAACGCTGTTTGGGGATCGCAATCGATCAGAATCGGTTTTGCTCCTGCTTGTAATACTCCAATTAAGGTAGCGACAAAGGTATTGACCGGTAAAATTACCTCATCCCCAGCCCCAATATTACAGGCTTGTAAACCTAAAGCGATCGCATCAGTCCCCGATGCTACTCCTACTCCATATTCTGCCCCTGACGCTTGGGCAAATGCACTTTCAAATTCTCCTAGTGCTTTTCCTAGGATAAAATCTCCTTGCTGCAAAATTGTCTCAACGGCTTGCTGAATTTCAGTTTTAATCAGATCATGCTGTAACTTGAGGTCTACAAAAGGGATGATTTTATTCGTCATTGTTGGTTAGCCTCTCAATAAAATTTAGTTACTTTGTTAAAAATTTACACACAGCCACAGTAAAAATACTTTGTTTACAATTTTTTTGTTGTAATTTAATACCGTAATCATTTAAGTACAGAGATAAAATTGAACTCCAAACAGGAGTCAATCCTGGGTATGACTAATGATTGAGAACTGGCAGATATTTAATAATCAATACCTACAATAAGACAGATTTTATTCAGCAGTTAATCTGTTATTTTACTTAGACAATTAACCATCAATATTTTTAGTATTCACAAGGAATTTATATAGATAAAAACTGGCAGATTCAAATAAATTATCCCCAAAAATAAAAATCACTTCATTGACTGATTGCAGAGTTGTATTCATGAGTCATAATTCATACTTTAGTCTTGATTTAGGGTTGTTTGTCGTCAGTGAAGCATAATATAACTGAGTTTGGTATCATCACCATATTGACTATGAAAAAACTTACTCAATTGTTGATTATTATGACCTCTGTATTCCTACGGTTAGGATACCCTGATTAAAACATAAACTAACGCTATCTGCTAGTTTTATCTTCCCTAGAGACATGGTACGCAATCACGTAAATGATTCTACAGTAGAGATAAAAAATTTTGTCCTCTGTTTGTTTGTCAGCAGTCAAATTCGGGAATACTTAAGAATAGTAAATCATAACCCAGCAAAAGTGGTTATATAAATTACAGTATCGAGCAATGATTAAGGTAGTGGGGGCAATGGTGGAGTCGGATAATAAATTATTAGTCCTTAAAGATGGTTGGGCTTCGCAAGAAACAAGAGAACAACAACGCCTCAAAGCATTGTCAGAATTAGGTTTGCGACAACCAGAAACCATACCAGTTTTTGAAGAAGCTACTCAAACGGCAGCACACTTTTTAGAAGCACCAATTTCTGTTTTAGGATTTATAGATCAAGAACGCCATTGGTTCAAATCGGCTGTAGGTCTATCCAGGCTTGGCTTAATGAATAGTTTGGCACAGAGTCGCCAGTTGTTACGGGGCGAATCTTTTTGTACTCAGGTTGTAGATAGCTTGCAAACAGTTGTAGTCAATGATACGCAAAAATTGACAGATACCTCACTGTTGAGTAGTAAGTTAGTACAAGAATATGGTATCCGTGCTTACTTAGGTGCGCCGCTGATTGATGCCACAGGTAACTGCTTAGGCGCACTAGCAGTTATGGATTTAGTACCACGTAATTTTACGAATCGAGATGTAGAATTTTTACAGATTATCGCTCGTTGGAGCATGAGTGAATTTGAGCGCAACCGACTGCTGATGTTGGAGCGGGCAGAAAAGTTGTCGTTAAAGACAACCAGTTCTTTGTTACTCACAGAAGAACTCAATACAGTCGCACAAGTCACACCGCCTGGTTTAGAAAAAGAACCACACGAAACTAAGCAAATTAAATTAGAGCTTTTAGCACAATTAACTCAAGAATTACGCACGCCCTTGACATCTGTACTAGGAATGGCCAGTGTTTTAGGACGGGAGATTTACGGGCCTTTAACAACTAAACAAAGAGAATATGTGGATATCATCCAACATAGCGGTCGGTATTTACTTTCTTTAGTTAATGAAATTACTGAACTGGGAGCAATGGATGAAAATTCTACTACCATCAATTTAGCTCCCGTAGATATAGAAATGCTATGTCAACAAGCGATTAATACTTTAGAAGAGGTGGCTAATCGTCGTGACCAAGATATCCGTCTGTCAATTGAGCCAGGCCGTGGACGGATTTGGCCTTTGGACAAAGATAAAGTCAGGCAAATCCTCTATCACCTAATTTTTAGTGTGATTCAAATGTCTGCAACTGGTAGCATTGTCCGCATCCATGTCTCCTACAAGGACAATACGCTTAATATTACTGTGTGGGCTTCTCATCCCTGGCTAGGAGATGGGATCACTGAGGTTGATCCTTATTTCCGTCTCAATTCATTATCTCTCATGGAGTTGACGGGGGAAGCAGCACCTTACGGTCTGCATCTAGAAAATTATGAAGAAGCTGGCAGTTTACCCATTACCGTAGAGAAGTTGCAGAGTCTAGATAGCGATCGCGCAAACATCGTGGCTGTAGATTCTGAAACCGATGTCAATTCGGGAAAAGGTAGTATGTCACGGGAAAGCTTAGGTTTGTTACTCAGCCGTCAATTAGCAGAATTACACGGTGGACAAATTGCCATGCAAGGTTCGCCACAATCAGGCCATCGCTATGTACTGACTTTACCATTGCAAATCACTAATACTTCGGAAATCAGCGATATTTCCTAAAAACTCTGAGTTATAGCAATCCGATTTGATGACCAAGGAGCTAGATTTCTCAAGATTTTTGCCAAAAATCAATAGGATTCCTATATATAATTAGTCATTTGCCATTAAGAATTAATAGAAAGTATTTGCGATTATGGAGAATTACTAGTAGATATTGATTAACAGCAAAATTAGCAATTACTAATTTGCAATTTGCATTATTAATCTATAATGAGCCGCATTATGATCAAGTCCAAGTGCGAAAAGGACTTGCTAATTGATCACAGTGGGTTTTATGAATTTAGTCTGGCAAAGATTGACTTTATCGTATTTACCGCCAAAGCAATATATCTCTACTAGTTATTTACATCGGTTGTTAGTAGGATTATTGTTGCCTTGGCGGGAAGCTAGTGTGTTGCTTCGGTGGGGTGATGAAATTGCAGTCACTCTACTGAGTTTGGTGTATGCACTTGCTCCTTTTGTCTCCAGCACTCTCATAGGCGTACTGCTCATAGCCTGCGTGGGTTTTTGGCTGTTGTTTACTTTAGCCGATCAACCAACGTCATTAACGAATTCCTTCGTTACCCCAATTCATTTAGTGGTGTTGCTTTACTGGGGAATTGCAGTAGTTGCTACAGCATTATCACCCGTCAAAAAAGCAGCGTTAAATGATTTAGCCACCTTAACGCTGTATTTGTTGCTATTTGCCTTGTGTGCTAGGGTACTGCGATCGCCTCGTCTCAGGTCTGCAATTATTACCGTTTACTTACACGTATCATTGATTGTCAGTGTATACGGCTTGCGGCAAGCACGTTACGGTGCAGCCCAGCTAGCGACTTGGGTTGACCCAGAATCTCCTTTATCTAAAACCACTAGGGTTTATAGTTATTTAGGTAATCCTAACTTGTTAGCTGGTTATCTTGTCCCTGCTGTAGTTTTTAGTCTAATAGCTATTTTTGTTTGGCAAGGCTGGGTCAGAAAAGCTTTAGCGTTGACAATGTTAATTGTCAATACTTTGTGCCTAGTTTTGACTTATAGCCGTGGTGGTTGGATCGGGCTATTGGTGGCAATGTTGACCGCGAGTGCTTTGCTAGTTTATTGGCAGAGTGTACGAATGCCACAATTTTGGCGTAGGTGGTCATTACCCGTACTCTTCGGAAGTTTATTTGGAGTATTGATTCTAGCGGTGGTATTTATTGAACCAGTCCGCTTTCGTGTATTGAGCATTTTTGCTGATCGCCAAGATAGCAGCAATAATTTCCGTCGCAATGTTTGGGATGCTGTGTTTGAAATGATTGGTGATCGGCCAGTTATTGGTATTGGCCCTGGTCACAATTCTTTCAACAAAATCTATCCTCTTTACCAACGCCCTCGTTATAGTGCTTTGAGTGCCTATTCCATTTTCCTAGAGGTAGCTGTAGAAACTGGTTTTGTTGGTTTGGGCTGCTTTCTCTGGCTAATTGTCGTTACCTTTAACACAGCTTTGCTACAGTTAAACCGATTAAGGCAAGTTGGTAACTTAGAAGGATTTTGGTTAATTGGGGCATTTGCCACCCTGTTTGGGATGCTAGCTCACGGTACAGTGGACACTATTTGGTTTCGTCCTGAAGTCAATACACTCTGGTGGCTGATGGTTGCCCTAATTGCTAGCTATTGGACACCATTAACTCAAGACCGCACTCAAGCCAGTGATTCACCCCAACCGGAACCAACAGCCAATTAATTGCGATTAGACGTGAAATTTTAGTAGCGGGGAGTAGGGAGTAGGGAATAGGTAGTAGGAATATTTCTCATTACCACTCTCCCCATTTCTCGGTATTCTTTTCCACAGCAACTTAGTAACAGTTATGAATTCTTTGCTGTTAACTCTTTACTCTCTATAACTGGTAGCTCCAGGAGCGTTAGGATCGCGATAGCGGGTTGGCTCATCGTGTTGTTTTCTTCCAGCTAACCCAGCTAAACCCAACAGCCCAATTAAGCCTAGCCAACCCCAATCAAAATCATTCCGCTCAGTATAAGTTGTGGTTCTGGGTGCATTCTCCACACCAGGTTCGGTAGTATTGACTTGAGCTTGTGCAGGCAGGCTTAAGGGCAAAATAGCCATGCTTAAAGTCAGAAAGCTAGCCCCAACGACTGTGGTAAGATCACGTTTCATACTGTCAGTTCCTCATCGCTTCCAAAGTTACACACCACTTTAACGATTGCCAAGTTTTCCAGAATCAATCTACGGCTATAAACTAGGTGTTCGTTGCACTCACGCTGAAGACGTATAGTTTAGGGAGTGGTGAGTAGAGAATAGGGAGTAGGTGTAAACAAAAAAGGTAAAGATGAAAGAAAATAAGTCGGAGATTAGATTGAAATACAATCCAAAATACTTGCTGTGCTGTGTCTGCTATGCTATGCACACCGACAATCCACACGTTGAATTACCTGCTGTAATTACCTTCTAATAATTTTTCATCGCCCTCTGTATATCACGCTGATCCTGTCGGCGTTTGAGGTCTTCTCGCTTATCGTGGAGTTTTTTCCCTTTACCAAGAGCGATACTAATTTTGACCCAACCCCTCTTGAGGTACATTTTCAAGGGTACTAATGTCAAACCTTGTTGTTCTACTTTCCCGATGAGTTTCCGAATTTCTTGGCGATGAAGTAATAACTTGCGGGTACGGCGTGGTTCGTGATTAAAATACTGGCCACTGGCGGTATAAGGGGAGATATGCACGTTAATTAGCCATAATTCCCCATCACGAATTAAGGCATAACCATCTTGCAGATTCACTTTACCTGCACGAATTGATTTAACCTCAGTTCCCGTCAATTGAATCCCTGCTTCATAGGTTTCTAAAATTTCATACAAATAACGGGCTTGTCGATTATCACTGATAACTTTGTAACTTTCGTTCTTATCGCTCATTGAAAATTGTTCTACTGTTGATTAATTTATATTAGGGTGATTAATAGGTAGGAATTTTGCTGGTTTGTTAAGGATTGCAAAATTTACTGTGGTTTTATATTGTTTGTGGTCTCAACTACGTTTAAATTTGTTAACCTTTTTATGGATTTAAGATTTTCTTTATAAATCACCCCTAAGACGGTCATTCGCGTCTAATCCTGTCATAGTATGAAACATAAGAACACTATTGTAACGTGTGTTCTTATATATAGCTTATAGAAGGAAATTTCTCAGTAAAAAATGCTAGGGGTGTACTTTCCATGCCCTTGACGATCCTTGTGGTGGATGACGATTTGGGCACTCGTCTATCTATTAGTGATTATCTTGAACTGTCTGGCTATTCGGTAATTACGGCTAATGACGGTCAAGAAGCTTTGGCAATGGTAGAAGAATATCAGCCTGATTTAATTGTGACTGATATAGTGATGCCACGGATGAATGGCTATGAATTGGTACGTCGGGTACGTCAAAAACCGATGTTTCGTTTATTGCCTGTGATTTTATTAACAGCCCGTACCAAGACTCAAGAAAGAATTCTCGGTTATCAATCTGGATGTGATTTATATTTGCCTAAGCCTTTTGAGTTAGAAGAGTTAGCCGCCGCTATTCGCAATCTGTTGGAGCGCTCGCAAATTATTCAATCTGAGTACCGCTTTCCACCAAAAGAAAGTTTAGCGAGTTCTGACTCTACTAAAGTCATCGAGGCGAATAGCTCTATCTTGAGCCATGTGGAAAGCTCAGAGTTGCTCTCATCTTTGACTCTTAGAGAACAAGAAGTATTAGAACTTTTAACTCACGGTCTTTCTAATGCCGAAATGGGACTGCAACTACACTTGAGTCCCAGAACCGTAGAAAAGTACGTCAGTAGTTTACTAAGAAAAACTGACACTAGTAACCGGGCTGAACTAGTACGTTTTGCGATCAAGCATGGGCTTGTAGAATAGGGAATGGGGAATGGGGCGGCAAGGAAGTAAAAAGTAAAGAGTTTTTTGCCTTTTGACTTTTTAATGCTCAATGCCCACTCAATCAACCTATTGGTTCGCGGGTAATATGTTGTAATAGACCATCACAAGCATCAAGCAATAAATCAATTACCTGATTAAATCCCTCTGTCCCACCATAGTAGGGATCGGGAACTTCTTTGAGGGTGTGCTGAGAACAGAACTCACACATCAAAATTACTTTATGGTGATATTGGCCGGAAGGATCGAGGGAAATAATGTCTTGATAGTTATCTCGATCCATAGCTAAAATCAGGTCAAATTCCTGAAAGTCTGATTTTTGAAATTGCCTGGCTCTTCCTTGCAGCTTAATCCCTAATTTAGTCACAGCAGCAGCACTCATGCGCCGATCAGGTGGACTCCCAATGTGATAACTGGATGTACCAGCCGAATCACAGAGGATGCGATCGCTTAAATCTGCTTTGTCGATTAGATAATTCATGATGTTTTCTGCCGATGGTGAACGACAAATGTTCCCCAGACAGACAAACAACAGTTTATAAGGCATAAGAGTAATTTGTAATTCGTATCAAAGAAGATGAAGACTTTTTATTAAAAATTGATATTAGTTTTGACTATAAATATGTCAAAAGTCAATAGTTTAAAGTCTATAGTCTCAACATTTTGACTAATGACTCATGACTAATGACTGATGACTGATGACTGATGACTAATGACCAATGACTAACTACTAAAACCCAGGTAATTCTAATCCGCTGGTCAATTCTTCCATACGTTCGCGCATGGTGGCTGTGGATTTTTCGTAGGCATTTTTCATAGCTGCTGTTACCAAGTCGGAGAGTATTTCCGGGCCTTGTGCTAAAGCGTCGGGAGAAATTTCCACCCGCTTGGGTTCTTGGTTGCCGCTGACAATTACTTTTACTAGTCCGCCACCAGCCTCTCCCACGATTTCCATTTGCTCCAATTCTTCTTGGAGTCGCTTTGCACCTTCTTGAACTTGTTGTGCTTTCTTAAATGCTTCGGCTAGTTCTTTCATTTTGCCTAAGCCAAAGCCAAATCCTTGTCCTTTTCCTGTCATAACTATTTATCCGCGTGTGCTTTGAATAACAAATCAAATTCAATTATAGAGGCGGTGGGGAATTTGCCCATTAATTAATGAAAATGGGCATTGGGAATGGGGGAGGCAGTAACGGGTATGCAGGGGTATTCCCTGAAGTTCAGATGCCTGCGGCACGCCCTCCGGGTGACTTTAGGAGTGTCGCTAAGTACGGTGGCATACACACTTACAGGACTGTTTCACTGCAAATCGTCTACGAAGGAAACCTCCGCTCTGACTTCTTTTCAAGTAGAGCAACTACCGTCATTGAGCATGGGAAAAATCTGCCTATTCCCTATTCCCTATTCCCTTATTCTTTATGCAACAGCCTGAAATTCACCGATCATCTTAACTTCTGGTTCTAACCAGATTGACCAGTTATCTTGTACTGTCTGCTGAATATGGCGAATTAGACTAAAAATATCGTTGGCTTTTGCTCCACCACGATTGACAATAAAGTTGGCATGAAGATGGGCTACTTGCGCGCCACCAATTTGATAGCCTTTTAAACCTGTTTGTTCAATTAACCAACCGGCCGCGTAAGGTTTAGGATTACGGAAGACACTACCACAACTGGGGAAGTTGTAGGGTTGGGTACTCAGACGATGTTGTTTATGTTGTTTTGTGATAGCTAAAACTTGGGCGGGATCTGCTCCTGGTTGGAGTTGAAAGGTGGCTTGAGTGACGATGCGATCGCTGCCTTGTAGTAATGAAGTCCGATAGGTATAACCTAATTCAGCAGGTGTCAGGGTTTTGAGTGTGCCATCAGGTGAGAGAACTTCAGCACTCACTAACATATCTGCGATGCAACTACTATGTGCGCCAGCGTTCATGACTACCGCACCTCCCACAGTACCGGGGATACCAACGGCCCATTCTAAACCTTGCCAGCCTAGTTGAGCTGCTGCCCATGCCAAACTAGGAATTGATTCGCCCGCAGCAACAGTTAATTGACCTGTGGCGGGATCAAAGTGACTGTAGCGGAGATGGCGAGTTGCAATTACTAGCCCTGTGATACCACCATCACTCACTAATAAATTAGATCCTGCGCCGAGGGTAGTAACTCTCAAGTTATGTTCTTTTGCATACTCAATGCTGGCTTGCAATGCTTCTACGTTTCGTGGGGCAACGTACCATTCAGCTGCTCCTCCGACGCGATAAGAAGTATGTGCAGATAACAAAGCTTGGGACTTAATTTCGCAATTAGTACCTGGTAAATAAATGATTTTACCTTTACCTAAATCATTTTTTTCCTGTTTTTCTACTTTAGAAGCGGGAACTGTGCAGGCGTTTCCAGCTGCCTGGGAAATTTTCATCTTTACATCAATAAATTGTGAAATTTTTACATTTATCTGCTGTATTCAACAGCAATAGCGTGAATTGATAAGACTCTAGCCCAACGGTCACTTCTACGAAGTAGCTGTAGCAGGTTCGCAAAGTGTAGTGATGATTTCAGGAATGGCTTGATTTAAATTACCTGCCCCTAAAAACAGTGCTAAGTCTCCAGGACGTAGGGTTTGCAGGAGAAATTCATTCACCGCAGGTAAAGTTGGTTGATAAACTACCTGGGGATGTTCTTTTGCAACAGCCTCTGCTAACTGCTCACCACTGATTTGACCTAAGTTTGGTTCACCAGCACTGTAGATATCAGTTAGTACCACCAAATCGGCATGGCTGAAGGATTCGGCAAATTCTTCTAGAAATGTTAACGTCCGACTATAGCGATGGGGCTGGAATATCGCTACTACTCTTTGTCCTGGTCTGGCTTGTAATCTAGCTGCGGCTAGAGTGGCACGTATTTCACTAGGATGATGAGCATAGTCATCAATGAAAGTAATGCCATCAACTTCGCCACGAAACTCAAAGCGTCGTCTAGCACCTTCAAAAGTGGCAATACCTTTGGCGATCGCACCAAATTGTAAACCTAAGATACGTCCTACAGCTACGGCTGCTAGAGCATTACTGAGATTGTGGCGACCGAGTAAACGCAGAGTCAACAATCCCAAGGCTTTGCCTTTTTCCCAAACTAACGCTGTAGTTCCGTTGGCATGATAATCAATGTTAGTTACGGTGTAGTCAGCGTTGGTCTCTGGATGCAGACTGTAACTGATTGTGGGTTTGAGGCGATCGCGTACTGTGGCACAATCAACACTACCCACTAAGGTTTTACAACCCTGAGCAAATGTCTGGAAGGTGTCAACTACTTCCTCTAATGTTTCATAGTGGTCAGGATGATCTAATTCAATATTAGTAATAATGCCAATTTCTGGAGCGTGTTTGATTAGCGAACCGTCAGATTCATCAGCTTCTGCTACTAAGTAACGACTTTGACCCAAGCGAGCATTGCCTTCCCACGCGTTCACTTCACCACCGACAATGATAGTAGGATCTAAACCAGCCTCTAGTAACATATAGCCAATCATGCTACTAGTTGTCGTCTTACCGTGAGTTCCTGCAACAGCAATACTATGATATTCAGCAATCAAGGCTGCTAGTACATCTGAACGATGCCAAATTGGACAACCTAATTCCAATGCAGCTTTGTATTCTAAATTGTTAGCATTAATTGCTGTCGAGCAAATGACTTGAGGCAGATTTGAGTTAATACTAGGAACTTGTACTGATGAATTGAATTCTACTTCATTAACACCATCTTCAGGGCGAAAGAATTCGAGATTACTAGCTTCTTGTCTACTAAAAATATGTGTCCCGATAGCTTCTAACTTACGTGTAATATGGTTTGGGCGTAGATCCGAACCAGAGACTGGTAATTGCCGTTTTGCCAACACGTATGCCAAAGCAGACATACCTATACCACCGATGCCTATAAAATGAAATGGTCTACCACCAAAATCTACAGCATTATTCATTGATTGCTCCTCTTAAACACCACACCACACCATAATCAGAAATGACACGCGTATCATAACAGGATTTTGATTTTTACCGTAACTAGCTCCTATATCAATTCCAACCTTGATTTTGTCTGGAATTTTGACTGAGGTTTGGTTTGTTGAGAATGATTTTACCTTGGTTGGTGATTTTTGTTATTTCTATACTATTTTTATGATTATTCAGTAAATTTCTCTGGCATCGGGAAAGAAATCCTTGTAGTTTGAAATACATATTCTTTGATTCCTTACTGGTGTTAGCAACATTAGTATATTTAGTCGTAGCGAAACCACTTTATATTTTTCATCAAGCCCAGGCATGAATTGATTAAAATATGATTAGGGGTGAAAATGATTCTCACAGGCATCAGGTCAAGGCTCAATTCTAGATGCAGCAACTAGCAATTTTTGGTGGCACATTTGATCCAATTCATTGGGGACACCTGTTGATAGCCGAGACAGCTTTGCACCAAATCCCTCTAGAAAAGGTAATTTGGACTCCCTCACGCAATCCTCCACACAAAACAGCTGCTTTGTTTGAGCATCGGGTAGCAATGCTGCAAATAGCTACAAGAGAAAACTCAGCGTTTACGGTTTCACAGATAGAAGCAAAACGCCGAGGCAGTTCCTATGCCATAGACACTTTGATCGATTTATCTGCATGTTATCCCAACACCTACTGGCACTGGATTGTGGGCTTGGATACCTTCCAAACATTACCGCGTTGGTATCGTGGACAAGAACTAGCACAAATGTGTAATTGGTTAATCGCACCCAGAATCCTAGGTGGTGAGACTATAGCTCAAAGTGAGTTAATCTGCAAGCAAGTGACGCAACAACTCCAGAAGCAGTCAGTTACTATTCACTGGCAACTCTTGCATACACCCTTAGTAGGAATTTCGTCAAGCTTAATTCGTCAATTTTATCGAGAAGGCAAATCAATTCGTTATTTAGTTCCAGAAGAGGTTAGATCCTACATAACTGTTCACGACCTCTACACGAGATGAATCTGAAAAAAATATGTCTTTTTTTATGGATCTAACACTTTATGGTTATAAATACTCTCCCCCTTTGCGATATGATTGGGGTCAAAGATATCAACTTATAGGCATATATACAGAGGGCAAGACACTGTGATTAGAGTCGCAATCAACGGTTTCGGGCGTATCGGACGTAACTTTGCACGTTGCTGGCTAGGTCGGGAAAATACCAACATCGATTTAGTAGCTGTTAATGACACATCAGATCCTAGAACTAATGCTCACCTCCTGAAGTATGATTCCATGCTTGGGAAGTTAAAGGATGTTGACATTACTGCCGATGACAACTCTATCATCGTTAACGGTAAGACCATTAAATGCGTATCTGACCGCAATCCAGAAAACTTGCCCTGGAAAGAGTGGGAAATTGACCTAATTATCGAAGCAACAGGCGTATTTACCAGCAAGGAAGGAGCTTTAAAGCACGTAAATGCTGGAGCTAAAAAAGTCCTCATTACTGCACCCGGTAAAAATGAAGACGGTACATTCGTAATTGGTGTGAATCATCATGACTATGATCACAACATACACCACGTTATCAGTAATGCCAGCTGCACAACCAACTGCTTGGCCCCCATTGCCAAGGTGTTGAATGATAAATTCGGGATTATCAAAGGCACGATGACCACCACCCACAGCTACACAGGTGATCAGCGTTTATTAGACGCTTCCCACCGTGATGTACGCCGGGCTAGAGCAGCAGCCATCAACATTGTCCCCACCTCTACTGGTGCGGCAAAGGCTGTGGCATTAGTAATTCCAGAGCTTAAAGGTAAGCTAAATGGTGTTGCTTTACGCGTACCGACCCCGAACGTCTCAATGGTAGATTTCGTAGTTCAGGTTGAGAAGCGTACTATTACTGAAGAAGTAAACCAAGCTCTCAAGGATGCTTCTGAAGGTCAACTCAAGGGCATTTTAGACTACAGCGAACTACCTTTGGTATCTTCTGATTATCAAGGTACTGACGCTTCCTCTATTGTTGATGCTAACTTGACTATGGTCATGGGTAATGACTTAGTGAAAGTTATGGCTTGGTATGACAATGAGTGGGGTTACAGCCAACGCGTTTTAGATTTGGCTGAATTAGTAGCCGAGAAGTGGGTCTAATACCAGTTCAAAATTCAAAATTAGAAAGCCAGACTTTACACAAGTTTGTAATTTCGGATATGGGCTAAATTTGGAAGAATTGATTTAAATCTAGTTATTTAGTCAACAGTCAACAATTGTCTAATATTGACTTTGGACTATTTACCAAAATGTTGAAATCCCTGACTGAGACTGAGAACTTGGTCAGGGATTTTTTCATTTTGATGGTGTAGTATGACTTGAGGATGAGATGTAATAGTCCCTACAATGGCTGCACTTCTATCTAACAGGTGTATTAAGAGATTTGCTGATACCTGTGGTAGACACAGCACTAATTCAAAATCTTCGCCACCATATAAAGCATATTCTAGGGCTTGCTCTGGAGTTAACCAATGAGAAAAAGCTACTGGTAGAGGAATTTGCGAGCTTTCTAAAATAGCACCAACACCGCTAGCACGACAGATTTGTAATACGGCATCTGCTAAACCGTCACTACTATCCATTCCGGCAACTGGAAGCGGGGAGTTTGATTCTAAACTTTGCCAAAGGAAGGATAAGACATCTAATCGTGGTTGGGGACGTTGGTGGGCTTTAATTAAAGCTGCCTTTTCTGCTGAGGTGAGTTTCTCCCCTAATTCCGGGTTCAACAGCAGTTTTAAGCCTGCATGGGATGCGCCATGAACACCTGTAACAACGATCGCATCTCCGACTTGAGCGGCAGAACGCCGGATAATTTTCTGGGGATGAACTTGACCGAAGGCAGTGATGGAAACTGTGGTAATAGGCGATCGCACCACATCCCCCCCAACAATGGGAGTATTGTATTGTTGTAGGCATTCTGTCATACCCTGATACAAGCTTTCTACCCAACTCACGCCCAAATCTTCAGGAAGTCCCAGCCCAACTGTAATTCCCAGGGGAGAAGCACCCATAGCTGCCAAATCTGACAAGTTAGCAGCCGCAGCCCGCCAACCTACATCTGATGGGGAAGTTGTGACATGACTAAAATGCACACCGTCCACCAGCATATCTGTTGTGACGACTAAAGATTGTTCTGGTTCTGTCACCAACACTGCCGCATCATCACCAATCATTTCTGGTGGACAGAAACGCTGTAATCTTTCTAAAAGGCCTTGTTCACCAATATCTTTAACTTTAGTCATTAGTTATTAGTTATTAGTTATCATTCTCGTGGTGACGCAGGAGCAAGCAAGAGAACTTATCAAGTTATCAGCAGTCTTTGAGTCACTCCCATTGTTAATTGTAGAGGTGGTTAGCCCAGATTCTATCAAGCGGTACTATCGTTATCAGCGGGCTGAGTATGCGGCGATGGAAGTACCAGAATATTAGATTTTAGACTCGTTAGAGAGAAAAATTTCGGTAATTTTACTGCAAGATGGATGACATGAAGAGACGGTATTTACAGCTAACGATAAAATTGTATCGCGGACTTTTGGATATTTAGCTATTACAGTTGCAGAGGTGTTTAATGCTGGTAATGTGATCGGAAACATTCAAACTAAATTCTTGATCACTTCTAGAAAGTTTTGCAAAATTATAGATACATTATCACTTCGCCAAACAGCAACAATTTCTAATACTGGTGATTGTCCTTGTATAGAACGATAGACTACACCACTTCGTTGCAGATTCTGTACGTTAGCGGGAAGTAACGAAATCCCCATTCCACCTGCAACTAAACTCACAACGGTTGATATCCATGCTGCTTCTTGTCTGACTTTTGGCTGAAAACCTGCATCCGCACAAAGCCGATTAATTTGATTGCGTAAATTATATAGCAGATGATGTGGTGGCAATATAAATTGTTCATTTGCTAATGCTGCAAGTGAAATACTAGTTCGTCTGACGAAACGATGGTTCTCAGGTAAAACAACGACTAGTGATTCTTGCAGAATAGGCATAAAATTTAAGACATCATCATTATTATTTTTGATATTTTGTAAATGATGTAGATGAAAAAAACCTAAATCCAGTTGCTGGTTTCGTAGTTTCTCAATTTGGTCATAGGAAGCTAGTTCCTGTAACACTAGTTCGACATCTGGAAATTTTCCATGAAATGCTCTGAGAATATCGGGTAGTTTGCTATTGGCGATAGAGGTATTAATTCCTATATTTATGCGCCCTTTCTCACCCCGACTTAATCTTTGTCCTAATTCAATTGCTTGTTCAAATTGATGGAGAATTTGACGGGATATTTGTAAAAATTCGTTGCCAGCATCCGTTAATCTTAATGGTCTTTGGTGGCGATCAAATAGTTGAAATCCGATTTTTTTCTCTAGCCACTTAATTTGTTTACTGAGAAATCCCTGATCGATGTCCAAATATGCAGCAGCTTTGGTAAATCCCTGCTTGTCATTAACAGCGATCGCATATTTCAAGTGGCGTAGTTCTAGGTCATCCCAATTAGACCATTTATGAATGGCTAAAGATTCTTGTTCTTTCAGCATTATGACGTTTTAGTCATGGAATGTTGTCTAAACAGGGTGATTCTATCATGGCTTTTCCAGATATGTTCAATAACAACAAAACAAGTTGTAATGAAAGCGAAAACTAGAAATGAAACTTAATAATCCCATCAATCGGGTATTGATTGCAGGTGGAACTCATGGAAATGAGTTTACAGGAGTATATTTGATCAAACTATTTGAGCAGTTTCCTGAGTTAATTCGCAGATCGACTTTTGAAACTATAACTTTGTTGGCAAATAATCAAGCCTTTTTAGCCGGAAGGCGATACATTGATAAGGATTTAAATCGAGGCTTTTCACGCGCAGATTTAGAGGATGTAACACTTTCTAGCTATGAAGATTTACGGGCTAAAGAGATTGATTATTTGTTTGGAGAAAATGGTAAAACGCCTGTTGATTTTATCTTGGATTTACATAGTACAACTGCCAACATGGGTGTAACTATCATTATTGATAATGATGAACTATTTAATCTGCAATTAGCTGCCTATTTAAGTTATGTGAATCCTGAAATAAAAGTTTATAGTTCGGGAAACTCTGGTCGGGGTCAGAACGCGTTGCGATCGCTCAGTAAATTTGGTGTTGCAATTGAGGTTGGTTCTGTACCTCAAGGTGTTTTAAATGCAAACTTTTTCCTAAACACTAAAGCTATAATTTACGCAATTTTAGACTATTTAGCACTATACAATCAGGAACACTTACCATCTTTTCCTAAGAATCTTCTTTTGTACGAATACATGGAAGCAATTGATTATCCCAGGAATGAACAGGGCCAAATTAACGCCATGATTCATCCTCAGCTGCAATTTAAAGATTATGAAGCTTTAAATCTTGGTGATCCACTCTTTTTAACATTTGATGAGCAGACAATTTCTTATACAGCCAACTCAACTACATATCCTGTTTTTATTAATGAAGCAGCATATTATGAGAAAGGTATAGCTATGTGTTTAACCCAAAAGCGTCAAATCACAATCTAGAAAAATATCACAGGCGGAATTTAGGAGTTAAAACATATGTCTCATTCTGCATCTAAATCTCCAAGATGGTCGGAATTAATGGGTGTAATCTTCATTCTTTTATACTTCTGCTACCAATTTACTGCACATTTATCGACAATTACTAGCTCTTTCAGTATTACTTGTAAAATCAGCCAACATTGGAATCCCTTTTCTGAACTTTTTTTGATTATTCTGCGTTCATTATGGTTTTTCTTTCTTCCGTATTTAGTAGGCTACAGGTTGATAAAATATGCCAGGAAGAAGATAAGAATTTTAAATAAAGATTTATAGCTGTATAACAAAGATATTGCAGTTTACCTACTCATATGTTCTTTATCAATACAGTGTTAACTATTATATTTTTTCTGAACAGGATATCAATAGATTTTAGAAGTTGGAGCTAATCCAACTTCTAAAATCTAAAATCTATGATGTTGCTTGGGGTTCAACCAAATTTTCTATTCCCTGAACCACCGTAGCAGATTCAATTTTGTCACCAGCTTTGAGTTTATCCAAAATATCTTTGCCCTCTGTTAAATAGCCAAAAACTGAGTAACGACCATCTAATAAATTACGTCCGGCTGGGGTGAGTTCTGGTTCAAATAAGAAAAAGAAGACTTGGGAAGAACCGCCATTAACTTGGCTTTCAGGACGCGCCATCGCCAATGCACCAAAAGAAGAGAAAGGTAACACTGGCATATCAAGATAACGACCAGCATCTTCTAAAGTAATACCGTAGGTTGGTTTTTTATCACCTTCCACTAAAATTTCCAAAGGAATAGCGCGATATTGACCTGTTTTGGGATCAATAAAACCCTGTTCTTTTCCTGGTGGATCTCCAGTTTGTAGTACGTAAGATTCTTCAGAACGGGTAAATTCTAAGCCGTTATAAAAACCACGGTTGACTAAATCAACGAAGTTACCAGCCGTTACAGGCGCGCTGTAACCATCTACAACAACACTCAAATCTCCTTTATTAGTTTTGATGGCAATTGTGGCACGACCTTTGAGTTGAGGGAGATTGCTGTATTCCTCTGGAACTTCAAAGGGAAATTCTTTAACCATTGACTCTTCTATTAAAGACACCAAATTCAGCAGTTTGACTCTCTCTTGGAGAATTTCTTCTTTACTTTTGGTTTGAGTCAATTCTTGACTTTTTGCCACACCAGCCTTCAATTCATTCAGCCAAGTTTCGGCTTGAGGTTGGCGTTCTTCCGGAACACTTGCTAGGATTTGTGAAGGTTTATCAAGAATGCGGGATGCTTTGCTCAGGTCTTTGGAGACAGCACCCCATCGACGATTTGCACGCAGTTGATTAGAGATATCTTCTAGACTGGCTTGCAGTTCGCGTACTGGCTTATTATCTATTGGGAGTGCATACCGTAATAGAGCTTTGCCGTCAGTGATTGCGTTTCCAGATGGCAAGGCGGCGTTACTGGAGGGAGTCCAGCCAGCTGTATTTATGCCTAAAAATATTGTTACCAACAGTATTGCCATGAGGCTGTTCTTCAGCCAGGATTTTAATAAATTCAACATGGTATGGCTCAAATGCAGCATTAAATTGTTGATTAGGCGTAACTCATCACTCATCTTCCCATACATGAGTAGGGCATGGGGAATGGGGAATGGGGAATAGGGAATGGGGAGGCAAGGAAGTAAAAAGAAAAGAGTTTTTTACCTTTTGCCTTTTTAATGGCCAATGTCCCATTTCCAGTGACTGTTGACTATTGACTGTTGACTAAGTTACCTAATTACGACCCTAGAAGGGTACAATAAATGCCGATTGTCTTCCACGATTTAAAAGCTTCATGATTTCCAGTAACGATTTTCGACCCGGCGTATCGATTGTATTAGATGGGTCTGTCTGGCGAGTGATTGATTTCCTTCACGTTAAGCCAGGTAAAGGTTCTGCCTTTGTACGGACAACTATTAAAAATGTCCAAACCGGCAAGGTTTTAGAACGGACTTTCCGGGCGGGTGAAACTGTGCCACAGGCTACTCTCGAAAAACTGACAATGCAGCATACCTATAAAGAGGGCGATGAGTTCGTCTTTATGGATATGGAAACTTACGAAGAAGGTAGATTGAGTGCTGCTCAAATTGGCGATCGCGTCAAATACCTCAAGGAAGGTATGGAAGTAAACGTGATTCGCTGGGGTGAGCAAGTTCTAGAAGTGGAACTGCCTAACTCTGTAGTTTTAGAGGTGACACAAACAGATCCAGGTGTTAAAGGTGACACTGCTACAGGTGGTACTAAACCTGCGACTGTGGAAACAGGTGCAACTGTGATGGTTCCGTTGTTTATTTCACAAGGTGAACGCATCAAAATTGATACCCGTGACGACAAATATTTAGGCAGGGAGTAAGTTTATTTTCTTACTGGGGAATATCCCGATTTCAATCCCTCTAGGGGGATTAAATCTCTGCCAAACTTTAAAATTACTAATTTACGGACAGGTCGAGGTAAAAATAACTGTGCCATTGGACTTTAATGAAATTCGCCAACTATTGGCAACTATTGCACAAACTGATATTTCAGAAGTAACCCTCAAAAGTGATGATTTTGAATTAACAGTGCGTAAGGCTGTTAGTGCAACTCATCCAGTTGTGTCTGGTGTAGTTTCGGGGTTACCACCTGTGGCTGCGATCGCCCAGCCATCACTGCCAATTGCTGCACCAGAGGTTGTTAATCGTGTGGCTGATGCGGTGGCTAATTCTGGCGCATCAGCAGGAGCAAGTTCTTCTCCGATCATTGACCAGAAATTAGTAGAAGTACCTTCCCCAATGGTGGGGACATTTTACCGCGCTCCTGCACCTGGAGAAGCACCGTTTGTAGAAGTGGGCGATCGCGTCCGTAAAGGTCAAACCGTCTGCATCATCGAAGCGATGAAGCTGATGAATGAAATTGAGGCTGAGATTTCTGGACAAGTTGTAGAAATTCTTATCCAAAATGGTGAACCTGTGGAATATAATCAACCTTTGATGAGAATTAACCCTGATTAAGTATTAATCTATATAACAAGTGAGTCATTATTCTTAATGAATTAATGATCATTGTTAACATTTTCAGTTCTGCGGGTTAATCCTGATGAAACAAGCGTTGCCTGTACCTCCAGAAGTGGTGCAACAAGTAGCCGAATACTTCAGCCTTTTAAGTGAGCCGATGCGCTTGCGCCTGTTGCACTTATTACGGGATGAAGAAAAATGTGTACAAGAGTTGGTAGATGCAACACAGACTTCACAGGCAAACGTATCTAAACACCTGAAGGTAATGTGGCAAGCCGGAATTCTTAGCCGCCGCAGTGAGGGAACTTGCGCTTACTACAGGGTGGAAGATGAGATGATTTTTGAATTATGTAATCGGGTTTGCGATCGCCTAGCCACAAGGTTAGAACAGCAAGCCCGTAATTTTAGGGTGTTAAGTAGTAAAAATTAAGTTCCGACGCAAGGCGACAGGAACGCACTATCTCACTATTGACTAAAGTGGATAATCTTTTTTAAAGGTTTCACGAGTCAGAGGTTGTTCTATCTCTACGCCTTCGCCACCTAAAACTTCTAATGGTTTATTGTTGACCTCAATGTACACTTTGGCATTGGGGTTCAACGTTGTGGCAGTATATACTACTTGACCTACACGACCCACCATAGATGTACTACCACCACCACTGGTAAAATCTTCAGATAGATTAACGTGGATGGCGTTGTTATTGTCTACTTTTAGACCCAGTAGCTTAGTACCTTGGGGAATTGTGGTGGAATTTGTCCCCTCTGTGGGGCCTGCTAACAAACTTTGAAAAGCTTGCTCTAAAACTTGGTTGGGTTGAACAGTAGCTGCGATTTTAATGGGCTGAGGAACTAATTCTACGCTTTTTTCGTTAGTTTTGAGCCAATAAACATTAGCTGTTTGTTCATTACCTAGTTGTGTATTGTATGGCTGCTCGACTCTTTGGGATGGAGTTGATTGTGTAGGAGACTGGTTTTGCGCAGTCAACCAAGCCACACCACCACCAACAGCTACAACTGCGGCGGAGACGGCTGCAATAACACCTGAAGATATACGTTTTGATCCTTGTTGGTCATTCATGTTTTAAACCTTCCTGACTGGGGGCTGAAATAGTCTTGTGTGGAGAGCAGCCTGGTTAGGGACGATAGTTAAAATTAGAGAGTTTCCAAAAATCTAAATGATAACTTTGTAAATTTAAATCCGGGGATTTTTGCTTGGAGAATTTAGAATTTAGCGGTCAAAATGACTACCGGATAACTGATGGATAAACATATGAGTTTAATACCTCCGCTCACTAAATGTAAAATTTAATGTGAGAATTAATTCCATCTAGTTTGATTCTGAATTCTGATTTATTTACCATTTTAGAATTTATTCTGATAATCCGTCACCTGCCGAATTATGTAAATGTGTAAATATCATTTACTCATCATATTTTTAACAGTTTGGTGAGTAGAGTGGAGGAACGCAGAGAAAAGGAACGTCTTGATTACTCTGCGCCCTGGTAATCTAGTGGTTAATCTCTGTTGCAGTTTTGATCCACTGCTTGAGAGTGGTCACAACTTCCTCTATAGGAATTTCTTGAGAGTTACGAGTTGCTCTTTCTACAACTTCAACTTTGCCGTTGTTAATTGCTCTTCCGGTAACAATTCGATAAGGTATGCCAATTAAATCAGCATCTTTAAATTTTACTCCAGCGCGTTCATTGCGGTCATCTAATAATGTTTCCACTCCTGATTTATTCAAATCAGTGTAAAGTTTTTCCGCAATTTCTACTTGTTGAGCATCATTAACGTTGGGAATTGTCACGATCGCCTGATAAGGTGCGATCGCTACTGGCCAAATAATGCCATCTTTGTCATAGGACTGCTCTACAGCTGATTGTGCTAACCGTGATACACCGACACCGTAACAACCCATAACTAAAGGTTTTTCTTCACCCTGTTCATTAGTGTAGGTTGCGCCCATGCTTTGAGAGTATTTTGTGCCTAATTGGAAGATGTGACCGACTTCAATACCTCTGGCACTTTTTAAGATTTGTTGCGGGTCATGCTGGGCGCGATCGCCTGGTCTAGCTTTGCGGATATCTACTACACTTGTCGCTAGTTGAAATTGCTCGCCCCAATTCGCACCCACGACGTGATAGCCGCTTTCATTCGCACCAGTAATGAAGTTTTTTAGCTCAACGGCGGTTTGATCAACCAACCGGACAAATTTAGGATGAATTTGTTTATTGCTAGCAATATAATCATCAGCAATATCAGGCGCAATATAACCTAAAGGCAAAGATTTTGCTGCCCAAATTTGCTGTGTTTCCGCACTGGGAACAGTTAAAGTCAAGATTGTTTTAGCACTGTAATTAGGAGCTAATTTCGTTAATTCGTTCTGTAATTTAACCTCATTAACTTCTTGATCACCACGAATACTTACCAGTACCAAAACTGTGAGACCGTTATCATAAACTGTTTGATAAAGGACGTTTTTAACTACCTGAGTTGGAGAAGCATTAAGGAATTTACAGACTGTTTCGATGGTTTCTGTTCCTGGTGTTTCCCGTTTTTCAAAAGTAGTAAACTGTGAGATTTCCGCATCAGCAGGTAAAGAAACAGCCTTTTCCACGTTTGCGGCGTACTTACCATCATCAGTGTAGAGAACTTCATCTTCTCCCGCTTCCGCCAACACCATAAATTCTGTAGAACCAGAACCACCAATTGCACCAGAATCAGCTTCCACGGGGCGAAAAGCTAATCCAGAACGCCGCAGCATATTGCTGTAGGCTTGATACATATCTTGGTACGTTTGTTTGAGGCTATCTTCATCGGTGTGGAAAGAATAACCATCTTTCATGATAAATTCCCGACCGCGCATTAAACCGAAGCGGGGGCGAATTTCATCACGGAACTTAGTTTGAATTTGATATAGATGCTGGGGTAGCTGACGATAAGAGCGAATCATATCACGAGCGATCGCTGTAATTACTTCCTCGTGCGTCGGCCCTAACCCTAATTGTTGTTCACGGCGGTCAATCAGGGAAAACATAATCCCTTCCGCTTTGGTGTAAGTATCCCAGCGTCCCGACTCCTGCCATAAATCAGACGGTTGGAGTTGGGGAAGTAAACATTCCTGTGCGCCTGTAGCGTTCATTTCTTCCCGCACAATTTGAGAAATCTTTTGCAGTACGCGCCACATCAAAGGCAGATAAGCATAAACACCGCTACCGATGCGACGAATGTAACCAGCACGCAGTAACAACTTATGGCTAGGAATCTCCGCATCAGCCGGATCATCCCGCAGTGTGACGAATAACATTTGTGACAGTCGCATCGTTGATTTTTTAACTCCTAATTACAAAAGCACTAATTTCTGTATCAACTTAAGTACGAAATACTAAGTATGAAGTATGAAGTAAGGGTATGAGGGTGTAGGGGTAAAAATTTTAGATTTTAGATTAAATCCCAGTCCCCAGTCCCCAGTCCCCAGTCCCCAATCCCCAATCCCCAGTCCCCAATCCCTAGTCCCTAGTCCCTAGTCCCTAGTCCCCAATCCCCAATCCCTAGTCCCTAGTCCCTAGTCCCCAATCTCCATGATTTACCAAGCACAACCACCTTTAGAATTTATCCCTCCGGCGTTTAATCCCTTGTTGCTGCGATGTGTTCACCTGTTGCTACCAACGTGGATACGCACCCAAACTTCTATTAACCAAATTGAAGCAGAGAATGTAGAGGTTTTAGCAAATCTCTATCGCCAATTTCAAGAGGGTAAAATCCGCTTTTTGTTAGCATTTCGCCATCCTAAAACCGATGATCCTTGGGGTTTGCTGTATTTGCTGTCTCGACTTGTGCCGAGAGAAGCACGACAGCAGGGTATACCATTAAAATCGCCAATTCATGCTCATTTTATCTACGATCGCGGTATTCCTCTGTGGGCGGGTGACTACGTTGGTTGGCTGGCATCAAAGTTGGGTGGAACTCCCATTCAAAGGGGTAAAGCTGACTGGACGGGGTTACGTTCAGCGCGGGATTTGTTTGCTAATGGACAGTTCCCGATGATAGCTTCACCGGAAGGCGGAACTAATGGACTTTCAGAACTCATCAGTCCCCTAGAACCGGGAATTGCTCAAATGGGTTTTTGGTGTGCTGAGGATTTGCAGAAAGCTGGACGCACTGAGCAAGTTTTAATTGTACCAGTCGGAATTAAATATAGTTATATTGATGCGCCCTGGGATGCGATCGCTCAACTTTTAGATGAGTTAGCTGTTACTAGTGGTTTACCTGTAGATACAAATGCGTCAAGTCAAGTTCCCGATTTAGATTCTCTTTATCCCCGATTGTTAACTCTAGCAGAACATTTGCTGTCTTTGATGGAACAGTTTTACACGCGCTTTTATCATCTCAAGTTGTCTACAGTAACTGAGGAAGTTAGTGTTGATCGCAATCAAGTCTTAGCATTAAGATTACAAGGTTTATTAAATGCAGCCTTAGAAATAGCAGAGCAGTATTTTAATCTACAACCAAAAGGAAAATTGATTGATCGTTGTCGGCGGGTAGAGCAAGCTGGGTGGAATTATATATTTAGGGAAGATTATAAGGATATAAAAGGATTATCTGCTGTTGAGAGAGCGTTAGGCGATCGCGTAGCGGAAGAAGCTAACGCCAGAATGTGGCACATGAGATTAGTAGAAAGTTTTGTAGCGGTTTCTGGGAATTACGTCCGTGAAAAGCCCACAGTAGAAAGATTCGCTGAAACAGTTTTAATTTTGTGGAAAATGATTGCTCAAATTAAAGGAGATAAAGCCTTTCAACGTCCGCCCTTAGGTAAGGAACGAGTAAAACTAACTATTGGTGAACCAATATCCATATCAGAACGTTATCCAGCTTATAAAGAAAGTCGCTTAGGGGCGAGACAAGCTGTTGCTGATTTGACGAATGATTTACAGCAGGCGATGGAACGTTTACTATTTGCAAAGCTGATATAAATTTATCTACTTCCTCAGAATTTCCTTAGAATTATTATTTAAGGTATCAGCAGTTAGTTGGGTGAACGAGAAATTAGGGGACAATAAAATATGTTGGTTGGCTCTACTGTCCCCGAACTTCTCACATATCAGATGATTTTTATAATGTTGTGTACTTATTATTAAGATAATTTATTTTTATTGGAATATTTAATAAATTCAAGCAACTATATTGTTTGATAATTATTAATAGAACGTGATTCGACAAGTCTTTTTTGATCCCTCCCCCAGCCCCTCTGTTTTGAAAAGTTCTGAATGCCGGAAGCCAACACTCAGACTTTTCGCTCCGACACAAAGAGGGGAGTAAAGACCTAACATATCAATGAAAAATGGGGTTTTAAAGCCTCTCTCCTTGCATGGAAGCCAGCTATGGAGAGGGGTTTTTTATTCGTCGAACTCACACAGTATTAACATTTTGCTGCAAGGGTATTGTAATTATAAATTCACTACCTCCTTGTGGACTTGATAAACATTCCAAAGAACCGCCGTGTTTGACTGTAATGATTTGATAGCTAATAG
Organism: Trichormus sp. M33_DOE_039; assembly: GCA_015296085.1. Classification (GTDB taxonomy): domain Bacteria; phylum Cyanobacteriota; class Cyanobacteriia; order Cyanobacteriales; family Nostocaceae; genus Trichormus. The sequence continues at coordinate 20,792 of DVDT01000104.1, read as the reverse complement.
CTAAACCCATACCTATACCTTTACCTATGGGTTTAGTGGTAAAGAAAGGATCAAATATATGCTGTTTTAATATCTCTGGGATTCCTAATCCATTATCAATAATACTAATTTTGACTTGATTGGAATTTATTAGTTGAGTACAGATATGGATTTGCGGTTGAGTTAATCTTTCATTAACTGCTGTTAATTGTGCAGATGTTTTTAATAATGACTCTTCCAACGCATCAATTGCATTGGCTAAAATATTCATAAAAACTTGGTTTAGCTGCCCAGCATAACATTCAACTAGAGAAAAATCACCGTACTCTTTATTTACTACAATTTCTGGGCGTTGGTTATTACCTTTGAGACGACTTTGTAAAATCATCAAAGTGCTATCGATACCATCATGGATATCAACAACTTTCATTTCGGCTTCATCTAACCGGGAAAAAGTTCGCAAAGAAAGTACAATATCTCGAATCCGTTCTGCCCCATATTTTACGGATTTGAGGAGTCGGGGCAAATCTGATTTCAAAAAATCTAGTTCAATCAAATCGGTAAAATCCTGAATTTCTTGTGCAGGTTGGAGATAATTTTTTTGATAGAGTTGCAAGAGTAAAAGTAACTCTTGGGTGTAATCATTAATATGATTGAGGTTGCCATAAATAAAGTTGGCAGGGTTATTAATTTCGTGTGCTACTCCTGCGACTAATTGACCCAAACTAGACATTTTTTCACTTTGAATTAACTGAGTTTGAGTATGCCGTAATTCTTTGAGTGTTTGTTGAAGTTTTTGGGTTTGTTGGCGGAGTTGGGTTTCTGAATCTCTTAGGGCTATTTCTGCTTGCTTGCGTGTAGTAATATCCCGGAAATACCAAATTCTGCCGAAATATTCTCCTGTGCTAGAGCTAACTGGTGCAGAATATCGCTCAAAAGTTTTGCCAGATTTGAGCTTGACCTCATCATGGCTACGTGCTTCTGGATGTTCATAGAGATACTCTACCTTAGTGAGAAATTCCTCTGGGTTTTCCAATTGGTCTACTACCCATCCCAGAAGTTGGCGATCGCCACCAGTCTCAATTAACTCCCTAGGAATCTGCCATAATTGGCAAAAGCATTGATTATATGATGCGATATTGCGGTTTTCGTCAATCACCAAAATGGCATCAATAGAAGCTTCTTTTTGTGCTTGTAGTATGGCATTAGTCCGCCGCAGGGCTATTTCCGCTTGTTTAATTTGAGTAATATTAGCAGCTGTGCCAGTAATGCCAGTAATCTTGCCATCTTCATCCTTTAAGGCGATCGCATTACATAATAGATTCAACCTACTACCATCTTTTGCCAATACCACCGTTTCATGATGAGATAAAGACTCTCCAGCTAGTAGGCGGGGAAACATCTCTAGGTCTTGGTCAATTGGTTCTGGTGGTATAAATTCACTGTAATGGCGACCAATCATTTCATTTGGTTCATAACCATAGACCTTTTTCGCGGCTGGATTGACAAACGTCCAGTAGCCTTGACCATCTAGCGACCAAATTATATCTTGGGAAGTTTCTACCAAGTGGCGATATTTACTTTCACTCTCCTTCAGGGCTTGTTTTGTCTGTATACGCTTGACACCCAAAGCTACCTCATTGGCAGCTAAATTTAATGCTTCTAGAACTGATTCTGGTAACGCTTGACGGGAAAACATCGCCATCACACCAATCAAGTTACCATCCAAAATTAGGGGATATCCTGCAAAAGCTACCAGTCCTTCTTGCTTTGCCCATGCTTTATCGCCTACACGGGGGTCAGTTAAAACTTCATTCGTCAAGTGAGGGCGACGTTCTTGGGCAATTAATCCGATTTTGAACTTACCCACAGGAACACGACTGTGATTGCCATCAATATGAGTATAAATTCCCGAACTAGCTTGGAGTTCTAGGATGTTTTCGGCTTCGTTCAATGTCCAAATCCGAGCAAAGGCTGCATTCAGGTACTTAACCATTGCATCTGTACAACACTTGAGTGTTGTTTGTAGGTTATAACTTTGGGTAATTGCATAATTGATCTCGACTCGCAAGGCTGCTAAAGATACTTTTTCGGCTAATGAGGCTTCTGTTTGTTTGCGAACAGTGATATCTTGAACAGTCCCCAAGATGCCAATTACGTTACCTTCAGGATCTTTGAGCGGAATTTTATTAGTTTCCAACCACATAGGTTGGTCATTTCTTCGCTGTGGACATTCGATAATCTCATGTTTGGACGTATCAGTGTACATGAGTTCTTGCAGATCTTTTGTACAGGCTAGACGCACACGTTGCTGATAAGAATCAGATGGTTTCGTAATCCAGGGCAGCTCATAGTCACTTTTATGTACAATCTGCACTGGGGAACTTACCCCCACTACTTCGGCAAATGTCTGGTTACAACCTGAATATGCAAAATCACGACTTTTCCAAAAAATTCCTTGGGGAATATTATCCATAACTGCTTGTAATAGCTGTCTGGAGGCGTACAAGTCATCTGCTATTTGCTTGTATTTGGTAATGTCCTGAATTGTTGTGACCAAAAATTTATTGTGGGTTTGATCCTCAAATAAACATTTTTTAATGACTATCCAACGTGTTATACCGTAATCATCGATCAACTTTTCTTCGTATTCTGAATTAATACCTTGACTCAAAACTAATTCATCTTCTTCCCACAAGGTATCTGCTACTGCTGTAGACAGAAAGTCATAATCAGATTTACCAATTAATTGTTCTCGATTACACTTCCTGAACTGACAGTAGGCATCATTCACTAATATGAACCGATGTTGGCGGTTTTTTACGAAAATAGCGTCAGATATGGCATTAAATATGGAAAATTTTAATTCTTTAGATAAGCGATATTCCAGTTGTTGTTCATCAACAAGAGGTTGATTAGATGTATCAATAATCATGGTCATATTAAATCCATAGCAATATTTACAGATACCAAACATATAGTACTTATGTATCTATTTGCGGTATTCACCACTAGATACTTAATTTAAAATTGAAAAGTGAGGAAAATCTGAGTAATACTAAAATTAATTTGATACTTTCAGACAACTAAATCTTTTGCTCTTTCCTGGTTATCTGTTTGAAGATGTGTCCTATTGGTGTCCGTACTAGTAATTCAACTCATGCCTTAGAAACTGGGACAGCGAAGCTTTGGCTGTTGTTGGTAGGAGTGAATCAATATCAGGATGAGCAAATACCTAGTTTGCGTTACCCTGCTGTAGATTGTCAGGGTTTGGGAGCAGCTTTAGATGCCGCAACCCAAGGATTTCCCCAAAGAGAATTAAAAATTTACCACGATTTTAATCAGCAGCCTTTATTAGAGAATGTGCGTATAACTCTCAAAACAATGGCGGCTGCGACTAAGCCAAGTGATACCATTCTGTTTTATTTTTCTGGACATGGGATGCTTGACCCATCAAGTCAACAGGTGGTGTTATGTCTCCAAGATACCCAGACCGATGACTTAATCAATACGGGGTTAAGATTACAAGAACTACTACAATTGTTGGCTGATTGTGCGGCGGGACAACAATTAGTCTGGTTAGATGCTTGTCATAGCGGTAATTTGACATTTTTGGGAGCAAGAGACACAAAATCGACTGGATTTAACCCTACACCAGAATTAGTAGCAGTTTTGCGGCAACGTGCCAGTCAGCAAAAGGGATTTTACGCTTTATTATCTTGCGATCGCCATCAGCAATCTTGGGAATTTCCACAATTAGGACATGGTGTATTTACATACTATTTAATTCGGGGATTACGGGGTGAAGCGGCAGATTCCCAAGGGATTATCGCAGCTGATGGACTGTACCGTTATGTTTATCACCAGACTGTAGCGTATATCAATAAAGCTAATCAGCAATTACGAGTCATCAACCAGCTGAAAAAGGGTCGTGGCGAAAATTCGATTCATTCTGAATATCCCTCCCAAACACCCAAGCGCATCGTTGAAGGAGTAGGGGAAGTAATTTTGGGTATTAAACCCAACTCCAAAGGAGTAACCAGACATCCACGACAAGCACTAATTGTAGAAGGATTTACCAACAGCAACATCACCTCAGCTTTGCTAAATATCTTCAAAACTGCGGGGAGTTTTGCCACCAATTATTGGCATGTGGGGGGTAACAACGCCAGTGCAGATATTCACAAAGCCATCCAAAAGTGTTTGCTGTCAGAATCTTTTGCTGAATCACCTCAAGATGCTGTTCTGGGCATAGACACCCCCACTGTATTGTTATATCTGCGGGGAACAATTCAGGAAACATCTACAAGCGAAGCCATATTAGTATTAGCTGATGATGTCACTATCAATCGTTCCTGGTTGAGAAAACAATTACGGCGGTGCAGTTCCCAACAAATTATTATTTTAGATTGTCCTGGGCAAGCTGCAATTTCTGTATTATCGGTACGGGAATGGGTAGAAGAATTGCAATTAGGAACAGAAACAGGCCAATGTTTAATTGCTTGTGCTACCCCAGCTGATCAACCGGAACAATTTACTACGGCTGTACTGCGGATTCTCAATCAAGCCACTCCACATTCAGGACTAACCGCAGCCGGATTAATTACCCAATTGCAATTAGATGTAGCAGCCACAGACAATCAACTATATTTCTGGTTATCTGGTTCTCAGGGAATCATTGAAGTTTTGCCAGAAAATACTGTGGTAGTTAGTGAGAGTACTAGCCAAAACCAAGATGATATTGATGATTTAAGTTCGTCTGTGGGTGTAGATTACACACTACTGCGAGACTTATTAAAAGCTGGCAAATGGTTAGAAGCGGATGGGGAGACTACAAACCTCATGCTGAAAGTTGCCCAAAGAGAAGTACAACGCCACTTAGATTTAGAAAGTGTAGTTAACTTTTCTCGCACTGACTTGTGTACGATTGACAGACTATGGGTGAAATATAGTCAAGGACGTTTTGGTTTTAGTGTTCAGCAACGCATCTGGCAAAGCATCAAAGGAAATAGTGCAACTGATCCGGTAATGGCGTTGATGATTGGTAATGACAAAGCCGCCGCCGCCGAAACCTGCATTGATTTTGGTCATCGGGTAGGGTGGCGAGAGAAAGATGCTTGGGTAAATTACCCAGCCCTAACTCCTGATGACAATGCTCCCCCAGGATATCTACCATATTATGGTTTTTTTGAGCAAGTTTGGCGAATCAAAGTTTTAGGTGTTTGGGAATGGCACAGTGCGATCGCTACAGCATCTTGGTGGCGATTATGTGAGGCTTTGTTGATGGGGGTGTAGGGGACAATTCAATTCAAAATTCAATGCCCCATACCCAATCCCCAAGAGAATTATTCCCATTCATCAAGTTCATTATTGGTATTACGCAACAACGAAGTGATTTGAGTGCGGTGGTTTTCAAAGTTAGCAGCGATGGAAATTAAACCAATCCCAACTAGTAAACCGACAACCCATTTGAGGAAGGGGTAGCGCAAGCTAAAGATCACTAGTTGATAAATGCTGGTGAACAGGAAGGTGATTGTACCAACGTAAAGGAATGCCCGGATACGTAAAGCTAATCCAGCAAAGATCGCAACCAGTGCCAAACCTCCTGCTATTAAGGGTGTGTGTTGATAAAATACGATCGCCCAACCACAAATCACACCACTACCAATAACTCTTAAAGTGTGACGAGGGAGTTTATTTTCTGGTTGTCGTAGTGGTGGGTCAACTTGGGCAAGATACAGTAGTGATAAACCTATTACTGTCACATACCATAAAGAATCATTCAGGCGTAAGCTACCAAACCACGAAAACAACGCCCAATCTATTAACCCTAAACTAATGTATGTGAAGCGAATGTTTTCCACTAACTTGGCTAGCAACACATAATAACCAGCCGCTATCACTAAGGTAATCGGGTAAACTTGCAGCCTAGTTTCTGCCAAAATCACCAAGGGGAAAAGATAAGCAGCTAGTCGCCAAGGTTGTTTAGACCAGCCCCAACGATCCCAAGGAAGGAAGTATAAAAAGTAAGCAAATACGCAAGCGATCGCTCCATTCCAAGGTACTAAGGGGCCAGTTAACCATTGTCCGACGGCGGTTTCTCGCCAATAAACTCTCATCCCTGCTACTAATAGGAATCCCAGGTAAACCCAAAAGTCGCCGACGGGGATACGCCCAAACACGGGGGGTTCATGGGCGTGAGATGTTTGTTTTCCTTGCAAGATGGCATAGGAAATTAAAAATGCCCCCGTTCCCAAACCCACCATGCGGTTAACTATAATCGGTTGGAAAATTGCCGTCATGAGTAAGCCGCTACTCCAAACCCAATGTAAATGGGCAATACCTTGAAGTTCTTGGCGGCTGAGGCGTAACCACGTTACTAACCAGGGAGTCAGGACGCGGTAGACGGACATGATTCCAGTTCCCAGGGTAGCCATTGCAATTAAGCCATCACCCAAGCCACCACCGGAGGCTTGTAACATTTGGTAGAACAGGAGTTCATAAGCAGCAACAGAAATACCGATAATACCGAAGTACAGCAAGGGTTTTAAGTCGCGGTTACGTCGTCCTACACCAACAAAAATTAATGCTACACCCAAAGAACACAACCCCGACCAATTGGTAAAGACATTCACCCTGAGCAGTACACTAAATACGCCATAGATTACCGGTAAAACGTGGAAACTGCTGGGAAGTTGTGTTAGTTGGTGTCTACGCCGCCACCATTCGCCCAAAAGTTGTGAAAATAAGCCCAAGGCAATGTTCGCAATGGCGACTCGAATGATGGAATGTTCCCCAAAACCTAACACCTCAGCAACTAACAACTCTATACACCAGCCGATGCCATAAAATGCCCAGTTCGCTGGTTGCTGCCAACTGCGATAGATAATAGCGGCTAGGGTGGTGGCTGTGGCGATTAAGTACCACAATCCAGGTGTGACATAACCTTGGTACACTAAGGACGAATGTAGAGTCAGGAATAATAACTCTACAGTACATAATGCGATCGCCCATTTATCGCTAGCAGTTGCGTAGAGGCTGGCTAATTCATGATTCCGACGTAATAGTATTTTGCGCCCTAACCATAAGCTGAAGGTAGCGATCGCACCTACAACATACCATCCTGGTATAGCTAGGCGCGGTAACCCAGGGATACCTTCCCACAGTATCGCCGTAATTAAACTTAAGCCAAAACCAATGGTAACTCCGGCAAATTGTTGACTGCGTAAATAGCGGGTGTTGGCATACATCACACCAGCACCCACTGCTAAACCAATTAATCGAGTTTCTGTTAAGGGTAAGGTGAGTAACTGCGCTGCACCTAGGGAGAGAACACCCGATAAACTATTCGCGGTACGGTGTTGAGTTGTACGACTAGCTAAAAAGGTGAATGCAACAGGTGTGGTTAACCAAACTACTCCCCAATAGTCTTGGGGGTGAATTACTCCTGTCCAAGCTGATTCTGCATTTGTCCACAGGAACAAGAAACTCACGACTGCCAAGGCAAATCCCATGTGCCATGCGCTACGCCGCCATAAATCATTTTGACCTAACCCCCTCACCCCCTTACCTTCAAGGGAAGAGGGAATATTTAAAGCCTCTCTCCTTGTATGAGAGGGGTTTTCTATATTCTGTGATGAGCCATGACCTAAACTAAATGCCCACTCTGCTAGCATCAGCAATAATAAAATACTTGCCCACAGATGTGATGCTAAATTCGGTAATAGCCAATTAACTACGGAACACAATGTCAGTACTCCCATTGTGTGGGTTAGATACACCAGAGGCAGAGGGAGAGGAGAACGCCGCTTACTGACAATTGCCAGGATGATCGTAGAACCGAGGAAATTGAGCGATCGCAAGGTAGGATTAACAGTAGCGATCGTCGTTAAACCTGCCCCAAATAACAGGCTGAAAAATTCACCGAATTTTGCTAAATCTCGCTTCTGGGCTGCGTTTAAACTTTCTGTTACTACTACCATGAATACAAGGTAGGGAAATAGCACCACACTCAATAAAGCCCAAGGTTCATTTTGCGCGTGGGTGAGTTGTGTTCCCACAGTGATAGCCAATTGCTGCAATCCAGAGGGAACTAACCGCCAACCCAACCAAATCGCCTGTAAACCAATGACAAACAATAAAAATAAGTCAATCTGTAAACTATATCTCTGCAATCGGACTGTCACCACCCACAAAGCTAGTCCACTCACAGCTATAGCTTGGGCTGGATGATTAAATACCGCGACCAACCAGCCTAAAAACAGCAAAATCTCCCCAAGTTTTGCCCAAAGTACATCTAGTTGTAATTTAGGTGCATGATTTTTTGTTGTATCTGCCTGAATGTCCTGTGGCTGTGCGCCTATGCGCCTCTGCTGCGCCAACCAAGTTCCTAACCAACCACAGATTCCAATCGCTAAACCTAATTGCGTAACATCAACCCTAGCGACAAATATGCCTCTTCCTAATAGAAGTAATAAAGCATAAATAATCACAGTCGCATATAAATTAATTCCTAATCCCGGTGGTTGTTCCTCTGGATTAGCCAAGGGTGTAGGTTGCTGACGACGATGCTGATACAGGGTCAGGATAGTTGTACCTACCATTGCCACATAAATCGCGGTCAGGGGAAATAATGGTAATTGCCAACCCCAATGCAAATAAATTAAGCCCAGAATATTGAATAGAGGTAAGTTGCCTCTGGGCTTATTAGTGACCAATGTACGATGTTTACATAAAATAACCGTAATTACCGTTAATATAGGAGCGGCGATCGCCAATGTCAACCAGTCTAGGGGATTACGCCATAACCCGAAGCTATCCATCGCCCAAAAATTGACCGGCACTAACAACAGAGTCACAATCAGTAATGTCTGTGCTGTCAATCTCAAGTTATTTTGTTTACCAGCCCAAAAACTTAAACCCCAAAAACTCAAAGTATAGGCAAATAGCACTCCATACTGTCCCGATGCGGGGAATCTTTCCCACTGACTAGCCGCTAACACCCCGGAAGATAGGACTACTAAAAATACACCTAAAAACAGCAACCAACGGACACTTAATTCTGCTCCCAAAGATTGCAACATTTGGTTAACAACACTGGGACGTGCTGGTTGTTTGGGTTGCTTTGGTTCTTCCGGGAGATAGGCTATTAATGGTTTTTCTAACGTCCTCGCCACAGCTACTCGCTGGGGATCAGGCTCAACTAGGGGTTGAAACTCCACGCGACAGGAGAGATATTCCCGACATATGTGTCTAACTTGGATATCGGAGATTAAACCCAAGCGCAACCATATATCCAAACCAGCCAATAACTCAGGGTGGGTGGCGGATACTTTGAAGTCGATTTTTTGAGGCGGATGCTCAAAAGGTGATGACATAAGCCGCAGGTAGTTCAGTAGATACCTCAATCATCATTTGATTAAAGTATATTTATGCGATCGCTATGCCAGTTATTTTACTGACTGATAGTAATTGTTTACGTAAGTTTTCATTACTTAACTTTAATCGTTAGCCATTAGTTATTAATTCTTCTTTCCTACACCCCACTCCTTAGTCCCGGTATTTTTTGAAAATACACAGATTGTTAAATTATTTGTGTAAAATTTATCTTCACCCCCCGGTATAGATTATTATTTTTTTGCCATAAGTAAGCAAATTTAAACATCAAAGTAAATTACTATATGAGTGGAATAACAATAAAATTGATTGCATTTAACTTATTTCCCAATTAAAAATCAAAGAAAATTAGTCTGGCTTATACCCACAATTAATTAATTTAAAATTATCTTTAGCCTTCATTGTAAATTCTGTAGGCGCAAGCCTAGCCGTAGGCTATTTTGAATTCAAAATAGTCAATCTTGATGAAGCTCATATTATCTACAATACAGCTTTAAAATCTCAAGGCAAAAAAGCTTTAGATATAGGTTTTTGGATGGGCTGATCAGCTTGTCATGTAGCATATAATTTATGCTTAACAATTTAAAACTAAACTTTATAAAGCTTGTTGCATACTAAATAAATATTGAACAAAAACACATCCATTTTAGTGTTTAAGAAGACGAAATGTCACGATCAAGACAATAAAGTATTGACAAAATCAATTCAGGCGATAAAGTAGATGATGGCAAGTAAAAACCAAATCTTTTTACAAGCATAAAAAGCATTAGTTAATCAATTTATTGGTTAGTGCCATAACAAATTTTAATTTGTTTCGCTTGTAGTAAGGGATTAAATGCTGATTTTGTTCGCGTCGCTTCTGAATGCAATAGCTAAAGTCTTGAGTGCGAACTTAAAAAGTTGTTGGTGTTAAATACGCTGCTGGAAATTTATTCTTTAATCAGAAAGTTTCATGTTCTTATCTCTAATCTTGTATATTTTGCTGTCTGAGATTATTTTCTCCTTTGCTGAACATCAGACGCACAGATATTTTATGCACAAAAAAGTTTTACCTGAATGGATATATAGGAAATATCCCAGCATATTTAAAGATGTTTTTGAAGGACATGCTATCAGGCATCACGGTATTTGGTATCGTCAATTTGATTTTGAGCCTCATCCTGAAGGTCGTGAGGACAACATCAAATTCCGCCCTGTGGAGATCATCACAGCCTTGATTCTTTTTTTACCAATAGATTTTTTATTTTTGAATATTTCACCTTTGGCTACCGTCACCTTTGTTGTGATGTTATTAATCCACGCTTACACTTGGAATACAATACACAGCCAGATGCACCTACCTAAAAAAGTCTTTTTTGCTGATTGGGGAATCTTTAGGTGGCTAGCAATTCATCATTATCTACATCATCAACTTACTAATAAAAATTACAATATTGTATTTCCCTTAGCTGACTATATTTTGGGAACAAAAATTAAGCCAAGAAAGAGAGATTTGCGAGAACTGCTGCGTTTAGGATACTTGAAACCTAGAACGATCAGAACAGAAATGAGGTTAAAGAAATTGCGTAGCCAAATCGCGCTTCAACGCGAGACTGTATTGATTCCTGATTCAGAGCCAATTTTAAAGTCTTATTGATCAAGACCGCTTGTTCTACTGGAGTGACAAATACTGGCTGGGGTGCGACCATGTTGTTAAGCCCCAGAGTCAGATAAACTATGACTTTACTGAAAGCGATCGCACCCATCTCTGATAGTATTTAAAATACTATTCCACACCCTTGTGAGAGATTTAAGGGTGTAGGTACGAAAAATTAAGGACTAATGACTAGTTCCTTTTGCTGTTGATAGCGTTGTTTAAATAGTTGTTGCTGTTTCTTATGATCCACAATTGGCTCAGGATAACCCACAGCATGGCGTTCTAAAGGTGTAATTTTACCTGTAACTAAATATTCTGTATCAATAGACCGCAATTCTGGCAACCACAGACGGATATACTCAGCATCAGGATCAAACTTTTGCGCTTGACTAGCTGGGTTGAAAATCCGCACGGGTTTGGGATCCATCCCACTAGACGCACTCCATTGCCAACCACCATTGTTAGCAGATAAATCACCATCAATTAGTTTCTGCATGAAGTATTTTTCTCCCCAGCGGGGATTAATTAATAAGTCTTTAGTCAAGAAACTCGCAACAATCATTCGACAACGGTTGTGCATCCAGCCAATTTCATTCACTTGGCGCATGGCTGCATCTACGATGGGGTAGCCTGTTCTTCCCTCACACCAAGCTTGAAACAGTTCTTCATTATTTTCCCAGGGGAAATTTTTAAATGCGTCGCGGTAAGCACCATCAGCAAGTTCGGGGAAGTGATACATAGCATGTTGATAAAATTCCCGCCAAGCTAGTTCTTGTTGCCAAGTGCGGATACTGGCGGTAGCTTCTTCACTGCGGCAATTTTCTAATGCTTCTATTGTGCCTTGCCAAACTGTACGAATGCCGATAACACCAAATTTTAAAGCAGCACTCAGTTGTGATGTCCCATCAACTGCGGGGAAATTACGCTGTTCTTGGTATTCTGTGATGGCTTTGGCGGTAAATTCCTCCAGCTTTTCCTGCGCAGCTGTTTCTCCAGGGGAAATGATTAAATCTGTATCCCAAACAAATCCTAACTCGTTAGCTGTGGGTAAATTTTTCACCCCTGCTTGTTGTGCGAGTTCCTGTTCTGCTGGAGTTAATCCTGTTGCATTGTTGAGGGTAGCGACTGGTTTAGCCTTTGGTTTGCTAATCCAATTTTTCCAAAAGGGAGTGTAAACAGTGTAAGGTGTATTGCTACCTGAGAAAATTTTGTCTGGAGAGTGGAGAATCTGATCCCAGTTAGGGGTGAGAAATTCTATCCCTTTGGCTTTTAAAGCTTCCATGATAGCGCGATCGCGTATCTGAGCATATGGTTCTACATCCCAATTCCAAAACACCGCTTTGGCTTGCAATGTCTCAGCTAAATTTGGAATCGCCTGTACAGGTTCACCATGAACGATTAATAACTGACTTCCCGCCTTTATATATCGCTGTTGTAATGCTTGCAAACAGCCAATCATGTAAGTCACTCTAGCCGGTGCAACATCATCCCGTTCCAGAATATTGGGGTCAAGGCAAAACACACCCACGACTTTAGCAGTTCGTTCTCTTGCCAAAGCTAATCCAGTATTATCAGCAATGCGTAAATCACGACGATGCCAAAATAAAATTAATTCAGACATTTGAGATTTTATATAGTTCACTCGTACTAGCTTAAACCCTAGTAGGAGCATTTAACTATTAGACATCAAATCATCAAGTTTTATTTGTAAATTTGTGGTTTTGGCTGAACTTGGGCTGATCGTAGCTAAGTTATAGTATCAATTTCCGTCACCCACAGATTGTCTACAGGTATTGAAAGATACTCTCGTTCTTCCAAGAAATCCACAATAGCGTTAGCCTGTGGAAACTCTGATTTGAAACTATTTGCCAAACGCTCCATTAGAGGATGCGCCAGTTGTTCGGCAAACTTGCCACGTAAGCAACGTTCATACCACTCAATCAATTCGGACTCCCGCACAATCCCGCGCACGCGTAAACCCCAACTGATTTGCTGAGTGACAACTTTAATTACATCTGCGTCAGCATCACGGCAGACAATTACAATGTTGTCACTTTCTACTTGATCAATAATTGTTTGAGCCAATTTATTATCAAGTGTCAGATGTTTGACTTGAATTGCAGGGCCAAAATTAGCCCACATATCCAAGCCTCTATCCGCCGCATTAGTGACACCCACACGATACACATGAGCAGGGAATTCCCAACTTTCTTTTCCTACTTCCAACCCCAGCAAAACACACGTTAGTTCGGAAAACTCTGCCAGTAACTCTTTGTTTTTGGAGGGAATACTGACTTTGATAGTTGTACCCAGAGCAACGACGATTGTTTCAAAAAGGCTGTAGGTAACAATTTCATAAGCTTTGTCAATGCTTCGCCTGATCCCTTTCTGTTTGATGAATTTGTCCAGTAGAAAACTCAATTGAAAATCCTGCGGGGATGTACTCTCCACGAAAGCGATAATGCTGGCAACAGTTTTTTGCCGTTCATTAAATCGTAAGTAGATGTAACATTCTACATCCCCTTGAGTGCGCTTATTTTCAGTATCAAGAATTGTGAGCAGTTCAGGATACATCGCAGTCAAGTTCCACACATCATGCTGGTATCTTGCTGAAGATGTGGAAACTTTGCCCAACAAACGCTTTGTTACTTCATTGCGCCAACCTATTGAGGGATTTTGGTATGTGCTTGTGTCTTGAATGTTAATATCGCCTATTAGTCTTGAGCGTCTCAGCACCTCAGCAATTTGAATTGGCTTATATAGATCAACCCTACCCTTGTTAATTATGCTATCTAACCGTTCTTTAGCGTCTTCAACTGTCGGCATATTCACGATCCGCTAGCTGTATATATGCTGGTAGCAGGCTCAAGGATCAAATTTAATTGTCTATGGGTATGGGACTTGAGAGTTGTGGATTCGGTGACAGGGTTTGCCATTGCATCTAGAACTGAGCGGATGACAGCCGCAACACAAGGAACAGCCACACTATTACCAACTTGTTTTCTGACGGCTTGATAACTGCCAACTATCTGGTAGGAATCAGGGAAGCCTTGGAGTCGTAACATTTCACGCTCTGTCAGTCTTCTTTCACCATTCACCAATAGATAATTATAAGACGCGCCTGCTCTCAAAGCGCAGGAATAGGGATATGCACTGATATTGCCACCTTTGTTTTCATGCCAGATAGTCATCTCGCTATACTGCTGCTTCCCTCGGCGTTTTTCTATGCGACTATTCCTGATTTTTTCGGAAGCATAATAAAAATCGGACACTTTATTTGCCAAAATTTCTGAAAGCGGTTTCATTGGAACACCACCTTCAGGCCAAAAGAAATCAACTGAATTGCGGAAGCCAACAATAAAAATGCGCTCACGCTTCTGTGGAACACCAAAATCAAGTGCGTTCAGAATACGATAGTCAGTATAGTACCCTAAATTGCTAATAGTCTCTGTAATTCGCCTCAGCGTTTGACCTTGATTATGTCCCTTGAGTTGTTTAACATTCTCAAGAATAAAAGCTTGAGGCTGCTTTGCTTGTAATATACGTGCTATATCAAAAAAGAGAGTGCCGCGTATATCATCAAAACCTTTCATGTCTCCGCATATACTGAAGGGTTGGCATGGAAACCCAGCAAATAGAATATCGTGTTCAGGAATGTCTGAAGCATCTATTTTAGTGATGTCTCCTGCTGGTTTCTCACCAAAGTTAGCTGCGTATGCTTTTTGAGCATCAGGATCTATATCACTGGAAAAAACACAGACCGGTTCAAGATTTCGCTCTTGGCAAACCATTTCTGCTGCAATACGAAACCCGCCAATGCCACAAAACAAGTCTAGAAATTTGAGAGCTGCTTTTCTTTTGGTGTGCTGCATCTATTTGGCGTTGACTGGAAGTAGGCAAATAATTATCCAACAATTATCGGTTATACAGCAAATTCTCATAGCTAATGCCGTCCCAATTGACCGACTTTCAAGCAAGCAAAAATTTTTGCCGCTGTCAATGTTAACTTCGCTCTAGTTTATTAATCTGAGTTCAAAGAAACCTAACCCTAACCTAAGTTCTGGTTAAGCCAGAAGCTAAAATGACCCGCATCAATTCATCCTGTTCGCTTATATCCCCCGATTAAAAATGCGGGGGCTTTACGCATCACGACTCGTAAAGTGTAGCGGACGAGGAGATTGAACAGCTACAACTCCAGTAACTCTATCGGTAATAGTGGCTTGTTGAGTTAAAGTCCAGTATACTTCTTTATTAATAGTCAATTAAATTTTTTATCATGGCAGCATTGTTATTGGAAGACGGCACAATAGAAAGCGATTTACAAGAAATAGTTCGGGAACTTGCACCTCTTGGTATTTATTTAAAACACTACGACCCAGGAACATCGTTGCTATTTCCTCACCTCTTAACTCAGGAGGTTTTGACGGACGCAGAAAAGCGTCATGTTGTAGATCTGCACAACAGTGTGTTTGAATTCCTCCAACAAGAAAACGGCTATCTTTGGTGCGACTTGTTAAATGTGCATCCAGGATTGCCGAATCTGCAAACTTTGATTACTACCTATAGTCAATATCATACTCATACTGCTCCTGAACCTTTGTATGTCCTCGCTGGAGAGATGATTTTCGGTTTTGTTAAACCTGATGGTAGCCAAATACAGCTTTTAGTTGAGTCTCAAGATTATCTACATATCCCAGCTGGGGTAGAACATTGGTGTAGTCCCACTGGGTTATTACACTTCAAAGCAGTGCGCTACTTTAGTGCGGCGGATGGTTGGCTTCCCATATATACAGGTACTCAGTTGAGTGATTTTATGGACAAGCCGCGCTAATGTTCCGACCGACCTACTGCTCCCAAATTATTTCTAAACGTTCTTGTGCAGTTTTGAGAGCCTTTGCGGGAGATTCCCCCAATAATGTGGCTTCAATTGCTCGACCTAAACTATCAGATAGGCGACTATATCCAGCAATTATCGGTCGAGATCCGGCTGTAGACATTTGATCTGCAAAAACTTTTAACACTGGTTGTTGGCTGATGAATTGCTGATAAGCTGCACTTGCAGTAGCTTTGATATTAACTGGCAAAAAACCCGTACCCATACTCCATTCTTTTTGGAATTCTTCACTCAAAACATACTCCAAAAACTTGAGTGCAGCTTGTTCTTTAGCCTGTGTGGTCTTCATCAGATACAGTACACCCGTGGCTGTCACGGTAGATCGCTCAACATTTGCAGGCATGGGAAACATCTGATAATCAACTTTAGACTTCATGATATAAGTCCAAGGCCCCGTGATTTGCATCGCTACCCGACCTGACATAAACGCGTCTTCTTCATAACCACGTTCTGGTGGAGAAAGTGTTGCTGAACCATCTTTGATCAAGTCTTGCCAGAATTGCAAAGCATTAATAGCGGCTTGATTTGTCAAATTGGGTTTATTATCTTTGACTACCTCACCCCCAGCACTTAATAAAAAAGGAAACCAACTAAAGACAGTCCATTCCTCTTTTCCTAGGGGTAGTAATATTCCATACTGTTCCGGTTTTCCATCACCATTGCGGTCAATAGTCAACTTTTTGGCAACTTGTCTTAATTCTTCCCATGTCTGAGGCGTTTCTGTAATACCCGCCGCTTGGAAAAGTTTTGGTCTGTAAAAAATGCCGAGATTGGCAGTATATAGAGGAATTGACCAAATATGTCCATTTAAGCGCAATTCATCCCATAAATTGGGAATAATTTCAGACTTCAATGGTAAATTTTCCAACCACGCGTCTAGAGGTTGAATTGCCCCTAATTCTGCAAACTGACCTGTGTTTTGTGGATCAAATGCCAAAATATCTGGAGGGACATTGCCTACAACTGCTGTTAAGATTTTCGGCAATTGGGGTTGGCCGATGAAGACTGATTCTACTTGGATATCAGGATGAGTTTGATTAAATTTATTAACTAAGTTTTCAAACACATCCCGGTTAGCAGGGGGATTGATTGATTGCCATAGGGTGAGGTGAATTACTCCCTCCTGATTTAGAGATGTTCCCTGACAACCAGATAATAAGAGACATATACTCAGAACAGTTCCCAAACATGAAAGCCGCCAACTAGGATTGATCAACTTTAGAGTAAAGTTCTTTATGTGGTAGTGGAAAATTTTCAAGTTCATGCCAAGTTTTGAGCCAAGTTGATCTAAAAATTTATGTGGTTATACGTCAAAGCATAAATATAATTAAATGCAATAGTTGCTCTTTAGCTACTAAATCTTGTGATTTAATGCTCAATAGAAACAGCATTATATTATACTACGAATGTCAGTGTAATAAACTTAAATTTTATTGATGAATACATTATCAGCTATATCTTGTTTACAAGCAGCCTGGGCTAATTCATTTGATTTAAAACAGCATCTACAAACATTTTTGCATTTAGATGCAGAATCTCTAGAGATGAAGTTAGAGACTGCTCAAGAACAACTTACCAAATTAGGTAAAAGAGATTTTGATTGGGAAAAAGCGGCAGCTTTTTATCGTGATCAAGTAGGAGAACTTTACTTATTTGAGTTGGGAGCATGGCATTTAAGAAGTCATGACTATATTGAAGATACTCTGCGATTGATTGCTGATCACGCCCAAGGTCGGGTATTAGATTTTGGGGGTGGAATCGGCACTCATACAATTGGTGCGGCTCTTTGCCCTCAAGTTGAACAAGTAATCTACTGTGATATTAATTCTATCAGTCGTGATTTTGTTCGTTATCGAGCTGAACAATTAGGATTGAGTGACAAAATTATTGTTTGTGGAGAAATACCAACTAATGAGACTTTTAATACTATCGTTTCCTTTGACGTTTTAGAACATTTGCCAGATCCCAGTCAGCAGCTATTACAATTCCATCAAATGCTCAAAGCGGAAGGAAAAATAATTGTCAACTGGTGTTTCTTTAAAGGTTTTAATCAAGAGTTTCCATTTCATATAGATGACCCTGAAGTAGTAAATACTTTTTTCAAGACAATTCAAAGTCATTTTATTGAAATTTTTCACCCTTATTTCATCACAACTCGTTGCTACCGTAAATGGAATTGAAGATTTTCAATAGTCAATCGTCATTAGCCATGAGTTTTTCCCCTACATCCCTACACTATTAGAAGCTGAGAACCCCCTGATCTGCATCTAAAGTTACCAGTGTACCTACAGGTAAGGCTGCATTGGGGCTGTCATGACCAAATGGTAAGTCAGAGACAACAGGAATCCCTAAATCACCCAGGCGATCGCGTAAAACTTCTTCTATGCTAAAACTCAGTACGTTCGCAGGTGCTTCGCATTTCGTAAAGCCACCTAAAGCAATACCGCTAACTTTGGTTAATGCACCACTTAATCGCCACTGTGTCAGCATCCGATCAATGCGGTATGGGGCTTCGGTAACATCTTCCAAGGCTAAAATTACCCCATCAAAATTAGGCTGAATTGGTGTGTTTAAAAGATGGGTAGCTACCGTTAAATTTCCTGGGAGCAGCATCCCACTAGCAACACCACCTCCCCAACCACAACCTTTCAATGGTGTGAGGGTTTGTGCTTCTACACAGTTAAATAAACGCTCAATTGACCAATCTGGCTCATCAGCTAATGTTGTTAATACGGGGCCGTGAACACCAGATATACTTGCGTTGTAAAGACTCCATAATAAAGCCGTAATATCAGAAAAGCCAATCAGCCATTTGGGAGTAGAGTTAACTTGCCAATGCCAATTTTCTAAGATGCGTGTGCTACCAAAACCACCTCTAGCACAGAGAATACCGCGACATTCTGGATCTTGCCAAGCAGTAGCTAATTGATGACGGCGGTTTTCATCTGTGTTTGCTAAATATCCCCACCGATAATCAATATCAGGGGTAATCTCGACACGATAACCGTGCGATCGCCAAATTTCTACACCACGCTCAAAGGCTGCAAATTCTCGCAAAGCACCACTAGGAGCGATAACTCGCAGTAAATCTCCGGGTTTGAGGGGGTCAGGTAAGATTGTCGATTTCATCAATGATTTTAGCCAAAGTCAAAATTCAGAATAGCCCAGTGGAAAGGTTTATACCAAATTGTTATTCGTAATATCCTACAATAATTTTCGTTGAGCAAATACCATGACTACAGATCAAAACTCTTTGCTGAATTTGCTGATGTTATCTACTCCTGTGGGTGCTATTGGCTCAGGGATTGGAGGGGGAGTTGAACTGACCCTGATCAATGTTGCGCAGGAAATGATACAGCGCGGACATAATGTCAAAATTGTTGCGCCTCAAGGGTCAAAAGTCAAAAATGTGCCAGTTATAGAAATTCCTGGCGAAGTACAAACACCAGCACAAACGCAGACACGAGATCAGCTAATTGTTTTGCCGAAAAATTCTGTATTGGGGAATATGTGGGATTATGCTCGGCAAGTGCAGACAGATTATGATTTAATTTTCAATATTGCCTATGATTGGCTGCCTTTGTATTTGACTCCATTCTTTAACATTCCCATTGCTCATTTAATTAGTATGGGTTCTTTGACTGATGCAATGGACTCTATTATTGAGCAGGTGGCAACTAATTTTCCTGGGACAATCGGTGTTTATACGTCTACACAAGCACAGACATTTACCTTTGCAGATCAATGTCGTTGTTTAGGTAGTGGGATAGATTTATCGCTTTATCAGTTCTGTGCTGAACCTGGTGAATCTCTAGCTTGGTTGGGTAGAATTGCACCTGAAAAAGCCCTAGAAGATGCAGTCGCAGCGGCGCAAATTACGGGAATTCCTCTCAAAATTTTCGGGTTTAAACAAGATGAAGAATATTGGCAACAAATTTGTCAAGACTACTCCCATGCTCCGATAGAATATGTAGGCTTTCTCGCCACTGAGCAACTACAACAGGAAGTAGGTAAATGTCGGGCGATATTAGTAACACCGCGTTGGGTAGAAGCCTTCGGTAACGTGGCGATTGAGGCGTTAGCCTGTGGTGTACCGGTGATTGCTTATCGTCGTGGGGGACTGACGGAAATTGTCAAAGATGGCGAAACTGGTTTTTTAGTAGAACCGGATAGCGTTGATGGCTTAGTGAATGCGATTAAACAACTAGATAAAATCGATCGCCGTGCTTGTCGCCAACAGGCAGAGATAGAATATTCTCAACCAGCAATGGGCGATCGCACAGAGCAATGGTTTAGAGATATCCTAGTTAGTTTTCAACAAACTAAGTAGCCGTCATGAACTGCGTACATCAGAAAACATAAAAAAGTCTTTCCCTTACACCCCTATACCCTTACACTCCTATACCCTTACACCCCTTTTTCAAGTTAGTAGCCCTCATGAACTGCGTGCATCAGAAAACATGAAAAAGTCTTTCCCTTACACCCCTATACCCTTTACACACGGCAGTTTGCTCAAGTCGGGAAACCCCTTCGGGTTCACCACTTTGCTTATGCCGGGAAACCCGTCCACCGCAAGTGGTTCACCGCCCACGCAACTGCCTCCCCCACACCCCTTTTTCAAGCTAGAACAGGGTTAATAGTTTCACTGTTGATAATCAGGACTTTATTTCATTGTTGTTCACGAATGATTGAAGATCGCTATGTCTGGGAACACTAAATCTAAAAGTCTTCAAGATTTAGTGGTATGTTAACCTGAGTTCGGGATAAGAAATCCTCGAAACCCTTGAGTTCTCGTTGTTCGGTCTGAAGCTATGTTTTCATCTATTCTCAATAAAGCATGTTGTTGAGATTAATCTCATTTGTGAAACTTAGTGACAAAATGATTCC